>JAJEDY010000020.1 GCA_022821275.1 Candidatus Latescibacterota bacterium | reverse complement strand
CTTGGCTATTCAATTTTCGCCGATTATCAAAGGATTATGAAGCCCAAACAGACAGCAGTGAAGCCTTTATTCACATCGGTATGATTTACCTCTTAATCAACAGACTCGCTTAAATAATGCATTTTTAAAACAGCTTCTTAGAAACGCGCTTTGTCGCAGCAGATACGCTATTGGGGATTGAGGACGCAGATCAACTGGACTTGTTCCGCCAACAGATTGAGGTAATGAAAACGAAACTGGCAGAAAATCGAGAGCGACACTTTCATGCCACCACACGACAGAAGAAATCAGATTTCAGAAACGAAGACAAGCGTTTGCGCGAGGCATTGGCGGTGGAATTAGAATTGGCCGGCCTGCCCCAAGATGACGCGCACAAAATTGCACAATGGGATCCATACGATCAAAATGCGAAAGCGGATTGGTTTGATCCCGAGTATATGTTCGGCATTGCCGACGGTTTCGATATAGTGATAGGGAATCCACCTTATATCCAATTACAAAAAAACAGCGGAGAATTGCGCCGCCGTTACCAAGACGCTGATTTTGAGACCTTTGCCTCCACCGGCGATATCTATCAGCTTTTCTACGAAAAAGGCTGTCAACTTCTCATACCTCAGCGCGGCTTGCTGTGTTACATCACATCCAACAGTTGGCTGAAGGCACAATACGGCAAATCCACACGCCGCTACTTAGCTGAGCACCATACACCGCTACGCCTGCTGGAAATGGGCAAAGACATTTTTGAAAACGCCATCGTTGACACCAATATTCTGATAGCACGCAATGACAAGAGCAATGAAATCGGCAAGGCGATAGATATAGATCGTTTGCCCAATAAAAATTTTCCACCTGTTGAGGACCTCTGGGGAGAATTACGGCCGCAGGGCGATAATCCGTGGTGTGCCCTATCGGCCACAGAGCGATCCATTATGGACAAGATGAAGGCTGTGGGAACTCTATTAAAAGAATGGGATATTGCCATTAACTACGGGATAAAGACGGGGTACAACACTGCATTTATCATTGATAATGACACGAAAGAACGATTGGTTGCTGAAGATCCAAACTCTGTTGACATTATTAAACCAGTGCTGCGAGGACGGGATATAAAACGCTATCAAGCAGAGTGGACCAAGTTGTGGTTGATTGCTACTTTTCCCTCTATGCGTCTTGATATAGATAATTATCCTGCTGTAAAAGATTGGCTTAGAACCTTTCTTCCCAAATTATATCAAACGGGTGCACCAATAAGTAACGATGAAAAACAATCTTTGATGCAACGGATGATTTCCTTGGGATTAAACCCCAAAGAACGAGACCTTAAAAAATGCCGAAAGAAGACTTCCCATGCTTGGTTTGAACTACAAGATACCTGTGCTTATTACGCAGTATTTGCAGAAGAGAAACTGGTGTGGATTGAACTGGTCGAAAACGGGCGGTTTGCCTATGACGACAGTGGAATATACTGCGAAGCCACATCCTTTATGATGACGGGCGATTGCACCAAATATCTTTGCACCTTGCTAAATTCAAAGTTAATACACTGGTTTCTCCAGAAGACAGCACCAACATCAGGGATGGGCACTTTGCGCTGGAAAAAAACGTATGTTGAAACAATTCCCATACCCAAATTATCTGCGAGAGAGCAGTACCTGTTTATCGAACTAATGGAGCATATCCTGACGGCTAATGCGATTGATCCAAGTGCCGATATATCAGCTATTGAAGCCGAGATTGATATGCGGGTTTACGAATTGTACGGACTGACGACAACGGAGATCTCCGCAGTTGAGGAGTAGTCTTTATGCTAGACAATCAACGTGACGACTCACAAAACTCTGCTTCTGCGCTATTCAGGATTTGATTTACTTATAATTTGTCCTTCATCGATACCAACGCGATTTCTTTCGCATTCAGACAGTAGAGGGTATAGACCAGCCGATCTATCTCTCTCTCCTGCTCGCTGACATCAGCTTTTGGATTAAAGGCTTTGGCATTGAGAATTTCGTCAATTAGGCAAATGAAGGCTCTCTGATCGGCACAAGATATTCTTGGAATGGGCAGGCTTTCTACCACGAATTTATCCCACTGTATCAATCCCATACCCGTGGTAACTGCAACATTTCGGACCCACCAAGTTATCAGGCGACTATTCAAAATCGCACAGAGGTATTTGAGAGAGCTCCCAGTTCCCGTGACAACAAACGCTTTTTGGTTGCTAAAAATATTCTCCGAGTCGGAATAAGCGAATCTGCCACTGGGTGCCATGTGCATCCAAAACAGTTTTTCTTTTTTAAATACTGCGTAATAAGCACAGTTACGCAAGTTGTAAGGTGTAATCCCTTTATCCTGCCTTTTTTCCAGCCTTGTATAGAATTTGTCTAAATGGGCTTTGATGGCGGGGTAGGCTTTAATATCAATAGGTGGGATATTATCATAACCATTATGTGAGTCTATCAACCACAATCCTGCCCAATTCGCTTGATAGCGCTTGATATCACGCCCGCGCAGGATTGGTTTGATGATCTTTGCACTGTTCGCGTCCTGTGCAATTAGCGTGTCCTTCGTGTCATTATCAATGATAAAGGCATCATTACACCCCGTTAATACCCCTCGATAAATGGCACAACTGTATATTTATGCTCCTTATGACATTCACAGCCCTAACTCAAGGAGCATAAATGGAAACGAACACATACAACTTCATTATCGAATCTGCCATAGCGGAAAACACTCGTATCGCTTACGAGAAAGGTTGGAAGCGGTTCTCTGATTTTTGTGAAAAACAGGGATATAAAACTTTTCCGGCTGAACCCAAATCTGTCATTGAGTTTTTGGTAGAGCAAGCGACCCAGCCCGTGGGTGCGAAGGGAAAACATCTTTCAATGGGAACGGTGGTTTTATACCACAGTGCCATCAACCGCAAACACATTGATGCAGGACTACCGTCCCCCACCCGCGACCCAGAAGTGATAAATGTGTTACGCGGTTTAAAGCGTTTGAAAGGCACGGCACCGAGACAGGTCAAAGCTCTCAGAGAAAACGAGATTGAATCCATGCTCAAGGCTTGCCTATCTGCTCGGACACAGACAGGCAGCAAGACCACGATAGGTCTGCGGGACGCCGCCATTATTGCCATTGGATTTGCCGCCGCTTTACGCAGATCGGAAATCTGTAACCTCAAAGTGGAAGATGTTGAAATCATTGACTCGCCTCCCCCTCCTTTGCCAGTAGGCAAGCCGAATGGTTTGCAATCTTCCAAAATGTTTATTTATATTCGGAAGTCAAAGACGGACCAACACGGCAAAGGCGAGAAAATCGCTATACCCGAAGGGAAGAGAATCAAACCCATCGAAAGATTAACAGACTGGCTGAAAGTTTCCGGCATCCGTTCAGGCTACCTTTTTCAAACGCTAAAACGCGGTGGAGGACTGAAAGGAAAGAAAATGCACCATTCCGATATTCCCCGCATCGTTAAATACTATGCGGCCCAAATTGGCTTAGATGCCAGCGAAATCGCTGGGCACTCATTGCGTGCCGGTTTTGTTACCAGTGCTGCCGCTCACCACGCCCGTCTGGACAAAATTATGGAAGTTACTCGCCATCGGAATCCCGCAACTGTAATGGAATACATCCGCGATGCCGATGCCTTTTCCGACCATGCTGGCGAGCATTTTCTGTAACCTGATTGAGGCAGGCGCAAGGGTGACGGAGAACGAGATAACAGGGGTAACAATATGAAAATAAGCGTGGAAAACCTGGGCGTCCTGAAACAGGCGGAATTTGAACTGGGCGAGTTGACCCTTATTTGCGGCGGCAATAATACGGGAAAAACCTACGCCACGTATGCCCTTTTTGGCTTTTTACAGCATTGGGAAAACTTCTTGGAAGTCGAAATTCCCAATCAAACTATCGATGCTTTACTGAAGGATGGTGTAACGCGGATTGATATTGAACCTTATACCCTGAAAGCAGACGACATTCTTAGACAGGGTTGCCTAAAATACGCCCTGGAACTACCGAGAATCTTTGCTGCGAAGTCAAACCACTTCAAAGATACGACTTTCCAGGTGTCTCTTGTACCAGAAACGATATCATCTATAAAGAGCCGCACTTTTGATCATAGAATGCGATCTGCTGAAGACGATTTTCTTTCGTTGTTTAAGGAAGAAGGAGAAAAGGACCTGGTGGTCTCATTGCTCATGGATAAGAGGATGAGCGTATTGCCCACTAGCATGATGAGAGTGATTAGCGAAGTAATATCAAACGGAATTATTAAATTACTCTTTAACCCATTTTTTCCCCGATCTTTTATCGCCAGCACAGAGCGCACCGGTGCGGCAATTTTTCGCCAAGAACTGAATTTTGCTCGAAACCGCTTGCTGGAAGAAATGAGTCAAGCGGACAGCAGCGAATTTGACCCGATGGAACTGTTGTTTAAATCCTATCAGGACTATCCTTTACCCGTCAAAGTCAATGTAGATTTTATCCGAAGGCTTGAGAATATTGGCAGGGAAGACAGCTTTCTTGTCGAAAATCATCCGCAAGTCCTGAATGATTTCGCCGACATCATCGGCGGTGAATACATCGCGGAAAGTAATGACACAATCTATTTCAAACCCGCAGGCAAACAACAGAAACTGACAATGGACGAGAGTTCCAGCGCAGTGCGTTCCCTATTAGATATTGGCTTTTATCTGCGCCATGTCGCAAAACCAGGCGACCTGCTGATGATAGATGAGCCAGAATTAAACCTGCACCCGGAAAACCAGTGTCGCATGGCCCGGCTCTTTGCGCGTTTGGTCAATCTCGGCATCCGCGTCTTCGTGACTACGCACAGCGATTATATTGTCAAAGAACTCAACACCCTGATTATGCTAAATCAGGACAAGCCCTACCTGAAGCAAATCGCAGAGGAGGAAGGCTACAAAACCGAAGAGCTTATAGATGCTACAAAAATCAAGGTTTATATCGCAGAGGAAGCGTTGATGAAAGTGGAAAACAAAAGCAGGCGAAGCCGACACCAAACACTTGTGCCAGCCAGGATAGACCCAGAACTGGGAATTGAGGCACGCAGTTTCGACGAGACCATCAATAAAATGAATGAGATTCAGGAAGCCATTGTGTGGGGTGGGGATGAATAATGTCCGATTTTGACATATTGCGAGACTTAATCCAGAATGATGCATTGGTCTTAGCTGAGGATGAATACAACAAAAAAATTATCGTCCTGAAGGAATCCGGCAATCAACAACCAGAATATTCTCTGAAGATACGCAACGTGCCGGATGACATTATCGCGTTCAAAGCGGATGCTTTCCCGCCTCCAAACAGGATTTTCAAAAATAGCAAAGGAGAATGTAAGCGAGCCGATTATGTGGTTATCGCCAGTGATGACAGAGTAAACTGGATTGTTCACATAGAAATGAAAAGTGGCAAGGGTGATCCTGAAAACAAAGTCGAGCAACAACTGCGTGGGGCACAATGTCTCGTTGCTTACTGCCGTGCCATTGGTCAGGAATTCTGGCAAGAGCAGGATTTTCTCGAAAAAAAGAATTACCAACAGCGTTTTATCAGCATTAAAAATATTGGGGTAGCAAAACGGGAAACGCTGATAGAGCCAAAATCTGGTCCGCACGACATGCCGGAACGCATGCTGAAAATCAATGCGCCTGCCAACAGCAATTTGCAATTCAAAAGGCTGGTTGGAAAGGCTTAAAAAGCGGAAAACCCCTTCTGGATTACTGGCGTTGTGCTGCGCGTGGCGGCTTTAAGCATGCCGCAATGACGGGCGAGGCATGCCTCGCCCCTACAATGGATAACTGACCACTGACTGCTGCCTACTGATTGCTTGTTTTCTTGAACATTATTCTAAAGTCACACATGACGTAAACATCGAATAAAAAGGATACCCAAAATGACCTCCAAAGACTGCGAAGTTGCGGATATTGAACACATCCTTTTGCACGTCCCATTTCATCCGCGGTGCGCAAAAGTAAAACAAATCCGGGTACCGTTTTGGGCACTCGTAGATATCTGCAAAATAACGACCTCTGCGGGTGTAACCGGATATGGCGAAACCCTGACGCGATATACGTGGGGACAATCAAATGAAAAGCAATTTGCCCGCGTGCGCGGAAAGAACATCTTCGATCATTTGTGGGACGACAGCCTGGGCGCGGGCTTGCAAATGGCACTCTTCGATGCAGCGGGAAAAACACTCGGCGTGCCGTGTCACAAGTTGCTGGGCGTACAATATCGAGACGCGTGCCCCGTATCGTGGTGGGCGCAGGATCGCACCCCCGAAGACTGGGCTATGGAAGCACAGGCAGCGTAGACCACGGATTCACCACCATGAAAGTAAAGACGCGCCCCTGGTTTTATCCCGAAGAACAATTTGCAGCCATAAGAAAATCCGTACCGAATTACTTCAAAATCGATGCGGACTTCAACGGCCTATTGCTCGGCGTAGATCATGCCGCACCCTTGATTCGGCGGTTAGAGGACACGTATAGCCAACTGGCAATGGTCGAGACACCAATTCCGCAAAACGACGTGGCGGGCAACGCCCTGTTGCGGCAAAAAATCGCCAGCCCAATCGCCATGCACTTTGGCAACCCGCCCTTTATGACAGCAGTACGCGAAGGCGTATGCGATGGATTTGTCATAGGTGGTGGCGCGAGTCGCGTGATGAAACAGGGCACCCTCGCCGCAGAAGCCAACATGCCATTCTGGCTACAACTGGTGGGATCGGGATTGACCACCATGTGGGGCGTGCATCTGGGCGCTGTCTTATCGCACGCACGCTGGCCCGCGATTCCCTGTGTGAACATCTGGACGCATCCGCTCGTCAAAGACTTCAAAGTAGAAGGCGGGCATATCCGCGTACCCAATACACCGGGACTGGGTATTGAACTGGATTGGGACGTCATTGAACGCTATCGCGTTGACCCGGATTTCAAACTCGAAGAAAAGCGACAAATTCACACACTACACTGGCCCGATGGACGACGAACCCATTATCCAGACGGAAGCTATCGCGAAGACTTTTTGGCTGGCCGGCTAACGGGCTTTCTACCGGGCATCCGCCTGGAATTGAAACTGGACGACGGATCGGAAGAATACGACCGGGAATATCGGAAACTATTTGGATAAAGGAGATCATCATGGCATTCAAACTCGGATATTGTGCATTGCGATGGAGAAACCCGGATTTGGAGCCTGCCCTTGAAGCCCTCAAAAAATCGGGCTGGGACGGCTGGGAATGTCGGTTACCACTGGACTGGTTGGGACCAGCGAGTCGCATTCGAAAAATATGTGACAATGTGGGACTACCTATGGCGGTGTACACGGCGCAGGGATCGCCCGAACTATCCGGTTGGGAGCACCAGGAGCGCAACAAGCGGCGAATCGATTTTGCCGCCGAAATGGAAGTAGATTGCTTTATGTACATGAGCGGACCCAAGCCCAAAGACCGGGATATCACCGAAGACGATATCAAACAGGCCGCTGAAGCAGCGGAAAACTGGGCTGATTACGCGGCGCAATACGATCTGGAACTGAGTTATCACATCCACACAAATCTGCTGGTAGATACAAAAGAAGACTGGACGCTGTACATGCAACACCTCGAAAAAGCAAAACTTTGTATCGACGTATCGCATGCACAACTATGGGACTATGACGCCGCGCAATCATTGCGCGACTTTAAAGACCAGCTCAATTACGTACACTTGCAGGATTGGGCAGACGAGAACATCACGCGGGATGCAGAGGGGCGATTTACGCCCCAGTGGGTCTCTGTAGGCGTCGGCGAAGCCCTAAATTTTCCCGATCTGGCAAACGTGCTTGAAGATACGGGATATGACCGGTGGGTAACAGCCTGTCCCGGCGCGCCGATTTACGAAGGCGAAGACGCAATAAATGAAGCGACCCGAAGTGCCAAAATGTATCAGTATTGTCGCAGTGCGGGATATTAATCGGGACAGTTATCATGCCGCGTAATACACCTGCCAATCCCTTTTATCATCCCATCATCGATTGTGATATTCACAACGAACTGCCCAATTTGGACCCGCTGATTCCATACCTGGAAGAACACTGGATTGCGTACATCGACGAATCGGCATTTGTGGGACCCAATGCAAGTGATTATCCCGCGCGAGCACCCACATCTGCGCGAAAAGGGACAAAACCGAAAAACGGTCCCCCGGGATCCGATTTCGAATTGCTAAAAGAACAGACACTGGACGCCTGGGATGTCGAAATCGGGATCTTAACCTGCGCTTACCGCGTACAAAGCGTACACAACGAAGACCTGTCCGCATCGCTTGCAACCGCGATCAACCAGTGGCAAATCGACGCGTGGTTAAACAGGGACGCCCGATTGCGCGCCTCCCTCGTAGTACCCAGCCAAAACCCGGTACTCGCCGCACGCGAGATCGAGCGATTCGGCGACCACCCGGGCTTTGTTCAGGTCATCGTGCCGGTCAGATCGTATCAACCTTATGGCAAGAGCGTGTACGACCCATTGTTCGAGGCCGCGGTAAAAAGCGACCTCGCAATCGGGATACACTACGGCGGTGCATCGAGCCTGCCGCCCACGCCCGTTGGTTGGCCTTCGACCTACGCCGAAGAAATGGCCGACATGGCGCAAATATTTCAGTCTCAGGTCATGAGCCTGGTTGTAGAAGGTGCGTTTGATCGGTTTCCAGAATTGCGCGTGGCACTCATCGAAGGCGGCTGGACCTGGATGCCCGCATTGATGTGGCGCATAGATAAGGAATGGAAGGGCTTGCGACGCGATATCCCATGGGTCAAACGCCCACCGTCGGAATATATCCGCGAACACATTCGGATGACGCTACAACCTATGGACGCCCCGCCAGAAGCCGAATACCTGTTGCAAATTATGGAACACCTGGAATCCGATGACATGCTGATGTTTTCCACAGACTATCCACATTGGCATTTCGACGAGTCAATAGACGCAATTCCCAGAGGCTTACCGGATGCATTACTGGGAAAAATTCTGTACGAAAATGCAAAAGCATTCTACAGATTTTAAGACCCCACCAGCATCCACCAAAAGGAGTCTCCCCATGAAAGCCCTCGCACTTTTAATCCTCACCTGCCTGATCGCAGCACCAGCCTGGACCAGCGAAGTAGATTCGCTCTATCACACAGCCCTCGCGCGCATGAACGAGATCGAACCTAAAGAAAGCGTGGAAGAATTCAAGCAAGTACTCAAGAAAAACGGCAAATATGCCCCAGCACTTGCACAACTAACACGCCTCTACATTCGCCTGGACACACCCGAGTTTCGACGCCGCGCAGTAGAAGCCAGCGAAAAAGCGATTCGGATTGAACCAGAGAATCTGCAATACCAGCTCTTACACGGCGAAGCATTGTGGAACAGGGGATTCCAGCGCGAGGCAAAGGCGCACTATGAAAAAGTCATAGAAAAATTTCCCAATGCAGCCGAAGCAGCCTACGATGCTGGCCGTCATATATTCGGCGAATACATGATCACGCGAGATCGGATCATTCAGCGGCGAGGTGCGATTCGGACCTTTGCCAAGAACGAATACGACCAGGCCGTAATGCTATTTGAAAAAAGCCTGGAAACCGATCCAGACTATCAGGACGCCTATTATCTGTTGGGACTGGCGCATCTGGAACACAGGAGAATCCCGGCCATGCAACGGGTGATGCGGCGAATGATGCGGAGATTCCCCGGCGATGTCAACGCGCAGTTGTTCATGGCCTATTCGCACCAGCTTCAGGGCAATCTTCCAGAGGCGAATAAATTATACGAAAAAGCCATCGCTGCCATGGATCCCGAACAGCGCAAAATGATGGAATCCGTGGATATCATCGCATCAAAAGAAGACAGCGCGCGCATTGCAAAAGCCATGCAAATAGGCGACGATGGCGAGTGGAAGGATTCTGCGGCACTGACGCAATTCTGGAACAAAAACGACCCGTTGTTTCTGACCAATCACAACGAGCGGCGGATGGAGCACTACGGTCGCGTGGCCTATGCAAATTTGCGTTTTAGCGTACCCGTGCGGAACATCGAAGGCTGGAAGACCATTCGCGGCCAAACCTATATCAAATACGGAAAATATCAACGCCGCACAACGGGCGTGTACCCCATGTTTAAGGAAGCGTGGTACTACGACGGATACCACTTCGTCTTTCAAAGTGTGAACGGCGTTGACGGTTGGGGATTTGCAGGCGAAGTGGGACCCAGCAGCACGGTAGATGTGACGCGAGCAGCCGGAAGAGGCTCGTTCGGAAGCAACCCGAGGAGGTCGAGAAGTTCGAGGCCGAGAAGTTCAATACCGAGGAGCCAAAGAATCCTCGACGAGTATTACGACATACAAAACCGCGCGGCATTTAAAACAGTAGAAGCGCGCTTTGTCGATCCATTCCACAGTCGGAAATACACCCTGCCGTACCAGATCACCGCCTTCCGATCGGGAAAAAATATGCGCATGGAAATCGCTTATGCCATTCCCACAGAAAAATTAAAAGCAAACGACGACCAGATGATCGTCATGGACGACGGGCTGTTTATGTTCGATTACCTCTGGCGAGACATATACCGCAATGTGCGACCACTGGGACAGAAACGACCATCGGGGAGAAATGCACAGCAGTATCTGCTGAGCCAACGCCCCCTGGAACTTCCCCAGGGCATGTATAATATCGTGGTCGAAGTCGGAGATCGGCTCAGCGGTTCCATCGGCACATTTCGCACAGAACGCCTCTTGACCGTATCCGAATCGAGTCTGGACATGAGTGATCTGTTACTCGCCCAGAAAATTGAAACAATCAATCCCTTTCCCGAAAAGCGCACAGACCTGCGCATCATCCCCAACCCTCTTCGCGCGTATCGCACCGGGCAACTGGCATCTGTATATCTGGAAATTTACAACCTGAAAAAAGACGAATTTGGGCGCACACAATATCAGATCGTCTATAGCATCAGCGTGCCCGAAAAAGGAGAAGTAGATCCCTCGATGTTCGGTGCCATAGACCTTACAGAAATTGACGGATTGCTCATTGTGTCGCCGCCTGGGCAATCCGCCAGAGAACAAGAACGTTCGAACAATGAAAAACCCGCCAGTGGAAATGCACAAACGCGCACAAGGCGAGCAAATTTGAAAGTCCGATACGTACTTGCCGAACGCAATCAGATGGCCGATTCTCTCGAAGAACTGCGCCGCGCTGGACAGCAGAGCAGCACATCGATCAGTTCCGTATATGCCGGCGACAAATCCGACGACTTCACCTTCCTGGAAATCGACCTATCGACGATGCCGCGTGGCATTTACAAACTCGAAGTCGCAATAACGGATTTAAACGTCAAAAAACAAGTAAAGCGCAACGCCGTGTTCCGAGTTCGTGAATAAGCAAAAGAACCCTTCACATGGAGCCTCCCACATGAAAACCCTCTCGCTTTTAATCCTCACCTGCCTGATCGCAGCACCAGCCTGGACCAGCGAAGTAGATTCACTCTATCACACAGCCCTCGCGCGCATGAACGAGATCGAACCCAAAGAAAGCGTGGAAGAATTCAAGCAAGTACTCAAGAAAAACGGCAAATATGCCCCGGCACTTGCACAGCTAACACGCCTCTACATCCGCCTGGACACGCCCGAGTTTCGACGCCGCGCAGTAGAAGCCAGCGAAAAAGCCATTCGGATTGAAACAGAGAATCTCCAATACCAGCTCTTACACGGCGAAGCATTGTGGAACAGGGGGTTTCAGCGCGAGGCAAAGGCGCACTATGAAAAAGTCATAGAAAAATTTCCCAATGCAGCCGAAGCAGCCTACGATGCTGGCCGCCATGTATTCGGTGAATACATGATCACTCGTGACCGGGTCATACCACAGCGACGAGCCATTCGGACCTTTGCCAAGAACGAATACGACCAGGCCGTAATGCTATTTGAAAAGAGTCTGGAGACCGATCCAGACTATCAGGACGCCTATTATCTATTGGGACTGGCGCATCTGGAACACAGAAGAATCCCCGCCATGCAACGGGTGATGCGGCGAATGATGCGGAGATTCCCCGGCGATGTCAACGCACAATTGTTCATGGCCTATTCGCACCAGCTTCAAGGAGAGCTTTTAGAGGCAAACAAATTGTATGAAAAAGCCATCGCAGCCATGGATCCCGAACAGCGCAAAATGATGGAATCCGTAGATCTCATTGCGTCAAAAGAAGACAGTGCGCGCATTGCAAAAGCCATGCAAGTAGGCGATGATGGCGAGTGGGAGGATTCTGCGGCACTGACGCAATTTTGGAACAAGAACGACCCACTATTTTTGACTGATCACAACGAGCGGCGCATGGAACACTACGGACGCGTAGCCTATGCAAATCTGCGCTTTAGCGTACCCGTGCGGAACATCGAAGGCTGGAAGACCATTCGCGGGCAAACTTACATCAAATACGGAAAATATCAGCGCCGCACAACGGGCGTATTTCCCCTGTTCAAGGAAACCTGGTATTACGGGGGATACAGATTTGTCTTTCAAAGTGTGAACGGCGTTGACGGTTGGGGATTTGCAGGCGAAGTGGGACCCAGCAGCACGGTAGATGTCATAGGTGGAGACCCCAACGCCCTGAGAACGCGCAATGTGGATGCAACACAAGTAGATCGAACGCTCTTCAGAAAATCTACCAATCCACAATGGGCGAGCGACAAGATGCGCGAAGAGTATTTTGAAATACAAAATCGCGCGGCATTCAAGAAAAAAGAAGCGCGATTTGTCGATCCATTCCAGAACAGAAAATACTCCATGCCGCACCAGATCACCGCCTTCCGCGCAGGAAAAAATATGCGCATGGAAATCGCTTATGCCATTCCCACGGGCAAATTAAAAGCAAACAACGACCAGATGATCGTCATGGATGACGGTTTATTCATGTTCGATTACCTTTGGAGAGATATCTACCGCAATGTGCGCCCACTCGGACAAAAGAAGCCCAAAGGGGGCAATGCCCCGCAGTATTTATTGAGCCAACGCGCCATGACACTTCCCCAGGGCACTTATAATATCGTGGTCGAAGTGGGAGACAGAAACAGCGGCTCCATCGGCACATTCCGCACAGAACGCCTTTTATCCGTATCCGAATCGCGCCTGGATATGAGCGATCTGCTACTCGCCAAGAAAATTGAGCTGGTCAAGCCCTTTCCCGAAAAACGCATGGACCTGCGCATTGCACCCAACCCACTTCGCGCATATCGCACAGGGCAATCGGCCTACGTCTATCTGGAAATTTACAACCTGAAAAAAGACGAATTTGGACGCACCCAATATGAAATCACCTACACCATCAGCGTTCCCGACAACGAGGAAGTCAATCCCGCGATGTTTGGCGCTATAGCCCTCAAAAAAGTCGGCGGATTGCTAATTGTACCAACCGCTGAAGAATTGGCGCAAGCAGAAGTAGATGATCGCTCCAGCAGTGAAATTCTCGCCGCAGGTGGCGCGCTCGACGGCACAGATACCGAAACCGAGGAAGGTGAAATGCCAGACCAGGAAGACATTGTGGGCGATGCTATGACCGGCGGTGAAGAAAATATCAAAGCCGAAACCGTGGATTTTGGCGTGCAATACATGCCTGCCGAACGCAATTTGATGGCCGAATCCCTCGAAGACCTGCGACGCGCTGGGCAGCAAAGCCGCACATCGATCAGTTCGGTATATGCCAGCGACAAATTCGACGACTTCACCTTCCTGGAAATCGACCTGTCCAAAATGCCACGCGGCGTCTATAAACTCGAAGTCGCAGTAACGGATTTGCACGAAAAGAAAAATGTCAAACGCCGAGCCATATTCCGCGTGCGCAACTAAACATGAATAACGACACGCTGGCAATAGCGGAACAGAATTTATCGGCTGTCTCGTGCGACAATGTACTGCGCGATCTCGAGGCATTCTGGTCGCGGCGAGACGAAGACAATATCGTTTTGGATCTGTCAAACCTGGGATTTGTCGATCCCTATGGAATGGGGATGTTGTGTTTGATAGGCCGGCATCTAAGCACCAGATACTGGGATATTACCTGCCGACTGCCCGAAAATTCAGATATTGAGCGTTATTTGACGCGCATGAAAGTATTTGACGCGCTGATGTCGTATGTAACAGTAGCGCGCGTACCGCAAACGGGACAGTCGCGAACGCGCAACGAAAGCCTGCTGGAAATAACGACCATCGAGCAAAGAAGCGATATCGAGCAAGTCCTGAGCGTAATCGAATCGCGGGTCGGTGCCATCTTGAGTGAAGAACTACACTATACCGTACGGGAAATTACGGGATTCAAAAATGTCGTAGCCGAATTGTGTCACAATATCCTGGACCACAGCGGGGACAAAGGATTTGTGGTCGCTCAGCGCTATACCAATCACAGATTGAACAGAAAATTTGCGATCATCGGCGTATGCGACCTCGGCATTGGCATTCGCGAGAGCCTGTCAACGGGACACGATACAGCGCATTGGACGCACGGACAGGCAATAAAAAAGGCGATTCAAAAAACCGTCTCGCGGGGCGATACGCGGGGCCTGGGTCTATACATTGTGAAACAAATCTGCCAGGAAAACAGCGGGCGTTTACACATTCGCTCGGGAGACGAACGGGTGTACATTCGGGAAGACGAAATGTGGGTGTATCCATCTGCGACATTCCCCGGCACACAGGTAAGCATCGCGCTATATGAAAAGGCTCGATGACGAATCGACGAATAGCTACATATCATCTTTTCAAAGGGAGGAAATCGTGAAACGCATACTGTTTATAACACTACTGGTCAATCTGATGCTGATACCGGGATATGCCCAGCAATCGACATCGGAGTGGGGTCCCGAAGATGAACGGGGTGCCGCGAACCGGCTGACACCGGCCAAAGTGATGGAAGCGACCAAATTGATCAAAACCGGCAAAATATATCAATTGGGAAAAGTATATGAACACGGAATACCGCTATTTGGTTCCCGGCATTACAGTTTGACAATCGTCGGCGGACCAAGTGGTGGGCCGCTCGGTGATAACCAGCTCGTGTGGCACGATGAAATGTTCAGCGGCGAAATCGGTCAAATCGGTACACAATTCGATGGATTGGGGCATATTGGCACGCGGGTAGGAAACGAGGACGTATATTACAATGGCTTCAAGGGCGCGGACTTTAGCAAAGCGTATGGCCTGGAAAAATTGGGCGTGGAAAAGGTGGGGGCATTCTTCACGCGCGGCGTGCTAATCGACGTGGCGGGATACAAAGGTGTCGAGCGATTGGAGATCGGATACGTAATCACAGTGGCCGATACCGAAGGCGCGCTAAAAAAACAAAATGTATCCGTGGGAGAAGGCGATGTGGTAATCTTCCGCACGGGACACGGCACCTTGTGGATGAAAGACAATGAAACCTTCAATAAAGGCCAGCCGGGTATAGGAATGGCTGTGGGCCAGTGGCTGGTAGATCAAAAAATTGCGATGGTCGCGGGCGATAACTGGGGCCTCGAAGTCGTACCCGGCGAGGATGCCTCGCTGGCTTTTCCCGTACATCAACTGCTCATCGTCCAACACGGGATTTACATATTAGAAAACCTGGACCTGGAAGAACTGGCAAAAGATCAGATATATGAATTTGCATTTGTATTTTCGCCATTGCGCCTGAAAGGCGGCACGGGTTCCCCTGGAAATCCAATAGCCATAAAATAGCACCGCACTTCCAATCCCCAGTCCTCCGTAAGATCGGTTGGACTGGGTTTTTTAAATAGGAGAAATCATGGCAGAATCAAAAAAATTGGAATTTCCTGAACTGGCGGCAGCATTGCGCTCGCGGAAGATCGGCGATTTTTTGAAATTCTTTGGACCCGGCGCAATCATCGCATCGGTAACCATCGGCAGTGGAGAAACCGTGTGGGCATCGCGCAGCGGAGCGATCTTTGGCTACGCGATGTTCTGGGCATTCAGCCTGTTTTGCATCACAAAAGTCGTTCAAGTGTATTCCGCAGCGCGATATATGACACTAACCGGCGAGCATCCCATGGAGCGCTGGGCGCAACTACCCGGACCGAGGGGATTGTTCCCGGCATTTGTAGGCGTGGTCATGGTCGTGAGTTTTCCATTCTATTTATCGAGCTTACCCATCATGCTCGGCACGATCTCATCGTGGATATTATTTGACGACCCGGCGCGATATCCGCATTTAATCTCCCTGATATTTATCGCATTTTTAATTTGGCTAACTCTGAAACAGAGCTACGGCCTATTGGAAAAAGCGCAAACCTCACTCGTGGGATTGATGTTGCTGGTCATGTTAATCGCAACCGTCGCGGCAAATCCCGATTGGGTTGCCGCGCTAATGGGTGCAGTAGTACCCACATTCCCGGTATATCCAGAATGGGTAGCCCGCAACCCGATGTTTGCAGACCGCACATTGATTGTCGAAATGGTCGCGTACATGGGCGTAATCGGTGGCGGGGTACAGGACTATGTGGGCTATGTGGGCATGTTGCGCGAAAAGGTGTGGGGAATGATTGGCCGACGCAGCAATGAGAAGGAAACGATCTCGGAAACCCCGGAAAATCTCGAATTGGGCAAGGCGTGGTTAAAAGCACCTCTGGTCGATACACTCGTATCATTTGCCAGTGTGTTACTGTTCACAGCGGCCTTTTTGATTTTAGGGGCTGCCCTGTTGCATCCGCGAGAAATCGTACCGTCCGGTATGGACCTCTACAATCACCAGGTCGTATTTTTAACAGCATTGCACGAAAGCGCGGGCGTCAAAGCATTTCTCTCGGGATTGTACAAGCTCGGCGTATTCTTCGCAATTTTCGGTACCGTGTACGGCGCTTATGAACTCTACGTCCGCACGGCGCATGAAAGCATACGCGCAATAACCCCCAAATGGCGCGACCTATCATTGAACGACGTGCGAAAATGGACGCTGGGATACACCGCAATTGCGGGCAGCGCACTGGTACTATACGCCTGGTGGACAGCCACCCAGGACCCGAATGGCGTAGGCTGGAACCCAATCTCGATTATGACAATCCCTCTACACATCACCGGGGTACTCCTCGCTGGACCCTGGTGCTTTGCGATGATCTATATCGACCGCAAATACGTCCCACCCCCATTGCAAATGGGCTGGTTCCTCGTCGCGCTCAATATAATCTCGGGCCTCGCCTTTACCTATTTTGGTGGCCTGGCCGTGTATGAGGATATATTGGGATTGATGAAATAGTGAGGTGACGATGTACACCACAAACAGCGTAATCGACAAAAACGCCAAACCTTATGGCGCAGACAAAACCCGGGATCTGGTCGCGCAATTTCAGCGGGATGGATATCTGTTCTTAAAAGGCGTATTAAACGAAAAAGAAGTACTGACATTGCGGGAGACAATGGAGCGGAAATATCAGGACCCGAAAATGCACGAACCCGAAGGAGACCATATTCGGGGCATCAGCATGATGCGGATGTTCGAGTATGACATCAACTTCCGGGACCTGATTGCGCGGGAACCCTATGTGAGCCTGGCAGAGGCAATCCTGGGTGATGATTGCCACATGATGTCGCAAAATGCCCTGCGTTACGAACCCGGTCAGGGTGGCGGATGGCATCTGGACGACCGCATACTCTTTCCATTGCCAGACGATGTGCCCGAGCACAACAAAAAAATCCCATTGCCCTGTTTTGTATTAAACGTATTATTCCCGCTAAGCCGGGCCGACGCCATCGAATACGGCGTCACAGAAGTGGTGCCCGGCAGCCATTACGCGGGCAGGCGACCGGACAAAACGGAAACGCCCGAATTTGATGGCCAGGGACCCGTATCCATGATTGCCAACCCGGGTGATCTGTGCATGTTCCACAATCAAGTGTGGCATCGGGGATCGCAAAACAAATCCGATCAAGTCCGCTATGTAGGCTCTGTCGTGTACAGCCAGCGGATCATCGCACAGCGGTTATATCCATTCATCGATTACCGCATGCCCGAATACGTCTGGCCGGGAACCGACGCGCGCATGCAGCGGTTGCTGGGACGGCATGAGAAAGGTGCCTATGGATGATTCAACAGCTATGGGCAAGCCTTACACAATTGTTAAACGCGATAAGTACAAATTGACGATTTATCATGGAACTGCGCCCCTGAATTCCAATAACGATAACGTCGATGTTCAAGTCACTTTTCCCAATGGCGAGCGTTTCTCTGCCGTCTTCTTTACCATTCGGAATATTGAAGCCTTAATGAAGCGTTACAAAAAGACTGGGGAGTGTGCGGGTGGTCTGTCTTTTGGGGCATCTGACATGATAATTGTCGAAAGCCTAACCGAAAAGACCATCTGTAAGACCATTGACCATTTACTGGCAGAGGACGAGTTTGGGTACATTTTTTCAAAAAACGAAGATCCCAAAGATGTTTCTCCCGAAGAGGGAGAAAAACTCTTCGAATGCTTTGACGAATCTCTCAAAGAGTTCCCAATCTGAACTCGGATTTAGATTTATAATCGCTTATTTACGATTACATTGAATATGGTTTCAACTGCTCATAGAGCTTGATTTCGCGGTATCCCAGAATGAATCGCACAGCCAACATAAAACAGATCTGCCATGACCGCGGCATAAAAATATTGGTTCATTTTACCCATATCGAAAACCTGTGCCGCATTTTAGAAGAAGGTTTATTAAGTCGTGAGACCCTAGAAACAATACGCGATCCACTGAAGAAGCCGCCACGCTTCAATGACCAAGATCGGCTTGACAAGCATCCAGAAGCTATCTGCCTGAGCATCGGTTTTCCAAACTATAAAATGTTCTATAGATATAGATCTAAAAATCCGTCACAATGGGTTGTTTTGTTGCTTGATGCAAAACTGTTATGGGAATTGGATTGCGTATTTTGCCAAGAAAATGCCGCTTCTAATACTGTTCGTAATATTCCGTTAGAGAATAGGAAACATCCTGATGCGTTAAACAATATGTTTAAAGAGTATTATCGCACCATCAGCCGTCAATCCTTGTCAATACCTGACCATTATCCAACGTATCCCCAAGCAGAAGTCCTTGTCTGTAATCCAATTCCAGTAGCGTATATTAAGAAAGTCCATTTTTGTGAGAAAACTGCTTTGGAACAATGGTATTCCCAAAATTCAGGAATGGATACCAAAATATTTGTGGTCAGTAAACAATACTTTCATCCAAGATACGATTGGAAAGTATGGACAGAAGAAGCCGAAAGACAACGTCAGAAACAAGCCGCAGAGGAAGCCGAAAGACAACGTCAAGAACGAGCGGCAGAGCAAGCGAGACTGGCGGTAGAGGAAGCTGAAAGACAACGTCAGAAACAAGCCGCAGAGAAAGCCGAAAAGCAACGTCAAGAACGGACATTTATCGCGCATGTGGGTGCGGAGGTCAACGCGAAGAACAAATATGGCAACACACCCCTACACATTGCAGCGACAGAAAATGCTCATCAAACAGCAGAAGTCTTGCTGATTCAGGATGCAGAGGTCAACGCCAAAAACGAATATGGCTCTACACCCCTACACATTGCAGCATATAAAAATGCTTATCAAACAGCAGAAGTCTTGCTGATTTATGATGCAGAGGTCAACGCTAAAGATAAAGATGGCGACACGCCACTGCACAATGCGGCGTTAAAAAATGCTTATCAGACAGCAGCAGTCTTGTTGAACCAAGGGGCAGATGTCAACGCTAAAAACAAAGATGGCGAGACACCTCTACACTTTGCACGGTCGAACAATGCTCTTGAAGTAGCAAAGATCTTGCAACGTTATGGCGACTCCTAAAATAATCCAATTAAAGAAATTACCCGGAGATACAAAAAATGGCAAGACGGCCTATTTTTATACCGGATTCAAGTTCTCCCTATGTTGAAGAAAGAAATATAGAGTTCCAATGGTATCCTGGTTTTGCAAAATCGCAGGCACAGAAATCTATCAAGTCCTTACACCAGGCTACCGATATCTCCCCAATTTTGGAAATATCGGGAAAATCGGCAGAGCCTCTTGGAGTATCATTGAGTGCTTTTAATTTGTCGATACTCATTGAAAACGACAGAATGTCAGTGGAATGTGCCTATCAAGGCAGCAAAGTGTTTGAAAAAGGTGGTCCGTACACGGATTTATATTCTCGGTCAAGTCGAGAAGCGAAAACAGACCCTCGGTTGCGAAATTCAGGAGAGTTAATCGCTTTTAAATTCCGCGGTGAAGACTTTCCCATTAAACCCCAAACGGGTTTCTACAACTGGTTATACATAAAGGCACTGGGGCAAAATCAAAATCTGGCACGAGAACTCAAAAATTTTCAAGGCTTTTCAGATATAGCCTTTAATCCGAAACGTTCTATCAATTGTCAAGCACGTGCCGCTGCAATATTTGTTTCATTGTCCAGACACCAACAACAATTGCTTGAACAGATATTAGAAAATCACAAAAATAAGGACTCTTTCAATAGCTTTAGAGGGATCGTTTCGCAGGAACCAGAACAAGGCAATTTGTTCTAACCCGCCATATGAAGATGAGCACGTTCCAGAACTGACAGAGATATAACGGTTGGATAAATGAATAACACAGACCAGCAATTACAGGATTATTTATTCGACTTGCACGGCTATCTGCACCTGAAAAACGCGGTATCTCAGGAGGACGTGTGCGAAATGAACCAATGGGTAGATAACCATTGGGAATACGTACATGGCAAAAGGCGTCGGGGTACGAGCGACGATACAGGCGCATGGATCGGCCATGTGGAAACGCATACCTACCGCGAAAAAGACGGATTGAACTTTCAGAACATCATCGAAGCCGGACCGGTATTCGAGCGATTAATCGATCATCCATCCTGGATTGACCTGGCCAAACGCTACATCAACGACGAAGTAAACGGCATCTCAATCCACGAAAACTTTTTAACTGTACGCGGACCCGGCGGATTTATCTATATCCACAGTGGCGGTCACGCACCCCGGTGCTATTTCACCTTTCGGCACCACAACACAGGCGCGTGGATGGTGGGTCAGATCAACGTGCTGATCGCATTGACGGATATAGAACCAGGAGATGGACCAACAGTCCTCGTACCCGGCAGCCATAAAAGCACAGAAGTGCATCCCAGATTGCTTGTAGATGACAAGGGCGTGGTGAGTTCTGGCACAGAACCCGCTGGAACTGCTGTAGGCATGAAAGAAATGTACATGAAAGCGGGCGACGCGTTATTTTTCACAGATTCGGTCGCACATGGATCAGCCGAACGCACGAACAAAGGCTATCGCCGCACAGTGGTCTATCGGTATTCCCCGCGATTTATTCGCACGCGGTTTCACTACGTCCCGTCGGACGGATTATTAGAGCGACTGACCTCCGAACAGAGAAAAATTATTCAACCAATACCGCCGCGACTACCGCCATAGGTCAATTGAGAAAGGACCGCCATGGCCGCAAAAGAAAAATTGAGAATCGCCCTCGTGGGCTGCGGTGGCCGTGGGCTGGGAGTGCGACTCCCCGCAATCTTGTTGATGTCGGATGTATTCGAACTCGCCGCGATATGCGATGTAGATGGGGAAAAAGCGCGAAAAATAGGTGCCGAACACAGCGTACCTGCTTATTCGCGGATACAGGACCTGGTCGCACATGAAAAATTGGACATTGCCGCAATAAGCACACCTGCCGACTCACATCACGCCATCGGAGCATATCTGGCCGAACACGGCGTAAACCTCATCGTAGAAACCCCCATTTCACCCACCCTGCAAACCGCAGATGTACTGATCGACGCGGTGGCACGCAACGGCGTAAAACTCGAAATAGCAGAGCAATATTGCCGGGATCCCCTTCACCTGATCAAACGACAAGCCATCGACGCCGGAGCCATTGGAGACGTACTTCGGGTCTTTGCCCTATTTCAAACCGGCGGCTACCACATCGTCAGCAGTGTGCGGATGATGGTAGGCGATGCGGCGCCTATTCGGGTAACGGGATTGGTGATGGATTCGCCAATCCCGCGCGTGAATGTGAGTGAAATTCGGCAATTTACCACCGAACACTGGACAATGGACCTCGCCGAGTTTGAGAACGGCGCACTGGCGATAATGTCCTACTCCTCGATGTATCACGGGCGGGCACTCGGGCGAAAAAGCCAGACATTATTTCAGGTGGATGGCACAACCGGAACTATTGTAGAAAATGAAGTACATATAACCACGCAAGCACAGCGACTGAGTGGAGGGCGAGCCACCGCCTACCCCATCCGTACGGAAACCCAAGACAAAGACGGGGTAAATGTACTGAAGCGAATGATAATCGAAACCGATCCCCCGCTGGTGTGGGAAAATCCCTGGCCTCAATACAAAACATCGCCGGGAAGACTGGCGATTGTAGAAGAAATGGACAGCATTGCCCGGGCAGTTCGGGAAGACCTGCCCACGCGCTACGACGCGCAACGGGCGCGACGAGATATCGAAGTCCAGGTCGCAGTAGAAGAATCCGGACGCATAGGGCGAAAACCGGTCGATCTGCCATTGAAAGAACCGACAATACACGAAATAGAACACCTCGAAAAATTTAAACGGGACTACGGATGTGACCCATTTGATGTGGAAGCGTGTGTGGATGTATTCTTCCCAAAGCGATGATCAATGGAGGCATCAGACATGGCAAAAGGACAGACGTACTCTTCGGAAGCAAAAGCATTAAAAGACAAAAAAACGGGCGCGGCGATCCGACAAATGACGGACCATCTCGCAATCAGCCACAACCTGTACTTTTCAAATCCATCCTGGATGCCGGATGGAAAAACCATTGTATTCACCTCATATCGCTCTAAACACCCCAACCTCTTCAAAATGGATGAAAACAGCGGAGAAATGACGCAATTGACCGACGTGGAGGGATTCGGTGGATTTGCCGCCTGTCCTGCCAAAGACGGACAGCGGGTATTTTACAACACAGGTGGACAGGTTTGCGCCGTGGATATCCAGACACTGGAAGAAACCATCCTGGCCGATTTTGGCGAAGGCCGCGTGGGTGGATGCAGCCTCTCGGCAGACGGAGAACGCCTGGTGACATCCTTATATCACAACGGGCATTCGGCGGTAGTCGCGGTGAACACAGACGGATCGGGACACCGGATCGTCCGCGAACCCCCTCGCGCTGTGGGCCATGTGCAGGTCTGCCCGACTGATCCGGACCTCATCCTGTATTCCAGCGACATCAATCAGCGAATGTGGGAAGTGCGAATTAATGGGAGCAACGAACGCCCGCTATTCAAACACGACAAGACCGTGTGGATTACCCACGAAACATTCCTGGGACACACCGACGAAGTCATCTTCGCACACTGGCCCTATGCGTTGCGGGGCATTCGGGTGGGCGAAGACAAAGATCGAAAAATCGCCGAATTCAACACCTGGCATCCATCGCCCAGTCCAGATGGATCGCGCATTGTGTGCGACACCACCTGTCCAGACATCGGGCTGCAACTGATTGATCCAGAAACAGGTGAACACGAACCCCTGTGCTATCCCCGCAGTTCCAATGGAGGAACGCAATGGGCCGAAACAGTGCCCGCGGACGATGACAAAGTCCAGGCCGATACCTATGGACCCCAGTGGTCTCACCCACATCCATCATTTAGCCCCGATGGAAAACGGGTCATCTACACATCGGACCAAACTGGTAGCAGCCAGATTTACGTCGTCGAAGTACCCAATTAGACTGTATTTTTCTTGTTTTTTAATATAATTTAATACATGTTTTAGACTGATTAATGATTGACACTCAATTTCGTCAATAGGCATACCAACCTGAGGGGGATATAATGGATCAGGAACTCATGAGCAACGAAGAAAATTACTGTTTTGATATAGCTGGCTATCTCCATGTGCCGGGCGTATTGAACCGCGGCGAAGTCAAACAACTGAACCAAACCATTGACAAAGCCGATCAACTATCGGGCCTGCTGGGATGGGAAGGCGAATTGAAAGACCCGTTCCGGGAACTGCTCGTTCATCCGCACCTCGTGTGGTATCTCAATCAAATTGTAGGAATCGGCTTTCGCCTGGACCGCGAGCCTGAAATCTTGTGCGATGAGACCTGCGATACCACAGCACCACTAATAGGCGGCAACGAACCGAGAATGCCGGGCATTGCGTATTACCACCAGAACGGTCGGCGTTATTGCGAAGGCGTGCGCGTAATCTGGGCACTGGAAGACGTGAACGAAGGAGATGGCGGCTTCGTACTGCTCCCCTGCTCACACAAAAGCAATGTGGCATCGCCAGAAGACATAACCACGGGCGAAGACGACATGGGATTGACACACCAGCCCGTGCTAAAGGCAGGAGATCTCCTGATAGTAGCACTATCGGCATTACAGGGCATGCGCCCGTGGCAGGGAGCTGGACAACAGCGACTGCTATCTTATGAATACGTGGGCAGAGGCGTGATCCGATCTGCCGGAACAGGTTCAATGACCAGGGAAGAGCCGCACCCGGAATGGCACGACGCTTTGAGTGAAGAACAGCGCGCATCGCTTTATAAGCCGGGTTACAAATCCACCACACCTGCACCGACCATTGTCACGGATGGAAAAACAGTAAAGATGGACGAATCGCGCGAGGTATTTCATCCCTCAATTTACAAACTGGACCCGGACTCGGAAATTGATTACAAAGAATTCTATTTCTGGGACTTGAACGGATATCTGGTACTCCGCGGCGTAATGGACGAAGAATGGCTGGCAGCGGCCAACGAGACCATCGACAAATTTGAAGACCGCATTGTAGTCGGCGAGGAACTGGCGAGAGGCTCAAAGAGCCTGGCCGGCACGGGGCGACCACTCCTCTCAGGATTGCTCGAACTGCCAGAACCGTATTGCGACCCATTCCGGCAAATGATTGCCCATCCAGTGGTCGAACACCGCTTGAACTGGATGGGCGCCAGCGGAGGTCGGTGCGGAGGCGCCACGGCATTTTGCTCGGTCCTGGGCGGCAGCGGACACTCGCTGCACAGCAACAACGAACCGCTCTATCCGCCGATGGGCTATGTGTTTCAAAACGGGCGCAGTTACGATCAGGCAGTAACCGTAGCCTGGCAACTTCGAGACGTGGAACCCGGTCTGGGAGGGTTCGCCTGTGTACCCGGCTCCCACAAAGCGTTTTATCCCATGCCGCCGGGCATTCGCACCTGCGACGACGACATGGGACTTGTGGTGCAGCCAGTGATGAAGGCGGGCGACGTGCTCTTTTTTGGGGATGGGGCGACGACCCACGGTGCGCTCGCCTGGAAAAACCCCATCTCGAGACGGGGCATCCTGATCAAATACACATCCCGGAACTTCCACCGTAGCGGAGGCGACATGGTACATCCGGAGAGCCGGTGGGGCGACCTGATAGCGGGCATGAGCGATGCACAACTCGCTGTAATGAGAGGACCGGACCGCGATGTCGGCACAAATAATGTACCCCGGTTGCAGGTAGAAAACGGACAGGTAGCGGTATCCTACGAGCGGGGAAGCGCACTTTACAGCAAAGAGGCACCCACGGGCCCGCTGACAAAGTAGATATACAGGCGATTGAGCATGTCGAAAATAGGCTGGCATATCGGGCGCATTGCACTCGCCCTGAATTTTGGGATATTCTGGACTGTTGCACCAGTCCTGGCGGATACTTCTCCTGCGGATTCTCTCTATCTCCTGGGCAGTCAGGCACTCAAAGCAGGAGAAATAGACCGCGCAAAAATTTTGTTTGAGCAGTCTCTAAAAGCAAACAAAAAACACGCCCCAACCCACTGTGGATTGGGACATGTGTATCTGACCCAGGATCAGCTTGGCAAAGCCAGAAAAGCCTTTCGAAATGCCGAAAAATACCAGCGCAAAATGCCCGAAGCCTACTTTGGCATGGGCCTCGTCTATGCCCGTGAGAAAGGCCAGTGGGTGCGTGCAATTGATTATTTTTGCCGTGCCCTGGCTGAAAAGCCCGACTATGTAGAAGCCCAATACCACATTGGCCTGACGCATCTGAACTTGATGAACCGCGATGCCATCAGAGCTTTTGAACAGGTGGCCGAAATGGATCCAGACCATCCAGATGCGTATTACCGCCTGGGCTTTATGTATGAATACGACCTATTAAAAAAAGACGGCGCAATAGAATTTTACGAAAAACAACTGGCGGTCAATCCCGCACACAAGGATGCCATGTGGCGGCTGGGGCAACTCTACCGCACCCTATCCCGCACGGACCAGGCCGCGCGCACCCTGTCGCGGCTCATGCAGACGCAGGGCACAAACCAGCGGCAATACATGCTGGAACTCGCCGAAGTCTATCTGGAACGGAAAGATTACAAAAAAGCCGAAACCCTCTTTGAGACCTATCTGGCAGGCCTGAATGCCAGAGAGCGGATGCCTTATGAAGATATTTCCCTGTTTGCATCAGAAAGGGAAACAGAGGCATTTAAGGAGGCAAAGGACACACAAGTACTTCTGCAACAATTCTGGAAACGCCGAGATCCCACACCCATTACAGACGTCAACGAGCGGAGAGTCGAACACTTCCGTCGGGTAGCTTATGCGCGGGAGCATTTCGGATCGGCGGTTTTTCCGTGGGATCGACGGGGCGAAATTTACGTGCGCTACGGCACGCCATCTCACAAAAGCGCGTCCGGGGATCGACGGCGCGAATCCCATCCCGAAGACTGGGATATCAAACAGCGGCTATTAGACCGTATAGATTGGGCAGCCGAAATACTGCTATCGGATTACGCCGCTGATGGCGACAGTGCCAATGTGACCTACCGTGGCGCTGGCGCAGAACAGGCACAACGCCAACTGGAAAGGCAGTTCCAGCGGCTATACAACCGATCATCCGAGCGAAATCAGAAAAGTGAACAGATTCGAAAACGAGCCGAATCGGCGATGGCTGTGGGGGGACTGGGGGCGTTTCTGGGACGACCCATCTTTCCGATCCAGGATCGCAGGGCGTGGGAATACTGGATCTATCCCGGACTGAGAGACGGCGTGGAAATCGCGTTTCGCCAGGTACCAGGTGCGCCCGATGGCGTTTTTGATTACGCCGTATTACCTGGGGAAATGACGGCCAAAATGCGCCACCTGTGGGGGCCTCTCATTCCCGAACAAATTATAAGCCAGGCTCCCAGAGAGATCTATGTACCGACATTTCTCGCCGAACCCCTGTATTATGCGGCTTACCCCGCCACATTTCGAGGACTGGGCGACAGCACGCGCGTGGAGATCTACTACGGATTTCCCGCCTCTGCATTGACGCGAGATGGCGGGGATGTTCGGATAAACCGGGGTGCTGTTCTCTACAATGCAAAGGGCGATCCGGTATTCAAAGCCGCAAAACGGGTCGCATTGCGGGTAGATGGAAAAACCGGGATCATTCCCGATATAATCGCACTGGATGTAAAGCCGGGGTCGTACTACCTCGCCGTGCAGGCCATCGAAGAGCGGTCTGGACGCACGCAGGTCTATGGCATGCCCTTGCGGGTCCCGTCCTATCGGCAGGGCAGACTCTGGCTGAGCGATATCGAAATGGCGGCATCAATTGAGCAGGCCTCCAAAGAGGGACTGTTTGTCAAACAAAATTTGGAAGTTATCCCGCTGGCCACGCGGCATTATACACAGCAACATCTAATCTATCTTTACTACGAAATTTACGGCTTGAGTCAGGATGCATTCGGACAGACAGACTACCAGATATCCTACCGCTTAAAGCCGCGTTCTGGACAGTCATTTGGCGCAAAAGTACTCAGTGGCCTGGGAAAACTGGCAGGCATAGACCAGAACGAAGAACAAATTGCGATTTCTTATGACCAGACGGGCGATGCCGACAACGTGGTCAACTATCTGGCACTTGACCTGTCTGGTTCCGAGCCGGGGGAATACATCATCGAGGTAGCTACAACAGATCGCAGAGACGGGAAAAAAGTGACCAAAACAGCGACCTTTAAAATCGAGTGAGGGCATAATGAGAAATCACGTTAAGTTTTTTGCAACGCGACTAATTCCCATATACATCGTCCTGATAGCAGGCGGGGCAAAGGCAGAACAGCCCTTCATAACCCTGATGACCCGGTCAGATTCTCTCCTGAAGGCTGCCGATGTGCGGATTGAGATGGACAATGCGAGGCACGCGATAGACCTCTTGCAAGAAGCTGTACACCTGGACCCGGAATTGGCCGAAGGCTACGCTCGCCTGGGCACGGCATATCTGGAATCCCGCGAGCGAAAAAAGCAATGGAAAAAAGCTCGACAGGCGTTTGAAAAGGCACTGAGCTTAAATCCAGATCTCGCAGAAGCCCACGACGGACTGGGACTCATCGCGCTCTACCAGAAGAACGATCCCCACGGGGCACAGACACATTTTGACGAAGCAATCGCTCTGGCACCCGAATCGCAGAAAATACGCTATCACCTCGGCCTTGTGCGACTCCTGCAAGAGGATCGGTCTTTGAAACGGGCATCCGAACGGGCACTTGAGCGAGACTCGACGGATGTCACAGCCTGCAAAATCATGGCGGAACACCACAAAAAAAAGGATGAATGGGACCGGGTAATCAACCTTTACAAACGCTGTGTATGGCAAACGCCCGAAGACCTGGACGTAGCCTATCAGTTGGGCGTAATTTACGCCATGAACGAACAGTTCGCCGAATTGCGAGACCTGTTGACCCACCTGGATGAGACAGTAGAAACGCGTCGTTTTCTGCCTCTAATAGCCCAGGTCTTTCTCCATGAAGGCGATGGTGAACGGGCCGTACGCATCTTTCGCAATTACATCGCGCTTCTCGATGCCGCAGAGGCGGCACTTTACCGGGACATCTCCCTGCTGGCCTCCATACCCGAGCTGGAATCCTATGCCAGAGTCACATCGGCTATAGAGCGCGAAGCATTTCTGCGCCGCTTCTGGATTCGGCACGATCTATCGCGCGTATCCGGCGGATTCTTGCGCCAGGCCGAGCACTACCGCCGGGTCTGGCACGCGCGCACGCATTTTTCAAAAGCGATATATCCCTGGGACCGACGGGGCGAAGTGTACATCCGTTACGGCAAACCCGATTATCGCTCAACATCCGACCGCCTGAATGCCGACATGCCAGCTAAGGCACAGCGCATCAAAGAGCGAATGGCTGTAGATCTCTACGGACCAGACGCCGTGGGCGAATTTTTCACAGGACCGGTATATCCCGTTCGCAGCAACCGGGCTTTCAGCACCAAAGCGCCCGGTCCACAGGACCTGGGTTTAACCTCGGACGAGATCCAACTCATATTTTTGCTGGAAGACGCCCAGGATGCCGAACGCACCGAATTGTCGGAACGAGTGGAAGCTGCCGACGCAGGTGAAGGCGACCAGGTAAACCGAATTGTGGATCAAGAGCAAACCCTCGCCGCACTGGGCGATGTGAACACGGGTGATTTGAGCTTCTCGCCATCGCGGGTGCGCCAGGAGCGGTTTGTCGAGCAGGCGATGGGCTTATTCATGCCAGTTACCAACCGCGAAGACGCCAGCATTGTACCCTGGGAATCCTGGGTATATACCATGGTCGCGGAAGGCCTGGAAGTCACATTTACCGACGAGTACTTTCAGGGCAATTTCGAGTTTGCTCCCGTACCCACGCATGTACCCAATGAATTAAAAGAGCGCTATGTCGCCGTGCGAGACCTCACGGATTTTCTGTACCATTCTCCAGAACTGGTACTAAACAAAATGGCCGGACGGATACCCGACTTTCACGACTTTGCCCGGGGTGCTCAGCCCCTGGATTTCTGGTATCGCACGGCCAGCTTTAAGGGAAAAGACGGTCGCACGCGCCTGGAAATCTACAGCGGCATCCCGCCGGATTCCCTACTCAAAAAACAGGAGGGCACATGGGTCGTACGCAGTGCGGCACTAACCGATCCCGAAGTGGATCAAACCTACCGGGACGAACGGAAATTTTTCCTCGATGAAACCTTTTTACAAGCCTCAGTCGATACATCCCGGGGATGGCAAAATCTGGTACTGGATATGGCCGCCATAGAAGCACCGCCGGGAACTTATGAACTCGGCCTGCGGGTTCGGGAGGCGGAAACGCGGCGGTTTCAGATCTACAAACAACAGGTGGTATTGGAAGACTATGCCAGAGCCGACCTGAATTTGAGCGACATCGAACTGGCCTGGTCAATCACAGACGAGACACCCTCAGCAGGTGCTTTTGTCAAACAAGGGTTGAATATAATGCCCATGTCGGTATGGGCATTCCCGGAAAAACATCCCGCCTTTCTCTATTTTGAAATCTATCACCTGAATAAAAATGAATTTGGACAAACGCACTACCGCGTGACCTATGACATCCAATCCAAAGACCAGAAGGACCGGGGTGCCCGCGTCCTTGCCGGGCTGGGTCGTCTGCTGGGAAAAGAAGAGAGACAACAGGGCGTGAGCGTGACCTACGACCAGATCGGAAATACCACAGACGGCTTATCTTATGTGGAGTTGAATCTCGACGGAGCCGGAAAAGGCGACCATGAAGTGCAGGTAACCGTAGAAGACCTGGTAAGCGGCGTGCAGGTAACGAAAAAAACGACCTTTGGGATTCGTTGAAAAGCAACCACTCATCATTCCAGAGTCAGCCTTTTTACACTAAACGGAAAAGTGATCTCAGCGCGTTTCATTTCGCGTTGCAAATAGGATTCAAACAGCTTTTTTCGGATCTTTTCACGAGTAGTCTCATCGAGTACTGCTGGACATCGTTTCTGCACATAATACAGCACATACCCCTTTTCCACTTTCACGGGACCAACAACATCGCCTTCCGATGCGGCAAAAATCAAAGGCGCGACCCCTTGTGGAAGATCGCGCCTGCGTCGTCGTCCAAGATATCCACCAGCAGGCCGCGTGGCTTCATCTTGCGAATACCGCCGCGCCAGAGCATAAAAATCCGCGCCTTCTTCCACGACTTGCAAACACAATTCTTCAGCCACGCCCTCATCCGACACAGAAATCCAGCACACCTCCACGCGCTCAAAACTCAGGGTACGCTGAACAAAAAAAGCCCGAATGTCGTCTTCTTTAATCCGCGACATCAACCAGCGTTCATACAACAGAAATTCAGCCTCTACGACCACATCAAATAACGTGAGACCATTTCTGGGGCAATGCCACTTCCAAATCGTATTTCGCCTTCTGAAGCGCGATTTTCGCCTGCTCAAGCTCGCGCAATTCGTGCCATGTTTCCCACGAGCGCAACTTGAACAACACCTGTTTCTTTTTAACCCGGTCTCCCTCCTTAATCCCAATAAGCTCAATCTCTCCAGCGCGGGCTGCCTGTACGGTTTTAACCTTTCCCAGAGGCACCAGTCGAAAT
>JAJEDY010000075.1 GCA_022821275.1 Candidatus Latescibacterota bacterium | reverse complement strand
GTTCAGAAGGACTGCGACCAGCGCGCACAAGCTCCACGATCTGACGTTTCAACTCGGATGGATAAGGGGGACGTGTTGGTGGCATAGTGGGTCTCCTTTCTGGTTACTGATAAGGTACCCACCCAAACGGGTCAAGTCCAGATACGGGGTTATCTATCTACTTGTCCGAATTTCTAAATATAAAAAGCCGCCGACAGACCCTGGCATGTCGCGTGTCGGCAGCAGGCATTCAAAGCGCAAGCATTTGGGAATGTGAGAACGAGAGAATGGTTTTCTATATCCCTCAAGTAAGATGCCTCATATAGGTGCCTACCTACTTTAAGTTGTTTACATCACAGGTGAATATGAAGAACAAGCAACAAGTCATCTCGGCTATTTTTGATGTCTCTAAGAATAGACACGTCTTTTATCATTTTTTAAAATTTCTGAAACCTTATTGGGTACACCAAAGCATTGTTTTCGTCCTCATGATCTTAGGGACTGTTAGCTCGCTGGCTTTTCCCTATATCATGAAAATTATTATTGATGACGTTTTTCCAAACAAAGATTACGAACTATTGATATGGATTTTGCTTCTGCTCTTGGGCATTACAGTAGGTAATATCATCATTGGTTTTTGTTCAGACTATTTGTTTGCATGGATAAACAATCGCATTATGCTGGATATAAGGAGCCATCTCTTCGACCACTTGATCCAGTTGCCCTTGAGCTTTTATGATCGCAATAAGTCTGGAGATGTTGTTTATAGAATGAGCAACGAAGTTGATAGGATTCAGTCGTTTATCACTTCAAGTGCTTTGAGTCTTGTACATAGCTTGTTGACACTCATAGGGATTACTGTGGCTCTCTGCTGGTTGAACTGGCAGCTATTTTTGGTTTCTATTATTGTCATACCCTTTCTGGCACTCAATATTCTCTACTTCCAGCCAAAAATAAAAGATATTACGGAACGCGGCCAAAAGAAAGGCTCTGAAGTCATGAGCTATTTGATTGAGCGATTTGAGTCTATCCAATTGATTCAGGTCTATAATGCCTATAATTATGAAAATAATAGACTGCGGTCACAGCTAAATGGTCTCATGGATATCAGTATGCAAAATGTAACCTATTCTGGCGTGATGAGATCAATTTCGAGATTTTTCACATCCCTGACGCCTGCGATCATTCTGGGATGGGGCGGGCATAAAGTCATGTTAGGCGTCATGAGCCTGGGGGCATTGGTTGCTTTTTTGCAATACCTGTCGCGTCTTTTTGAACCATTTAGAAATCTCAATCAGCTTTATGTAGAACTCATCCGTGTATCTGTTTCAATGAAGCGGGTATTTGAATTTCTCGAGATTGATATTCAAAAAACGTCCGACTCATCTGCCGCCAGTCCGTTTTCTTTTCATAAGGAGATTGCGTTCACCAACCTCAATTTCGGATATAACGGACAACCCGTTTTGCAGGACTTCAGTTTAAGACTTGAAAAAGGAAAAAAATATGCTCTGGTAGGATCAAGCGGTTGTGGCAAGAGTTCATTGGTCAATTTGCTGTGTCGTTTTTACGAATCCGATACAGGTGAGATTACTATTGATCACACACCGCTTACCCATATCAAGCTGTATGATCTGAGAGAGCACATTGGTCTGGTAACCCAGGAAAATCAAGTTTTTCATGATACGATCTGGGACAATATCCGATACAGCAAGCCGGAAAGTACGCCTGAAGAAATCAATCGAGCGATCAGGATAGCTGGTTTAGATGGATTTATTGAGAATGCAGAAGATGGTGCTCTTACACTTATCGGTGACCGGGGTAACACGCTTTCGGTTGGTCAAAGGCAGCGTATTGCTATTGCGCGTGCAATTTTGAGAGATTCGGATATTCTAATCCTGGATGAAGCTACGTCGGCACTGGATTCTGAAAGCGAAGGTGAAATTATAGCAAATTTACAGGATTTATATGAAGATAAGACAATGATTGTGATTAGCCACAGACTCAGTACTATCCAGCAGGTAGATGAGGTTATTTGTTTGGATGGGGGGAGAGTGGTTGAGAAAGGACCCCATGACGAGTTGGTGAAGAGAAAAGGACACTATTGGCATCTTTTTCGCAAGCAACTTATCGCATAGGGAATGGAACTGGTGAGTATAGAATTTCGCAATCCTGACATAAAATTAGTTCTTTTGCGTGCATTGGTTATCCAAATTTTGGGAATGGGTGCAGGATTGATTTATACTGTTATTTTTATTGAACAGTTTTTGTTGGGCAATGTTGAAATCTCTGAAGAACAAGATGATATAACTTATGTCTCTTTAGACGGTCTTCAAAATGCAACACAATCGAAATCACAAATATTGCTTATCGATGGACGTTCTGAATCAGCTTATCACGAAGGCCATATTCCAGGGGCAGTGAACATACCGTACATTCAGCGAGATTATTTTTCCGAACAGCTTTTGAGTAATGTTGCCCGCGAGACCCCAATAATTGTCTATTGTTCCAGTAAGAATTGTAATACCAGTATCGAATTGGCGAAGTTTCTATCGCGAAAATTTGGATTTACACAGGTTCAAGTTTTTGAAGGAGGATGGGAGGAATGGGTAAAGGGTGAAAATCCGACCTGCTTGTGCATCACCGCATGCAGACAAGTCCAAATGGGTTTTGACAGATGATTCTATATCCCAAAATGGCATGGGCAGGAACCGTAGTCCGGGTGTTTCTGGGGGTCATTCTCGGATGGGCTGGGATTGTAAAAATCCGTAATCCTGAAGCATTTATTGAAATTGTTAAAGCCTACAATTTGCTCCCTGAGGAATTGGTCGTGCTATGGGGAATTTTCTTGCCCTATATTGAGCTTGTGACAGGTTTATTTTTATTTTTCGGTTTGTGGCACAAGAGTGCGGTGCTCAGTAGCTCTGTCCTTTTTTTAATATTTGCAGCCGCAGTCAGCATTAATATTCTCCGCGGTGCAGATATTGCCTGTGGTTGTTTTGGGTTCAATGAAACCAATTTGTATGTTGTGTTGCTCCAGGATTTGGTCTTCTTACTTTGTTGTTGTTTTTTATCTTTGTCGGAATCTACTCCTTACTCTCTCGACAATTTTCTTTATCCTTCTTGAGGTAATGGACTTCTGGAATTAATCTGAGGAAGTATTCACAAGCAAAATCCACTGACAGACCCTGGCGAGTCGAGTGTCGGTGGCAGACTAAAACTGCAGTTCAAGGCTCAAGCATTTGGAAATGTGGGCTTGATGAATGAAAAATACCTATTGAAGATTGTAATGTTCTTGCATAGAAACTGTGTCTTTAAATCTGAGAAAAGACGATCATGCGTAGATCAACCCATTTAGGAATAGCTTCGATTTTTATTTTCTTCTTTCTCCTTATTCAAAAGCCAGTAAATGCTCAAGAAGACAATTATTGGCGAAGCAAACTATATCCCAAATCTTGGCAACCAGGATATAAGGATAAAGAAGGCCGTTTTCTTCATGACTTTTCCTATGCTGGGTATTATATGGGCGAAAAAGAAATACCAGTATCTCATAGTGGAATTCAGGTGGATGTCACGGCAGATCCATTTGGAGCGGATAATACGGGAAAAAAGAATGCTACACTTGCAATTCAAAAAGCCATCGACCATGTCGGATCGCAAGGCGGTGGTATTGTTTTTTTGCCAGAAGGTACGTACAGAATACGACCTCCTTCCGGACAGTCCCAGGCACTTCATATCAGGTCAAACCGGGTAATATTGAGAGGCGCAGGAAAAAATAAAACCTTTTTATATAATGACGAATGGAAGATGCGCAACAAGAAGGTTGTTTTGATTAGCAAGCCTGGCTCCTGGCTAATTCCATCAGGAAAATCAGTGAGAGTCACTGAAGACTTAGATAGTCCAACGCACAGAATACCTGTAGCTAACATTTCCAACTTTAAAAAAGATGACTGGGTCGTTTTAAGGGCAGATGTTACAAAAGCGTTTGTAGATGATCATGGTATGAATACACTTTGGTCATCTGCTGAGCAAAAGGGGATGCTTCTTTTACGTCGCATTACAGAAGTTGATACGATCGCTAATGTCCTCACTGTTGATATACCCACCCGCTATTTTCTTTTGCAGAAATATCAGGCACATATTTACAAAGTAAGACCCCATATACAAGAGGTCGGTATTGAAAACCTTTCGATTGGTATGAAAGAGCATCTTGGCTCTGGCTTCCAAGATGATGACTGGGATGAAGCCGATACGGGAGCTTATGAGGTTCATGATTCTTCAATAATCTATATTCAAAATGCGATTAACTGCTGGGTTCAGAATATCAATACTTTTAGGCCAAAGGAAAATTCACATGACTGGCATGTTCTCTCCCATGGCATCAAGATAAACATGTCTCGCAACATCACAATTCGCAACTGTGATTTGCGAAATCCTCAGTATAGAGGAGGAGGGGGCAACGGTTATCTTTATATATTAGCTGGAAGTGACTGTCTTATTCAAGACTGCTCTGCTGTAAATGGACGACACAATTACTCTATAAAAAGAATGTGGGCAACCGGAAATGTTATTCACCGTTGTCTCTCAAAAAATGGCAGGTTGCCAAGTGATTTTCATATGTATTTGAGTGTGGCGAATTTATTTGATAATGTGACAGTTGATAAAGATTGGTTAGAGGCGCGTTATCGTTTAGGCGGTATTGACAATTTATTTGAACAAAAAGTGCATGGACATACAACTACGCAATCTGTCTTTTGGAATACAATCGGAAAAAAATATCATCCCCACAGCAAATCAGCAATTATCGACTCGAGACAGTTTGGATGGGGATATGTTATTGGAACCCGGGGTAAGTGCTATAAAGTAACCCTAAAACCTCGCAATTTAAAACTCTGGTTAACAGATCTAATATTTGGCAAAGACGCGACACCATTGGATTACGTTGAAGGGATTGGGAAGGGAGATAGGCTGTTGCCAATGTCTCTCTACGAAGACCAACTACAAAGAAGATTAAGAATGAATTACGAAGGCGTTGGGTTTTCACTGAGTATTTATGAGAAAGTGAATCGGTAGCGATTGTAGATTGGATCCTATTTCTAAATCTAAAAGTGCTTTATGAGATTTTGATGTCATGAATAGTGTAATAGACAGAGTAAAACCATACCCCGGCCCTGATGGAACTGCTGGCAACAAGTACATGTTTTGCATCGGACATGTCATGAATATTTTGGCCTATCATGCTCCGTTTTTTGAAAATTTACAAACTTTTGAGTTGCTCAAATTAGGATGGTCTTTTTGGCACTTTCCTACCTCAAATACCTTTCGTCATGCTTATACCCGAGGGCGTGTATTCCATAATCTACGAGAACTTTTCAATGTTCGAATAGAACCAATTATCTGCTCAACCCCTTCAGAGTTTCGCAAACACATCACTATTTTAATACAGAATAACCGGTCATTGCTATTGTGGATTGCAGCAAAAAATCGCAACAGCTATTCCGATGATGGCTCAGATCACGCGACTTATGTTGGATGTGGTATTGATGATGTGCAGGACACTATTCTGATGGTGAGTAATGGGGCGCAGCCTTTTCAATGGATGCCCATTGAATTTGTAGGAAATCATTTGGCACATAAACAGTTCCATGATTTTCATGTACCAGAGGGGTGCCACATCCCTGAGACTAAAACCTTGATTCGGTTAATGAAGAAAAAAGTCGAAAACAATCTCTATTCATATAGAAAACCAACGCGGCTCATTCAAAAGGTCTATTGGAAATATTTAAGAAATCAACCGAGTCGAGATTTGCCACCATTATCTGTTATTTCTGGACTGAAAGGCATTCGGAGCTTTGCGGACAATCTTCCTCTGTGGGCGCAAGAATCTCCAGATGTGCTTGAGCGCAGAGCAAGAAAGGCGTGTAGCGAAGCACTTATGCTCAACCAGGAAAGATCGGAATTTATGGCTGTCTGTTCTGGCCTACAAGTAAAAGGTTGTGCCTCTGATCTTCATAAGATAGAACGCCAATGGCAATCTATCTCAAAACAATGGAAGCTCATTGCTCGGTCATTTACCAGAATTTATATGACAAAAGATGATAAAACCCTGAGCGATTTGCAGGATCAGTTTCTCCGCATTGCAGATGATGAAGAACAAATTTTAAGATCTATCTACAGGATGCTAAGGGGTCAATAGCACATGCATATTCTAATTACATCCCGAAATTATCGCCCCAAAGAAGGCGGTATTGAGACCTATCTCCATCATCTTGCATTAGAAATGGTTTCTCAAGGACACGCTATCTGCGTGGTCGCTTCACACTGTGAAGGATGCAAAACCTTTGATAGAAAGCAACCGTTCATAACAAAACGCATTCCTCAAAGCCTTTTTTGGACCCCTATATGGACCCTGAGATTGTTCTATTATACGCTCAGTGCAGGAAGTGATGTGGTAATCAATGGGGAATGGCGGTCTGGCATACATACCTATCTCATTCGACACCTGATGCCATTTCAATACTTCACAATCGCCCATGGAACCGAACTCCGGGAGACTGATCTCACCTTAAAGCATCGTATATGGAAACGGTTGGGATTTCTCAGATATAAAATCCTGCAAGCATCTGATGGTATATTCCCAAACAGTGCTTATACGAAGTCGCTTTTGCAAAAGATGGGGCTTTCGATGGGGAAAACACATATCGTAAATCCCGCTGTAGATCCCAAAGATTTTTATCCTACTCAGAAACCAAATGATTTGCTTCGAAAATATGGACTAAAAGACCACAAGGTGATCTTGTCAGTATCTCGGCTTGTACCACATAAGGGCCATGAAACGGTGATTCGCGCCTTGCCGAAGGTTTGTCGCCAAATCCCACAGATCAAGTACCTCATTGCAGGCACAGGACATCATCGGAATTACCTCGAAAAATTGGTCAAATCTTTAAACTTGCAACAATATGTTATCTTCACGGGTTTTGTGGCGGATAGTGACCTGAGAGACTATTACAACCTTGCAGATGTCTTCATTATGCTTTCACAAGTCAGGGGAAATTTTTGTCAGGTCGAAGGCTTTGGTATTGCTTTTCTTGAAGCAAATGCATGTGCAACGCCGGTTATCGGTGGCAAGTCAGGCGGAGTTGAAGAAGCTGTTCTACACGGTCAGACAGGATCAGTTATCGATCCATTTTCTGCTGACGATTGCGCTGATACACTCATCCAATATCTCGAAAATCCAGAACTCGCTGCGGCACAAGGAAAAGCTGGTAGATTAAGAGTTGAAAGAGAACTGAACTGGACTGCTTCAACTAAACGTATGCTTGCTATCATAGAAGAGATTATGCGATGAAATCACTGTACCTGATTTCTTCCTGTGGATCGAATGGGCGCATCTTTTTGGTTGATTTGAAAGAAAAAAAAACGTGGCCTATTTTAGCGGGTAATTCACGGGGAATAGGGCTTTGTGAAAATGGTGCCTGGGTTGCCTGCAATGGCAATTTGATACGATTGGACAGAAATTTCAAAATTAATCACAAATATCGAATTGCAGCCGAAGGACTACATGCAAAACTCAGACGCAACATTTTTTTAAAAAATCTGGTCATTGGACCTGATTCCTCTTCGGCATTCGTGAGGAAATTAACGCGTGGGTTTGAGCGTCTTTTGCCCAGGCTTCCCCTGCGTAGAATGTCACTGGATTTGCACGATGTGAGTATTTACCAAAACGTTCTATATGTTGTCATGTCTCGGTACAACTGTATCGCTATGTTTCAAGTCGAGCAAGAAAGAATATTACACCCTCTGGGATTTATATATATCGACACTCATGATAACGATCTGCGACATGTAAACTCGATCTATCCTGCATCCAATGGTTTGTATATGACCATGTTTTCACTAAAAGGCAGAGATATAAATTCAAAAAAACGATGGAGCGAAATGCTTGATGGTGGTCTGGTTTTAATCAAATGGAAGGATATACAAGCACAACGCAGTTTATCTCAACAGCGAGCGCCTGTTCGCTATGAAATCATATATGAAGGCATAATTCACCCTCACAGCATTCAGTTTTTTGACAATTGGTTTTATGTCTGTGAATCTGCTGATCACAGGATATGGCGAATATCACCCGCTGGAGAAAAGGTTGAGCGCGTAGCACAACTTCCCGGCGGATATATACGCGGATTGCATGTTGATGGCGAAAAAATCATTGCAGGTGCGAGTGCAACCAAAAATCATTCTACCGCCAAACAGCAATGGGAAAAGGCAGGGCTATGGTATGCGAGACAACCGCCAAAATTAACAGATGGTGGATATAATTGGGAGTTCTTACCTGTCCCCGATGTGACAGAAATCTATGACATTAAGAAATTAGAAAATACGGGTCACGATCAATTTATTCGGGAGGTATGATTTTGAGAACAGTTTTGATGATCACACAAAAATTTCCTCCTTTTAATGGTGTGGGGGTTCTGCGGGTTACTAAATTCGTGAAGTATATTCAGGATTTTGGATGGCGACCGGTTATTCTGACTTGCAAGCGGCAAGAAAATCATTTAGACGCTGTGGATGAAAAACTGTTAGATGGCATTCCGAAAGATTTAAGCATTTATCGGGTCAATTCTCCTTCTCTGTATGACGTTTACAGACTAATAGGTGGACGGGCTAAACAAGGATCTTTTTCATTGTCTAAAAATTCCCTGGCTTCTTTAATCCGGTCCTTATTTGTGCCTGACCAATATGTCGTCTGGTATTTTACGGGTGTACGTAAGGCAAGAGAGATTTTCCAGACGGAGAATATAGACGCGATCTATTCTACATCTCCTCGTGAAACCTCACATCTCATTGGAAGAACACTCCATCTAAAATATAAGCGTCCCTGGATAGCCGATTTTAGAGATCCCTGGATCGAGAAACAACACCGTCCAAAACGCATTCAGCCTCTCGAACAGTTCGAGAAGTACTTAGAAAGAATTGTGCTTCGCGATGCAGATTGCATTCTTGCTGCCTGGCCTGGTATTCTCCGAAGTTTTGAGTCTGATATAAAAGAGAAGTCGCAAGTTTTGACGAATGGATTTGATGAAGAAGACTTCAGAGATCTAACACCTCATGTATTCTCCAAATTCACTTTTTTATATGCCGGATCACTGTTTAGAGAATTGTCTCCGCTGCCAATGTTCCAAGCATTGGATGTGCTGCGGCGAACACATCCAAAACTGCGGCAAAAAATGCAATTGGTCCTCTTAGGAAGACAGGACGCATTTATCCGAGACACGATAGAGAAATATGAGTTAGGACCTTGTGTGCATATCATCTCACAAATACCACACAGAGAATGTTTGCAGTACATGTTAGGAGCTGATGTATTGACTTTTTTTGTACCAGATAAACAGTGGATTCCGAGCAAAATTTTCGAATACTTAAGAGCCAACCGACCAATACTGGCAATAGCAGACCAGGATTCAGACGCTGTACAAATTATCGCGCGTGTAAACCAAGGTTTATGTTTCGCAAGCCGAGACCCTGGGCATATAGCACGTTATATGTCAAATCTATTGCGATATCGCAAGGTTTCGGATTGTGAGATTCAAAATAATAAGCACCTCTGGGCATTTGAGCGAAAACAGTTAGCAAAGCAACTTGCTCATATCCTTGACACGCTCGTCAATCAGGTTTAGGAAATGAGCCGTTTCAATAAAATGTTAAGAGTGCTGTGTGCGCTGAGTTTTCTCCTCTTGCTATTACCGCTCGTCATCCTGGGTATTGTATTGATCTGGATAGAGACGCGGGATAGATGCTTGTTCAAACAAATCCGGGTGGGAAAAAACTTAAGACCCTTTACCATTTATAAACTTAAAACAATGATTGACCGAAAAAAAACAGGTCAAAATGACCTGTTTGTAGATAAGGAAAAATACACGACAAAAAGTGGACGTTTGCTCCGAATGTCAAAAATTGACGAAATACCTCAGCTTTGGAATATCATCAAGGGGGATATGGATTTTATAGGTCCGAGGCCGATCAGGGAACCACTACACAATTTTTATATGAAAAACATCCCGAACTTTGAACGCCGATACCAAACTTTACCCGGCCTTACTGGCATCTCTCAAATTGTTGATCCTGAAAATACAGATCGCAGTCTTGGCCTGACTTGTGACTGTTACTATATCAATAATAAGTCTGTGAAACTCGATATTCAGATTATTGTATCCACGGGCATCTATTTGATGTATAGCCTATCGCACGAGATTTACAAATGGACAACTGCAAGATGGCTCAGGCGTGTCAATGCAGATAATTTACAACAATAGATTATTTTTTAAACACCAACCTATACGGCAGGTGAAGATGCGTATTCTATTTGATATTTTACATCCAGCCCATTTAAATTTCTACAAGAAAACCATTCGGAATCTACAGGCTGAACATGATGTAACTGTCCTGATTAGGCCCAGAGGAGATTTGATTGATTTTGCCAAGAAAGAGCTCAATGTGCCCATTAAGGTTTTTGGGAGGCATTATGGATCGCGTATGGGCAAACTGTTCGGCTTATTTCACCGCATAGCCTATCTGATTTGGGAGGGATGGAAAAATCCTTATGATGTCGCAACAAGCCATGGGGGATTTTACGTTTCAATTGCTTGTTGGATTACGAGAAAGAGATCTGTGGTTTTTTACGACAATGCTGAATACAAACTCTTATTTTTTTTGTGCCGAATATTCTCTTCAAAATTTATTATTCCACAGCTTCTGGGAATCACGGGAAAGAATATTGGCACTTTCAACGGGTATAAAGAACTCGCGTATCTCAACCGTTTTGAGCCTGCAAAAGAAATTCTAAAAAAGTATGGCGTTCGGAAAAAGAAGTATGTTTTTATTAGACAAATTGCACATATCAGTTTGGATTACTGGTCTGATCATTCAAGTCAAAATATGAAGACAATATTGGCTTATTTATCCCAGAATAAATTTTCTGTAATCGCTTCGGTGGAAGAAGGAAGCTCCCATATTTTGGAATTTCGAGAATTTGATAACATATATGTGCTACCGGAATCTACAAGTGAAATGCATACCTTATTATACTATGCCAAATGTGTGATCTCATCTGGAGACACTGTTGCAAGAGAGGCTGCTTTGCTTGGTACGCCAGCGATATATATTGGTGGTCGAGACATGAAAATCAATAGCGAGTTGATTAATTTCGGCCGGTTGCATTGTCCAGATGTGACTGAGATTATACCGACTTTGGAGAGAATGCTTTGGGAAGAAAAGGACTTTTCACAACAGAATGCAGGTTGGGACGATACGACGGATGTGATTATACAAGAGCTAACAAGATAAATGGCTGATCACATTATGACACAGTTTAGACAGGCTTTATACGACCGATATCTGTCAACGTTTAAGGACGATGGAAATTGGAAGCGCAAACAAGCCATCCTGCATAACTGGTGTGAACAAAATCTTCAGCCGTTCCTGAAAAAATTATCCAAACAAAGCCGTATTTTAGAATTAGGCTGTGGTCGAGGTGAGGTGCTTGATTTTTTGAGTAAGCAAGGATTTTCAAGTGCAGAGGGTATTGACACCTCAGAAGAACAGGTTATGGCTGCAAAGCGATACGGATTACAGATATATCACTCGGATGTATTTGATTTTCTTCAGGCATACCATCAGGCGTATGATCTGATTCTCGCTATTGATTTTGTCGAACACTTTACACGTCAGGAATTAATCCAGTTTCTTTATGGCATCAAAAAAATTCTGAATAAAAACGGTCATTTAATTTTGAGAACTCCTAACGGACAAGGAATGTTTGCAGGTCAAATAATCTATGGTGATCTGACTCACATGACCATATTAACGCCACAGTCTTTGAGGCAATTTTTGAGATTTACAGGATTTGAAATTGTGAGTGTGAAAGAGTCTATATTTCCAGGCAGGGGTTTGAAAAGCAAAATGAGATACATGCTTTGGCACGTATTAAAGATAGGGTTGAATATGATGCGAAGAATCAGTTCTGGTAAACGTCAGGATATTTGGACGGAAAACTTTATATGCATTGCGAAGAAACAAGAAAATTGAAGGCGTTAAATTTGAGATGGGAACCCAAACTGGCGGCGGATGCGCTCGGACTCATCCATGCGAATGATAAAGGAAGAAGGTAATTATGAATCACAAAAGGTTATGGTTTCCGATGAGGGGGATTGGCCGAAAGCGCAAAAAATGATTGTCATTAAGGTACTGCCACGCGATGCGTTTTAATGCCAACAGATCCGGATACTGAGTCATCCGGATTTTTTTGTCTTTCTGTCGCAATATTATATATTCAGAGTAACTGATGCCTGGGACAGGGAGATCCAGCGATGCGTTTTTTTAATACCACCGGACCCGTAGTAGCTGCGGATCACTATTGCATCCCGCCTCTGGAGCGGCTCAACCTAACTGAGGTTCGCCGGTTTATCCGCGACAAACGCTATTTCGTCTTGCACGCGCCCCGGCAAACGGGCAAGACCTCTGCACTACTGGCCCTGCGCGACCTGCTCAACGCCGAAGGCGACTACCGTTGCGTGTATGTCAACGTCGAAGGCGGACAGGCTGCACGCGAAGATGTGGAACAAGTGATGCGCACGATCCTGGGTGAACTGGCTTCTTGGGCGCGTTCAACACTGAGCGACGAGTTTCTGGACGAGATTTGGCTCGACATCCTGGCGAAATACGGCCCCCACGGTGCCCTGCGTGAGGCGTTGACGCGCTGGTCTGAGGCTACTCCGAAACCTCTGCTACTGTTCATTGACGAAATTGACGCGCTGATCGGGGACGCGCTGTTGTCGGTGTTGCGGCAGTTGCGGGCAGGCTACGTCCGTCGCCCGGAGGACTTTCCGCAAAGTGTGGTGCTGTGCGGTGTGCGCGACGTGCGCGATTACCGCATCCAATCCACCGCAGAGAACGCGATCATCGCAGGCGGCAGTGCGTTCAACATCAAAGCGCGATCCCTGCGCCTGGGCGACTTCTCGCAAGACGAGGTGCTCGCCCTGATCGGACAACACACTGAGGAGACGGGACAGGTGTTCACCCCCGACGCGCTGGAACTGATCTGGACACAGACCCAGGGGCAGCCGTGGCTGGTCAACGCGCTGGCGGACGAAACCTGTTTCTATGGCGTAGCCGCACAAGACCGCGGCATTCCGATCACTGCCGACACAATCCACAATGCACAAGAGCAACTCATCCTGCGTCGTGAGACGCACCTTGACCAGCTAGCCGACAAATTGCAGGAAGAACGCGTGCGTCGCGTTGTCGAGCCACTTTTGAGTGGGTCAGAGGACAGCGATTTCTCGACCCGCGACCTCGAGTACGTCCGCGATCTGGGTTTGATCGCTCCAAACGACCCACTCCGCATTGCCAATCCGATCTACGCGGAAATCGTCCCCCGCGAATTGACCTACGCAGCCCAGGTGGGACTCAATGAGGATACGGCCTGGTACGTCGATGCCGATGGTAGCCTGAATGTGGTCAAACTGATGACCGAGTTTCAGACCTTCTTCCGCGAACACTCAGAGCATTGGGTGAGACGATTTCAATACCAGGAGGCGGGGCCACAGTTGTTATTGCAGGCGTTTTTGCAGCGTATCGTGAACAGCGGTGGACGTATTGAGCGGGAGTATGGTCTTGGACGGATGCGCACGGATTTGCTCATCTTATGGCCGCAGGGTGATCAGACGCGCAAAGTCGTGATTGAGTGTAAAATACTCCACAAGAGCCTAAAACAGACCATCGCTGATGGTTTGGATCAGAGCGCAGAATACATGGATCGGTGTGATGCAGAGGCGGGGCACCTGGTGATCTTTGACCGTCGTGAAGGCAGGCGTTGGGCGGACAAGGTATTCCACAATCGCCGAACATCGAGCAGTGGAATCGAGATCGATATCTGGGGCATGTAACAAAATCATGACAGCGGCGGATGCCAGTCGAGTTGTCCATCTCTAACACGGCAGCGGGTCTCGCAGAGATTGTCATTGCGATCTTTATAAATAACTCTCCATTCGATGCTTGTTAATGCCAACAGACCCGGGTAATGATCCGCCCGGATTTTTTTTGTTTCCCTCACAATGCGTTCAATGCTCACAGCACGCCCTTCAATCTTGTGAATAGCCAGACGAATCTGTGTGACATAGCGATTTCGCCAAACAAAATAATAGAGAAAAAATCCAAAAATAAGCGCTGTAAACAGATATGCGATCAGAATAGTTGACACCAAATGTGCCTTTCTATTAATTAAATGGTTGCACAATAATAAATAACCCGCCTACAAGATAGAACACAACGCGATATTTCGCTTGATTTTTTGCGTTAAAAAATATTAAATAAAACAGTTCCTACATTCATCCCATTTGGGCGAACGAATGGGTTTTTTGTGCCTTTCCTATAGAATGGGTGCTAACTGCTCAGGATAGGACAGTCCCCTACGATTTCATCCGAGGTCTATATGCGTTACATCTTCATGAGCATTGTGGCATTTGGCACATGGCTGCTCTGGTCTGGACATTATACGCTTGAACACACGCTCGTCCTTGCCATAGGTATATTGTCGTGTGCTTTTGTCGTTTATCTGGCCGGTCGTCTATCTATTGTAGATGAAGAAGGGTATTCAATTCATCTGATCTGGAGCCTCGCTTTGTATATTCCCTGGTTAATCTGGGCCATTATCAAAGCGAATATCGACGTGGCAAAACGCATTTTGAATCCCAGATTGCCCATTGCCCCGCGCATAGTACGCGTAACGGGAACGCAAAAAACCGATCTATGTCGCGTCATTTTTGCCAATTCAATAACTCTGACCCCCGGCACCGTATCACTCGACCTGGACGAAGAAGATATTGTGGTACATGCCCTGACAAAAGAAGCCGCTGACGATGTACAGAGCGGCGATATGGACCGCCGCGTGACGACGGCACTGGAGCAATGAGATGTTTATTGCGGCAATGATCGGTATATTGGTCACCATGGCACTGGCACTTTGCCGCGCCCTATTGGGGCCAACTGTGTATGATCGCATCCTATCGGTAAATATGTTTGGCACCAAAACCGTATTATTTATTGCCGTGCTCGGATTTTTAACTGACCGACCCGATTTTCTGGACCTCGCCCTTATTTATGTATTGATCAACTTTATCGGCACATTGGCCGTTCTAAAATTTGTGACCTATAATGATCTGGGTGCCGATCCCGAAGAACAAAACAGGACCTGAACACCATGACGATTGTCGATATATTGAGCTGGATTTGCCTCATCCCGGGATGTATTCTGTGCATGATAGGCGGCCTGGGGCTATTGCGCTTGCCCGATTTTTACAGCCGCATGCACGGCGGTGGTATTACCGACACACTGGGGGCGAGCCTCGTCCTGTTGGGACTGATGTTTCAGGGCGGCCTGACAATGGTCACAGTAAAATTAGTGATGCTTCTGGTGATATTGCTCCTCACCAGTCCCACATCGACCCACGCAGTGGGCAAAGCGGCATTGACGTCGGGCCTCAAGCCTTTTTTGGGCAATCCCGACAACAAAGGGAAAAATGAGCATGACTGAAATTCTGGACATCGCCCTGCTGTCTTTTATGATCGTACTCGCGATTGCGGTTTCCCGAATGCAAAATCTGTTTATGGCCGCAATGATGACGGGTATATTCAGCTTCCTATCGGCAATCGTATTTACATTGCTCGACGCCGTTGATGTCGCATTTACCGAAGCGGCTGTTGGTGCTGGCGTATCAACCGTGCTCCTGCTGGGCACACTATCATTGACGACGCGCGAAGAAAAAATTGTCAAAAAAAATAACGCATTGGCACTGCTCGTCGTGCTCATTACGGGCAGCGCACTTATCTACGGCACACTGGATATGCCGAATTACGGCGACCCCAATGCACCCGTTCACCAGCACGTTGCCGATCGCTATATTGAAAAATCGGGAGAAGAAATGGGAATACCCAATATTGTCACATCGGTATTGGCGAGCTACCGGGGATACGATACACTGGGGGAAGTAACCGTGATTTTTACAGCAGGTATCGGCGTAATATTGCTCCTGGGACATATCTGGCGCAAGGAGGACGAGCAATGAAACATGAGAGTATTCCCCGCGTAGTGAGCAAGTGGTTCATTCCTCCGATACTATTATTCGCGCTCTACGTGCAATTTCACGGCGACTTCGGGCCTGGTGGTGGGTTTCAAGCCGGTGTAATTTTTGCCGCAGCAGTCGTGCTCTACACGCTAATTTTTGGCCTGCAAGCCGCAAAACAAATTGTAAAACCCCGCATCATTGAAACGCTCGTCGCACTCGGCGTCTTGCTCTATGCGGGCACGGGATTGGTCTCCCTATTTCTCGGCTACAATTTCCTGGATTATACTGCTCTGGATCCGGCCGATCCACCGCACGGACAACACCTGGGCATCTTCCTGGTCGAACTCGGCGTGGGTATTACCGTAGCCGCTGTAATGATAGCGATCTTTTTTGCTTTTGCAGGTCGGAGGCGATTGCGATGATCTCTGTCGGATTATTCAACTACTGGGCCTGCATGGTCTTGATGATGATTGGATTGTACACCGCGATTGCGCGTCCCAATCTCGTTAAAAAATTGATTGGCCTGAGCATCTTTCAGGTCTCGGTCTTCTTGCTCTATATCACCGTGGGAAAGGTCAGCGGTGGTACTGCGCCAATTTTGGGGGAAGGCATTGAAGCGTATTCCAACCCATTGCCCCATGTACTCATCCTGACGGCAATTGTCGTGGGCATCGCAACCCTCTCTCTGGGTTTGGCACTCGTCGTGCGAATTGGGGAAGCTTATGATACGATTGAAGAAGATGAAATTATAGAACGGGACATTGTGAATGATTGATATGCATCTGCCCATATTGTTGATTGTTGTCCCTCTCGTATCGGCCCCCTTATGTGTGTTATTGCGGCAAAAAACGCTGGTGTGGGCTTTTGCATCTCTCGTGTGTGTCGCCTCTTTGGGCCTGGCTTCCATGCTGCTCATTCGCGTACTGGAAGAGGGTGTAATCTCGTATGCAATAGGCGGATGGATTGCGCCCTGGGGCATTGAATACCGCGTCGATACGATCAATGCTTATGTGCTGCTACTGGTTTCGATCATCGCCGCCGTGCTGATGTTCTTTGCACTGCCGAGCGTGGTAGATGAAGTCTCCGGCAAGCAGCATTATTTATTTTATACAGCTTATCTGCTATGCCTCACCGGATTGATGGGCATAGCGATCACAGGCGATGCGTTTAACGTCTTTGTATTTTTGGAAATCTCATCCCTATCCTCCTATACCCTGATAGCCATGGGACGCGATCGGCGTGCACTGACCGCGTCTTATCAATATCTGATCATGGGCACATTGGGAGCCACATTTATTGTCATCGGCATCGGACTGATGTACATGATGACCGGCACCCTGAATATGTTTGATCTCTCCCAGCGTTTGCCCCCGATGTTTGAAACCCGCACAGCAATGGTCGCATTCGCCTTCTTGACCGTGGGCATGTTAATCAAACTGGCGATGTTCCCGCTGCACATGTGGTTGCCCAACGCCTATTGTTACGCCCCCTCTTTAGTCACGGCTTTCCTGGCCGCAACAGCGACAAAAGTATCCATCTACGTATTTCTGAGATTCACATTTACCGTATGGGGTGCCGAATTTGTATTTGAAAAACTCAACCTCGATATCTTTTTAATTCCCCTATCTCTCATCGGGATTTACGTGACATCCCTATCCGCCATATACCAGACCAATATAAAGCGATTATTGGCCTATTCCAGCGTGGCGCAAATCGGGTATATGATGCTGGGCATCGGCTTTGTTTCCGTAACTGGATTGACCGGCGGGATTGTTCACCTGTTTAATCACGCCCTGATGAAAGCCGCCCTATTTTTGGCCGCAGGCTGCGTGGTATTGCGCCTCGGATCATCTAATCTCGCCGACTGGAAAGGACTTGGGCGACGCATGCCCGTAACAATGGCAGCCTTTGTACTGGCAGGTCTGAGCTTGATCGGTGTGCCATTAACCGTAGGCTTTATCAGCAAGTGGTATTTGATTTTAGCCGCGCTGGAAGCGGGATGGTGGCCCATAGCACTGCTGGCCCTGCTCAGCTCTCTACTCGCCGTAGTATATGTATGGCGCGTCGTTGAAGTGGCTTATTTTCAGAAAGCCGATGATGATTCAAAAATAAAAGAAGCGCCGTTAATGATGCAGATCTCCATGTGGGGTTTGACGGGAGCGACATTGTATTTTGGTATTCAAACGGACTTAACCGTCAACGTAGCACAACGCGCCGCCGGATTATTGATAGGGGTAACGCCGTGAGTGGATCAACCGCCATACTCGTATCCATTGCGTTGCCGCTTCTGGGCATGCCCTTTATTGCACTGGCCTCGCGCAGCCCCAATGTGCGCGAAGCCATCGGATTGATTGCGGCTGTACTGACCTTTGGCACCGTACTTTCACTTTTACCTTCGGTAATGGACGGCGCACAGCCCGCCGCGCATGTCACAGACGTAATGTCGGGCCTATCACTGGCATTTAAAGTAGAGCCATTGGGCATGATATTTGCCCTCATCGCGTCGGGATTGTGGATTGTCACCACAGTTTATGCCATCGGGTACATGCGCGGGCATCACGAAGAAAATCAGACCCGATTTTTTGTCTTCTTTGCATTTGCGATCTCGGCTGCTCTGGGCGTAGCTTTTGCCCGCAACATGTTCACCTTATTCATCTTTTACGAGGTATTGACCCTATCGACATATCCGCTTGTCACGCACCATCGCAGCAAAGAAGCCATGCGCGCCGGGCGAATCTACATGGGCATTTTGATGAGCACATCGGTGGGGTTTTTATTGCTGGGCATGGTGTGGACCTGGCAACTGACCGGCACACTGGAATTTGCGCCTGGCGGCATTCTAACTGGCAAAGCGAGCGAAGGCATTGTAATCGTCCTGCTCGGTCTCTATACCTTTGGAACCGGAAAAGCGGCGTTAATGCCATTCCACAGGTGGTTGCCCGCGGCAATGGTCGCGCCTACGCCTGTCAGCGCATTGCTACACGCCGTAGCCGTGGTAAAAGCTGGCGTATTTACGATCATGAAAGTGGTGATCTACCTCTTTGGCACAGAGTTGCTTTCGGGTGCGGGCCTCAGCGAATGGTTGACCTACATCGCCGGCTTCACCATCCTGGTGGGATCTCTGGTAGCGATGACAAAAGACAATTTGAAAGCGCGACTGGCGTATTCCACAATCAGCCAATTATCCTACATCGTACTGGGAGCGTCGCTGGCAAATGACCTGGGTGTGCTGGGCGGCAGCATGCACATCGTAACGCACGCCTTTGGCAAAATTACCCTGTTCTTCTGTGCCGGAGCCATCCTGGTGGCTTTGCACAAAACAGAAATCAGCGACATGAAAGGCATCGGACGGCAGATGCCATTTACGATGTTCGCCTTTCTGATCGGCTCTCTGAGCATCATTGGGATACCGCCTTTTGCGGGCGCGTGGAGCAAGTGGTATCTGGTACTGGCTGCGATTGAAGCCCATCGCTACGTGGCCGCTGGGGTATTGCTGATGAGTTCACTACTCAATGTCCTCTATTTATTGCCCATTCCCATCTATGCATTTTTTGCCACCGCAACAAATGACCATCACGCAGACGGTCTGCACGAAGCACCGCTTGCATGTGTGCTCCCCTTATTATTTACAGCCGCTGGCTGCCTGGTACTCTATATCTATCCCGACCCTGTCCTGCACCTGTTGCTCATGATCGGAGGGGCCATGCCATGAACCATTCCGAATCCCCAAAACAGAATGAAAATCCGGGCCTTTTGACCCATCTCGGAGCCGTGCGCTGGCTGATTTTGGGCTTCTTCGTATGGTGTGCGTTGTTGGTCCTGACCGACCTCATTGTACATCGACACTTGACTTTTGCCGAAGGCCTGTTGCCAATTGAAGGCCGATTTGGATTTTATGCGGTTTACGGATTCGTCGCTTATGTATTGATCGTCTGGGGCTCCATATTCTTGAGAAAAGCACTCATGCGGTCGGAGGACTATTACGATGAGTGAGGTTCATCCCGCACTGATCCTGCTGGCGGGCGGCTTGTTTTTATTTTGCCTGCCGACCACACCGCGTCGCATCGTGTCGGTATGCTTGCCCGCGCTCGGATTTTTAAACCTGCTAACCATTGCCGATGGCACCCTGTGGCACATCACCTGGGGCGGCTACGAACTGACCGTAATGCGTGCGGACCGCTTGAGCATGCTATTTGGATACCTGTTCCATCTGGCGGCTTTTATCGGCGCAATTTACGCGCTCCATCTCAAAGACCGGTTGCAGATCGGCATGGGATTGATCTACGCGGGATCAGCCGTTGGAGCGGTATTTGCCGGCGATCTGATCACCCTGTTCATCTTCTGGGAACTCCTGGCGATCACATCGGTATTCCTCGTGTGGGCGCGCGGCGGTGAACGGGCACTGCGGTCGGGAATGCGCTATCTGGTCATGCACATCGCCTCGGGATTGCTACTCCTGCTCGGCGCGGTATTCTACTATTTGAACACAAAATCCCTTGCCTTTGATCACATCGGACTAAATGAAGGACATCACTACCTCATATTTTTCGCCTTCGGAATCAAATGCGCCTTTCCCCTCCTCCACAACTGGCTGATTGACGCCTATCCAGAATCCACGCCCGTGGGCACGGTATTTTTGAGTGCCTTCACGACCAAAGCCGCTGTATATGCCCTCGCGCGCGGATTTGCCGGAGAAGAACTGCTCATCTACATCGGCGCAATCATGACCATCTTTCCGATATTCTACGCAGCCATCGAAAATGATATGCGTCGCGTGTTGGGCTACAGCATGATCAACCAGATCGGATTTATGGTCGCGGGCATTGGCATCGGAGGCGCACTGGGCATCAACGGCGCAGTATCGCATGCATTCAATGACGTGCTATTCAAAGGACTGCTATTCATGTCCATGGGCGCTGTCTTATTTTCTACCGGGCGTATCAATGCCTCAGATCTGGGCGGCCTTTACAAGTCCATGCCCTGGACCTGTGCCTGCTGTATTATAGGCGCCGCATCCATATCCGCAGTCCCCCTGTTCAACGCGTTTATCAGCAAATCCATGGTCATGCAGGGCGTCGCGGACAGCGGTGCTGTAGCCATCTGGCTGGTACTCTTATTTGCATCGGCGGGCGTACTACACCATGCGGGCGTCAAAATTCCATTTTTCTCCTTCTTTGCGCACGACGCCGGGATCCGCTGTCGGGAAGCCCCCCTCAACATGCGGATCGCCATGACGATCTCAGCCATACTCTGTATCGTCATAGGCTCCTACCCACCGCTGCTCTACAACCTGTTGCCGCATCCCGTAGATTACGTGCCCTATACCACGACCCATGTCGTGCTCCAACTTCAACTGGTCTTCTTCGCAGTACTCGCATTTGTGGTACTGATATCGACGAGTGAAATCGACATATATCTGGAAACGCAGAAGAAGCGAGGTATTGTCGGGATACTTCTATTGATAGGCAAGCACCCTCCCGAATTGCCCGGTGTAAATCTCGACTTCGACTGGATTTATCGACGCGCTTTGCCCAAAAGTATTCGCGCCATTGTCCGCACGGGCGGACCACTCGTCAATGCCTTCTTTCAAAATGGAAAAGCCCTGGTTCGAAAACTCGTTATGGGCGTCCAGAAACGACACGATAATAGGGGATTGTTTGGCCGCTCGTGGTTATCGCAAAGCAATGTACTCCTGGCAATTATTTTTCTGGCAATTTATTTGATTTATTATTTTTAAGAGACAAGGGGACTGGGGACTGAGAACTGGTTGGTCTGACCGCTGATAACCGTTTACACACTTGAAACATTGGGCGTATTTTTGTTTTTTATTTCATTTTTTTTTATGTTTAAGAAATCCTAATGAAACATCTTCTGCATATATTTTTAAGAAAGGAGAAAATGGAAAACTGAAAGCACACAGCTTCAAAAACCAAAATGTGATCTGTATGTACGCCACGCAGATATGCATACAGATCATCATGCATCGCGAAGTACAAACTCATCAGGAGGGAATTATGAAAAAATTATGTGGCATTTTACTTTTGGGAATAATGCTCTTCGCCCCCGCAAATGCTCAAATGTCGGTCGGTATTACCCTGGATAGCTATACGGGATATATTTGGCGTGGTTACGTACTCGGAGCCGATGACAAAATTGTGGCTCAACCGGGAATTGAGGTGGGATTCGGTGAAACGGGTTTGTCATTAGGCGCCTGGGGATCGTGGTTTGTGCAGGACCGTATTGATGACAGAAATCCCGATACCCAAACCCAAAATGTCGATGAACTCGACTTTTACGCTGACTATTCGAGAGCCTTAAGCGAGGACATGGGCCTGGGCGTTTCCATCGGTTATATTCAATATATCTTTCCCAGTGCATCTGAAGACGCAAATCGCTCAGAAGAAGCTTATATCGGGTTTTCTCTGGACAACGCCATATCACCTGCACTGACATTTTATTACGATTTTGGCCTGGTCGATGCCTGGTATGTGTCTTTGTCGGGTGGCTATGACATTCCGCTCGGGTCGGAAGACGGACAAGTATTGAGTATCGGTGCAAGTGTAGCAATGAGCAATTACGTAGTAGATGAAACAGGTGCTAATAAAATAGGTTTTAACGATGTCACGGTTACAGCTTCTCTCAGTTGTAATGCGTGCTCAATCTCGATAGCACCAACCCTTGGATTTTCTTATGCCGATACAGAAATCAACCCCGACAACCGCACCATTTGGGGAGGCGTGAGCATCGGCTTTGGGCAATAAATTATTCAATTCTCGACCCGGGTCGGCATTTCTGGTTTGCTTCGTGGCGTGGTTAATCAGATGCGCCCAGGCGAGAGAGGGGAGATCTCAAAAGGTCTCCCCTTTATTTTTAGGGATACAAACAAATGCAAATAGTCGAAACAGATTTAGAAATTCAGCGCGAGCCATTCGCGCGGCCCTTTGCATTTAAGGGATCGGCATTTCACGAAAAGTGGAATCTCATCGTGCGATTGAAAGATGCCGATGGGTATGAGGCTTTTGGGATAGGCGGTTTGGCCGTACTCTGGTCAGACGCCACCGTATTTGCTGCACATACGGAAATGGGCGGCAATCTGCTTCAAGCGTCTCTCCTGGAATTTGCACTCCAGCACATCAAAGGGAGAGAATTTGCCGATCCGATGGCATTATTCGACGCCGTTGAAAACGAGGTCTTCTCCTATGCCAAAGCGATCACTGGCCATGGGGAGTTGCGCCGAACATTCGCGCTGATTGCACTGGTAGCACTGGACAACGCCGCATGGACCTTGTATGCAAAGCGGAAGGGATTGGCGACCTTCGACGCCTTAATCCCAAAAAAATACCGCGCATTTTTATCCCATCGCCAATCGCATGTCGCGCTTGTCCCCGCGGTGAGTTATACCCTGCCCATAGATGAACTGCAGGCGATTTTAGACGACGGAGCGTACATACTAAAAATCAAAATTGGACATCCGGGAGATGAAACCGAAATGGTAAAAACAGACATGGCCTGTCTATCGCAGATTCACAGTCTGGCACATCAGTACGAAACGGAAATGACCGATTCGGGCCACGTGCTCTATTATCTCGATGCCAATGGTCGCTATGGCGAAAAAGACAGCATGGCGCGCTTATTAGATCATGCAGAACGCGAAGGCATTCTGGATCGCATTGTCCTGATAGAAGAACCCTTTTCGCGTCCAGCAGATATCGATGTACACGGCTTGCCTGCCCGTTTTGCAGGGGATGAAAGCATCGAGACAGTTTCGGATGTACACACCCGTTTGGAACAGGGATATGGCGCTATGGCGATCAAACCCGCGGGAAAAACCCTCTCATTGGCTTTTCGCATGATAGAAGCAGTGAAAAATAGTGTGCCGTGTTTTGTGGCGGATAACGCGTGTGTACCCGTATTGGTGGAATGGAACAAAAATGTGGCCACGCGATTACCCGCATTTCCCGGTGTAAAAGGGGGATTGATGGAATCCAACGGCCCGGAAAATTACGGAACATGGGATCGCCTGCTCTCGGAATATCCCATGCCCAATGCATCGTGGTTGCGACCCAGAGGTGGTGCTTATGTGTTGGAGGAAAACTACTACGATCAAAGCGGAGGGATTTTTGAAGAACCGACCGCGTACACGCGATTATTTAAAAATAGAACCACATTGGGCTGTGGTAAACAATGATGCAATACACAATATCTGGCGCATATAAGTGAAACAAAAAAGTAATCTTGACTTAATAAAAACAATGGCTTATTTTAATGCCGTCTTTGGAATAAAAACTCATCAATCCCCCTGAGTCAAGCAGGTGACCCCGATTCCCCATCGGATATTCTCCGTCATCTGTGAATAACTTATCTGAACTCCCCATTCCAATTCTCTCTACCATACAAGAGAACTCGCTATTTTGGTTTTAACATATTAAAACCCGGGGGCGAGTTGACTCAATGCAGCCGGATTCTCGCGGAATCATCTCTCCCAGGCTGTGTGAGTCGCCTGCCCCCGGGCTGATTTTAAGCAGTTTCCAAATTCTTCACTTGTGATAATTTTCACCTCTGATAATCGTGAAAGCGCGATAGAGTTGCTCGAGCAAAATAACGCGCGCCAATTCGTGCGGAAAAGTCATAGGTGAAAGTGACAAATGCCAATCTGCACGCGACAAAACTCGGGATGCAAGCCCAAAAGGGCCGCCAATCAGAAATATGAGGCGGCTTTTTCTTTGTACGCGCAGATAGTTCAGGCGTTTGGCTAAAATTTCAGAACGACACAATTTGCCAGAAGGCCCCAGGGCAACCACAGTGGCATCTGGATGCAGCGCACTTAAGAGACGCTGGCCTTCCTTTTCGATAACATCAGACACCCGGACATTTTTGCCACCGCGCTCTTCGCGCACTTCAATCTCATCATAAGCGACGTAGTGCTTCAGCCGTTTGATATAATTTTGTGCGGCATCTCGATAACAGGCGTCTTTAAACCTGCCTACAGTTAGCAACGTGATCTGCATATTTGCCATTATACACAGATTAGATATGTTTTACAAGAAACTTGTTCACCGCCCCAAAAAACGGTATAATATCAAGATGCAAAAATTTTCTCTCACCCCATTCTATAGAACTATGCTTTCTCGATTTTTGACATTCTTAACGATCTGCACCCTATATGGATCGAGCTGTGCAGAGTTATACATGCCCGTCGATGAAATCCAGCGTGGCATGAAAGGCGTTGGCCGCACGGTATTTCAAGGCACCCGCATCGATACATTTGGCGTTGAGGTACTGGGTGTTTTACGCAATGTTTTTGGCCCAAAAAGCGATATGATTCTCGCCCGGTTATCCGGTGGTCCCATGGCGCAAACGGGCGTCATCGCCGGCATGAGTGGCAGTCCGGTATATATCGAAGGCAAACTCGTCGGCGCAGTTGGCTACAGCATTGGTGCATTCGCCGAAGAGCCAATTGCGGGAATCACGCCAATTGGCGAAATGATGACCGTGCTCCAGCGCACATCGGGGGACACCCTATCCAGTGCGACATTTGGATCTACACCGTGGGATGGACAAATCGCTGGTGTACATGGCGGCGTGCTAAAACCCGTGACTGTACCTTTGATGCTCTCGGGATTTGCGCCGCAAGTAGTCGCGGAAGCGCGCGGTGAATTGTCAAAATACGGCCTGTTGCCCATGCAGGGGGGCGGAGGAACAGACCCAACCCTATCTGTCGGTGCATTTGAACCGGGCGCGCCCCTGGGCGTACAACTGGTTCGGGGCGACCTCAGCGTCACGGGTATTGGCACCCTGACGCATCGCGTGGGTGATAAAGTCGTGGGATTTGGACATCCCCTGTTATTTGGCGGTCGCACGGCGATGTCTATGACCGCAGCATTTATTCACGAAGTGATCTCAAGCCAGATGCTTTCGTTTAAGGTGGGCACGGCATCGCGACATATCGGTGTGATTTTACAAGATCGCGCACCGGGCATTGCTGGCGTAATAGGGACTGAAGCAGAAATGATGCCCGTGCGTATCTCTGTCGCATCTCCCAACCACGACGCCTCGTTTAATATGGAGATATTTCGTCACAGAGAATTGGGGCCATTGCTGGTGCGAATGGCTGTCGCGACCTCTGTTATCTCCGCTGAGAAATTGACGGGAGAAACCACTGTTGCAGGACAATTGACATTGCACCTGCCCGAACGCGAACCCATAATAATAAAAAATAAATACGCCGGTACTCAAGGACTTGGGTTGGCAGTACTGGGCTTAACACAACCCCTTGCACAAGTGATCCAGAATCCTTTTGTCGATGCGCGTATTGACTCGGCTGTATTTCAATTATCCGTTGAGGAACGCACCCGGAGTGCGCGTATTGAAGGGCTGCGATTGGATCGTTCGCGCTACGAACCGGGCGATACAGTACATGCCTCTATTGCGCTGGCTCCATTGCTCGGCAAACGCGAAACCGCAGATGTCGCCTTGCCAATTCCCGGATTTATAGCGCCAGGTCGTTTGATCTTGCAGATTGTGAATGAGCGCGAACAGCGATTACAGGATATGAAACGCACCGCATATCAACCCAAAACACTGGATCAACTGATTGGTCTGATCGAAAAACCGGGGCGCAATGATATACTCGTTGCGAGATTCATAGCTGCCCGTCCCAGCGTGACAATGGACGGACGCGAAATTTCGGGATTGCCCATGTCGGTTCTGTCAGCACTATCACTGGCGCGTGGATCAGATATCGTGCAAAAATCACAGCAGTCGGTATATAGCCAAAAACATGTGCGAACCAACTATGTATTGACCGGCAGTCAAATGGCGATTCTGGTCGTGGGCAAAGATGGTAGTGCAACTTTTTCAGGCGGGAGAGGTTCGGGTGAACAAAAAAGATAGAATATTGAGAGCGGGGATGACACATGTGCTACTCTTCGTCCTCCTTGGAACAATCGCAAACGCAGTATCGCCCAAAATTTGGCGAGAAAATTCACAGACGGCATTCCTGAAAGGAGAACCCGACAGCGTGTCGCTCACGCGGGAAGGCACAGTTACATTGGCGCCATCCTATAAACGGGTAGCAGATACAGGTGAAGACTTTGTGTGGGCACTATCTGTAGATAAAGACAAAACCCTGTACATCGGAACCGGCAATAAAGGTCGAATTTACGTGCTCAAACCCGACAGCGATCGGGCAGAACTGTTATTTGATTCCCCCGACTCCGCAACAGTTCACATTTTTAGCCTCGCCATCGGCGCAGATGGTTCGATTTACGCGGGAACATCGCCGGGCGGGCTGATTTATCGCATCGCACCAGGACGAGACCCCACGGAATTTTGTCAGACAGGCGATCGCCATGTATTTGCACTCATCGCACGTCCAGACGGTAGCTTATATGCGGGTACAGGTGGTGACCAGGGGCGCATCTTGAAAATAGACAAACAGGGCAAAGTCATCCCGCTCTACGCGTGCAAAGACCCCAATGTGGTATCGCTCGCGATAGATGCTCAGGGCGCGCTCTATGCGAGCACAGATAACAGCGGCTTAATTTATCGGGTGCGCGATCAGGGTGGTGCAGATGTGCTTTACGACGCCCGTGAAAAAGAGATTCACTCGCTGAGTATAGGGCCAAATGGCACAATTTATGCAACAGCGATGGCGCAAAGCGGTCGGACAGAAGGAAATGGAAGAGATCAAAAAAGATCAGATCAACCCGGAGCAACACTGTATGCGATCCGACCTTCGGGATTGACAATGCGACTGTGGAATACCAATGACCCGATGTTATTGGATTCCGTAGTAGATGCCGATGGCACAGTAAAAGTGGTCACGGGAAAACACGGCCGCGTACATCGCGTCTGGCCCGATGGCAACGCCACCTTTCTCGCACAATTAAAAGACGTAAATCCCTATGTTATGGTAGCCGCACCCAAAAACGCATTGTGGATAGGATGCAGCGGATCAGGTGAGATTTATCGCATAAAAAAAGAATTTGCCAGAGAAGGACAACTCACTTCTGAACCTTATGACTTTGATCGGGTATCGCATTGGGGGCGCGTAGCCTGGCAAAGCGAAACACCAGCAGAAACATCAGTCGCTGTACAAACGCGATCCGGCAACAGCGAAGAACCCGATGATACCTGGAGCGCGTGGTCAGAGCCAATCACCACATCGGGAAAACCCATAACCAGTCGCCCCGGGCGTTTTTTGCAATATCGATTGACTTTGAAGACACAATCGGAAAATGCGACACCTCTGGTGCGTTCTATCAAACTTGCGGGTTTGCAGGACAATGTTCATCCCAGAATATTACGGGTTAAAGCCGAAGCCGATCTATCTGACAACGAAAGTGAAAATCCAGAATTTATGGAAAAAGGCGTGTGGAAAATAGACTGGGCTGCCGGTGATGCCAATGACGATACCCTGATTTATACCCTGTATTTTAGAAGTATTGGCGAATCGCACTGGCGGCTACTAAAAGACGACTTGAAAACCTCACATTATTTTTGGCACACCGAAGCAGTGCCCGATGGCACAGTCGAAGTTAAGGTCGTAGCATCAGACCGGTTGGACAATCCCATCGGATTGACAACCGAAGCGATCAGCGCGCCCTTTGAAATTGATAACTCGGCACCAACAGTGCAGTTGCACAACATAAAGCAGACCGACAAAAAAATAAACGTAACCGGTTCAATTCAAGATGCTGCCACTGCGATCCACAAAGCAGCGTATTCCCTCAATTCCGACGAATGGAAAGTCGTCTTTCCCACTGACAAGATTTTTGACTCGCCGACAGAGACACTGAATTTTTCCATTCAAAATCTAAAAACCGGCTCTTATACACTCGTAGTAAAAGCGGAAGACGCACTGGGCAATGTGGGTGTTGGAAAAACCGTTTTCGAAGTAAAATAATGAATGAACTCGAAACCAAATATCGGTCAACCGGATTGCCTTTTGTCACCTTAAAGCTGGCGCAAACACTGGACGGCAACATCGCCACCTGCACAGGCGACTCGAAGTGGATCACATCAAAAGCATCGCGGGTGCGCGGACATCAACTTCGCGCAGAGGCCGACGCAATTCTGGTCGGACGCGGCACTGTAATAGCCGACGACCCGGAATTATCCGTGCGATATGTCAATGGAAAAAGCCCGACAAAGATCGTACTGGACTCTCAGCTAAAAATCGGATTAACCGCCAAAATTTTTAGTGGGGCACCTCTGATTATAGCAACAACTGAAGAAGCGTGCAAAAAACGGATAAAAGAACGAAAAAAAAAAGGAGCGCAGGTCTGGCAGATGCCAGTAATGAATGGCCAAATCAATTTGAAGGCAGTCGTGCAAAAAGCCGCGCTATCGGGATTGCAACACATCCTGATCGAAGGCGGCAGTCGCGTGGCTGCATCGGCATTGCGCCTGAGCCTCGTAGATCGGATAGCCGCATTTGTCGCGCCCAAAATACTGGGTGCGGGAACCCCCGCAATCGGATCCTTAAACATCACTTCAATAACCGATGCGATTGCACTTGAAAACGTGAACGTCGAATCCATCGGCAATGATTTTCTGTTCACTGCCCGCGTAAAAAAACGTCCAAAAACGGCTGAGCAATCATGTTTACTGGCATTGTAGAGGAAGTGGGAACGATTCGGCACATTGAATCGCGCGCGGGCTATCAGCGCACGACCATTGCGGCGAAGCAAGTACTCAACGGCGTAAAAATAGGCGATAGCATTGCCATTGAAGGCGCGTGCCATACCGTCGTACATTTTGATGCCGACACATTTGTAATCGAATCCGTGGCAGAAACACTGCAAAGAACCACATTGGACGATTGCCGCGTGGGCAATCGCGTCAATCTGGAGCGGTCATTAAAACTCGGCGACCGCCTCGACGGTCATCTCGTTGCCGCACACGTAGATGGCGTAGGGCGCGTGAAAAACCGCACGGAATCTTCGGATCAAATCGTGTTTGAATTCGAAGTACCGTCTGAGTTGGCTCCTTATATTGCCGAGAAAGGCTCTATCACCGTCAACGGAATCAGCCTGACAGTCGTCTCGGTAACCGACCGCTCTTTTTCAATCGCGGCAATACCGCACACACTAAAAGTAACGACACTATCGGAAAAATATCCGGGTGATCGGGTAAATATCGAAGTGGATATAATCGCGCGTTATCTGAAGCGATTGGTACAGTCCGGGAATGGCAAAAATAATCTCACAGAAGATCGCATTGGGGCGATGATGGGCGGCCGTTAATTTACAGAGAGACATATATGGACAAAATCGCAACAATTGAAGACGCACTCGAAGATATTCGAGCGGGAAAAATTGTCATTGTGGTCGATGACGAAGACCGGGAAAACGAAGGCGATTTCATCATGGCGGCGGAAAAGGTCACACCTGAGGCCATTAACTTTATGGCGCGCCATGGACGCGGCCTCGTCTGTCTGCCCGCAACCCCCGACCGCCTCAAAGAACTCGACCTGGACATGATTGTCAATACCAACACAGCGCTTCACGGCACGCCATTCACGGTGAGCATCGACGCGCTCTACGGCGTGACGACCGGTATCTCCGCACAGGATCGCGCCGAAACCATTCGACAATTTGTAGATCCCAAATCGCGGCCTGAAAATTTTGGTAGGCCAGGTCATATTTTTCCACTGCGCGCCATGCCCGGTGGGGTCTTGCGACGAGCGGGACACACAGAAGCAGCGATAGATCTGGCGCGTTTGGCTGGCCTGTATCCCGCCGGTGTACTGTGTGAAATACTGAATGAAGACGGCACCATGGCACGCTTGCCACAGCTTTTGGAAATCGCCGACCAATTTGGCTTGAAAGTGACGACCATTCACGATCTAATTGCCTATCGCCGTCGCTCCGAAAAACTGGTGCGCTGTATCGAGCAAGTAGATATGCCCACGCGATTTGGCGCATTTCAATTGCACCTGTATGAAAGCGACGTAGATGAACGCGAACACGTCGCACTGGTAAAAGGCGATCTTTCCGGCGATGCACCCGTAATGGTGCGGATGCACTCCGAATGCCTGACGGGTGACTCGCTCGGCTCATTGCGATGTGACTGCGAAAAAAATTTGCACTCCGCACTCGAGATGATCGAAAAAGAAGGACGCGGGGCACTGGTGTATATGCGGCAAGAAGGACGGGGCATTGGCCTGCGGGCAAAATTGCACGCGTACAAATTACAAGAAGAGGGATATGATACGATAGAAGCCAACATGAAACTCGGGTTTAAAATGGATGAACGAGACTACGGCATTGGCGCGCAAATCCTGTCGGATTTGGGTATCAAAAAAGTCGCACTCATCACCAATAACCCATCAAAGCGCGTGGGATTAGAAGCGTATGGAATAGAAATCATAGACCGCATCCCGGTCGCCATTCAGGTCAACAAATGGAACCTATCATATATGCGAACCAAGCAGGAAAAGATGGGACACTTGTTTAAAGAGGACGAATTGCAATTAGGCGATGAAGGAGACAGTGATGCCCAAAATTTATGAAGGCCAATTATCGGCAAAAGGCGTGCGATTTGGCATTGTGGTGGGGAGATTCAATGCGTTTATCAGCAAAGAGCTACTCGGCGGTGCGCTCGATTGTATTGCGCGGCATGGCGGCGATACAGATGCCATAGACGTGGTGTGGGTACCGGGAAGTTTTGAAATTCCCACGATGGCGCAAAAAATGGCGCAAAGCGGTCGGTACGACGCTCTGATCTGTCTGGGCGCAGTAATCAGAGGCAGCACACCGCATTTTGACTACGTATGCAATGAAGCCGCAAAAGGGGTGGCGTCCGTTGGCCGCGAAACAGGTGTGCCCACCATATTTGGCATTTTGACAACCGATACCATTGAACAGGCGATTGAACGGGCGGGAACAAAAGCCGGCAATAAGGGTTGGGAAGCCGCCCTATGCGCTATTGAAATGATTGGCGTTATCGCCGCCTGGGAGGCGGAAAATGATTAAATCAAGACGCAAAGCGCGTCAGGCTGCGTTGCAGGCGCTTTACTGGACCGCAAGTGTGGGCGATCCAGTACAACAGACAGCGCATACCATGTGCATCCGCGCACGCCTCTCGGCATCGACCTCAGACTTTGCGATAGATCTTGCCCAAACAGCCTGGAAACACCGAGAAGAACTGGACGCATCTATTGAACCCGTACTGGAAAACTGGTCATTGGATCGGGTTTCGCGCATCGACCGCATCGTGCTCTGGATGGCCCTTGCGGAAATGCGCTATTTCAAAGATATTCCCTATAAAGTCTCTATTGACGAAGCCATAGAACTGGCCAAGCAATTCAGCGAAGCCAATGCTTCTAACTTTATCAACGGCATTCTCGATACCCTGTCCAAAGATGCGGAACAACCCAATGGATAATATTGGACGCATTGCGATCTTTTCAGATGTACACGGAAATCTCGAAGCCTTGCAAACCGTACTGGAAAAAATTGCAGAAGCACAGGTAGATCGAATTATTTGTTTGGGCGATATGGTCGGATACGGCGCAGATCCCAATATGTGTATAGAGCGCGTGCGCGAAGTATCGGACCTCGTACTCGCGGGCAATCACGATTGGGCGGCTGTGGGCCTGGAAGATCCGGGATTTTTTAACCCCGTGGCACTGGCGGCAATTCAATGGACTGTTCAGATGCTCAGTGATGAAAACGCTTCGCTATTGCGTTCTTACCAACCCTTTCAAAATGAATCCACTTGTTGTTATGCCCATGCTTCGCCAATTGAACCCGAGTTATGGCACTATTTATTCGACCCCGAAGACAGCTGGCCAATGCTCGCTCAAACCAATTTCGAGATGTGTTTTGTCGGGCATTCTCACCGCGCATTTGTGTGCTCGGCATCCCAAAAAACAGTACTCACGCGCGAAGGAGAAGTACAATTATCCGACAATGACCGCTATCTCGTAAATGTCGGCAGCGTGGGACAACCTCGCGACGGCGATGCGCGGGCGGCTTTTGTCGTTTGGGATCGGGAAAAAGGGAACCTCCAACTGCGCCGCGTGTCTTACGATGTGGCAACAGCGCAGGCCAAAATACTATCCGCGGGACTTCCGCCTTTTTTGGCCGAACGCATCGAACTCGGGATGTGAAAGGCGGTAAGAGGTGGGTCTATGATAATTGGGCGAGAATAATTGGGCGAGGCATGCCTCGCCCCTACACAGGACAAATCACCATGAATATCCTGACAAAAATTTTCGGCAGCAAACACGATCGGGACGTAAAGAAAATGCAACCGGTCGTGGATGAAATCAACCAACTCTACGAAGAATATGCGTCTTTATCCGACGAGGCATTAAAGGGCAAAACAACCGAATTCCGCGCGCGCATAGCCGAAGCGACCGATGAAGCGCAAAAGCACCTCACGCAACTCAAGGAAGAATTGGCCGCATTGCAGCGAGACGAAGACCGCACCGAACAATTGGAAGCCATTGCGGAAATCGAAGCCGAAATCAAGGATATTGAGCGCGACGTACTCGATGAAATTCATCCAGAAGCATTTGCCGTCTTTAAGGAAACGTGTCGCCGCTTCAAAGAGCGGAGCAAATCCTGGGACCGGGCTGGCGATCAAATCGTATGGCATGAAATACCCTATGATGTACAATTGATCGGTGCGACCGTATTACATCAAGGCAAAATCGCGGAAATGGCCACGGGCGAAGGCAAAACACTGGCTGCGGGCCTGGCATTGTACTTAAACGGCTTGCTCGGGCGCGGCGTACACCTCGTCACCGTAAACTCCTACCTCGCCAAGCGCGACGCCATGTGGCTGGGACCCGTGTTTCTGTTCCTGGGCCTCACCGTAGGCGTCATTCAGGATCGCGCGTTGGGTGTGGAAGGTTTTATTATGGAAGAAGAGGGTAAAGACGGGTATCGCATGCACGCGTGTGACCACAAAGACGCCTGTCTCATGGATATCGTGTACGGCACAAAAGACCAGTTTGGTTTTGATTACCTCTACGATAACATGGCGATTCGCCCCGAAGACCTGATACAGCGCGAGCACTATTTTGCAATTATTGACGAAGTAGATAGCATCCTGATCGACGAAGCGCGCACGCCACTGATCATTTCGGGACCCGTGTCGGAATCCACGTCGCATCGGTATGAAGAAATGCGTCCACTGGTCGAAAAATTGGTACGCGCGCAAACCCGAGTCGTAAATAATATTCTAAAGCAGGCAGAAGAAGAACTCGAGTCTGGCGACGAATACGAAGCCGGCATCTTGTTATTGCAGGTTCAGCGCGGAATGCCCAAAAACAGTCGCTTTATGAAGCGCCTTCAAGAAGAGGGTATCAAGCGCCTCGTGCAGCGGGTTGAATCCGATTATATCCGCGATAAGCGCACGGGAGAGCTGGACGAAGACCTCTATTTTAGCATCGATGAAAAAAGCCACATCATCGACCTGACAGAAAAGGGACGCGACGAAATCAGCCGCAATCCAGACGATTTTGTATTGCCAGACCTCGACGAAGTACTTCGGGACATCGAACAAAATAAATCGCTATCCGATTCAGACAAAGACCACGCAAAGGAAGCCGCCTATCAGGACTATGGAGAAAAGAATGAGTCTATCCACAGCGTGCGAAAATTATTGCAAGCCTATTCTCTGTACGAAAAAGACGTGCAATATATGATCGACGACGGCAGGGTCGTCATCGTCGATGAATTTACGGGACGGCCACAGCCCGGACGCCGTTTTGCCGATGGATTGCACCAGGCATTGGAAGCCAAAGAAAAGGTAAAAGTCGAACGCGACACGCAAACCGTAGCAACAATCACCCTGCAGAATTACTTCAGACTCTACGACCGACTGGCGGGAATGACGGGCACTGCCGAAACAGAAGCAGAAGAATTTCATCAAATCTACAAGCTCGATGTGGTATCGATCCCAACGCATGAGCCAGTGCGCCGCATCGACTTCAACGACTGGATCTACCGCACAAAACGCGAAAAATACAATGCCCTGCTCGACGAAATCACGCACTTGCACGAACAAAAATTGCCCGTCCTGGTCGGCACAATCTCCGTTGAGACCTCCGAGTTGATCTCGCGGATGCTCACGCGCAAAAAAATCAAACATCAGGTCCTCAACGCCCGACAAAATGTACAGGAAGCGCAGATCATCGCGCAAGCAGGGCAACCCGGTGCCGTGACAATAGCAACCAACATGGCCGGGCGCGGCACAGATATCAAACTGGGACCCGGCGTCATAAAAGCACCCGAAGAACACCAGTGTGCATTGATCGCAGATCCCGATAACACCCGGCCCCTGTGTCCCTACATAGACGAATACGGATGCCGAGATGAAGTCCCGTGTGGCTTGAATATCATCGGCACCGAACGACACGAATCCCGGCGCATCGACCGGCAATTGCGCGGTCGCTCTGGACGGCAAGGAGACCCGGGAAGCTCGCGATTTTTCATCTCACTGGAAGACGATTTGATGCGTCTATTTGGCTCCGAGCGCATTGCCCGCGTCATGGACCGCCTGGGAGCCGAAGAAGGCGAAGTGATCGAACACAGATGGGTGACAAAGTCCATTGAAACCGCGCAAAAACGGGTTGAAGCGCGCAATTTTGAATTTCGAAAACAGGTGCTGGATTACGACGACGTCATGAATCAACAGCGCGAAGTAATTTACGACAGACGCAGACACGCGCTGGAAGAAGAAGATATATCGGCGATGATCAGCGAGATGATCGACGAAACCGTCGATGCGCTACTCGATATTCATATACCGCCCGACGCACATCCCGAAGACTGGAATTTTGATGGCTTGATGGAAGATTTGCGCAATGTGTTTTTGCAAGCCCCCATCATACCCGATGAAGATCTGCCCCAATTGCGCGAAGCGGGTTTGCGAGATCGCGTGTTGCGCGGGATTCGCGAGGCTTATGATCGCCGCGAAAGGGTCCTCGGGGAAGACCGCATGCGCCAGATAGAACGCATGATTTACCTGAGCGTCTTTGATGAAAAATGGAAAGAACACCTCCGCGAGATGGACGATCTGAAAGAGGGCATTGGCCTTCGCGGTTATGGACAAAAAAATCCATTGATCGAATACAAGCGCGAAGGTTATGAAATGTTTGTGGCATTGCTCGAAGACATCAACCGCGAAACCCTGCGATTGTTATTCCGCATTTCCGTTGAAGAAACACCCGCACAACCGCGCACCCAACAGCCCGCACGCCTGTCATTGGAACACCGCGATGCCACGGGAATGGGCTTTGCCGGCATGCCCGAACCGGGCGCCGATGAATTGACCGCCAATTCTACAGAAGGCGATACACCCAAAAAACAGCCCGTGCGCGTTGAAAAAAAGGTGGGGCGAAACGCGCCGTGTCCGTGCGGAAGTGGAAAAAAGTACAAACACTGCCATGGAAGAGCTTAAAGCAATAAGGAGATAAACGTATGAAGTCGCGTGAAAATTTGCTGGATGATGCGCGTCAAAATATTCCGGAAATGACCGTACAGGAAGTACATGAGTATATAAAAGAGGGTAACGATCCCGTATTACTCGATGTGCGCGGACTGGATGAATGGGAACGCGGGCACCTGAAAGGATCAGTACACATACCCCGCGGAGAATTGGAATACAAAGCAGAATCGGCAATGCCCGACAAATCGCGTGAAGTAATAGTAATCTGCGCAGGCGGCGTGCGATCCCTCCTCGCTGGCGAAACCCTGAAAATCCTGGGATACGAAAAAGTGATCTCGATGGACGGCGGATACGGGGATTGGGAAGATGCGCATTTGCCGGCTGAAATACCACCGCCACCAGAAGAAACGGGCGCGCCGGAAAAACCCGAACTGCTCAAAGAGCAAATTGATCATCTCGAAAAAGTATTGGCCCAGAAAAAAACAAAACTGGCTGATATATAGCCCTTTTACACTTGCGCAAATATTGGTGCTTCTGTATATTTTCCCGCCTTAGCACTCAAAATAACAGAGTGCTAACAACATATAAACAATTATATTTATTACGTTTAACTGTTTTTCAAGGAGGGTTTTCATGAATGTCCGTCCGCTTTCCGATCGCATTCTGGTGCGACGGGTGGATGCTGATGAGCAGGTGAAGGGGGGCATTATCATCCCCGATACCGCGAAAGAAACGCCTCAGGAAGCTGAAGTCATTGCCGTTGGGCCGGGCAAACGCAATAAGAACGGCGACGTGATTACACCAGCGGTAAAATCTGGGGAAAAAATTTTAATGGGCAAATACGCCGGCACAGAAATTGAAGTTGACGGCGATGAGTACGTAATCGTAAACGAAGACGACGTATTGGGCATTATTCAATAACGCGAGGAGATTGATGTTATGGCAAAGCAGATTGCCTATGGAATAGATGCTCGCGAGCGCGTTCTCGATGGTGTAACGCTCTTGAGCAAAGCCGTGAAAGCCACATTGGGACCTGCTGGCCGAAATGTGGTTATCGCCAAGTCGTGGGGTTCTCCCACCGTAACAAAAGACGGCGTGACTGTAGCCAAAGAAATCGAACTCGAAGACGCTTACGAAAACATGGGTGTACAGATGGTCAAAGAAGTCGCCTCCAAGACTTCTGACGTTGCGGGTGACGGCACAACCACGGCGACGGTTCTGGCCGAGGCCATCTTCCGCGAAGGCTTGCGCAACGTGACCGCCGGAGCCAACCCAATGGACCTCAAGCGCGGCATCGATGCGGCTGTTGAATCCGTGGTCAAAGCACTGGGAGACCAGAGCCAGCCGGTAAAAGACCGCAACTCAATTGCACAAGTAGGGACAATATCCGCCAACAGCGACAGCAGCATTGGTGAAATCATAGCCGATGCAATGGACAAAGTCGGCAAAGACGGCACCATCACAGTTGAAGAGGCCAAAAGCATCGAGACAACGCTGGATGTGGTTGAAGGGATGCAGTTTGATCGCGGTTATCTATCGCCCTATTTTGTGACCGATCAGGAAAACATGGAAGCCATACTGGAGGACGCGCTGATCCTCATTCACGAGGCAAAATTGTCAAACATGAATGACCTATTGCCTCTCCTCGAAAAAGTCGCCGGCGCAGGCAAGCCGCTTCTGGTAATCGCCGAAGACGTTGAAGGGGAAGCCCTCGCCACTTTTGTCGTCAACAAAGTGCGCGGCACGCTTGCTGCCTGTGCCGTAAAAGCACCGGGATATGGCGACCGCCGCAAAGAAATGCTGGGTGATATCGCCGTCCTGACTGATGGACGCGTGATAACAGAAGACCTCGGCATAAAGCTCGAAAACGTCGAAATCAGCGACCTCGGGCAAGCCAAGCGCGTGGTGATCGACAAAGACAACACCACAATTGTAGAAGGCACGGGATCTATAGCCGATATTCAGGGCCGAACGAGTCAGATTCGTCGGCAAATAGAAGAGACCACCTCTGACTACGACCGCGAGAAACTCGAAGAGCGATTGGCAAAATTAGCCGGTGGTGTGGCCGTCATCAACGTTGGTGCGGCAACCGAAACAGAAATGAAAGAAAAGAAAGCCCGCGTCGAAGACGCACTCCACTCCGTGCGTGCCGCAGTTGAAGAAGGCATCGTACCCGGCGGCGGAGTCGCTCTCCTGCGCAGTACCGGCTCTTTAGACGAAACGGATGTGCATGGCGACCAGAGCACAGGCGTAGATATCGTGCGTCGCGCACTACAAGCACCGCTGCGTCAGATCGCCGATAATACCGGCGCAGAAGGCAGCCTCGTCGTGCAAAAAGTAAACGAAGGCGAAGGCGCTTACGGGTTTAATGCACGCACCGAGCAATACGAAGACCTGGTAGATTCCGGTGTGATTGACCCCACAAAAGTGGTGCGCACCGCAATCGAAAATGCAGCGTCTATCGCGGGACTATTATTGACAACCGAAGCCCTGGTGACAGATCTGCCAGAAGAAAACGAAGGTGCTGCGCCCGCCCACGATCACGGGCACATGCACTAAATTGAGCTGTCAAAATATGCTCAACCTCCACAAAAGGCTGACCAATGGTCAGCCTTTTTTTTGTGTTTGGTTGAATTTGTGGGCAGTTTTATCTATATTATGCAAAGACTTAAACCAAATTTGACGAAAGGATATTATGGCAAAAACGAAATCACAGACCGATGACCCTCGGGAAACTGAAGGCGCGACATCCACAGCAAAAAAAGCAAAACGCCCGTCCAAAAAGCAGCCATCTAAAAAAACAGCCAAAAAGCCAGCTAAGAAAACGAGCACCCGATCTTCTACACCGCGTGTATCAAAAAAGCAGGCAACCAAAAAACCTGCGAAAAAGCAGGCAACTAAAAAAACAGCCAAAAAACCAGCTAAGAAAACGAGCACCAGGTCTTCTACACCGCGTGTAGCCAAAAAGCAGGCAACCAAAAAAACAGCCAAAAAACCTGTGAAAAAGGCTGAAACACCTGCCGCACAGGAAGAGCGCACGGTAATTTCATCGCCGCCATCCAGACGGCGCAGGGAAAGAGAAAAGACCGCTGTTGATCAAAATCAAAAAACTGTAGAAACCACCGCGCAAACACAAACGCCCCAGAATGTGCAACCAGAAGAAATGCAATGGGGGCGTCGGACAAGGCGATCAGCTCCAATTGGCTGGGAAGATCACGCCGGTGTAAGCGCACCAGCACAACCCGTTGAAGCATCGGGTGTAAGCACACCCGTTCAACCCACGCGACAGCAAAACGCGGACACAGAGGAAAAAACCGTTCAAGCACCAGCGAAACCTGTGCGAACCGAAACGCCTGCTCAGGCCCAGCGGGATGAACCCAAAAAAGAAGACACGCGCAATGTGTCTCGTCCACCTAAAGGACGCAATCAGAGCAAACAGCGACCTTCAAAGCGCAACAATGATCGCAATCGCCGCCAGAAACCCGAACAACCATCGAACAGATTGACACAAATATTGGCGCAATCGTGGACCGAAGACAAAACGCGGCAATTCATCAGTGAAGGCTTTCTCGGCAGTTTGTCGCCCGAACTGGTCAACAATGGAAAAAGCGAATCCATCCCGGACGCTGAAAGGCTCAAAAAGCCCCTACAAATGATCCGCAAAGTTCTGGCCGATGAGTGTATGGTTGCCGACGATGTCACAGATTTGATGTTGCTCGACGTGGTGATGAATGCCCTGTCAGACCGCATTGACGTATGCCGACTCCAGGCCGAGTCTAACGCACTATCGGATATAGACGCGATCTTAGAATTGCGCTACAAAGCCGACCGGCGATTGATAGAAGCGGTAAATGCCTTAAAGAATGCATGACGCTGCAGATATACGCCTTCAATATAGAACTACTCTAAACGCCAACAGAATATCTAAAAAACAAAGCCGAAGGGGGGAATCTACCAAGATAAGAACCCCCTTCGGCCACTGGATCACGGGATATTTCTACCCCGCAACATCATAAATGTAACAACCTCAGCACATCAAGTCAATTGATAATTCTCATTCTATTTCCTTATCAATGACAGTTGGTGTTCATCCGCAGATTAAGAGCGAAAACCATAACATCTACGCCACCTCAGATAAGCGTGTCTGGAGGCCGACCATCCTATACTTATGAAATAGCCAAAGATGGAGCACCCGATGGTCTTTCTATTGATTCATCCGGAACCCTCACAGGCACACCCATAGATAGTGGGGCTTTCGAAGTGAGAGTCGCAGTACGGGATGCCGCAAGTCAGAGTGTAAGTGATACCCTGGACATAACGATTCGTCCAGCACTGAGCATCTCGCCAATAGCGTATAAAACTGTTGAGAAGGACAGCTTGATTACCCCCATTCATTTATCAACATCTGGTGGTTGGTCCCCCTATACGTATGCTCTCTCTGGCGCACCGATGGGTATCTCTTTATCAAGTAATAATCTCATTACAGGCAGTCCCTCACAGGATGGGACTTTCCCAATTACCGTGACTGTTACCGATGATCATGGCAATACTGCGGAAAGCAGTTTCAAGATGAGTGTTTATTCGATAGAACTTGCCAAACTATTTTCTCCGATTTTAATTTTAACAAAAAATCCAACGCAACCAGATCGCAAAGTGATCTTTCCTGAACCCGTAGAGATCATGGGCGCAGAGTCTGTTTCTAATCTTTGGTTTAGTCTCTACACTGTTACAGGACAATTTTTAGAACGTTTTCAATATCCAGCATCAGGATGGAGTTCTGATCTGCTTGATGCTTATCAAAGTCTATATGCTGATATTCATTTTTCCGCGAATAAATTTGCGTCTTTACCGGAAGTTTTAAGTTATACTGGACGTCCTGCGGGGGATTACGCAATCGGAGCCTATCCAGTGACGGCACATTTTGAATATCCTGGTAACGGGGACAGAGATGATGAGGGTAAAGATAGCTGGTATGATTACTATGATAGCACTACTCATCCTAAGCGCGGGGCTAATCCCGACTTTCCCAACACAGCTTATGTGCATATTTTTGACGAAGGCGGTCAAGTCGTCATACAGTATTATTACTTTTATCCCTTCAATGATTTTCAAAATGACCACGAAGGGGATTGGCCGCATGTTAATGTTCGCGTAACATCCTATGATCCAGAGATGGCTGACCTCGTTGGGATTGACTACAAATTTCATGGCAAAGGTATGAATTATACCATCATTGGCGAAAGGACTTTCAACCCACAGACACATTTTGCATCGGCTGAAGGTGGAACCCATCCTGTTATCTATGTGGGAGCAGGTTCCCATGGTTCATTTCCCACGGGAGGCAATTATACCAGTGCTGCTAAATTAGGAGTTGATGAAGACCTGACAACGGATGGTATTGTCCTGAGTACCAATATTGAGGACACAAATCGTGACGATGCACAATCTTATGATTTAATATTTCTGCCCAATCCCGATCCGGGCCAACCCAATAAGGGTTTGTCACCAGAAATGAGTTGGTTAGGTACTGGGGCATTATGGGGAACTGTACACGTCCCAAGCCAAGGAGATAGTAAGGCTGCTGCTGGGCCATTTCATAGTGGTTGGGGCAGTTGGGAAGCAAGTGGTTACGATAAGCATAATGTTCCTTATACCGAATTTCAACAATTCCCCATTGTGCAAGACGTTACATGGAGCGGTACGATAAACCTGATTGGTGATATTGTCATCTATCCCGGTGCAACCTTGACCATTGACGCTGGCACAACGATCAAGGCATCTCCCAATCGAGATATTCACGACATGGAAGATCCAAATCGCGTGGATATTATCAACTATGGCACACTAATCGCCAATGGATCAAGCAGCCAGCGAATTGTATTTCGTTCCGACAGTTCAACCCCCTCGGCAGGAGACTGGTATGGCATCAGGAATTACGGCAAACTGGACATGAAGCATTGTGATATCCAGCATGCGGTAACCGGTCTGAACCGGCAGGGCACGGATACACTACTTGACGTGGTCGTAAAGAACAGCCGAAAAAATACCTCTTCGTTCACAGTCGCACCCATAAACGATAAAACCGAAATGCAATACAAAGCGATTACGCCGCCCATTCAGGTCACTGCCTTTGGTGGGTGGGAGCCCTACACCTATTCCCTGTCTGGTGCGCCACAAAGTATCACGATTTCAGACCGTGGTCTCATCACTGGCACGCCCCTGCTAAGTGGCACGTTCACCTTAAAAGTGAAGGTAGAAAGCCATGACAGCCAAAGGGATTCGATTTCGTTTCAGATGTCTGTTTCTCAGGCTCTAAATGTTGCACCCATATCAGATGTTATTGCGAAACTCAATCAGGCCATCACCCCCATTCAGGTCTCTGTGTCCGGCGGTTCGGGGACATATCGGTATTCTATATCTGGTGCGCCATCGGGTATTACAATCAATACCTCCAGTGGTCGCATCACGGGTAGCCCCACGCAAAGTGGCAAGTTCACCATTCGCGTGCAGGTTCAAGAGATGCCACCCAGCGATGGCATCATAGGTTCTGCACCTCCCATCAGGGGAAGTGTTTCTTTTAAAATGTATGTGCAGGCGCCGCTCTCAATCAAGCCAATATCAAATGTCAGAGCGACTAAGGATCATGTGCTCACGGCTATTCGGGTCAAGGCATCTGGCGGTCAGACGCCTTATACCTATGCCATATCTGGTGCGCCATCAGGTATCAGGATCAATTCATCCAGCGGTCGCATCACGGGCAGGCCAACGCAGACGGGAACGTTTACTGTGACCGTCACTGTAACTGATGATCACGGCAGGACAGGCACAGGCAGTTTCTCTATGACGGTAAATGCACCCACTCCCGTTTCAGCATTGACAATCGCAGAAATAAATGATATAAGTGTCAAGATCAGTGCTGTGCAGACCAACGACCCAATTACGCCTATTCAGGTCTCGGCATCCGGTGGTCAAACACCTTATGTGTATTCCCTGTCCAGCACCCCTGCCACAGGTTCCGGTTTATCCATCAATTCGAGCCGTGGTCGTATCACAGGTACGCCAACATCGGCAGGGACTTTCACGCTTACCGTGAAGGTGACTGATAATGCCAACAAGACTGCCACTGAAAGTTTCTCAATGGCAGTGAGTCTGATCGGTGACTTTAACGGTGATGGTGCGGTCAATACGTCAGATCATTTACTTTTTGTAGCCACATTTGGTCTATCCGAAGGTGATGATGGTTTTAATGCCGAGATGGATATGAATGGTGATGGGATCATTAACATTGCCGATTTTCAGATCTTTGTCAGTCACTTTCCCAATGCTGACCAGTTTTTTTAACGGCTGGCGCACCTCAATAGAGGGTTTTCTCTCCATCTTTGTCAGGAGGTATTTATGAGACATATAGCTGCAATTGTTCTGATTTTGGGTCTATGCCTACCACAGACTCTGATCGCAGGCGTGGTCCTTCAAGACGGTGAGATTGACAGGCTTAAAGAGACAACAGATACGCTTTCTGTGAAAAAAGAGAACAAATCCAGGCGGATTGTCAGAAAGTTGGCGGGCGGTGTTCTTGGCGGGATTGTATTGGGTATGGCAGGGGGTTTCGCCAACGCGGCTATCAGTGAATGTCCAAGAGGCGCGTCATTCTGTGAATTAGAAAATTTTTTCATTGGTGGATGGTATGGCTATGTCGTTGGCTTACCCATCGGCATGAACCGAATGGATACACACGATCGCTTTATATATTCATTAGCAGGTAGCCTGACGGGAGGGGCAGCAAGTCTTGTACTAACGAACTCCAAAGACGAGTTCTGGACTCTTATTATCTGCCCCCTCGTTGGTACTATAATTATGTCCGAGTTTTCTCGAAAACCGCCAGAGGTTCGCCGTGTTTCCATCGGTCTGTTCCCCGGTCCCAAAGGCAGAGTCTCCGCTGTTGCCACACTGCGATTTTGAGAAGGCGTTTTTTTAAGATGCGTGTGAGACCGCGCGTGCAAGTCTCGGCAATAGGCAATGGTCCTGGATTTTGGTTACGCCTGCAACAGGCTTGTGATTTGTGGCGTGTAGAGCAATCTTTGAAAGACGAACTTGCAGAAATAAGGCCTGTGAATCTGACGCATTCCCAGGGATAGAGCATTACTACGTGGTTTGGTCAATGGTTTGAAAACCGATGTGACAAGCCGCTAAATAGCGGAGGTTGTGATGAACCACTTTTGGTGTATTCTGCTTGCGTTTTGCATTCTGTGTTGTGGCGGTAATAGTGCAGGACCTGAGCCTGAGCCAGAACCGATAACAGAACCAGAACAAAAGCCAGAACCAAAATCAGACCCCCAGTATAAAGAACTGAGTTATGAGAACCTCGCTGGTGGTTGGTACTATAAGATGCATCCATTTTGGTCTTATACGTTCGGCACCCGTGCTGATAATTCGGTTCGCGAAGTGGACTTTTTTTTAAATGAGAGTTTCACTGGAAAATATTACATCAGTGATCCGTACATTATTATGAGAGGCACAGAAACAGTAGGGGTAATAAGCCGAGCTTCCTTTGATGATGTTCGTTGTTTCGTGGCGACAATAACTGTAACTAAAACTGATACGCTCATCTCACCCTACCCTGCGAGTATAGGAAGGGATACGCTTCGCGTACCCTATCCAGAGTGGATAACAGTAAAAACAAGAACTGAGATCGTCCTTACACTTACAGCTCTAAA
>JAJEDY010000046.1 GCA_022821275.1 Candidatus Latescibacterota bacterium | reverse complement strand
TTACATTTGTCGGATATTGTCTTGGCGTATTCATCGCATGTCCTTTCTTTTTAAGGTTTTTGGATACCCTAAATTTGGACTGATGAATACGCTTTTTCAACTCTTTTTTCAGATCCCTATAATTTTAAAACAGCTTCTTAGGATTTGACGCCTTGGCATAGATTATTCATACCCCCTCATCCTTCACCACTTCTCCATCGAGCAAATGCACAATGCGTTTGCTATAGCCCGCCCACTTTTCCGAATGCGTCACCTGCACAATGGTTGTCCCTTCCCCGTGTAACTTGGTGAACAAATCCATCACATGTTCGCCCTGGGTCGAATTTAAGTTTCCCGTGGGTTCATCAGCCAAAATCACGCGCGGTTTAATCACCACGGCTCGCGCAACACCCACGCGCTGTTGTTCACCGCCAGATAATTGGTGTGGAAACAAATCCTTCTTTTCCACCAGATCAAACTCATCCAGCATCGCATTCACCATCTCCTCGCGTTCATCGCTCTTCACCTTCTTGTATAACAACGGCGTCTCGATATTGCCGTACACGGTCAACTCGTCAATCAAATGATAGCTCTGAAACACAAAGCCGATATTATTCTTGTGACAATCCGACCGTTCGCGCTCGCGCATCTTATGCACGGCTTCGCCGTCAAAGAGATATTCCCCTCTATTCGACGAATCCAGCATGCCCATAATGTGCAACAACGTGGATTTGCCCGAACCGGAAGGTCCCATAATGGACACAAACTCCCCGGACGCGACCTCCAGATCAATACCTTGCAGCACAACCGTACGAATAAAACGCGACGAATACCACTTTTGAATACCCGACATCTGAATCATCTCGAACCTCCTTTATACGCTAACTTTGAACAACTGATCAAATTGTAACTGTATCCTATGCAATATCCGTGCCAAAATATTTATCTCATTATTTTTCAACCTGTTATAAAAAACGGTCAAATTTCACAACGCCACAAGTGTCCGATATTGATACACAAGTGTCCGAAAATGAACACTTAAAACCAAAATTCCCTATACCCTCACCTTCAACGCACCCGGAACAACCTCAATCTTCGCGGGAACCTCACACATCGGTTCGCCATCCGCAAAAATCCACAGGGAATCATCGGATTCAATCTGCAAAGTTCTCGTCTGCACAACGCGCACAGCAGAATGACCAACATGTGCGCCGGAATACGCGCTCAAAAACATCCGCAAAACCGTCCAGCGCGAAACATCTGCCACAATGCACACATCCAGCACCCCATCATCAACAATGGCATCAGGTGCAATTTTGATCCCGCTCCCATAAAAAGGCGCGTTCGCCGTTGCCGCCAGCAAAATACGCCCTTCAAAAACGCCAAAATCTCCCCGCAGACGCACAAAAGAAGATCGATATCCAGATAGTGTTCGCAAAACTGTCAGCCCATAAGACACTGTTCCACCCACCTCCAAAGCCCGCGTGAGAAAACCGGTCCCCTGATTCCGCATCCTTTGCGCCACCGCCGTATCGAAACCCAAACTCGCAACAGTCGCAAAAAATCGGTCACCCACTTTCCCCAGATCAATCGCGCGATCCACCCCATGCACCAGCGTATTGACCACGTCCTCCGCATCTCTGGACAACCCCAATGCCCGCGCCAGATCATTCCCGCGACCACAGGGCACAACCCCCAAAATCGCATCGGAATTTGCGAGCTCATTGATCACCTCATGCACTGTCCCATCCCCCCCACAGGCAGCAACCTGTCGCACACCTCGCGCCAACACTTCCCGCGCTATCCGCTCGCAATCGCCCGGTGCCCCCGACATCATCAAATCGGCATCTACACCGCGCTCGCGCAACAAATCCGCAACCCGCTCACCCATGCGCCTTGCACGACCACGTCCCGAAACGGGATTTGCAATAATTGTCCAGTGATTTGACATAAGATAAAAAAGAAAACTCACCTCGCAATGAGGTGAGTAAAGATAAGTGAAGTCGAATTTCTAAGACAACTACCCCGGTAATTTGAACTCAAGCGTCGTGCCTTCGCCTTCCTGAATAAGAATTTTAAGATCAGAAGACGTCACGCTCTCTCCTTAAATACCGAACCTCTGCTTCAATTTTTGGATCCGATTAAAAGATTCGCAAATGCGATCTTCTCCCACAACGCTATCTGCTACCGCCTGTACAATAGCATTTTTTACCTCGTACACCTGCTCAATATTGTATTCTCCAATCTGGTTGGCGAGCAGAATCATATCGACACCTGCTTTTACGGCTTCAACAACCGCTTCTGTCAACCCATACGCCTCGACAATCGCCCCCATCTGCATATCATCGGAAATAACGACCCCATCAAAACCCATCTCATATCTGAGAAGCCTCGTCATAATATCATGCGACAAAGTTGCCGGTCTTCCGCTCTTATCGAGCTTCCGATTGACAATATGCGCGGTAAGAATCGGATCTTCATAGCCCCTCTGGATGAACTTTTGATACGGCAAAAGCTCTTTCGCACGCCGATATGTCTGTGTGACATCCGCAACACCAAGATGCGTATCGCCCGCCGCACTTCCGTGTCCGGGAAAGTGTTTCAGCGTCGGTATCACCTGCCGTTCTCGATGCGCCTTAACAAACGCATTCGCATGCGCCACCACAGTCCTCGGAACACCGCTAAACGACCGTTCTATCGCGCCAATAGCTGGACTTTTGGGATCTATATTTACATCGACAACAGGAGCAAAATTCCAGTTAATCCCCATGTCCTTCAATTCGCGCGCAAGAGCATCGGCCCCCCTTTTTGTCTTACCCGGGGACAGCCTGCCGAGTTCTTGAGCAGAGGGCACAGAAACAGTAAAACCATACGCCTCTTTCAGCCGGTTGACATATCCGCCCTCTACGTCAACCGCAATAAAATAGGGAGCTATGCCCTGAAGCGCTGAGGTCAATGCGCGAAGTTGCTTCGGAGACGTAATATTTCGCACCACCTCACCGTTACTCGGCAAATCATAATCAAAAAGCACCACCCCACCGGGTTGAATATCCCGCAGCATCGCCGTGATACCTCTATCTAAAACATCACCGCGAAAACCGATCATCAGCATCTGTCCCACTGCTTCTTCTATGGAAGTTCCAAGATCATCGGGCATCACCCCATCTCCCCCAAACCCTGCCCCTTCATCTTCCTCTTCACCAGCCACTCGACAATTTTGGGATGAATCACTTGAAGAAAGGGCAATGCGCGGTGGTGCCAGGGAAGCACCAATTCGCGCCTCTGTTTTCGCATCGCTTTCAAAATTGCCACACAACAAGATCTAAGAGAAAGTGCCTCTTTATTGTGCCTTTGTGAAGAATCGCCCAATGCTTCCCCATCCTTCCCAAAAGCGTGCCGCCTCAAATTCGTCCCCTGAAGCCAATGCGGCAAGACCGTCAACACCTGAACATCTTCCACCTCCAGACGCAGAGCGTTTAAAAAACCCAGCACCGCGTGTTTTGACGCGCCATATCCCGTGTGCAAAGGCACACCAAATTTGCTCTGCAAAGATGCAATGGCCACGATCATACCCTTCGAAACTTTCAAATGTTGCAATGCCGCATGTACGCAATAAACCAGACCGAGATAATTGGTCTCCATCAGCTTGCGAAACACCTCCAAATCTTCCACCTCATCAAACCGCGCCCACATACTGATCCCGGCATTGGCAATCAAATAATCTATACGGCCATAAGCAGCAATCGTCGCCTCAACCAACTGCTCGCAATCTACGACCCGTGTAACATCTCCCACCACAGTCACCACCTCTGCGCCCAACCGCCGACACTGCTCAGCCGTCTCGCCCAGCTTTTCCTCTCGCCTTGCAAACAATGCCAGATGTGCGCCCTGCTTCGCCAATTCCAGAGCCAACGCAGCCCCAAGCCCCGAAGACGCGCCTGTAATAATCGCTACCTTATTCCTAAACATCGCGCCACTCAAAATTGGTCCTTTCCATTCTTTCAAGTGCCCGCTCAAAGCTGACAAGACGGCGGATGAGACTGTTGTAGCGGGAATGTGTGTCTCCGGGATACATGGCACCAAGGGCCTTGTAGAGCGCGAGTTCGGGCTGGTCCGGCAACGCCACCTGGGGAATCTCCAAACCAGCAGCACGCAGACGTGTCGCACCAATAGCGACGAGCAAGGCTTCGACCGTCATCTCACCGCGCTGCAACGCTTCAATGCCCGACACTACGAGATCTGCACCGGGCAAATTTTTTGGAACTCTATTCATTGCTCCTCCATCGTGTTCACCGCATTCTGCACCTTCTCGCGGAAACACGTAGCATCAATCGCGGGATAACGCACCAGACCAGGCTCAATCGCGTCAAAGAGCGCGATCAGGCGCATCGGCTCAATCAACTGTTCCCGGTGCATCGCCTCGACATCGCGCAGGTCTTGTTCATGCCCGCGTTCAATCTTCGCGAGTGCCTGCGCGTAGAAGTCGTAATGAAAAAAATCGACCGCTCCGTATCGAGCGATGAATGCGCTCCGCTCTTGCCAGTTGGGAAGGGGGGGAATAAAATCATCGGGAGCCGCCAACTCGACATTTATGTTTAAGATATTCTTAGCGCGAGCGATCGCATCAAAAACGCCGATGGGTTCCGGATCGAGCTTGAGATCGACATCTACAGTGGTCGCTCGCCAGCCCAGCAGCACCGCCGAACTCCCCCCAACGAGATAAATTCGGCCTTCGCCTCGTGCCTCTGCACCAAGACGCCTCATGAGTTCCTGTACCTTCAGAGCATCGGTCGTTTCTCGCATGGTATTGGCGTTCCTCTCACTGTCACTCAATCCGCAAACGCCCCATTGCCAATGGCAAAGATATTATTTGGATCCATCGCCTTTTTCATTTGCCGCAGCACTGCAATGCTATTTTCGCTTTGAATCTGCGGCAAAAAGCCACTGCGGAGCTTGCCCACGCCGTGATGGTGTGACAAAGACCCGCCGTGATCTAAAATCTCCTGCCTCAACTGGCGCTCAATCGCGTGATAAACGCCAACCGAATCCTCAAGTCCCTGCGCACAAAAACCCATTGTAAAATAAATGCACACGCCCGTGTGATAGGTCTGCGTCACGCGATAGGCCAGAAAGGGCTTGCCCGGCACGCCGTATTCTTCACACAAAACAACCAGCTTCTTTTTCACCGCACCAATAACATCGTGAATATTAGTCCACGGCACAGAAGTCTCAAATGTCTCACCCAAAACGTGAAACTGAGTAAAAAAATCGCGAATATACGCAATCCCAAACGTCAACATATACCCTCGTTCGCCCCTGTGCGCCCCGCCCGAAATACCGCCGTATTTCTTCGCCAAACGAAAAATCGTCTTTGCCTGCTGCCGGACCTCGTCTTTTGTGCCCTCCATCACAATCGTACACGCCACCAACTGCTCTGGATCAAACCCCTTGACCTTAACCAAAAAAAATTGCTGAATATCCTGCTGGAGCTTCTTGAACCCTTTTGCCTCGGGCTTCAGCGCCTGCCCAAGCTGTAATTCCGTATTGTTCACCAGCCGAATACTCGCCGGAACTTGCCCCGTTGGACGAAGTGCTTTTAAGTAACTTACACCTCGTTCAAATGACGGAAACACCAGCGAACCAAACTCTTGTGCTTCGGGCTGTTTGTGGATCTTTATCGTCGCCCGGGTAATAACCCCCAAATTGCCCTCACTCCCAAACAAAAACGACCTGGGCTGCACACCTGTCGAATTGCGCGGCGTCGCATGGTGTGTCTCCACCTCCCCTGTTGGCGTCACCAGCGTGGCCTCTATCACAATATCCTCAATATTGCCATACCGATTCTTTTTCATACCACTGGCATTGGTCGCAACCCATCCCCCCAGAGTTGAAAACTCCAGACTATCTGGATCGTGTCCCGACGTGTACCCCAACTCATTCAGCGCAATCTCCAATTGCTTACCCGAAATACCCGCCTGCACACACGCTTGAAAATTCTCTTCATCCACCTGCACAATGCGATTCATGCGACGCATATCCACCGACGCGACCATTCGCGTCTCCGAAGTCGGAATTGCGAGCGCACCGCTCACATTCGTCCCGCCACCATAGGGCACCAGCACCACATTGTGATCATTTGCAAGCTGAATAATAGCCTGAATATCCGCGTCTTCCTCCGGGAACAACACCACATCCACCAGGCGTTCGGGCGGCTGATGATACAAAATTTGATACACCTCATCCACACTCAACTGCCCGTGGCTATGCACCAGACGCTCTATGTCCTCCTGAGAAACGCCATCTTCATTAAGTGCCTCGCGCACCGCCCTTAAAAATTCGTCATTTGCCACAGGCACGGGCAAATCGCGATGCTCGACCTCTTGCCCCATATCTTCGGGACGGATCGGCACATCGAGCACCTCTTCGACAAAAGGCAAAAAATACGGCATCCGATAGCCACACAACGGATACCGCGTTCCCGTCACCTGCACGGTCCTGTCGTCGTCAAACTCAAACCGCGTATCCTTATACCCCCACTTGTGAGCAAACCGCTCGCCTTCTGCCTCTCCATCAGAAAAACGGCCTTTGCTGGCAAAAGCGCGACGCCCTCGAAAAAGCAAAAATACCAGCGCCAGTAAAAATGCGACAACCATCAGTTCATTCATTTTGTACCTCGCAAAATGCGAATAGACGAATAGACGAACCCCACCCAAAACCTCTGGATTACGGCTTAAAGCCTGCCGCAATGACGATGGATGGGATTGATCGCTGATTTTTGACCACTGACCGTTGATTCGTTGATTCGTTGATTTAAGACTCTTCCGGATTCAACAACGTCGCAATATGCACCGCTTGAAACAGCGCGGCAGCCTCGGACTGAATCCGCAGCGACCGTCTTTTGGGCAACAGAGTCGTCTCCCCCAACATCGGCGGCGAAACCCACACATCGACCTGCCCCGGATTGATATTGATATTGCCCTTTGGGCACTTGGGCCACAGCGCGTGAAGCCCGCGGTAGGCAATCGGCACAATCACCACATCCTGGGGCAACTGTGCAAACACCCCGTGTTGAAGCGGAAATTGTTGAATCGCAAAAGCCGCAGTCGTCGCCATGGGATAAATAACGCCTGGTCGCTCCGTCAATGCCTGTGCCACGCGCTGTGTCGTATGGCCCGCAGCATGGGACCGCTCGAGCATCACATAGCCATCGACATTTTCCAGAATCTGATCAAAAACCTCAGACGTCATCCCAAACTGCGTGATCTGTTTCGATCCAATTTTAATACCCGAACGCGCCAGCCCCGTGCGCGCCAAAATCACACACGGCTCGGGTCTTTCCCATCCCATCGCATCCAAAAATTTTCGCGACTGCAAAACTCTGTACAAAACGGGATGGTCAAACAAACTCTGATGGGTTGGCAAAAAAATGAGACGCCGATCTTCCGCATCGACTCCCAAATCTCGCGCGACGGCTTCAAAATGGGGATCGATATAAATATCAACATGAATATCAAAAATATCCAGCGTGCGACGCCCCCAATCGAGCCAGGTACGCCATCCCGCTTCGCGGCGACGGATGGGATCGGTTTCTCTTTCCAATAATTTCTTTTTTTTTCGCCCGACCTTGAGCGAAGTCCCCATCCACCGGGCAAAACGCATTCCTCGTTGCAATTTTGAAAATTGTCCCCGACGCCCGACATTGGGATATTCCAAAAATCGTCCTCGCGCCGTATCGGCGAGCAAAATGGGCATTTCTATACGCGAGTCTTTTTGCCCAGCGCGATCGATTTGCGCGTTCACATCGCATATCAGCTTAACCGACAAATCGATCATATCCCGCGTCAAATAACTATACTCCTGTCCATACCAGTACAGCCGGGGACGCAATTTGGTGGGATCTTCTTGATGCGCATGCAAAAATTCAATCAACAGCGCCTTGATGTGCAACACATCACCATCTACCCCATCCAGATCCACATCGTCGCGCAACTGCGCCAAAGCCACCTCCACATCCACAATAACCTTCCACACCGACACGCCAAACCAACCAAAATTCGTCAAATAATTATACCGCGTTGAGAGCAGTCCCCCCGCGGCGATCAAATTGAGCGTGCGCTGTGCCACATCTTGCAACAAATCGCGCAAAGTGCCCTCAATCCGCTCGCCATCTCGTTCGCAACTATACGCCTCGGCCCAGCGTGCATCCTCATCTGCCTCCACATTGTCGAGCGCCTCTGCAACGGCACGGGCGTGCGACATCGGCACCTGTGTAATATGCACCTGAGCCAATGCCTCTTCCACGGCTTCGGGCGCGTGCAACTCCGCCTGTGCCAGAGCCTTCAAATACAGAGATTGATACAACGTCAAAAAATCTTTCGCATCCCCGCGGCCGCGATCGACAAATTGTCGCCGGAGTTGCAAATAAATTCGGCTGCCCGTGTGATATTGCGGAAGCAACGCCGCAAAAGGACGATACGCCTCATCCAAACGCTCATCGCGAACCTGGGGCAAGCCTTGAAAAATCGCATCCACAAGTTGCGCGCGAAATTGCAGTGCCTCCATATCCATCGCCCCGCTCTGACTGTTGGGCCAGACCACCGCATCTGCATCGAGGTCGTCAAAATAGCCATCGTGACGCACGGCTTCGAGCATAAGCTGAACCGATTGGTCATAAATGACCAACATCTGCTCCAAATCGTCGAGCAGTATTTCGTGCAATGGGCGAGTATCCGATTTATTGCGTGAGATCATGAGATAAGCCTAAACGCCCGTCTTGAGCACATGGCGTTGCAAGCCGGGAATATGAACTTCTTTTACATAAGAGGGCCAATCTATGCGCGAAACATCACAATTAAAAATTTCTCTATCTTCTGCATCCATGTTGTCAAACAAGCGATTCATATTGTCATTTTGAAACACGCAATCCAGAGAAATATAAGAACCGTAAATATCGGTAAGCGACAGTGTATTTTCCAAAGTGGCATTCAAAATCGACAAATGGCGTTTGTGCTTTGAAACATTAACCAGCGGCACCCAATCCAGTGACCGTTGCAAAATTTTGAGTGGTAATAGATACTTGTAGCGCAACTTTCGACGAAATTGTGACAGGGTCGGATAGGTCCACGGAGTCACCGCAATGGGTTTGCCATTGCGATCTCGCATTGGATTGTTCACAAAATACTCGTAAACATACTGGACGACCTCACCCACCGTCACTGGATTCTTTGCACTTGTTGTCACATGATAAACTTTCAAATCGGCATTTGCACGGATGGAAGGCAAAACACCGATAATCACATTAATAATAATATCCACGGGAATAACGTCTAAAACCGCTTCTGGACGCGCTGGAAAATCCGTCAAACGCCCTTTGCCGTAGTGTACAATAAGTGGATCGGCCACTTTTAGACCTTCCAGCCATCCCGGTTCTGGATCGGACAAACTGCTCTCAATAATAGAAGGGCGCACGATCACGGTCGGCAAATCGCCCCGGGTCTTGGCAACCATCTGCTCGCCCATGGCTTTGGTGAAAGAATAACTGTCGTGCCAGCCCAACTCTCGCCCGCGCTTTATGCCCCGTGCCACCATCCGTTCCCGCACCCAGCGCTGGCGCAAAGCCTCCAACTGGTGTTCCCGCCGATGCGCTGTAACGCGCTTGCCCCGGTCCTGCCGGTCCAGCAACCGCGTAAATTCCGAAAATCGCTCGGGGCTTCGCGACGCCGCCTCTACTTCGCGGCTATACGCCAGAATATCTTCAACCTCCGAATCCAGACTATAATCGGGCGCGCGACCATTTCCCATCTGTTGTGCCACCGTTTGATCGGGCACGGGCGCGTCTTCAGAAATGATTCTCTTTTGCCGCCCATTGACATAAGCCGTTGAAACATGCACCAGCACAGCATCTCGACACGCTTTGGCAAATTCGACAACGCGCCTGGCTCCAAGTGTATTTTGCGCCAGAGCCAGATCCAGTGGCGCATCAAAAACCACATTGGCCGCGCTGTTAATCACAATATCGACTTCACGGGTCAACCGCGTATATGTCTCCGCGTCCATGCCGAGGCGATCTCGTGTCAAATCGCTCGGCACGGCAATGACCTTTTTTCGCATCACAGCATCAAAACGATCTCCCAATTTTGCGCGCAATTGCGCAAAAGCACTGGATTGCAAAATCTCTCTTTGCAGTCGGTCTTCGGCACTAATGGGCTTGCCCCCTCCCCGCCTTTGGGGACGCACCATGAGATAAATGCGCCCAACATCTGGCGCATGGCAAAGGATTTTTCCCACCAATCCCTTGGCCAAAAAACCCGTTGCACCCGTGATAAAAAGAACCTTGTGATTCAAAAATGGAATAACAACACTCATAAAAAGACCCCGGCATCCAAAAAAATTAAAACGCAACAGCGCTAAAAACGACCTTCCCAATTAAAGGAGTCCATTAGACTTGTGTCAACCTCTTTCTCGCGCAGTTCACAAGCGCAAATCCTTATCAAAAATGAGGTTGACAAAAAAAAGGCCAACTCCTATCTTGTCCATCTTCAAGCCGATACAAGCCGTATTTCTCACATGGAATTTTATGCATGGAACGCACCCTGCTCATCGTCAAACCCGACGCTGTTGCACAAAATGTAATCGGTGAAATCATTCGCCGTCTCGAAGAAAAAAAATTTCGAATTGTCAATCTGGAAATGGTTCGCCTCACGCGCCAACGGGCCGCCGAATTTTATGCCGTACATCGCCAACGGCCTTTTTACAGTGACCTGCTCAATTTTATGACCTCTGGCCCCTGTGTACCCATGGCACTCGAGCGAGACAACGCCGTCGCATTTTTGCGCGAAGCCATTGGCAGCACCAACCCCGAAGAAGCCGCAGAAGGAACCATTCGCAAAGACTTTGCAACCGATATTCAAAACAACGCTGTACACGCCTCAGATTCACTGGAAAATGCAGCCAAAGAAGTGGCTTTCTTTTTTGGGTAAATCAGGAGTCGGTTGATATCATAAAAAAAAGATAAAAAGCCAATGGGATTTAAGGTGAAGATACAGTCGGTAGTGTTTGCTATCGCTATAAGTATCACCCCGACCTGTGGACCTGTTTCTGCTCAATCTACGCCACCACCGGCTGACAGGACAAGTGTCGTTTTGAAAGATAGCGAGATAGACAGCAGCAAAATTGAAGTGGGTACGTATGCCGAAATTACGTACTATGAGGGGGTGAAGTTGGAGACAGTAAGAGGCTATATCAAGGCTGTAGATTCTGAGACATTGACCGTTGGACGCGGTTTATGGAAGGAGCAGATCGCCTTTGAGCGTATTCAGAAGCTAATCACAAAGGCAAATGCAGCATCAGATACAGGACAGAAAGGGAGTGTGGATAAAAGGAATGTAGATATTTATTTTGGTGAATCTTTACTGGGTTTTCTGGGCGGTCATTTGGGCGGATGGTCAGGTTTTGTCTGCGTAGCTTTGACTACGCAGAAATTTTCATTAGATAGCTTTATGATAGGTTCGATGTTAGGTGCTGCAGGCGGTGTCTATTTACCTCAACGCAGCAAACGTTTCAAAAGCTTTGTAGGGGCATTGTCTGGTAGTGTTGTGGCTGGAAGTTTATACTGGAAATTATTAGAGGAGGATCTTTCAAAGAGAGATCTTCTTTTTGTAGTTCCTACTGAGGTTATTGGTAGCATTATAGGGGAGATTATTGGACGAAAAATTGGAAGTATAAGAGCTAAAAATAAGCGTGATGATCGCAAATCTGACACCACGATTGGGCCTCTGTTTATTCCTAAAGATACGGGTTCTATCTGGGGGATCGCATTCAACTTTTGAAGGCATTTCTGTTTTATATTCAGGGAGGAGAAAAGCAGGCATTATGAAATTAAATCAACGGTGTCTGATCGTTTTAATCGTTCTACTTATTGGACAAGCAGGAAAGATGGAGGCCAATAATGATCTTCTTTTGGCTCAAAAGTTTGCACCCATTTTGCTGTTACACAGCGCCAAAGTCAATGGCACACAGTATATTCCTCAAGCACCGGAATCCGTGAACATCGTTGGAGCAGATGATTGGAGAAAGATATGGTTTAATGTAAAAAAACCTGGTACAAAAGGCCAACCTGGTGTTGAATTTGAAATTTCTGCTTCTGACTGGAAGGAGAAATTCGTGGGCACTTATTCAACAACCGATAGCACAGGCATCAATTATAGCAGTGGAAGTTACGCCAATCTCAATACCGAATTCAAAGCAACAGGAAGTTGGCGCAACCTATCATATCCCAAAGATACTTACCAGGTCAAGGCACATTTCGATTTTGCAGGACCAAATATAAATGGGTCGGACTTTGATCGTAATGCTCCCGTTCAGGGAAGTTGGGAGAGGCATTACAAAAGTGTGCGAGATAGTTTTCCCAATACCATCTACGCTCACATATTTACTGAAGATGGTAGGAGTGGGAGTGGGAGGCCTGTTATTCAGTATTGATTTTTTTATCCCTACAATGATTGGATAAATAATCACGAAGGAGATTGGGAACACATAAATGTTATTGTATCGAGTCGCAATCCCCTGAGCGCAGTAGCTCAAGAAGTTGAGTTTTATTTTCATGGACAAGCAATGAGTCGAAAAGCGAAATATGGAAAAAACGGACCTGCAAAAGCAGATTATCTTGGTCATTTAGGCTCTCCCGAAGTGCCTCTTGTAGGAGATAGACCGCTTGTGTATGTAGGGGGTGGAAGTTTGTTTAGTGCCCTAATTCCAGTGCCAGGAGTTGGTTTTTTGAATCCAATTATTGATTGGGTCGGTCCCACATCGGAATCAGGCCTGCAAAGTGGCGGCAGTTATCCTTATCGGGCATTATGGTTTGAGCCTCAAGGTGGAATTTGGAGTGGTGTTACAGACAATTACGAGTATCCCAATGGTCTATTTTCTGAAGTCATTGATAATGCTGAAATTGTCTTACTTCCCAACAAAACAGATACATCAGCCCCTGATTGGTTAAAAGCAGATATCAAATGGGGACATTTAGAGGTGCCCAGTCCTGTTGGTAAAGAAAACGAGGCTCCACCAGGTCCAGCTTATAAAGGCAACTGGGAGAAAACAATTGCGACCAAATCTGTGACATCAGATAAAGTTTATATTAGAAAGCCTCAAATCGCTTCTGTAATAAATCCCATAAATCCAAGTGCCTCATATTTCTCTTACCAATTTACTCCGCCAGTCGTTTCAGGAGACCAAACCTGGAGCGGTAATATCACAATATGCGGAGATATCACAGTCTTACCTGGAACAACACTGACCATTAGTTCGGGAACGACTATTAATTTTGTCCAGAATTGGGATATCAACCAATCTGGTCGGCTAAATTTAGACAAATCTGAATTGAACATAAGAAGCTGTTTTAAAAACCCGAACAGTCTTTGAAAAGTTGTCAAATCAACCGCCTGATGCTAGCCAAAACGCCCCATATCGCCGATATATCCACCCTATTTGCCTAATTTTTTGCTCCGATTCAGGGCTTACCGATAAT
>JAJEDY010000089.1 GCA_022821275.1 Candidatus Latescibacterota bacterium | reverse complement strand
ACCCTGTTCGGTTGTGTTGGGGACTTGCGCGCCGCGATATGAGAACTCATCGGTTGTGCGATAGATGGAGGTGTGACCTTCATTTGCCAGCGCAACGGCCAATTGTACGTGTATGAAACTCGAATCGGCTTCTTGCTCAATTTCGACTTGCTCGGGTGGGATGCCGTAATAAATCTCGAGATTGGTTTGTCCGTCGGTCCCGCGGAAGTGCGCGAGGTCATAGTAAAAGTTGAGTATATCGCCGGGGAGTCCAGGGCGATAAAAATCGGGCGAAGTCGATACGGCTTGCTGATAGATGACTTCGGGCATGTATTCGGTCATGCGGGCGATATAAGAGATGGCGTCGGGATCTTCGGTTGTGGCTTCGGGCAATGGGGCAAAGTCATAGCGTCCATTGCCCCATTCGTCGGTGAATGTGATCTCTATGCCCCCATTGATCTGGATATAGGTCCAGGTTTCCCAGGGTACGGTATCGATTTCACTGCCAATGGTAACAGGCGAAAAGCGGCCAAATTGTAAGCGGGTGTTGAGTTGTCCCGTTTGCTCGTCAAGGACGCTTGCGATGGAGCCATCGCGCTCAAATGGATTGCGCTCAAAGCCGAGTCTGAAATCCGAACCCTCACCGCCTTCGGCCTCGGGGAGTTCGGTCATACTTTCATCGGCAGCTTCGCCAGCTTCTTCGGACGTGAAATCTTCGTCGGCGATGTCGGTAGCGTCACGTTGTTCAAAAAGGGAGCCTGTTTCGCGGCTGGTGCGAATGGGAAAGACGGGACCTGTGAAGGTGAAGAAGGCCGCTTCAGGACCGTAGATGTCAACGGCCATCTGCGTGCGCACGCGCTCTACTTCGGCGGTTTGGACAAAGTTGCGGTCATTGGAACGCGAGCGGTAGTCGGGTTCGCCATATCGGATATAAACAGCCCCTCGTTCATCCCAGGGATAGACATTGGACGAAAAATAGGTGCGCGCATACCAGGTGCGGCGGTAGTGTTCGATGACGCGCTCGTTGAGTTTGGTGAGGATGTCGGGATCGCGCCGTGCCCAGAATTGCTCGCGGTATGCCTGTTGTTCGGGTCCCGGTGTGGTGGCGCGGTATTCTTCGAGTTCTGTGTCTGAGGCAACGTAGGCAATATCGGTGTAATGTGCGCGTTCACTACCTTCGGTGTTGGCGAGATAACGCTCGAAGAGTTCGAGGGCTTTTTGCGCTTCGTCGTTATAAAAATGGCCCTGTGCAACAATAGGCAAGAGTTGAACGACGTCGGGATTTGTCGAGAGGTAGGGGGCAATATGTTCGAGCGTTTTGTCAAATGCTTTGGCCTGTACACAGGCTAAACCGTAATAATAGAGGCCCTCGGGGTTATCGGGTTCGAGTTCGACGTATTTTTGATAATACTGCATGGCCCTATTGTGGTCTTCTTGAAATCGCTCATAGATTTCGCCGAGCAAGCGATAGGCCGGGCCGTAGTCGGGATCGATTTTGGTGGCGCGTTTGGCCTCGCTAATGGCTCTGCGGAAATTGTAATAAGATTGCATTCCCCGCGTGGGTGCTTCGGCATATGTAAGGCCAAGTCCGACATAGGCCTCGACGAGGCTTTTGTCGAATTTTTTGGCTGTTTTGAAGGCGCCTTCAGCTTCTTTGTATTCTTTTTGTTTGAGGTAGATATAACCCAGTTGAGAATACACATGGGCGTCTTCTGGAAAGAGTTCTAAAATGCGTTGGAGGGTCGCCATGGCCTCGTTGATTTCACCCGCTTGAATCTGGCGTTGGCCCAGGGCAAACATCGTATTTCGGTGGGTTGTGTCTTGTGGAAGTGTTTCATCTTCTTCGGCAAAAAGAGGTAGTGCAATGCAAGATGCACAGCAGACAACCATCCAGAACCGCAATCCAATTTTCATGGCATTCTCCCGATGGAAGAGTCGGAGGACCAGATGTGTTTTAACTTTTGTTAAAATATTGTAAGACAATGTGTTTGTCAATAGGTTCCCATTGGTTGAACATGGTACGTGAGACTATGTTGATAACGCCTGACCGATGGGAGGGTTCCGATTTTTGCGATTCTTTACTTGACCAAAAAAAAAGAAGAGGCTTATGTTGAGACAAGGGCGAATATTGGATCTAAACCGTTTGGGGGTGCGATTTTATGCGGTATCGGTTTTGTTGGATTGTCGCGTTTTGGGGGCTGATTTTTGAAGGTGTTTCAGCAGATGCAATAGGAATTCCATTGGACTTGTCTGCGATATTGGGCTCTGTAACAGTCGAGCAGGAGCAGATGCAACGCTATAATATACAGCCTCGCATACGCATTGGGGACTTGTCTGCGGCTTTTGATCTGGAGATTTTTCTGGATCATGAGGGACATATTCGGGATAGTGGATGGGATTTTTCGAGCAGGCGACGAGGTGTGGAGAGTCTGTTGCGAAAAATTCACTACGTGCGCTATGGAGATATAGATGATCGCAATCGGCGGTTGTCTCTGCACGTCGGTGCTTTAGAATGGGTGACATTGGGCACGGGGCTGGTGATGCGCAACTATCGCAATACGCACGGTTCGCCGGGAATAAAACGCGCGGGTTTGGACGTGAGGATTCGCCATATTTTTCGGGGTTTGACAATGCGCGCCCTGATCGGCAATTTGCTGGATTTAGAAGGCGGTGGACCGGTTTTTGGGGGGCGCGCCGAATTTCAACCCGTTCCGCTATTGGATATAGGTGTCACGGCGGTTGTGGATGCGGATCAACTCAGCGGCTTGCCCGATTCGATTCGCGCAGGTCTGCCGCGCGATGCATTTGCAGCCGCGAGTGTTGATGTGGGCTATCCTTTTATCGATAGGCGGCATTTAAGGGCGCGGTTGTATGCGGCTGCTGGGCGAATTTTGGATGAGGATAGTGGCACGGGTCTCGCTTTGCCCGGTGTGATGGTCGATGTGGGACCGGCGCGATTGCAGGGGGAATATCGCTGGGTGAACGGTCGGTTTCAGGCCGGGCATTTTGACGCGCTCTACGATGTTAATCGCGCGATTGTCGATCCGCGTACAGGGGCTATCACAACGCGCGAAGCCACGTTGCAGTCTGGGTCGATGCAAGGGGTGTTTGGCAGTGCGCTTGTGAGATTTTACGGCATTTTTGTGGCGAGTGGTTCCTATCAACACTTGCGCGGAGATGTCGGCGGTGCCCAAATTGTGGAAGGTCGCGCGGGTATGATACCAGAATTTTTGGAACAGATACCCAAAATAAAAAAAGTGACACGGGCAGAGGGGTATTTTGAGAAGCGCTTTCGGAACATCAGCCTGAAAAACTTGTTCGATGGCACGCCCAATACGCGGTTTGGATATGTGGTCGCGCTGGAACCCGTAAAGAATACGGTGGTGATCATGGAGGCCGAATTTACTTATTTGCCGGATGGCTCCGGCGGATTTCGGCGCGAACGGATTTTGAATATTCAGACAAAGATACAGCTTTAAGAAGTTAGAAGGAAGAAGTTAGAAGTGAGAAGGCCCCGCCCAACCGCCCCAAGGCAGGTGTCTTATCTTCACACTTCACACTTCCTACTTCACACTTCTAAATCAGAATCCCTCAAACTGGCTCAGGTCTGCAATGCCGTCGGGCAGGGCGGCGATGTGCTGGGCAAGGGCGAGGCGCGATTGCTTGAGGTCGGGATCATCGACCATGATGAGTACGTCTTCAAAGAAGCGGTTGATGGGGTCGCGCAATTCGGCCATGACCTGGATCAGGGCGGTGAGTTTGTCGCCGGATGTGTCCATTGTTTTGCGTGCGGCGAGATAGGCTTTGTGTAGTGCTATAGAGGCTTCTTCGGGGTCGTGGTCGGGATTGAGGTCATAGTGTTCCGAGAGGTCGCGCACAATGCGTTTGCACCGCGCATGGGCGTGCAGGATGTCGAGCCATTGGTCGGAATGGATTTGCGCGGTAAATGTCCGGGCGATCCGCTGGATTTGATAGGGGTCGTCCAAATTCGCCGCAATCGCAGCGGAAATCGCGTCGTGGCGCAGGCCCTCGTCTCGAAGGACTACTTCGAGACGGCGGATGATGTAGTCAAAGGCTTCGTCGAGGGCTTCTCTTTTGACCACAACGGGCAGGTGATTGGTGGCTGCGTTGAGGCCCTGACGCAGTGAAAAGTGTATTTTGTAACCGAGGAGATTGGAGAGCAGGCCCAGGGTATCGCGTCTGAGACCATAGGGGTCGGCATTTGAGCGGGGTTTGATGCCCACGCCAAAAAGACCGGCGAGGCTGTCGAGTCGGTCGGCTATTGAGACGGCGAGACCGGGTTGTGTTTGGGGTAGTGAGTCGCCCGGAAATCGCGGATGGTAATGGTCCTCAATGGCGCGGGCAACAGCTTTCGTTTCACCGGAAGACAGGGCGTAGTAGCGGCCCATGATGCCCTGTAGAGATGTCATTTCGACGACCATGCTGGTCGCCAGGTCGGCTTTGCACAATACGGCTGCGCGCAGAGCCGCTTTTTTGTTTTCTCCCTGAAGTTCAAGCGCGTCAGATAAGTCGTTGACGAGTTTTTCAACGCGGCGGGTTTTGTCGCGCATAGAGCCGAGTTTTTCCTGGAAGGTGAGGGTGTCAAGGCGCGTGAGAAAGTCGCCGAGTTTTTTGGTTGTGTCGTCTTCGTAAAAGAATCTGGCGTCGGCATATCGGGCGCGTATGACGTTTTCATTGCCTTTGACGACGAGGTCAGGGTCGTCGGGTAGGCCATTGCACACGGTGATGAAGTTGGGTTTGAGGTCTCCCTTTTTGTCGATCACTGGAAAATACCGCTGGTGTTTTTTCATGACGGCGATGAGCATTTCGCGGGGTAGGGAAAGGCGCGCGCTTTCAAAGGTGCCGCAAAGCGCGTGCGGGGCTTCGACGAGGTCGGTGACTTCGTCGAGGAGTTCGGGATCTTCGGGTACGCTGCCGTCTATTTTTTGGGCCAGTGCTTCGACTTGCTGTTTGATGGCTTCCCGCCGTTTGTCGCGGTTGACTGCGATGCCGTGTTTTTGCATTTGCGCGCGATAGTCAGAGGCAGAGGTGATTTCGATTTCTGGCGAGGCGTTGGGGCGCAGTCCGCGGCTCGTGCGTCCCGCTGTTGCGCGCGCATAGGTGAATGGGATGATTTGATCGCCAAAGAGGGCGACAATCCAGCGGAGGGGGCGCGGATATGCGATTCCGTCGGAATCCCAGCGCATGGTTTTGCCAAAGCTGAGTTTTGCGATGAGTTCGGGCAGCAGTTCGGTGAGGATTTCCTGGGTTTTGCGCCCGTATATGGTGATGCCCGCCCAGACGTAGTCGTCGCGCTGTTCCACATCTGCTGGATCAATGCCCTGTCCCCGGGCAAATCCCTGAAGTGCCCGGGTGGGGTGGCCGTCATTGTCATAGGCGATGCGGATAGCTGGTCCGCGCGCTTGTTTGATTTCGTCGGGTTGCCGTCCCTGAAGATTTTTGACGATGGCGTATTGCCTGCGCGGCGTGCCGCTGACTTCGATGCTGTCGTACGTGAGATTTGCTTCGCCGAGGTGTTCGGGCAGCAGTTTTTCGAGTTGTGCTATGGCGCTGACCACGTCGGCAGGAGGTAGTTCTTCAGAGCCGATTTCGAGGAGGAGATCGGCGGTATCTACTTCGGGCAGGTCTTCGACTTTGGATACCAGTGGGGGTTCGTCCTTTGATGATTCTACAAGGGGATGTCCCTGGTCTGCGCGCTGTTCGACATAGGCTTCGGCTATTTGGCGCGAGAGGTCGCGCATTTGGGCAAAGAAACGGGCGCGTTCGGTTACGCCAATTGCGCCGCGCGTGTCGAGCAGATTAAAGGTGTGCGAGCAGCGAATGACGTAGTCGTGTGCGGGGATGACGAGGTCGCGGTCGAGGGCTGCCTGGGCTTCGGCTACAAAGATGTCGTACATGGATTTGAGGCGGTTGACGTCGGCCCAGTAGAATTCGTAGTTGCAGTATTCTATTTCTTGTTTTTTGAGGATGTCGCCATAGGTCACGGTGTCGTTCCACTGTAGTTTCCAGACTTCATCGACGCCCTGGAGATACATGGCAATGCGTTCGAGGCCGTAAGTGATTTCAACGGCAACGGGATCGAGTTGCATGCCGCCCGCTTGCTGGAAATAGGTAAATTGCGTGATTTCCATGCCGTCTAACCAGACTTCCCATCCGAGGCCCCAGGCACCCAGGGCGGGCGATTCCCAGTTGTCTTCGACAAAGCGGATGTCGTGCGCTTTGCAGTCGAGGCCCAGGGCTTCAAGGCTTTTGAGATAGAGTTCCTGCGGGTTGCCGGGGTCGGGTTTGAGGATGACCTGATACTGGGTGTGCATTTGCATGCGGTTGGGGTTTTCACCAAAGCGCCCGTCGTCGGGACGATAGGAGGGTTCAACATAGGCGACGTTCCACGGTTCGGGTCCAAGGACGCGCAATACAGTGGCGGCGTTCATGGTGCCTGCGCCCACTTTTTCGCTGTAGGGTTGCCAGATTATACAGCCGTTGTCGGCCCAGAAGCGCTCGAGGCGCATGATCAGGTCTTGAAAATTCAGGTGGTTGCTCACGGTTGGTTCCTCGGTTGGTGGATCGTGGTCAAAGGTCAAATGATACCCTGATTTTTAGTTTGTGTCAAATTGTGGTCGGTTTCATGTGTTTTTTCCTCTTGCAAAAGCCAATGTTCTCGCCTATATTTTGGACAGATGACGACTGGCAAAATTAAATACAAACGCTCCCTCAATGGGGGCGTTTTTTTTTGCGAGGAGGTAAGAGATGGACAGTCTGTTTCACGTACTTGAGGCGCAGCAATTTAGTCGCGATGTTATGAATGAGATTTTTGACGTGACGCGCGAGATGGAGCATGTGGTCAGCCGCTATGGTTCGAATATTTTAAATCGGCGGATTATGGCGACGTTGTTTTATGAGCCGAGTACGCGCACGCGGTTGTCTTTTGAAGCGGCGATGTATCGCCTGGGCGGCGAGGTGATTACGACGGAGAGCGCGCGGGAGTTTTCTTCGGCGGCAAAGGGTGAGACGCTCGAGGATACGATCCGGATTGTAGAGGGGTATTCCGATGTGATTGTGTTGCGGCACTACGAGGGCGGCTCTGCACGGCGAGCAGCAGATGCGGCGTCGGTTCCCATTATCAATGCGGGCGACGGGCCTGGGCAGCATCCCACGCAGGCGCTTTTGGATGTGTACACGATTCAGAAGGAGATCGGCAGGTTAGATGGTATTCACGTGGCACTGGTCGGCGATTTGGCAAATGGTCGCACGGCGCGATCGCTGGCTTATTTGTTGACGAAGTACGAAGGTGTGAAGTTGTATTTTGTCGCGCCAAATGTCGTGCGTATGAGAGATGATATCAAGGGGTATCTGACAGAACACGGGGTGGTGTTTGAGGAGGAAGAAGATTTGATGAGCGTGATGTCGAAGGTAGATGTGGTGTATCAGACGCGGATTCAGCGCGAGCGGTTTGGCGATCGGATACAAGATTATGAAAGGGCGCGAGGAAAATATATTATCGATATGGAGACGATGTCGGCGCTTTCGGAGAATGCGATTGTGATGCATCCCCTGCCCAGAGTGGATGAGATTGATCCGGCTGTTGATACAGATCCCCGCGCTGCGTATTTTCGCCAGGCACATAACGGTGTTTTTATTCGCATGGCGCTGTTGCAGATGGTGTTGGGGGTGTGATGGAGGGTTAAGCTGGCGTCTCCAGGTCTCTTTCAAATATCATGAGTACGATAGAATCAGAGAGTGATTCTGTCACGGCAATCCGACTTTGTTTGTTGTAGAAAAATCCCGAGAAATTTCTTCCTGGGGTGGAAAATGTGATTTCCAATTTCGAATTTATAGCGTAGTTTCCATTCGTTTCCCAAATATTTTGATCCGGACCGCCAAAGCTCGCATATAAGCGGTAGGTTCTGTCCGGGTTTAATTCGATAAATCCAGTGGGCGGATTTTCTTCCGATTCGCGATTCAGATAGACCTCGGCGTGTCCGCGGCCCGAATCAATTTTTACCGCCTGCAATGTATAAATCCCCGCCACCACTTGTGGCGATGTAGGCGATTCTGCGCCACAGGTGCTCAAGAGCAATCCCAGAAATATCATTGCGATTCGTTTCATGACGACCTGTCCCCAGGTGCTTTTTTCTGGATTCTTACAATTTTTAGCTAATTTTTGTTGATATTCTTACAATTTTTAGCTAATTTTTGTTGAAGTGAGGATAAAAGCATGATACAAAGAGATCTGGAAAAACGTCTGATTGCACATCTAACCCATCGCGTTGCGCATCCGAATGTCGTTCTGTTGGAGGGCGCGCGGCAGGTTGGTAAGACGACGCTTGTAGAATCTATCAGACCAAAACTCGACCGCGAGATTCTCTACTTGAATCTGGAGGAGAACAGCCGCGCGGTTTCCGACCTCAATTCTTGTAAGGATTTTGCAGATTTTGAGACGTATCTTGCGACTGTGTATCAGTTCAAAGGCGACGGTCAGCGCATTTTGTGTATTGATGAGGCGCAGGAGAGTTCTGTGCTGGGCAGTTTTGTGCGGTTTATGAAAGAAAAATGGCAGCACACACCGGTTATTCTCACGGGCAGTTCTATGTCGCGCATCTTCGGGCCGGAGACGCGCTTTCCAGTTGGAAGGGTTTCGCGGTTTTTGTTGCAACCCTTCAGTTTTAGAGAGTTTCTTCGCTGTGGTAACGAGGAAGAATTGCTCGATTTCAAGGATCCTCCACCGTTTTTACATGAACGCCTTCTCAAATACGTGCAGTCGTATCTCGATGTGGGAGGGCTACCAGCTGTTGCCTCATCGTTTTTTGACGAGTTGGACTGGCGGCAGTTACGTCGGGATTTGTATCTCGACTATCGCAGTGATTTTGCCAGGATTTTTTCGGCAACAGAAGCCTCTTTATTCGATCAGTGTTTGCGCGGTGTGGCATCAAATCTCGGCAGCCCGAGCAAGTACGCGCAGATGGTTCGGCCTACGTCAGCTCTTTATAGAAGAGTACCGGATTTTTTGGCGTTGCTCGAGTCGTGGAAACTGATCTACAAGTCCAATATTCAGGGTACACGCCCAGAGCAGCAGGGCTTTTCGCCCAAGCGCTATCTCTACGATCCGGGATTGGCCAATGATTTGCGGCTGACGGCGCTGCCGCGTATTGATATTCTCTCAAGTCTCGATGCCGCTCATCGCGCGCCCCTTGGAGGTATTATTGAGAATATGCTGGCGACGGAACTCATGGCATTGGGACAGGATTTGACGGGTTGGAAAAAGGGCGTCAATAGTTCTGAAGTCGATTTCATCTTTCGCACGGCATTGGGCGATACCATACCCATTGAGTGCAAAGCGTCGCTTGTTACAAGGCTGCGGGATACAGGTGGTCTATCAGAATACGCTGCGCGGCATGGGAGCAAATTAGGCGTTCTCGTCAATCTCGATATGCCAGGGAAACTCACGACATCTACAGGGCTAAACGTGATCCATATACCGGTTTATCTGATTGATCGGCTTGTTGAGATGGTAGAAGGTGAGACAGAGAGTTCTTAATCATCAATCAGCCCCATCAATAGTGCCGTCATCGCGGCAGGTCCCCTGCTTAAACCATGCAGAGCCTGCACTTGAGGGTTTAATCAAGTGGACATGCTTTAGCCGCGATCCAGAGGTTTTTGGTTGTCATTGCGGTATGGTGTTGAGCCGCAATCCAGAAAGCATACTTATTGAGATTGATTGCTATATTCAGACGGTATTTAAAAATTACTTTGTTGTCAAGGGATGAGCTTTTCGGGGTCGTTAGCCGATATAGGAATAATGCCGAGTTCTATAAGGTGGGCATTGTCGGGTGAGTCCAGGACGAATACCGGCTTGTCTTGAGCGAGCGCGTCCTTGCATAGAGTCTCGGTTTTGCCGCCTGGTTCCGCGTGGGCGATGAGGATGCAGTCGGCGAGTGCGGCGATATACGCGTTGCGCCGGGCTGCTATGGTTGCAGTTGGGCGATGGATGTTGCCCTCGAAAAAGGAAAGGATTAGCAGGCGTCCTTCGGCGAGCGGTTTTTTCCAGCTTTTCGGCGTTCGCATGCGATTGAGTCCCCGCGCCGGGCAGACGACAACGGGTGCCGTGCCTCGCAACAACAGGTCCAGACATTCCTTTTCCATCGGTGACTGAAAACCGCCGATGATCGTCGCGTCTGTGTCTCGTAGTGCCCGCGCAAGGTCATAGGTCTTGAGGATTGTGTCGCCAGGAGAGCGCACAGAGCAGAAGAAGCCGAGCAATGTACTGTCGAGTACATTGAGGTTGCCCTGCGCGGTGACCGTCAGTAGCTGTCCATTATCGGAACAACGCTGTAATGCCGCTGGATAGTCGGAAGATTCGGGCCTTAAAAGCATTTTCATGATTTTTCTCGTCAGTCTGCTTACTCTTTATCATATCTCTAAGAACCGTCAACATCCACGCCCAAAGCGGCCACCACGTTTCTGATGCGAGTGAGGCTTGCGGACGCATAGTCGGATGCTTCGTAGCGCTGGATCTGTTGTTCTTTCAGTCCAAGACGATTCGCCAGGTCGCGCTGGCTCAGCCCGGCGGCTATACGCGCACCGATCAGCAACCTCGGAAGTCCTACGACCGTTTTCAACTGGTTGAACTCGAAATTGCCTGCCCTGAGTGCTTCATATTCTCGCAAGTCGTCCTCAAGGTCAGCAAGCTGGCTCTGGATTGCTTCCTTCCTGGCCTTGAGCAACAGGGGATGGATGCCTGAAGATTCAGCTACTTCTCTTTTCAATTCCCGCAAAGCTTGAGAGAAACGGTTAGCCTGAGCTCTGGTTATTTTATACTGCCGCTCGTTCTTGATCATGTCATTTCTCCTATGTCCAGGGCAATGATCCCTTTCTTGCGTCCCGTGTTCTTATCTATCTGAAAAAAGTCTAAAAAAATGTTCCCAGACAGCGAGGCTGTTGCGGACGCCGGAAAAAGTTCCCCGCCAAACTTGGCCTTCTGTGTTGCGCGACCTTTGTCAAATGTAAGCAACACCGGGTCTAGTTTAAAAGGATCAACTCCTGTCTCTTCCCAGCATGCATCATAGTCACCAGGTACCAACTTGCTGGTGACAAAGCTACCATTCAGGTAAACTGTTTGGCAACCGGCCCGCTGCAGTGCTTCCACAGCACTTCGAAGTCCCGCAATTAGCTGGCTTCGCCAGGATGTGCCTCCGAATCTATCCACGATTTCGTCCCATGTGGCCCGATGAATACCGGGGGGCAAGTTGCCGTTAGCTTCAAATGCGGGTATCATAACACAATAATAAAGTTGTGTTTGGTGTTGGTCAAGTCCTATTCAATACGCGGTTGTCGTCAGGCAGGCTGATAGCGTTTGACCTTGATCTCATCTGCACGCGCCCGCATTTGCGCGGCGTCGTACCACGTCTGCATTCGCAATAGTGTATCCAGGCTGATGCCAAAGGCTTTTTCAATACGTAGAGCCATCTCAGCAAATAGGGTCGCGTTGCTGTTCAACAGGTCGGAAAGAGTGATCCGATGCACGCCCAGAATTTCGGCTGTCTCTGTAACACTCAATCCCAGTTCCTCGACAATTTCCGTGCGAATGAAATCACCGGGATGCGAAGGTGCCATGGTTATTTTAATGCCGTTGTCAGCCATCAGTAATAATCTTCCAAATGTAATAAAAATCCCGTGCTGGAATGACCAGACGGGATTTTTGTAATGTACTCAAGTAATAAAAAAACAAATTACTTCCTGCTTTCATCACTCACAGAACACCTGCCCTTGTTTATCCGAGTTTGACCAGAATCAGGGTTCCAAGCGTGATCTGCGTTGTTAGCTGTGTGCTTATCACGATTCCGACAAGCCACCTGAAATTGCTGGATTGTTGGTTTTCCAATGCCGTCAAGCGGTTCTCGATGCTCCCCAAACGCTCGTTGATTTGCGCTTGGACAGCTTCAAGAGAAGCCACGCGGCTTTCAAGGCTTGGCATTTGCATCACTCAAATATCCCAGTGAAGGATTAAAGATTTTTGTGGGTATCGCTTGCCGTGTCGGTTGCGTGTTCCATTTTTCACAATTATCATCTCTGAATGATTTAGCCTACTAACAGAGATATGTCAAGAGATATTTTTCTTTTATTGATTCGCTTCCGAAAAATGGCACAGTCTTATCCATTCAATCCGATTCCTCAATAATTTCCATGCGGATGAAATCGCCGGGATGCGAAGGCGTCATGGGTATTTTAATGCCGTTGTCAGTCATTAGTGATTATCTTTACAAAAATCCCGCGCTGGAATGACCAGACGGGATTATCAATCATCTCGATAGCGTCCTTATATTTGGGAATTATATACAAAAGGGCCGGAAACTAAAAATTAGTCGTGTTAGTTTTTTTACTGTGTTCGATTCATCTTCCATTAAAATTTTTGGCGTTACTTAATTTCTTCACATTCAAATTGTATTTTCAAAAAATCCCAGAATTTTTCTTTAGTCCATAATCCAGTGTTTTGTTGTATATCGTATTTTATAGCTTCCAAAAAATTATCGGTCATATATTCAGCCCAGAGAATCGCATCAAGAGCTTTTCCTATCAATATTTTTTGTCCGCTTAAATCTCCCATTTTTTCTTGCTGTACAATAGCTTCTTTTACATCCTTTTGTAATTCTACTTGCCCTTGCTCAAACATTTCTTTAAATACTGGATATTGCTCAAGATATTTAAAAAATTGTTCCATAATAGGTACAACTATGAGTCGTACAAAGTGAAGCAACGATTCTGTATCACTCTCTATTTTTCCTTTATTCAGATTTACGGTTACACACATATAACGTGGCTTGTCAGTATATGGAGCACCATCGGACATTTTCATATTGATATGATATATACCATCTTGTTTTTCTTCAATTTTCCCAAGTGAATTTTCCATTGCCCTCATAACATTACCCTATCAAAATTTAGTTTAAGGAATTTTAAGAAACGCCTGTAGTGCCTGATACCAATGCTCTCCAATATGGCGTCTGTTTACCTCTATATATACCTTCTTCATTAAGCCTACGATGTTCTTCTTCATTAAGTTTATCTTGTCTGCAAACGGGCTTAATTTACCTGTCCCACCCGCAGGTAACTTCCGCCAAAATGTACCTACTGGTACTGTACCCTTTTCAACACTTCTTTTTACTTCCGCTTGAAACTCTTTGGCATCTGGTTTTAACCGGATGAAAGATAAATTCAGATCGGTATGTATTCCACGAAAACTAATGACTGAAAAACCAGATTTTGTTTCTTCTACATCGGTAAAGTCCTCTAATTTAGGGTCAGGTGTTGAGTACAAATCAGTTAGACTTTTCTTCATATACGGCTCAGAAATATTGTGTAAATTCTCAACATCAAAAGCACAGTCTTTGAAGTAGATATTTTGACTACCAGAACACATCTGAAGCATGTTAATAGCCGTAATGTCCTGCTTGTGATATATGGGTATATTGGTTTTATCACTATTTCCGATAGAATACACCTGGTCGTCGTACATTAACAATGCTTTGGTCGGGCTAATAGGGAAAAACAATTGAATCCCTTTTGCAACTAATCCTGTCGTTGGATAAGGCTTTTTTTGTTGTATTTCACGGTCATAATTCAATAGCTGATTATATAAAACGACAGGATGATTTGATGTTACAAATTCTGTCTGTGTTTTGTTAATTAGCAATTTGATTGCCAACTCTGCTACTGAATCAAAATTTTTAAAAGCAGAAAGAATACCCATTTGTGGTGCTACTTGTTCAGTCATTTCATATTCTCGGTCTATCTCTTTTACAAGACTTTCTGATACATGGACTTCACATTTTTTCAGAATATTCTTTTTTTGTTTCATGTGGTCAATCAGTGCTTCACTTGAGTTTTGAGTTCTGAAATGTTGTATAAGAATATATAGCATCAAATCTTTGTAATTCTTATGCCATTGAGGTGGTAATTTTCTATCTTTGACAACATCCCTTAAAACCGTTGATGCACCAGCCTCAATGTCTCCGAGTATTTGTTCAAATACCCTATCTCTTCCATAAAAAAAGTTTTTCTGACATTGTCCTTTTAGACCTGAAAGCCTTTTTTTCTCTAATGAAATATTCCAAAGATTGATACGTTTTCTATCAAACGAAAAATTTCTTAGGTAGAAAAGAGGCACATAATGTTGTTTTTTTTGCTGTGACATATTATTTGGAGTTACTCCGTTTTTAATGCTGTTGCCCAATTCCGAATTCTGTCCCCGATGCAACTAATTATAGGAGTTACAGAGCCTGAATTCAGGCCACAGACCCCTCTCTACCAATTCGGCAACAGCATCGTTTTGGTAGAGTATTCAAGCCTGTGATTGATGCAGCTTCTCGTAAGCTATCGGTGCCTGGTAGGCGATGGAAGAATGCCTGCGATGCGGATTATACCCCCCTTCAATTTAAAAGAAGATGGCCAATCGTGCTTACCTATGCGTACGGAAAGATCGGCGATTGATCAACTCACACTCAAGGGTAGCGAAGAAGCTCTCGCACAGCGCGTTGTCAGAGCAGTCGCCAGCAGACCCCATTAAGGGACGCTCACCGCCCCATACGATACTTAATATCGTAGTTGATGATGAAATCTAACTCTTGTTCTGAGAAGGAAAATTTTTCGATCAACTCGGAATCAATGTCTAAAAATATCTGCAAATTGTTCTTAGAATCTATCTTCTGAGAGACAGGAAACCTTTCTTTTACTGCTGCTGGTATTCCCTTTTCTCCAGCGTACTTGTTAATTGCCAATATCCGTTGTACATAATCGAAAATATCAAAGGACTCTTCTCGACTCTGATATAACCCACCCAAGATTAAAAGATCGGCTCTTCTCGTAATTTTGAAAGCCCCTCTGTAATTCAAATTTCCGACATACCGTCCTGCATTTTTTTTAAATACTAACCACCTATTTCGTTCAGTATGGAGCATATTTCCAAGCTTGATAAGAAGTTTGTAGTATTCAGGAGATAAAAAATCTAAATTTACGAGATAGTCACTAACCAATTGTTTAGTGACATCGAATCCGTCGCCCCGAACAAGCCAATACCAAAAGAATAGTTCCCCTGCTGTAGCAGCCAATGCTGCATATATGTCTACATCACGGGTTAAGCCCAAGTATCCAATTTTAGATGGAGTAACCTCGGCAAGTGAAACAGCTTGGAGACACGGCGGATCATCACGAAATACAGAAATAAAATTTCGAGCTGTCTGAGAGAAGCCCAATGTGTGCTTGCTCCTACCTTCGGGCATAATGGTTCTATACTTCTGAAAATCTGGAAAAAAAGTAGTACATAACGTGGCCTTCTGAAGACTATTTGCGAGTTTAGGTAGCCCTAACATCCCTACATCCAAATGTTCTCCTATTTGAACGTATGACAAATTCATCAAAAGATATTCCCGGGAAACAGCTCGCCATCGGTACATAGGAGCAACAAAAATTCCATGGGACGCGTGGTGGCCAATCCAAATCGTACAACGCTGGCTGACACCTGCAAATAATGCTGCCGGGATATTGTCATAAGAGGAGAACCAACTTGTGCCCCAATTGCACAACTTTCCGCGGATATTCTTAAAGGCTCGGCTAAAGGTAATAGACAAGGGGACGATCATTTCGGGTCGTCCGTTACGTATTGTGAGAGCCAGAGATTTCGATAAAACATGGCCATATATATCAGAGAATTTTTCTTCTGAAGAGCCAAAAACTTTATAGGCGATCTGCTTGGTGGAGACATACGGTGGATTCCCAATAATCACGTCAAATCCGCCCTTGTTCATAATCCCGTAAAACTCGACGAACCAGTGGAAGGGCTGATGGCTGTTGCGCCATTGGGTGTACGCTTTTTCGTTGTTCACCTTGATGCCGTAATCATCGGCCAGGTATTCGTCTAATTCGTCGCGCAGGTCGTCGAGTCGTTCCTTCAGTTCCAGCTTCGCGCTGGTGTATTTGTTGGCATCCATGCCATGGGTGGTTTGCATTTCCCGGAATTTGCGAAAGGCGCGGTCGGCGATTTCGGCGCGTTCTTCAATTTGGGGGAGCGAAAATGTTTGTTTTATCAAGTCGGTGCTCAGTACCTCTTGCACTTCTTCAAGCGAGGTGAAGCCGACGAGGGTGTTGCCAGCGCGGATGTTGAAGTCGATGTCGGGGAGTGGCTCAATCTGGTCATAGCTTTCCAATTGCGCGACGAGTTTCAGGAACAGGCGCAGTTTGCAGATTTCTACGGCTTCGTCCATAATGTCAACGCCGTAGAGATTGTCGATGATGATGGATTTGAGAATGAAGTAGCGTTCGCTGGCGTGTGTAGAGACTTGATCCAGCACATCGCGGAAGTCGCTCAGTTTATTTGGACTATGCTGGCGTGTTGAACGTTTCAGGTCGTCGAGGAATCCGCCCATGGCTTCCAGGCAGGCCATGTATATCGGTTCCAGGATGTTGAGTGCGGCGAACAGGAATGCGCCTGAACCGCATGTTGGGTCAAGTATGGAGACTTTGGCGATTGCCTTATAGAATGCGCGTATGAGTTCTGGGCCTTCGCTTCCTTCGATTGCGTTCAGGGCAAATTTTTCGATGTCCAGGTTGTAGGTGATGAGGTCGTTGATGGTTGTGACTTCGCCATCGGTGAGTTTGGCGTGGATTTCTTCGTAGCGTTGGCGTCGGGCAATGTGTTCGCGCCATGTTTCGGTTGGCAGGGCGTAGTCGGATGATGCGGGTTTGTTCCATTCGCCGCGTTTTGATATGTCGTTTAGACCGGCGGCTATTTCAGGTGGTAGTTCGCGCTTCTCTGAAAGGTTTTCTTTTTGGTGAATGTCATAAGTGATGCCGTGGCGCACGGCTTCGTAAAAGTACCGGTCCGGGTCTTCCGATAACAACCGCCATATTGCGCCATCGGGTTTGAACGCAATGGCGCATTCCTTTTTTGCCTGGTCGAATAAGAATGGGATAATGGTGTTGCGGCTGATGTACCCGGTGATGTCCTCTTTTGTGTAATAGGCTCCCATTTGTTTCTGGTTGATGTACTTTTCGAAGATATAGCCAAGCACATCGGGGTTGATTTCGTTGTCGTTGCGAAGTGGGCGGTCGTCGAGGTGCCACTGGTAGGCGTCGAAGAAATCAAAAATTTTCTGGAATGCCTCGTCGGGTATTTGTATGTCCGGATTGTCTCGCTCCAGGTCGTGTACGTCGAATAAGCCGCCGTTGAGGTACGGGACTTTGCCGAGTAAGGCCGCCAATTCGGGGGTGCGGTCGGCTTCGGGCTGGCCCAATCCTTCGTGAAATAGTTTCAGCAGGAATAGCCGATAGAAGCTGTGGAAGTTGCCGTCGCCTTGTTGCTGGCGTACTCTTTCCAAACGGTCGCGTAAGTAATTGAGATTGCTGTCGAGAAAGCCGCGTTTTTGGATGAAGTAAATGAACATCATCCGGTTCAACATCAAGGAGGCGTACCATTCGCGGTCGGCGAGGTCCTGGATGCCCGTGATGAAGTCCAGAAAAGCGGTGTGCTCTTTCTTGAAATGGTCGTAGAATTTTTTGGTGACTTTATCGACATCGAAGGCCGCACGCACCCGGCTCACAACATCGCTAATGGTAAGGTCTTCTTCTTCGTCCAGTGCGAATGCTATTTGTTCCAGTTTTTGTATTAGGGCTTCGCCCGATTGATCCTGGTGATAGATATGCTGGCGGGACCGGTCCGTTTGTCCCGGTTCGCGTTTCACCCATTGCCAGTACAGTGCTTTGTCGTGGGAGACATAGATGATGATGTGTTCGCGGACGGTCCTGGTGACGGCTCTCCCAATCTTCTGGCGGGTGGGATGGTCGGGAAAGGCGTCGTCCGAGGCCGGTGTGTGCTGATAGGCGACCATGCCGCGTTTGTGGGCAATGGCTTCGAGAGCGTATGACCTGTCGGCGATGGGGATTTCCAGGTCTGTTCCGCCGTGGTCCCAGCCGAGTTCTTCAATGAAGAGTGTCTGGAGATCGAGGTTCTGTAGATGTTGTTTGACTCTGTTTCTGTCGAGATTTATCGGCATTTTGTATCCTCATTGTCCAATCAAGCCCATTGAGCAGATGATCTGGGGTTCCTGGTGTTCGTCTTCCTGGTGTACGATGCAAAGTCTATCCTCATCCCTGAGCGCGATGACCAGTTGTGCGAGGGTCTCATCAGAGACGCCGCTACGCAACTGACGGTTTAGCGTATCTATCGCGGCCTGGCGCAGGGGATAGCGGTAGATATCATCTATTGTTCGACGTAGTGGCTCTGTGTCGAATAGCGTGTCTTTGACGTTTTCTGCATAATTTTTGAGCCGTTCGTAAGTTTTGAATCGGGCACCCGATGGGCGACCGAGTTGACCACCGACCTGTGCTTCTTCGCGGGCGATGTGTTCTGCGGCTTTGTACACCAATTCGTGGTGGGTGTCGTGGCGCGGTAGGGCCGGTTCGTCTGGTAAGCAGGCCGCGGTGCGCAGGATGTCGAACTGGCTCTCGGTTACGCTATTGCCTTCGCGGTCCATCCACGCCAGAGCATCATGTCCTTGTGCTGTAAGCATATAGACGAGAGCACCTTCGGGATGTTGCGGCGTTTGCGCGTAGGCCCGTGAAGAATAGACGACGGATGGCATATCTTCGATTTTCTTTTTGAGCGGCGGATCGGCTGTTGTCGCGTTTTTCCAGATCTGGTACGCATAAGAAGAGAGATCGACGTCGGTTTCTTCTTCTCCGTCGAGGATGCCTGCCTGCTCGTGGTACAGATTGCGAACAGCGCGCTCGTCTTCGTCCTCAAAAAAGGCTTCGTCAGTTCCGACGACCTCGGCATTTTGATCGAGGCGTGTTCTAACGCGCGTCCGAAGCCGGATGAGACGTTCAATGCCATCCGCTGGGAGAAAGGAATAGCACAGGATGTTGTTCGCTCGCTGTCCGATGCGATCCACACGCCCGGCGCGTTGAATCAGGCGGATGATCGCCCACGGGAGATCGTAATTTACGACAATGGCGCAGTCCTGAAGATTTTGCCCTTCACTCAGGACATCCGTGGAGATCAAGACCCGAAGTTCATTGTCGCTCGTAATGCGATCCTCTTTCTCGTTGCTCTTTGGACTAAAACGCCATGCCAGTCTTGTCGGGTTGTCTGTGTCTCCGGTTACGGCTTCCATCTGCGATACGCCGCGTGCTTTCAGCTCGTGCCCCAGATAGCGCACCGTGTCGGCAAATTGCGTAAAGACCAGAACCTTGCGGTCCGGGTGTGTGGTCATGAGCAGATCTTCCAATGCGCGGAGTTTTGTATCTTCCTCCGCTTGCCATGTCCCGAATTGAACGAGGAGGTTGCGCAGTGTTTCGGCGTCGTTCTTCAGGTCTTTGTGAAGATTTTTAATAAAATGATGCGAGGCCAGCCAGCGAAATCGCCTTCTGTATGCAGAATCATAGAGCGTATAGACTTCAGCGGCTCTTTGGCGGAAGTCCTTTTCGGTTCTCAGTGCTTTCGCTTCGCCGACGTTTTCGTTCGCATTGTCGTCATCTTCTTCGAAGATATTTCCCGTTGTGCCTTCCACATCTTCATCATAGGAATGCGAGTCGAGTAACCCTGCATCCGTTGTTCCAATTGGGATCGGCAGGTCATTTTCAATAGCGTGCAGAAAAATGAAGTTCCGCAATATGTGTCGTTCAACAGATAGCAGGAAGGCGTGACCGCTGCTCTCCAGCCGTTTGAACAGGTTGGTTCGGCAGAAGCCCATAAGTCGCCTGCCCGCGCGCGATAAGTCGTCGAGGATTTTTTTCTCGGTTGATGTCGGTGGGGTGTGTGGCGCGGGTGTGACGTAGTTGCCGAGGCCATACCGCGGAAGTTCCAGGCCGTTTATGTCGCCAACCACTTTGCCTGTAAACAGGCGGGCGTACTGGTCGCCAATGTCAAATTGGATCGTTTTGGGAACCCGGGAGGGGAAATAAGACCGGCTACCATCTTCGAACGTCAGATATTTCTTTTGTGTAGTCTCGTCGGTGGCGGCATAGTTGTCCCGGATAAAGCTGCGGGTCCGGCGCACGAGATACAGACGCATAAGTTCTTGCCAGTCTGCCGCGTGCTCAGACCGCTCGAACGCGGCCAGTGTCCGCAACCCTGCCTGGTGTTGGCGGATGAATTCTGTCTCACCCATCTTCCGCAAGAGGCGTTCCGGGCGAATCCCCAGGTCTTCATCTTCGGGTACAAACAGGCGAAGTTGGCTGGACAGATCCAGATACGTCTTGTTGTAGGGTGTCGCGGATAGCAGGATGCACTTGCTGTCATTTTCCTGGATGTATTCCTGGATTGCGCGGTATCGCTTGCCTTCGCGATTTCTCAGATTGTGGCTCTCGTCAATTATGATCAGGCGGAAACGACGCATATCGGGTAATGTGTTGATCACGCGGGTGATTGACAATACACGGGCGCGCATCCGGTACTGATCGCGGTAATCCTCCCACATCGGAACGAGGTTCTTCGGGCACAAGATCAGTGTTTCCAGGCCATGGTCGTCCTCAAATACACGCGCCAGAGCGGTTGCCATGAGCGTCTTGCCCAGCCCGACCACATCGCCGATGATGACACCGCCCCGTCGGTTGAGGTGGTGTGCGGCGATCTTCACGGCAGCCGTCTGAAAGTCGAGCAATTTGTTGTCGAAGTCTTTTGGTATGCGAAATTCCGTCAGGCCAGCCCGCGCTTCTTGCGATAAATGGTACGCCATTTTGATATAGATCTGGTGGGGCGGGATTAGTTCTTCGCGCGCCCAACTTTCCTCAATAATCTCGCTGAGTTCTTTCGAGATATCGACGCACCAGCGGTCATTCCACCTATCTTCAAACCACTTCGCCAGCTTTTGACAGGCATTGTGATCCAATACATCGACGTTGAGTTCGCCTTGATAGGAAAGGCCCGATAGCGTGAGGTTGCTACTTCCGAGGTATCCAACTATGGGGTTAATCGGGTCTGGTCGAAACAAGAGGTAGAGCTTTGCGTGTAGCGGGTGTTTGAGGAAGAGTTTGACGACGAGTTTCTTTGCCTTAATCTGTGCCGCCAGCCGTCGCAGACCCGCCTCGTCCTCGTTGGACGGGGCACCTATGATCAGTTGTTCTCGAAATTCTTCCGCCAGTCTTTTTTTGAGCCGAGACGCGGTCTGATTATCGAGTCCTCCCTGGTCTGATGCAAAACTCTTGGCAAGTCGCAACTCTTCGTGCGGCAACTGTTGCATGCCAACGAGCAGACGGCAACATTGACCGTTTCCACCCGCCCACTTTTCGACATATTCGTCGATTGAACGCCAGCCCCTCGGCGTTTGAGAGCGGCATTTTTTGCTTACTTTTTTTTGCTGTAGAAAAAAAGTAAGTCGCCGAAGGCATAAAAGAAAAATATTTAACTGACGTTACGCACAGACACAATATAATGCATAAATGCGCTTGTCATTCTGAGCCGTAACGTAGTGGAGGCGAAGAATCTCCTACCAACACAGGTGGAATAGATGCTTCGGCTACGCTCAGCATGACAAAACGCCG
>JAJEDY010000067.1 GCA_022821275.1 Candidatus Latescibacterota bacterium | reverse complement strand
ACCCGAACAGTCTTTGAAAAGTTGTCAAATCAACCGCCTGATGCTAGCCAAAACGCCCCATATCGCCGATATATCCACCCTATTTGCCTAATTTTTTGCTCCGATTCAGGGCTTACCGATAATTTTAAAACAGCTTCTAAATAGGCAGAGCCTGACTTCGAGGGTTTATCTATCACCCGCTAACTTCGCATACTCAATTTCCAGTGGCTGGGAGATCCGTTTGGCAATTTCCAGGAGGTCTGGGCGGCCAGGTGGGACATCTTTCTCCATCTTTCCGTCGGGATATACGGTTACTGTGTCTATCCTTTTCACGAATCCCTTTTTGGCTGTTGCGCGATAGATCTGAAGGCCGTCTTTTGAAATTGCCATGCGAGTCTGTAAAATGCGTCCTTCGCCAAAAATGCGAAAAAGAAAGCCCAGGATACCGGATGTTGGGCGGCCTGTAAGCCCTTTGATCTCGTCATAGACAACCCAATTTCCAAAATCCACCAACCGATAGGTTATCACCCGCTGATTGGTTACTTTCAATTTTGGCGTCGAAAGCGTATCCCGGTACGAATACCGATCCGGCTTGCCGGGCTGATCTTCCCACCAAATGCGTACATTTGCTGTTAGTTCTGGTGTTGGGGCTTCCACTATCTCTCGGATGACGCGATTTGCCCGATAATCTATTTCTGTATTCTGTTTGTATTGATAGGATAACTGTGCGTACTGGGGCATCGCGTCTTTCGTGCGTGCGGTCACTTCCATAAATGCCCGAAACCAGTCCTCATACCCGATAAATAGCGGTGGTCCCTGTGGGTTGCGCTCCCGTGCTTTTCGCGCGAGATAAGACACCACATCTGCTTGAAACCGCGCCCCATTGGTCGTCGCTGTCGGGTCGTAATCGCCACACTTCCGCATTGCCTCTATTATCTCTGCCCGACTCACTACCTGATATCCCGGAAGCACGCTGTCTGCTTCGACACATGCTGGCCGATCCAGTGAATAAAAAAAACAAAGGAGGGTTGCAATTCTCAACCCTCCAATGTATCGAAAGCCCGTCATGTCATTCCTTAATCGCAATCACAGATTGGCGCGAATATTTCTCAATCACTGAAAACGCATCCCCTATCTCCTGCCAAGCCCCAATCCGCGTCATCCCGCAATCCCCGTAATCCGCGATCTAATTTTTCAACACGATGAGAACGCGCTGACCGACGAGCAGGGGATCGGAAAAGGAAATACTGAGGGTCTGGGCTTCTTTATCTTCGGTGAGTGCGTATTCTTTGTCTTTGCCCAGTTTGCCATGGTCGTCGCACACGGCGGCGAGTTCACCCTGAACGGTAACGGTTTCTCCAATGGGAACTTTTTTAACGTCGGTGTTGTCAACATCGGGGAAATTTACAATTTTGTAGTTTTTGCGAATCCTTCGCCAGGTATGGAGAAATCCCTGTTCTTTCAGGTTATCTTCAGTGCCGATATAGACGAGGACTGAATTGATAATGTCCTGGGCGTCCTGGAGATCTTCTTTGGTGACCTGAAGGTCTTCTTTGGTGACCTGGAGATCCTCCTGGGTGACCTGAAGGTCTGCGCGCAATTGTTGGCTTTCCTTATGCGCTTTTTCGAGGGCCTCTGTCACGCGTTGAAGGCGATTGGTTTGCTCGAAGAGGATATTGCGGAGGCTGTCGCGGGCAGCCTGGATCATTTCCATATCGCCTTGCAGACTCACGGTGAGCCGGCGGTATTCTTTCATCTCGTTGGTAACGCGGTGAAGGGTGGTCAGCAAAACTTTATTCGATGTGCTGGTGCTATCCATTTGCGCACGCACGGAATCGATGCGGACATTTAAGTTGTTGACTACCTGATTCAGGGAGTCTATGATGGCTTCATCGCGTTTGGCTTCTTCCTCTATTTGCATGACATAGGGACTTTCTTTAATAATTTCCTCTTCGCTGGGCAAAAACGCGATGTACAACAGGAGAGCCAGTGCGATGGCGGCAATGCCAATTACCAGGATAATTTGCTTGTTGTTGTTCACGAGATACCTCCTGAGTTAAAAAAGACGGTTGCAAAAAATGAGGGTTGTGGGGGTTAGCGGACAGAGGATTTTCTGTGGTGTGTGCCCGCTCTGGATTATTTGCGTGGTGAAACTGTGTGGTCCTCCCTGTTATGGTGTTGTTATGGCTTCGCGGTTGGGAAATCCGCCGCCCAATGCGAGGTGAAGGTCAATGCGCGCCTGGAGTCGTTGCTGGCGCACAACGAGCAGTTGGCTTTCGGTGAGATAAGCCGTGTTGCGCGTTTGAAGCACGGTCAACAGGTCTATAAGCCCTCTGTAATATCTGTCTTCTGCCAATCGACGTGCTTCCCGCGCCTGTTCGGCGGCGGTTTCCAGAGCGGTCTGGCGTTTTGCCAGATGTGCTTCTGCTGAGAGTGCATTTTCAACTTCGCCATATGCTTGCAAAACGGTTTGGGCAAATGTTGCGGCGGCTTCGGTTTCCCTGGCACTTGCCAGATCGATATTGCCCTGTATGCGCCCGCCCTGGAAGAGGGATTGTGTGAGGTTGCCAATCAGGTTCCATACGCTGAAGTCTCCATTGAGTAAGTTGCCCAATGCGTCGCTGCTGGTCCCGCCCGAAGCGGTCAGGCTGATACGCGGATAACGCAGGCGTTTGGCGGCTTTGTGATTGGCCTGAGACGCGGCAAATTGGCGTTCAACTGCAATGAGGTCGGGGCGTCGGGAAATGAGATCTGCCGGAAGGCCCGCGGGCACCGGGTGCGGTACCTGGGGAAGGTCGTCGCCAACGGCGAATGTGCCCGAGGGATAGCGGCCCGTGAGTACTTCGAGTTGGCGAATAGCCATTTCATAGCGTTGTTCGCGCTGGTGCAGGCGGTCTTGTGATAGCGCGAGTTCAGATTGGCTCTGGCGCATGTCGAGCGAGGGCCGCACCCCCCGTTCGTAGCGCGTGCGTACCTGTTTGTGGTTGGTGAGGCTGTTTTCGTACGTTGCCTGCGCGAGTTCGAGTTGGCGCCTGGCTTCGATGGTGGCAAACCACGCTTTGGCGGTTTGTGCCGCCAGTGACATGCGCGCGCCCCGATACATAGCCTGTGTTGCCTGATAGGTGGCCTGTGCAGCCGCAGCACTTGCGCCGAGTCGTCCCCAGAGGTCGATTTCCCACGCGGCATTGATGGAAACGCCATAGGTGGTGCTGGTGTTTGAGAGGACTTCTCCAGGTGCTTGACCGGGGATGGGAAAGCCGATGAAGTTTTGTTTGCGTCTCAACCCAGATGATCCCGCGCTGATTTGTGGGTACAGGGGTGCGCCGGCCATTTTGGCCTGTGCGCGTGCGGCTTTGAGACGCGCTGCAGCAGCGTGCAGGTTGTGGTTGTATGCGAGTGCCCGCGCGATTGTGCTGTCGAGGCGGCTGTCGTTAAATGTCGTCCACCAGAGGGTGTCTGCAGGTGTTTTTGTAGCGGTTCCCGTCTGATAAGCCCGAGGTGGCTGGATGGGAGATTGTTGCACGCGAGGCGCAGAAGCACAAGCGGTCATAAGAGCTAAGCAGAGTGCAAAGCAATGCCATGTTGCGTGGGTTCTCATTCTCGATCTCCTGAATGAAGCTGACTGCTGACCGCGCCTATCATAAGGAAACTTTTGTTTTTGTCAATATATATCGCAATCGGAGAGGATTAGATCATGGCGATGCATTGTTTTGAGGGGATGCTCGAGAGCACATCGGTTGATATAGGATTGACACTGGGTTCGGGGCAGGTGTTTCGGTGGGGGCGAGATGTCGATGGGTGGTGGAAGGGTATTGCTTATGGGGTGGTTGTGCATTTGAGACAAATGGGAGACCAGATCCAATATCGCGCGTCGTCTGAGCGGGTGGCTACGTACTGCGGCGAGATGGCGATTGATGATTTTTTGAGGTGGTATTTAAGGTTGGATCACATGCCCCGGATTAGAGTGCCGCGCGAGGATACCTATTTGCGAAGGGCGCGGGATTTGTTGAAGGGGTTGCAATTTGTCCGACAGGATCCTTTCGAGTGTATTATTTCTTATGTTCTCTCGGTTCAAGCACATATGTCGTTGACCAAAAAGCGGATCGGATTTCTTGCGCGGACCCTGGGCGAGAGGCGGGTTTTTGAGGGCGAGACGTACTGGACCTTTCCGGGAGCGGATGCCCTATCTGAGTTGGACAGTGGATTTTACAGGCGCCACCGTTTTGGCTGGCGTTCGGAGCGGGTGGCTGAAACCGCGCAGTTTATCGCTGGGGCGGTGCGCGGTGGGGCTGATCTGGATACCTGGCGGTGTATTTCTGATGATTTGCACGCGCTGTCTGGCAGTGGGGTCGGTATTAAGGTGGCGCGGTGTATCGATCTGTTCTCGCTGGACCGGCTCTATGCTGTTCCCGTTGATACCTGGGTGCGAAAATTTGCCCGAGAATGGTATGGCGTAACGGGTTCAGATGCGAAGATATGCCGGTGGGGCGAGGCGCGATGGGGCAAGTGGGCGGGCTATTGCAATGAGTATTTGTTCGCGTATTATCGCGAGTTGTACGGTCCAACGCTGTACGATCGGGTGCTTTCTTTTAATGCTTCTGATGAAGCTTCAGCGGTGATGCCGTTTGAAGAGCAAGTGTGAAGTGATAAGGTAGAAGTAAGAAGCCACCCAACACCTCCCCAGAGCGGGTGCTTCTTCACACTTCATACTTCACACTTCATACTTCTTTATTCTCTCGCGTATTTGGGGTTGCCAAAGCCGTCGTTGACGATGTGGGAACGGGCGGGGATTTCGGATTTTTCGGGTATGATGAGGTCCAGTTCGGTGCTGTTTTCGACAATTGTGCCGTCGCCCACGCGCACGTGATCTCCAAGGATGATTTTGCCCGGATCTCGAGAACCAGAGCGCACGGTGCCGAGCACGACTGACGATGCGATTTGACAGTCGGTGCCGGTTTCGACAAAGCCGTAGATGTCTGTGCCGCTGCCAATTGTGGAGCGGTCGCCTATGACGACGGGACCGAGCAAGGTGGCGTCTGTGCCAATTCTTACAAAATTGCCAATGGTGGGATGTCGTTGTCGCGCTCTTCCCGTCAATCCGCCGAGCGTGCAGGGGTAGATGATACACCCGTAGCCTATGATGCCCGTTTGACCGGTTGTGAGGCCGCGGTGCGGGTGTTCGAGGAAGTTGGCGTCTGCAATGGTGGTTTCCGGATGAAGATCGGCCTGATAATAACGCCCGCCGAGTTCTGAGATGGCACGGGGCAGGAGGGGGATGGGCGTGCAGTTAAAATTTTCAACCACGCCGGTTTGCGTGAGGGCATTGGCGATGTCGTGATAAAACAGGACGCGCCATCCGGGATAAGCACTGGCGACGAGTTGCATCTGATATGCGAAGGCAGATTGCAGGCCCTTTTCGGCGAGAAAGGTTTCGTAGAGATCAAAGTCGCGCGCTTCAATGGCTCTGTCAATGGTAGGTGCAAATGTGAGGGCGGCGAGGTCGCTGTCATTTAGGTTGTGTAGTTTGCGTAAATACGCATCCCATACGGCGGGGTCTTTGAGCGATGCAAATCGGTTCCAGAGTGCGCGGGTTTTGAGTTGGGCCAGTCGAGAGATGAGCGCGAAGGCCGATTGTAGTGCTATGTCTTCTATGGGACCGTTTTCACCACCCTGCGCGGCTTGAAGCGATTGGTAGATCATGGCGTAGAGCTGATCGGCAATTTCTTCGATGTTTTCAGTCAGGGTCGCCTGCGCGGTTTCGGATGCATTGTGAGAACCGGGTGCGACGCATTCGAGGAGGTTGCCGAGTACGGTTTCGAGCAGGTCGCGATTGACAAAACCGCGGCCTGAGCGTTGCGAAAGGATCGCGCGATTGATGGGGTCAATGCGAAGCGCAGCCAGTTCCTCTGCGGTGTAAATCGGGCGAATTTGATCGATTGCTTTTTCGAGGAGCGAGCGTTTGCGGTTTGCATACGCGGTGTCAAATAAGGTGGTGTTGTTCAAGGAAGATTCCTTTGTGATTCTGTTTTTTTAACTTCCGGTGGAGCGATAATGGCGCACACCGATTTTCCATATCTGGAGTGCGACTATGAGAAAGAGAATGCAAATCAGGGGCGCGACCCACTGCAAGATGACGGGCAATCCCATGGGGTCGCCGCGTTCGAGAATTGCCAGTGATGGTAGATAATTTACACACGCAAGGGGTATGATGTAAGTAAAAAATTTGCGAAACCAGATGCGGTAGATAGGTAAAGGGTACTGTGCGGTCTCCACACCGCCGTATGTCATGGTGTTCATGAGTTCGAGGGATTCGGTGGTCCAAAATGCAATGGTGGCTTGAATTATCATGAGGCCGATAAAGAGGCAAGCACCTCCAAAGATGGCGATGAAGACGAGATAGATTTTTGGTACAGACCAGGCGATGTCGAGGGTGTAGCTGGCCCATGAGAAGACGATCAGGCCCTGGACCAGGCGGCCAATGCGACGGAGGGTGAGTTCATAGCCCGCGAGTTGCAGGGCTGTGCTGCGGGGGCGAAGGAGGAGGCGGTCGAAGTCGCCGCTTTTGACCATGGTGCCGAACATGTCGAAGCCGCGCGAGGCAGCGTCGGCAAAAGCGAAGGAGATGTTGATGAGGCCGTAGAGAAAGGCCACTTCGGGGAGTGTCCAGCCCTGGATGTGTTTGAATCGCGCGAAGAGAGAGGCGATGGCGAGAAATTCGATGCCGGTGATGAGGAGTTGCCCAAATGAGAGCATGATAAATGATGCGCGATATTGCATTTGGCTGCGGATAGATTGACCGAGATAGTGCATGTAGAGGCGAAGGGCATTGGTCATTGCGTTATCCTCCTTGTGCGACGAGGCGGCGAATACCGCGGGTGAGGATGAGATGCCCGGCAGTGATCAGCGCAATCAGGTAGGTGATTTGAAACGGCAGGTGATACCAGATTTCTTCTGGCGGGATGTGGCCCAGGTAGAAGCGGAAGGGGATGTCCAGGATGTATCGGAATGGGAGGATGTTGAGGGTTGCCTGTGCCCAGTCGGGAAAAAAGAGCAAGGGGATTATGATGCCGCTGAAGAGCCAGGTCAAACTGCTCAGAAGCAGGCCCAGACCTTCGCCAGATATGGTCCATAAGAGTGAGATGTTCAGGAGATTGGTGATGGCTGCGCTAATGAGGACGGCGAAGAGCATCGATACGAGCCAGGCGCAGGCAGTTGGAATATTGGGGGGCATTTGCATGTTGAAGAAAAGACCGGCCATGATAAACATGGGGAGGGCGCGGAAGACGCCGGGCGCTGTGCGCTGCGCTATGGCGCGGCTGTACCAGAAGAAATACAGGTTGGTCGGGCGCACGAGTTCATAGACGATGTTGCCCGAACGCACCATTGCGCGTATGTCGGGGTCGGCACCCTGATAGGGGATGAGAACGAGAAATGCCTGGCCGAGCCAGATATAGGTGATGACTTCATCGGCGGTCATGGGTTGGGGTGCCGTTGTCGATCTGTAAAAGGCTTCAAAGATCATGACGCGGATAAGGCCCCAGAAAAACTGGGTACCGAATCCCGCGAAGGCCGCAGCGCGGTATTGCAAGAGGGTGCGAAATCTGGCGGAGAAAACGGCTATGTAGGATTTGATGGCCGGTGATGATGTGTGATTAGCGATTTTCGGCATAGAGACGCGAGATGATTTCTTCGATGGGCGTGTTTTCGACAAAGAGGTCGCGCACGGGATGCTGCGCTGTGATGCGGGCGATCAGATCTGCTGTGGCAATGCGGTCGGGATCAAATGTGAGATGTACGCGGTGTCCATCGCGCAATACGACATGAGCGTCGGGGTCGGTGATGTCTTCTGTGCCTTCGAGATCGACGATGAGGCGACGCTCTGTTGTGACGCGGGCGCGAAGGTTTTCGAGGGGGCCGTCAGATAGTATCTGGCCCTGTCCTATGACCATTACCCGCGTGCAGAGGGCTTCGATGTCGTCCAGGTCGTGGGTGGTGAGGATGACGGTGACATCGCGCTCCTGGTTGAGGCGTTTGATGAAGTCGCGCACGGCGAGTTTGGAGACGACGTCGAGGCCAATAGTCGGTTCGTCTAAAAAGAGGATTGATGGACGATGTATGAGGGCAGCGGCGAGGTCACAGCGCATGCGCTGGCCCAGGCTGAGCTGGCGCACGGGTATATCGAGTAGCGATTCGAGATCGAGGATGGCAATCATTTCATCGCGGGTTTGCGCGTATTGGTGATGATCGACGCGATAGATGTCGCGGAGCAGATCGAAAGATTCGATGACGGGCAGGTCCCACCACAATTGTGTGCGTTGTCCAAATACTACGCCGATGTGTGCGACGTGGGCGATGCGTTCTTTCCAGGGTACGCGGCCGAGGATTTCACAGCGTCCAGTATCGGGAACGAGGATGCCGGACAATACTTTGACGGTGGTGGATTTGCCCGCGCCATTGGGTCCGATGTAACCGATGAGTTCACCGGGTTCAATGGCGAAGGAGATGCCGTCAAGGGCGGTTATCTGGCGGTAGTTGCGATGCATGACGCCGCGCAGAGCGCCCCACACACCGGGCTGTCGCTGGGCGATTTGGAAGGTTTTGACGAGGTTTTCGACGGTGATGTGGGACATGTGAGATTGTAAGTTACAGGTGGACTTCTACGTCCTTTATAAGACAGGTATCGCGGCAAGTGTGTTTTGGTTCAGGGAATTTTTTTTAGCTGGAGGAACTTGGCCATAAAAAATAGAGTGCCCGATTCTGTATGTGAGAATCGGGCACGCGCTTTTTTAAAGGTGAAATCCAGAGTCTTATTGCGTGGTCTGATAATACGGATTGGTGCCTTCGGCGTGGTCTGTGATATCGCGGATGTTTGCAATTTCGGGAACGGCTTCTTTGATCATGACTTCCACGCCCTGTTTGAGGGTGACATCGACCATCCCGCAGCCCTGGCATCCGCCGCCAAATTGAAGATAGGCCGTGTCTTCTTTTACATCGATCAGGGATACGTGACCGCCGTGTGCGGCAATGCCCGGGTTGATTTTTTCGTCGATTACCATTTGGATTTTTTCGGCCACACTGCCTTTGAGGTGCGGGGGCACTTTGTGTGGGTTGTCAATTTTGAAGCCGCGTCCCATCAGACCATCGACAAAATCGAGTGTGATGTCCTGGGCATAAGGCACGCTGTTTTCGTCGATGTAAATTTTGAAGCCGTCGTATGGTATGGTGGTGTCGCGGTCGGTGTCCTGTCCTTCGGCGACAAAGGCGAGGCGGTAGTTGGCCTGTAAGGGCGATGTTGCTTCGGCGGTTATTCGCACGCCTGTGATCACCAGTTCTTGCTCGTTTATCAAGCGGGTGATTTCTGCTTGTGCAACGTCTGTGACGGTGATGTCCATGTATTTTCTCCTGTGTCAATTACGGCATTGTGACTTGTAAGAGTTCGTCTGCTTTGTGTGCGAGATGATTTTCAAGCTGATGTCCATCTCCCATCAGGTCTTGCAATGTAATGCGGTCGAGCATCTGGTCAACTACAAATTGGATGGCGTTCCAGAGGGAGCGAATTGAGCAATCGACAGAATGTGTGCAGCAGGCTTCATAACCGGTGTGTTCGTCACAAAAGTCTTCGTTGAAGAAAGGGTCGCCAAGGGCACCGAGTACATCGGAGATCAGGATTTCACTGGCGGGGCGAGCCAATTTATACCCGCCGGCTTGACCGCGCACACTTTCGACGAGGTCGCCCAGGCGCAAGAGGCGGACGAGTTTGCCGACATGGGCGGTGGATAATCCTTCGGCGCGGCTGATCTCGGGAATCGAAATGCTGCCACCGGTTTCAGATGCGCGTTGTGCTACCTGCATGAGACAGCGAAGGCCGTATTCTTCTTGTGTGCTCAATTTCATAAAAGAACCTTTTTCTTTCGAGTAAGAGGCACTGTCAAAACAGGCCCAGTTCGAGTTTGGCCGCTTCTGACATGCGTTCTGGCGTCCAGGGAGGATCGAATACGAGGTCGAGTTTGACATCGTAAACGCCTTCGACAGATCGGGCTGCGGATTCGATCTGTCCGGGTAAGATACCCGCGGCGGGACAATTGGGTGCCGTGAGTGTCATTTGAACGTAGGTATTGCCATCTTCTTCGACTTTGATCTCGTAGATGAGGCCCAGTTCGTAAATGTCAACGGGGATTTCTGGATCATATACTGTTTTGAATGCTTTTACGATTTCTTCTTTTACGGCTTCGGTGTCGATGGGGCCTTCCTGAGAGGGTTTTTCGGGCGGCGATTCTGGCGCTTCAATATCGTGAATTTCCCCAGTCTGGTCGGATTCATCGTTGGATGGTGCATCTGTGTCTTTGCGAAAGATGTTCAGGAGGCTCATGAGTTATCTCTTTCTGTAGTTATGGGCGTTTGGACATTTTCTATGGCTGCCCGGAGCGCGTGCCACGATAGGGTCGCGCATTTGATGCGGGTGGGATAGTCGCGTACGCCGGCAAAAACGAATAGTTTGCCCATCTGGTCGAGGTCGAGATTGCTGGATGGATCGGTGAGCATTGCTTGAAAGTTTTTGAAATGGGTTTCTGTTTCGCCGAGGGTTTTGCCTTTGATGGTTTCGGTCATTAGGGAAGCCGATGCTTTGGAAATGGCGCATCCCGACCCCTGAAAGCCAATGTCGTTTATGCGGTCACCGTGGAGTTGGAGATAGATTTGCACTTTATCTCCGCAGAGGGGATTGTAGCCTTCGGCGAAGCGGTCTGCTGGATCGAGTACGCGAAAATTTCTGGGATTTTTGTTGTGATCCAGAATGAGTTGCTGGTAGAGTTCGCGCAAATCTGACATCAGCCAAAAATCTTTCGCACGCTGTGAAGGCCAGAGACCAGCGCGTCAATGTCTTCACGCGTGTTGTAAAATGCCAGGGAAGCGCGCGTTGCTGCGGGTATGTCGTAGTGTTTCATAATGGGTTGCGCGCAGTGGTGCCCGGCGCGAACCGCAACGCCGGCCTGGTCGAGAATGGTGCCCACGTCGTGGGGGTGAATATCAGAGAGGGTAAATGAGATCACGCCTACTTTGCGCTCGGCTGTGCCGATCAATTTGAGGTCCGGCACGCCGCGCAGTGCGTCGTGTGCGTATTCCAGCAGATTGGTTTCGTATTTTGCCGCGCCATCAAAGTCGATGCTGTTGAGGTAATCGATGGCGGCACCCAGACCAATACTGCCCGCGATATTGGGCGTTCCCGCTTCAAATTTGTTGGGCAAATTTCCATACGTGATATTGTCAAAATCAACGTTCTGGATCATGCTGCCCCCACCCTGATAGGGCGGCATGGTATCGAGATATGTTTCGCAGCCGTACAGGACGCCAATGCCTGTGGGTGCAAACATTTTGTGTCCAGAAAAGGTATAGAATTCGCAGCCAAGGGCGCGTACATCCACGCGCTGATGGGGCACGGCCTGTGCGCCATCGATATGTGCGGGCACGCCGTGTGCGTGCGCGATTTGCACGATTTCTCGCGCGGGATTGACTGTACCGAGCACATTGGAGATGTGTACGACGGAGACGAGTTTTGTGCGCGAGGAGAAAAGGGTTTGATACGTGTCCAAACAGAGTTCGCCCCGGTCGTTCATGGGGATGACGCGCAGTTTGGCTCCCTTTTCTCGACAGAGCATCCACCAGGGAACGATGTTGGAATGGTGTTCCATTTCGGTGATGATGATTTCGTCGCCCTCGCCAATTTGCTCGCGTCCAAAGGTTTGTGCGATGAGGTTGATGCCTTCGGTGGTTCCGCGCACAAAGATGATTTCTCTGTCTGAGGCCGCGTTGATAAAGGTCGCCACTTTTCTTCTGGCGGCTTCATAAGCGTCGGTCGCTACTTGCGAAAGGTGGTGTACGCCTCTGTGTACATTGGCATTCTGATCGGTGTAATAATGCGAGAGGGCATCGATGACCGCGCGGGGTTTTTGCGCTGTGGCGCCATTGTCGAGGTACACGAGCGGCCGACCCTGCACTTGTTGGCCCAAAATGGGAAAGTCCGCGCGAATGCGGCGCACATCAAAAGGCTGTGCCGGACGCGCGACGGGTTCGGGCGGTTGAAGTGTTAATATGTCCAGAGGCGAATTCATGCCGTGTCCTTTGCGTCGATGTGTTCGAGGCGGGTGTCGATTAAGTCGCTGAGGTGTGACCGCACGGGGGCAAGGGTCACGCGCCCGATAATATCATCGGCAAAAGCGCGGAGTAAGATCCGCTTTGCCTCGGCTTTGGGAATGCCGCGCGCTTGCAGGTAAAAGAGCGCGTTTTCGTCGAGTTGGCCTATTGTGGCGCCATGGGAACACTTGACTTCGTCGGCGTAGATTTCGAGTTGGGGTTTGGTGTTGACGCGCGCATTGTCCGAGAGCAGAATATTTTCGTTTTGCTGGTAGGCATCGGTGTGTTGCGCTTTTTGATGTACGTGAATTTTTCCCCTAAAAATCGCGCGAGATGATCCTCCCAAAATCCCTTTGTAGAGCTCGTGACTGGGGCAATGGGGTTCGGCGTGCTCAAGCAGGGTATAGTTATCGACGTGTTGGGATCCTTCGAGGGCATAAAATCCGTTGACGGTGGCTTCACTGCCTTCGCCGCGCATGTACGCGTTTACGTCATTGCGAACAAATGCCCCGCCGAGTGTAAAATCGTGAAAGGTCATTCTGCTGTTGCGCCCGAGTTGGGCTTGAAAATTTGCGACGTGCAAACCCGCTGTGCCCTGCAATTCGAGGCGGATACAATCCACGCTGGCATTGTCGCGGGCGATGATTTCTGTGACTGCATTGGTGAAATAAGTCTCTGTGCCCGTTCCCGCATAGGTTTCAACAAGTGAAAGCTGACTGTTCTCATCCGCGATGATCAGGTTGCGCGGATGAGATATTGTGGGGATTTCTGACGCGGTTGTGATAAAGAGGATATGCACGGGGGTTTCAACTGCGACATTTGGCTGAACGTGAATGAATACGCCATCGCGCATGAATGCCGTGTTGAGGGCGGTGAAGGCCAAATCTGTGGTTTGTGCGAGTTTTCCCAGGTGCGCTTTGACGAGTGGCTGATCGTAAACATCGGCGAGGTTGGCGATGTTTATGCCTTCTGGTATGTCAGATGTGTGTTCTGGCGCGTAGTGCCCATTTACGAATACGAGGTGGATGCCTTGCAGGTCGGGATAGGTGAAGGGTTCGAGTTCTGCATCTGCAAGGGAGGCAGGGGCTGCAGGTTCAAAATCGGTTCTGATGAGCGCTGAGGGATTCACGCTTTTCCAGGCTTCATCTGCGGTGGTGGGATATCCCAGGCGGTCAAAGTCGGCTATTGCTCGTTGGCGCAATGCGCGCAATGATTGACCGTTGAGGCCCGATTCAAATTTTTGAACCCAGGATGTGTGATTAGACGCTGTGTGTCGCGTGTTCTTCTTTGATCCAGTCATAGCCTTTTTCTTCCAATTCCAGGGCGAGTGTTTTGTCGCCCGATTGCACGATGCGTCCGTCGAGCATGACGTGGACGAAGTCGGGCACGATGTTGTTGAGCAAGCGCTGATAGTGCGTGACCACAATGGTCGCTTTGTCCGCGCTGTAGAGTGTATTGACGCCGTTGGCAACAATGCGCAGGGCGTCGATATCGAGTCCAGAATCGGTTTCGTCGAGTATGGCGAGGCGGGGTTCTAAAACGGCCATTTGCAGAATTTCATGGCGCTTTTTTTCCCCGCCGGAAAAGCCCTCGTTGACCGAACGTTTGAGGAATTTTTCGTCCATTTCAACCAGTTTGAGTTTGTCGCGAATCAGTGTGAGAAAGTCTATGGCATCGACTTCTTCTTCATCTCTGGCCGTTCGAAGGGCGTTGAGTGCTGTGCGCAAGAAGTACGCGCTGTTGACACCGGGTATTTCTACTGGATACTGAAAGGCGAGGAAGACGCCATGAACTGCGCGTTCATCCGGGTCCATATCGAGCAGGTCCTGGCCTTCGTAGATGACTTCGCCTTCTGTAACGCTATAGGCTTCGTGACCCGCGAGTACCTGGGCCAATGTGCTTTTGCCCGACCCGTTGGGTCCCATAATGGCGTGGATTTCTCCCGCGTTGACCGCGAGGTCGATGCCGTGGAGAATTTCCGCGCCTTCCACACCTGCGTGCAGATTCCGAATTTCGAGCATGTTATTTCCTTAGAGTGTGATCTAACCGACGCTGCCTTCAAGACTGATGCCGAGCAACTTCTGGGCTTCGACTGCAAATTCCATGGGCAATTCTGCGAGAACTTCTTTGCAGAAGCCGTTGACGATCATTGAGACAGCGTCTTCTGTGGAGATGCCGCGCTGGTTGCAATAGAAGATCTGGTCTTCGCCAATTTTGGATGTGGTGGCTTCGTGCTCGACCTGCGCGGATGGGTTGCGCACGTCGATATAGGGAAAGGTGTGCGCACCGCACTGGTCGCCGATGAGCATGGAGTCGCATTGGGTAAAGTTTCTGGCGTTGTGCGCGCCTTTGAGCACCTGTACGGCACCGCGATAGGTGTTTTGTCCGAGCAGGGCGGATATGCCTTTGGAGATGACGGTACTTCGGGTGTTTTTGCCAATGTGGATCATTTTTGTGCCTGTGTCCGCCTGTTGTTTGAGAGAGGTGACGGCGACAGAGTAAAATTCGCCCACCGAGTTGTCGCCTTGAAGAATGCAACTGGGATATTTCCAGGTGATGGCCGATCCGGTTTCGACCTGTGTCCATGAGATTTTGGAATTTGCGCCCCGGCAGGCGCCGCGTTTGGTGACAAAGTTGTAGATGCCTCCCTTGCCGTCTATGTCGCCGGGATACCAGTTCTGGACGGTGGAGTATTTGATCTGTGCATTGTCGAGCGCGACGAGTTCGACCACGGCTGCGTGAAGCTGGTTTTCATCGCGCATTGGCGCCGTACAACCTTCCAAATACGATACATAAGCACCTTCTTCGGCGATGACGAGCGTGCGCTCAAATTGCCCGGTGTTGGCGGCGTTGATGCGGAAATAAGTCGATAATTCCATGGGGCAGCGCACGCCTTTGGGGATATAGCAGAAGGACCCATCGCTAAAGACAGCCGAGTTGAGGGCGGCAAAATAATTGTCGGTGTGGGGGACGACAGAACCGAGATATTGGCGCACGAGATCGGGATGATCTTGTACGGCTTCCGAAAAAGAGCAAAAGATAACGCCTGCTTCGGCGAGCGTTTCCTTAAAGGTGGTGGCGACTGAGACGCTGTCAAAGACCGCATCGACAGCGACACCGGCGAGCATTTTTTGCTCTTCGAGGGGGATGCCGAGTTTTTCATAGGTGGCGAGCAGTTCGGGATCGACTTCGTCCAGGCTTGCGGGACCATCGCCTGCGTTTTTCGGTGCTGCGTAATACACGATGCTTTGATAGTCGATATCGGGATAGGTAACCATAGCCCACTGTTCGCTTTTTTTGCGTTTGAGTGGGTCTGTCATGGTCAGCCAGTGGCGATAGGCTTTTAAGCGCCATTCGAGCAGCCAGTCGGGTTCATTTTTTTTCTCTGATATAAATCGAATAATGTCTTCATTCAGACCTGGCGGGGCAGATTCCTGCTCGATGTCTGTCACCCATCCAAATTTGTAATCACTCGTTGCGAGCGTTTCAAGTTCCCGGGCTTGTGAACTCATTGTACACTCCTTTTGAGGTCAAAAAAGTAGCCGTGCAATGGCAAACTTACCTTAAGCATACAAAAATGTCAAGATTAAAAATATAAAAAAACAAAAAAATAATTTGTTGTAAAGTAACATATTAGAGGCTGTAAAAATCCTGAAGGTAATTTAACCCTATTACTATCCCCAGGCCTTGCCACTGGCACGCCTGCGACGCTTGCTGCCGGGCAGGTCTTTTTTGGCAACGGCAAAGCCGAGTAGCCCTTTTTGTCCGAGCTTTTTGAGATAGGCGAGCAGGGATATTTCGGCTTCTTTTACATTGAGTTGGTGGGTTTTGCTCAGGCGTCTGATGATGGCTTCGACGGTTGTGCGCCCGTCGCACATATCCCAGACCTGTGCGCCAATTTCGTCTAGTACCAGTGTTTTTTGTTGGGGAATCCAAAACAGTTTAGATAGCGCGCGCACTTTCCACGAATCGCCACGGGTAAGGGTGACGTGGATCTCGCCATCGTCGTTTTTTTCCCATTCGACCTGGTTGTTGCGAACGGGTTTGGATTTGAACATGGCTTCGCGGCCAATTTTGGGTTGTTTTTTGAATAGCATAACGGGACTCCGCGAATAGACAGAACAATATTCTGTCAGGAAATGGCTGTTACATCCTTGCAATAGGCATCGAGGTTTGGGGCACCCTCGGATTTTTTCCAGAAGGTCTGTACAACAAAAATTTTATTGGTCTCCATATCGGTCCAAACCCGTCCCGATAGATTCTGGCGGGGGCGCATATTCCAAAAGGGCAAGGGTTGAAGAAGGCCCTGCCATCGACTTTTGGGGCGTCCATTGACGGAGAGCACGATGTTGGAATCCCGGGTTTGGATATTGGTTTCAATGTGAATATGTCGAAGGTCTTTTGTAAAAAATTCAACATACCATTCATCGAGGTCTTTGCTACTGAGGATTGTGCGCGCTAAGCTGAAGCGGTCAATATTGAGTCGCGTGCTGTTTTTTTGAAATCTCAAGCCTATATGCCCGGATTTGAGTTCAAAATTTTCGAGTTCGTATTCTGGGGGCGATTGGCAGACCATATCGTAGAGTGCCCAGGTCAGGGGACCGCCGGGCGGAGTGTCCCGAAGGGTGTTGAGGACGAGGGGCAGAACAGGGGCGAGGTTTTCATCTGTGCGCCCCATGATGCGAATAAAAATGAGACGGTCCGAGGCGGGACTATACGTTGCAAGTGTGTGTACTGTATAACGCGATTCCCACACAAAATACTGCGTGTTTTGCATGGCGGGAAGGTCGAGGTCAATGGCTTTGGGGTTGCGTTCAACGCGCAGGCGGCTTTTTTGCTTTTTGGCGTTTTTTGCCAGACCTTCGATGTAGCGATCTACAATTTGCGCCACGCGGTCATCTCCTCGCGCTTCTTTCCATTCGAGTTCAAGGCGTGCAATTTGAGAATCGTCGAGGCGCACTTCGCCCGAGTTGGCTTCTCCCGATATTTTGCCCGGGTTCCATTCTGATGGAATGTTCAGGCCAACGCCATGCCAGGAAAAGGGTACGTATTCGTCAAATGTGAGGTTTGTCATGGTGCGCTTTCCGTTTGTGGCTCGTGCGTCTGTGCTTACACAGATAAGATACAAGGGGGTATTTGTGGTGTCAAGAGAGGAGATATAGATGTATTTGCGGTGTTTGGTGTGGATGAGATGGGGAAAGATAGTACATTTTTTTAGAATTATTTGAGATGAAAACTTGACGGATGCACGAACGTTCACTATATTCAAATGTGCAGGTTTGTTGATATATGCGTTTTTGGCTAATAAATAAGGAGGTGTGTTATGCGAAAAAAACTAACTGCGCGCCAACAGGAGATATACGATTTTATTGCCCAGGTGATTCGCAACCAGGGATATCCGCCTACGATTCGAGAAATCATGGAGGCTTTTGGCATTGCTTCAACCAATGGTGTGCGAACCACGCTGTCTGCATTGGAAAAGAAAGGGTATATTCGGCGAACCGCTATGTTGTCGCGCAGTATTGAGTTGACGGATTACCAGGATGCGTCGCTTTCGGGCGATGTGCGCGAAGTGCCAGTGATTGGGCGCGTTGCTGCCGGTGAACCGATTCTGGCGATGGAAAATATCGAGAGTACGCTTGCGGTTGATTCCGGGTTTGTGCCGCGGGGCGATGTTTTTGCCCTCCAGGTTGAGGGTGATAGCATGCGCGATGCCGGAATATTAGATGGCGATTTTGTGCTCGCGCGCCATCAGGAGTCCGCCCATCAAGGTGAGATTGTCGTGGCTGTGATTGGCGAAGAAGCGACGGTTAAGCGATACTATCGGGAGGGTTCTCAGGTCAAGCTGATGCCCGAAAATGAAGCCTATCAACCCATTGTGGTGGGCGAAAGCCACGACTCATTCCGGATTGCCGGTAAAATCGTGGGTTTGATGCGGTCTTTTTAAAAGAGGCGGGATGCCGCTGCGCGATAGAACAAAAGAGAGGTCTTAACGGATCTCTCTTTTTTTTTATGTTTGTCCCCTGAAATGCATGCCGGATAGTTGTTCGACATGGCCCTTGATTTCGAGGCTCAAGAGGATGTTGAGGGTTTCTCCAGAAGAGAATTCTACGGCTTTGGTGAGGGCGTCAATATGTACCGGGGTCGCATCGGCAGACAGGCTGATAAGAGCGTCCCATACGCGTTGTTCTCGGTCGGATAAGACAGGTTGCTCAGAGGGTTGAGGGGGGAGCGTTGACTGATGTTCGATTTCGCTCAAGATGTCCTGTGTCGTTTGTACGAGAATGGCCCCCTGACTGAGAAGGCTATTTGTGCCCTGGCTTTTGCCCGAATAAATTGGACCGGGTACGGCAAAGACATCGCGGTTCTGGTCAAGTGCAAATTGGGCGGTGATGAGTGCGCCGCTCTGTTTGCCCGCTTCAACGACGACTGTGCCGAGGCTCAAGCCGCTGATAATGCGGTTGCGTCTTGGAAAGTTGTGGGCTTCTGGGGTGGTGCCCAGTGGAAATTCCGAGAAGACCACACCGCGTTCACCTATTTGTTTAAATAGGGTGCGATTTTCGGGTGGATAGGGGCAATCCAGACTGCTGCCGAGCACTGCTGCTGTTGCGCCGTGTTCGAGTGCCCCCCGGTGTGCATGGGTATCAATGCCAACGGCCATGCCACTGACTACTGTTATCCCCGCTCGGGCGAGATCACTGCCCAGACGATGCGCGGTTTGCCGTCCATAAGCTGTGAGAGCGCGCGAGCCGACAATGCTTATGGTGGGGCTGTGGCAATGGCTTATGTCGCCTTTGGCAAAGAGCAGAGGTGGTGGGGCGTAGATTTTAGTTAGTATTTCGGGATAGAGGGAATCCGTGAGTGTGCAGATCTGGATGTCGAGGTCTTTTGCGCGTGCGACTTGATCTCGCGCCCAGGCCCAGTCTCGATTGGTAGAGATAGATTGTGCGGTACTGGGACCAATGCCGGGGACCTCGCACAGTGCTTTGGGAGATTGGGAAAGAATATTTTCCGGTGTTTCAAAATGCTCGAGGAGAGCGCAATAGGCAGCGGGTCCCAGGCCCGGTACGGCGTAGAGTACCAGCCAGGGTAGGGCATGGTTACACATAAATGTCTCGTTTGAAATGGTGGTTTTTAGGGATATAGATAGCAATGTTTGTGCCAAAGAAAAAAGCCCATAAAATGGGCTTTTTTTCTTTTTGATGTGAATCTTTTGTTCACAATGTGGATGATGGGTTGAAATATTTGAATGCTGGAAGAGGAGGATTCAGTCTCTTGAATATCCGGGGATATTGTAGAGAGGAACCGACCATCCCGCATCCTGAATTAACAAATTTGCATCCACGCTTTTGGGCTCGGCAATCGCGCCAAAGTCTTTCCATTGGTTGCCATCCAGGGGATCGGTATAGCTTTCGTTTTGGAAGAAGCCTATTAGATTTTCGCGCATTGTTTTTACCTCGGAAGCGTACAAAATATTGTACGCACAGTTGCGCGTTTCTTCTGCATCTGTGCGGTGATCGAGCAGGTATTCCTTTTGGTCGCCCGCTGAATAGATGTATTTCAAATTGCCGTCATAGGCCATGTACATACCGCGTTGTCCGTGTTGAATCTGACCGTAAATCATTCGTTCACGCCCATTGCCGACGAGATCGGCCATGTCCTGGCCGTCTAAATCTGCGTTGTGATCGGAAATACCTGCTGCGCCCAAAAATGTGGGGATCAAGTCCATTAATCCACACGGTGTTTCTTCTACGGCACCGCGAGGGAAGCGCTCGGGATAGCGCACCAGCATGGGCACTCGGGCTGCTGCATCGAGAAAGCTGCGTTTGCCAAAACAGTTGTAATCTCCCAATAGTTCACCGTGATCCGATGACCAGGCTATGAGGGTGTTGTCCAGTTCGCCCTGTTGTTCGAGTTCGTCGATGATCCGGCCCACGCTGTAGTCGATAAACGATATGCACGCCCAGTAATACCCGCGCATGACCTGCAACATGCGATTATCCAATCCCGCATCGCGGTACTTGTATCGATTCTGATGGCGATTGAAATGCGTCCAGAGATCTTCCATGTTATCGGGGCGTTTGGGAAAGGGCATCAGGGCACCGCGATAGAGTTTGTTCCAGGGCGTTGGCGGTGAAAAGGGCGGGTGTGGATGGATAAAACCCGACCAGAGGAAGAACGGTTTGGATGTGTCGCGGTTTTTTAGAAAGTCAATGCTGCGGTCTGCGACCCAGGCCGTTGGATGATGGCGTGCGGGCAGTTGAGAGATTTGCGGGATATAATACATTTCTCCTCTTGCGCCCATTGGGTCGTGTACATAGTCATAGCCATGGGTGTGTAGATATTGTAGATAATCCTTTGTATCAATTGTTCCCGAAATTTCTTCCTGTACATCTCGTGCGTGAAATCCCCGCAGTCCTCCACGATCACCGGTAAAGTGCATTTTGCCCACGCCGTGACAGAGGTACCCGCCCTGTGCGAGGAGGTCCATCAGAGATGGGCGATCTGTCGGTTGTGGAAATCCATTGTCAAAGCACCCATTTTTGTGCGGATACTGCCCGGTAATAAGGGATGCACGCGCCGATACACAAACGGGCGATGGCGTATATCCCTTGATAAAATTCACCCCTTCATGACACAGCCGGTCCATTACTGGCGTGCGAATATGCGGATTGCCAGCCGCGTGAATGGTGTCCCAGCGTTGCTGGTCGGTAAATACGAATAGAATATTGGGTTGTTTGGACATTTTTTACTCCTTGGAAAATTTAATAATCTGACGCTTTCATATAAAAACACAGCCAAAATCCCGCCAAAACGGTGGTGGCAGATAGGGCAAACACGCCTTGAAGATGTACGAGGTCTGCGAGTATGCCTCCGAATATGGGATAGAGCGAACCAATGCCCAGTACGGTGTTGGTGATGCCGATATAGGTTGGGCGGCGCTCTGCTGGCGCGATGTCCAGTAGATAACTTTTGAATCCGATAAAAATGCCTGTTGTCGTTCCGCCTATTAAGAGAAAAATCGGCGAAAAAGACGCCGCGATGGTCCACTCAGAGGCGTGTTGCAACAAACTCGTCTGGCTGCTTAAGACCAGTGCCATACACGGGATTAAAGCCACACCCAGCACGGCAAATAACACCACGCGGTGGTTTCCGTAATTGAGAGAGAGTCTTCCCCATATCACATTAAAAATAGCCGCGCCTATGGTTTGTATGGCTAAGAAAAAGCCGACTGTGCTTTCCGAGATGTGAAATGTCTCTCGGGCGAGTACCACGTAAAATGGGAGTGAGAATCCGATGCCCGATGCCAGTATTTGAACCAGGAGAAACCGACCGAAATTGCGGTCGCGGCGCAATAATTGAGGAATACCGCGAATTACCTGAATGGCATTTCGGTGGGTCGTGCTCATCTCGCCCTCTGGCTCTCGAACCAGACAGAAACACCCGATGCCCAGGCTCATCATCCCCGCGCCCAACGCGAAGATCATGACGTAATTTATCGGAAAGTCATAACCGTTCTCAGTGTCCAGAAAATACTTGACCAATATGCCTGCGAGAATGCTCAATATGCCGCCGAGAAATGAACGGGATGCGTAAAATATTCCCGTGTGCGATCTCGGCAGAGACCTGCCCACGATATCTGTATAGGCATTGCCCGCGGGGCCACCAAAAAGAGAAGCGATGCCATAGAGAATGAGAAAGCTGCTCAATACCAGACCGGGGCGCTCGAGTCCGTACCACGCAAGCAGTAGCACGGTTGTCCAGATTAGTGACATACGCATGAGGTTGGCCTGTCTGTAAACAGGTAGCCGACGCGTGCGCCGTTCCAGGTATCCCGCCACGAGCAATTGGGGTAAATGCCAACCTGCTCGGTGCAGAGATGCGGCCAGGCCGACCAGCGTATCTGAGGTTGTAAAATGCCGAATAAAAACGGGTAGGACTGTGGTGGGGTCTAAAAACGCCGTGCCAAATGCGAAGATGCCGCCATTTAATGTTCCCACAATAAAGTTGAATCGCGCATTGCCCTTTTCTGGTAAGAATCCCATTTATATTTTCACTGTTGGCGCATTATTATATCTTGCACAGGCGGGGGATGCAAGATGAAAGTTGTGTTGTATGCGATGTGGCGTGCGCCGCTATTGTTCCTTTCTTGACAAGCGGAAAATTCGTTTCTATATCTTGGTTATAGATCGATTTTTAAAATAAGGAGAATTTTATGTCCAAAATAATCTATCTCGCCAGTCCTTATGGTTTCTCGTCTCAACAGAAACAGAAACTTTTGCCCGAGTTTATTCAGGTGCTCGAGTCTCTCGGCGCAGAAGTGTGGGAGCCTTTTGAACGCAATAATCAGATTGACAAGGCACAACCTGGATGGGCGTATCAAATTGGGCAGGCTGATGTGCGCGATGTCAAAGAATCAGATGCCATATTTGCCATTGTCAATGGTACGCCGCCCGATGAAGGTGTGATGGTTGAACTCGGCATTGCCATTGCTTTGGGCAAAAAGACTTTTCTCTTTCGAGACGATTTTCGCCGTTGCACCGACTCAGAAGACTATGCCCTCAATCTCATGCTTTTTACAGGTCTGCCAGAACACGGCTGGGAAAATTATTATTACACCTCTCTGGATGAAGTTGCCGATCCCGATAAAGCCCTGGCGCGCTGGCTGAATGGGTCTCTGGATTGACAGACCAGTTATTCCTGAGTATTATTTTAATGACAATCATCATTTTACCCAAACACAACAGGTTCAGGTATGGCCCTACAAACCGTTGCCACCATGACAGCCGATGAGCTTCTGGTGATGCCGCACAATGGCTATCGCTATGAACTCATAAAGGGAGAATTGCGCCAGATGGCTCCAGCGGGAAGTCAGCACGGACGAATTGCATTGAAGATAGGATGGCGTCTTGCCCAGTTTGTCGAAGAGAGCGGACTCGGAACAACGTACGCTGCCGAAACCGGATTTATTATTGACACTGCGCCCGATACGGTGCGCGCACCCGATGCGAGTTTTGTGTCGAAAGAACGTGCGGAAGCCATAGACGAAGAAGGGTTCTTCCCCGGCGCGCCCGACCTCGCCGTTGAAGTCGTCTCGCCAAATGACCGCGCATCCGAAGTGACGGAAAAAGCATTTGATTGGCTGCGGGCAGGTGCGAAGATGGTTATTGTTCTCGATCCCAAAACGAGCACGGCAACTGTCTATCGCGGTTTAGATGATGTTCGTATTCTCACAGAAGGCGACACAATTGACGGTGAAGATGTCGTGCCCGGGTGGCAATTGCCACTTGCAGATGTGTTCTAAAAAAAGGGGCGACCTTTTCCGGTTGCCCCTTTTTGTTGTAGTTGCTGTGTCTTATCGTGCCGCCTCTATGGCCTCGGCTTTCATTTTTTCTCTTTCCACATCATCCTGCCATCGCGCTTGAATATCTTCGCGCAAACGCCAGAGTGGGTCAAAATAAAAGAAAAACGTATCGGGTTTTACTACGGGACTGATATAAACGGCGATTCCGGTTTCCCTGTTGTAGTATTCATAGGAGTGCGCGTCTCGTTTTCCGCCGCCACCCAGTGTATCTACAATAAATGTGGGCATGTTGAACCCGGATGTGGTGCCGCGTATGGCTTTTTCAATGGCGAGACCATCTTCGAGTGTTGTTCGCAGGTCTTCAACGCCGCGTACGAGGTCGTGGAAATACACATAATAGGGTTGTACGTTTAAGTAGCTCAATCGTTTGACCAGAAGTCTCATTGTCTCGGCGCTGCTATTCACGCCGCTTTGAAGTACTGCCTGGTTGCGTATTGTTATTCCGCGCGACTGTAGCCGATTAAGTCCGTCCTGTGTGATGCCGGTGATTTCGGCGGGGTGATTAAAATGGGTGTGTAGAACGACTTCTTTGTGCATTTTGCGCCCGCGATCTACCACGCGCGTCAGCGCATCTACCCAGGCATCATCTGTGACGAGTTTTTGTGGCATGACCGCCGGGCCTTTGGTCGCAAAGCGAAATCGCCGAATGTGGTCGATATCCAGCAGGCGATTGCCCAATTCTTCGAGTTGATCGGCTTTGAGTTGATACATGTCGCCGCCGCTGACCACGACGTCTTCGACTTCGGGACGCGATTGAATATACCCAATCGCGTTGTCCCATCTCTCGCGGTTGACCCGCAGATTTACCTTTTCCACATCTTCTGTATCCAGTCCCACGGCATAGCTACGGGTGCAGAATCGACAATATACGGGACAGGTGTCCAATACGAGGAATAAAACGCGGTCTGGATAGCGATGTGTCAATCCCGCAACGGGGGAATCTCCCAATTCGTTGAGCGAATCGAGATGCAATTCGGGGTGATCGCGCTCTTGCTCGCATCTGAGAGACAAGAATTGTTTGCGAATCGGATCGCGATATGGGTCATCCCAGTTGATTAAGCTCGTGATATACGGCGAGATCCGCACGCTCATGGGCGCGTGTTGGAGGCCCGCTGCGACCTCCTGGTAGAAGTCGTTGGATACCCGGTCCTCGAGTACCCGCATCAATTTGCCCACACTGGTTATGGAATGGCGCATCTGAAAGATGTGCGAGTGAAAGGTGCGCGCGTCTATGTCTGCAAAAGCGGGGATATGTCGCCAGAATTCGTCCCGACGCAACGCGCGATGCGCGAGATCCTCGGGATCGAAGAGCGGTTTTGTGCGAGGGGCATATACTTCTTCGATAACGTCCATCTTTCTGCCTTTTTATTGAGATACAAGGTGTGGGTACGCCTGTGAACAGGCTATCTATAATACACCCGCTATGTATATCTGTCAAGTCTGGGCACGGACAAAAACCTTGTTCAACCTGTTTGTTTATTTTACTTTAAAAAATCATGTCATTATTCTGAACGGAATTTTTTTATGCCAAAACGCGCGTTTGTCTTCCTCATTTTGGGTTTTGCTGTTTTAGCAGCTTTTGTTGGGCTGAGACTGCTTTCGGTGGTTTATACCGATTATCTCTGGTTTTCATCTCTCGATTTTCAAGATGTGTTTATCACCATTATACGCACAAAAACCCTCGCCTTTTTCGCATTTGGAAGTGTTTTTGCACTGATTTGCGGTATCAGTATTGTCGCTGCTCGGCGCTATGGGCAGCCCACCCGCATTATGGCGCTTGAGGTTATTATCGATGGCGATGTTCCCATACCACCTGATCACTCTCTCCGACAGCGTTACGCCTGGACCGGCATTGTCGCGCTGTTGTCCTTTTTTATGGGTGTTGCAGGCACTTCGGCCTGGTCCGTTGTTCTAAAATACGCCAATCCCACCTCTTTTGATCTGGCTGATCCCATATTCGGGTACGATATAGGATTTTATGTTTTCAGCCTGCCGCTGTACAATTTTCTGCAGGGGTGGCTTATTTCTGCGATTATTGTGACGGGGATTGCCACGATTGTTTGCTATCATCAGGATAGAGCAATTCGATATGACGACAAGCGCTGGATTACGACGCCACATGTGCGAGCACATATCTCGATTTTCGCTGCTATTCTCGCTCTTTTACTCGCGTGGGGATATTGGCTAAAGAGATACGAGTTGCTCTATTCTTTTCGCAAAGAAGCGTTTTTTGGCGCGGGTTATACAGATCTCAATATCCAGATCTGGGCTTATTATCTGATGCTTTTGGGGCTGGTTATTCTCGCGGGTTTGTTTTTTTACAATGTGCGCGTTCGCTCATTGAAGATTCCCGGGTTTGGTGCGGCGGGCTATCTCGGTGCGCTCATTGTCGTGAGTTGGGGCATCCCCATTATTTTTGAATTGGTGGTTGTACGGCCCAATGAATTTGACAGAGAAAAGCCCTATATTCAATATGCCATCGATTATACGCGCAAAGCATATCGCCTGGACAAGATCGAGGAAGTGCCTTTTCCCGGTGAATCCGATCTGACCGCAGATGATATTGCAAATAATCAGGCTACCATACAAAGTATTCCGCTGTGGGATCGCCGTCCGCTTATGGATACGTATTCGCAGATCCAGGAAATTCGGTCCTATTATAAGTTTCGAAGTGTCGATGTGGATCGGTATCGCATTGACGGCGTGTATCGACAGGTGATGCTGGCCGCACGCGAACTGGCGAGAAATCCGCGCGATTTACCAGGAGATACATGGGTCAATCGGCGTCTTGTGTACACGCATGGATACGGTCTGGTCATGAGTCCTGCCAATGAGATTGCCGCCGAAGGACTGCCGGGATTTTTATTAAAAGATATCCCACCAGTTTCATCAAATGGCATTGAGATTGTCCGCCCCGAACTCTACTACGGGGAAGACATGCGCGATTATATTATCGTTCGGACCAATACACCCGAATTTGACTATCCCAAAGGCGATGAGAATATATACACGACTTATAAAGGGCGCGGTGGCGTGCTATTGGATGGATTTTTGACGCGTCTTGCATTTGCCATTCGCTTTGTCGATCCATTTATTCTTTTTACCGATGCGATAACGCCCCAAAGTCGCGTTGTTTTTGACCGGCATATCGGCACCCGTTTCGGAGAAGATGCCCCGCGGCGGTTTGATAAAATTGCCCCGTTTCTCCGCTTTGACAACGATCCCTATCTCGCCGTGATTGAAGGTCGCCTGCTCTGGATACAGGATGCTTATACTATATCCAATATGTTTCCCTATTCGATGCCTTATGGACGGCCCTATGTGCGAGAGATGAATTATATCCGAAATTCTGTCAAGGTGGTGCTCGACGCGTATAACGGGAGTATTACTTTTTACGCCTGGGATACGAGCGACCCCCTCCTCAAGACCTATATGGCGATTTTTCCGCATCTGTTCAAGTCAGCCGATGAAATCAGTCCCGCACTTCGCGCGCATCTGCGGTATCCGATAGATCTTTTTGATATTCAGGCGACGCTCTATAATACCTATCACATGACCACCCCGATTGTGTTCTACAATCGCGAAGATGTGTGGGAGATCCCCACAGAATATTACGGGACAGTTGATCGTCCTATTCGCATGCGTCCGTATTATGTGATGGCGCGTTTGCCAGGTGAAGACCACGAAGAATATATTCTCATGCTACCGGCTACGCCTTCGAATAAACCCAATATGATCGGCTGGGTATTTGCGCGCTGTGACGGAGAAAATTACGGACGGCTCGTGGTCTATAAATTGCCCAAAGAAAAGCTTATTTACGGGCCAATGCTCATTGAACAACGCATCAATCAGGATACCGATATTTCCCGAGAAATTACCCTGTGGGACCAGCGCGGGTCAGACGTCATACGCGGCAATTTGCTGGTTATTCCCATCCGCAATTCGTTTATTTATGTCGAGCCGCTTTATTTGCGCGCGTCCCAACACGGCATGCCAGAGCTCAAGCGCGTGCTCGCCATTCACGGCGACCACCTCGCTATGGGCGAAGATCTCAACGATGCTCTCAACAGGGTTTTTTCCATAACAAAGGGCGTGCGAGATACTGAAGATTTGCCAGAAGACCTCAAAACACTCGCCCGGCAGGCTTATCGGCAATTTGAAACGGCGCAAAAGCACTTGCGGGAGGGTGCGTTTTCCGATTATGGTCAAAGCGTTGAAGCACTGCGCCAAACGCTTCGGCGCATGTATGAAAGTGAAGGACAAAATAGACGCGATGAATAGGCAGGTTTCAAAGTGGGCTGGATTGCTCACTGAACAGCGCAATTCCAATAGCACCCATATCGACCGGTGTTCGACAGTGGATGCGTTGCGCCTTATCAATGCCGAAGATCAAAAAGTAGCACGTGCTGTTGAAGGCGTGATAGATGATATTGCCAGGGCTGTCGATCTCGTGGTCTCGGCGTTCCAAAGGGGCGGTCGCCTCTTTTATGTTGGCGCGGGGACCAGCGGTCGTCTCGGCGTTCTCGATGCGTCTGAATGCCCACCGACCTACGGCGTGTCACCCGGTCTCGTGCAGGGTATTATCGCGGGCGGTATTCCCGCTTTGACGCGTTCGCAAGAGGGCGCGGAAGACCATTCCGAAGACGGCAAAGCAGCGCTCAAAGATCGCGGCTGCACATCTGATGATGTCGTTATGGGCATTGCTGCGAGCGGGGTGACACCTTTTGTGCTCGGGGCGCTCGAATACGCGCAATGCATTGGCGCGAAGACTTTGTTTTTTACTTGCAATCCAGATGTCGTACGAAAGGTGCGTGCAGATGTTGCGATTGTTCCTGTGGTGGGGCCAGAGGTCATTGCCGGATCGACGCGCATGAAAGCGGGTACGGCGACCAAACTCGTACTCAATATGATTACGACAACGGCGATGATCCGCCTGGGCAAAGTCTATGAGAATTTGATGGTTGATCTCGCGCCGACCTGCGACAAACTGATAGACCGCGCCGAGCGCATTTTGGGGATTGTATGTGATATGACACCTGAAGAAGGTCGCCGGGCACTCGACAACGCACAGGGAGATCTCAAAACGGCGATTGTCATGACAAAACGGGCTGTCTCCATAGAAACAGCCCGTGAATTACTGCGGCAAAACGGTGGCGTTATCAACGAGGTTCTGTTGGATTAAGCCCTATTTTCTTCCCCTTGATAGAAGGCTTTTACCAGACCGTCGAGAAAGTCTTTGGGCTGGCGCACGGCTTCTGCGGTAATGACGTAGGCTTGGTGGCCCAATAGCTTCAGCCCGTGCCCGTAATCGTTGAATAAATCTGGACATACTTCGTCAACTGTGCGATTTTCTTTTTCGGCTTTTTCAGCAAGTGTTCTCAGTGCTTCATCGTCAAAGGTGAGCGCAATACCATAGGCGTCCTGGAATCGCTTGACAAACGCGCTCGTACCCCGCAAGATCAACAACTGCTGAAGCGCGTGTTCGGGATCTTCAATCACATTTTTCGTGACGTGAAACGACTTGATTTCTGTCGATGGCAATGATTTTTCAAATTTTAGCAATGCGCGTTCACATACGCTGACCAGGCTTCGCGCCCCGGTTTGTTCCAGGGCGGCTTGTTCGGCCAATAACCTGAGCGCGTCGTCGTCAAAAGTTAGATCAATATCGTAGGCTTTGAAGTCGCGTTTTTTGCCCAGAATTACCGAACTGGTCTGGCTCTGCAAAATTGCGTAGAGGTCATCCACCCTCAAGGGCGTTAAAATTGCTGTTACGGGCAATCGCCCCACAAACTCAGACTCAAAACCGTATTCGATCAGGTCTTCTGTTTTGGCGTATTGCAAAAGTTCTGTGTGGTCCTGTTCGCGAGATATGTCGCGCCCCGATTGGAACCCGACTTTGCCCAGATTGAGACGCTTTCGCACGATGTCATCGAGGCCACTAAATGCCCCGCTTACGATAAACAGGATGTTGCGCGTGTTAATTTTTTGACGCTCTACTTTCCCACTGCGCTGAAATTGCATCATGGATTCCATCTGCGATGTGAGGTCGTGTGGTGCTTTGAGATCGACATCGGTTTCTTCCATGAGCTTGAGCAGATTGCGCTGAACACCCGTGCGCGATACGTCTGGGCCGGCCAGGTTTGAGGCTGATGAGATTTTGTCTATTTCGTCGATGTACACGATGCCGTATTGCGCCATTTCAATGCTGCCATTGGCTTCGCGCACGAGTTCCCGAATCAGGTCTTCGACATCGCCGCCCACATATCCCGTTTCGCTGAATTTTGTTGCATCGCCTTTGACGAATGGAACGCCAATACGTTGTGCAATTAATTTGATCAAGTACGTTTTGCCCACGCCCGTAGGCCCAATCAGGAGAATATTATTTTTGATGTGTCCCACATTTTTGCGCGAAAATTCCGGGTCTTCGCGGTCGAGTTTCATGCGATTGTAGTGCGTACATATCTTGGTGGCTAATACTTCTTTTGCTTCGGATTGCTGTACCACATATTCGTTTAGATATGCCTCCAACTCTTCGGGCTTGAGGTCAAAATCTATGGTTTGTTCTGCGGGTTCTTCCACGCGGGGACCTTCCTGTATCCCGGCGGCTTCTCCCTGTGGAAAGACTACCTGATTCCCGTATTTTTCTTCGAGAAAGTTTTTGAGATCTTTTTGCAAGTCTGCAGGAGAAAAAGGTCTTTTTTCAGACATAAAAAAAGCTCCAGAGTCAAGGGGCTGGGGACTGGGGATAAGCTCGCAGTCCATCCAGAATAGTAATGCTGAAAGTTCCTAAACAATACCAATACTGCTTCTGACTGTCAAGTTGTCTGACGGCAGGATGAGACACAGTTATGAATCTCAGTCCACTAACACTTCGCAAATTATGCGATGAATTGCGGCCCCAGATCGACCATCGTCTGATCCGAGATGTGTACCTCGTTGGTCAGTACGATCTCTATTTTTATCTGGGTGATGCCGGGTACCTTTTACTGTCCGCACATCCGGGTCGAAGTTGTCTGATGATGACCCAACTGCCCGACGATACCCAGCGCGTGCGCATTCCCTGGGCAGATCGCTATTTGCGCGGTGGGGGTATTATTGGTATTGATCATGTTCCCCACGAACGCATTGTGCATCTCGTGGTTCGCAAGCGCGACCGCATTGGCACTGCTACCGATTCCCGCATTATATGCGAGTTGATCAACAGGTATGCCAATGTCGTTCTCGTGGATATGAGGACGGAACGGATTCTGGGATCGCTCAGGTCGATTCGCGCGCGACAGAACCGCGTGCGGGAAATATCCCCGGGGAAGATCTATCAGCCGCCGCCAGCACTTGACCGCACGCCGCCGGAAAGCGCGGATGTGCAATCCCTTTCTTTTTTGATCGATATTCCCGAAGATGCGCGTGCAGACGCGCTTGTACAACATATTGCAGGGCTTGACCTTTTGTCTGCACGCGAATTGTTTCATATCGCTGGTTTTGGGGAAAAACGCTCGCTTTTCGCCAGCGATCTCGCAAATTTTTTGGAGATTATTCGCGCCTTTTTTGCGAAGCCACCATTTTATGACGGAGGCCTGCGTGTGCGCGAAGGAGATAATCGCAACGCGGTTTGTGCGCTCGAAATTCGGCATACGCAGGTAGAACAGAGGTATGATACGCTCAGCGAAGCCATATCGGATGTGGTGGCGTGCGAAGTCCAGTCTGAGGCTCTTAAAGGACGGAAAAAAAATATCGAGAAGGATCTGAAGAATCGCCTGAGTGTCTGCGAGCGGAAAATTGGGCGTATTCGCGCAGATATCGACGATGCGGATAATGCGGATCTGTACGAAAAGATGGGGAATGTGCTGATGTGTCACATTGCGCAGATTCCTCCAAATGTCGATACGATTACGCTGCCCGATGTGTTTGATCCGTCTCGTGAGGATATGGATATTTCCCTCAATCCGCGGCGGACGGCTTCGGAGAATGCCAGCGCGTATCTCAAGCGGGCGCAGAAAGCGCGAAAAGGCGCACCCATTCTCGCCAAACGCCTCGAGGATGCACAGAGGGAGAGGGACAAAATACAGCGTTATGCAGATCGTCTCAATGCCATCCGTTCGGAAGATGCGTTCGATGAGATACGCCGGGAACTGGAAGATGCGCGCCTGATCAAAGCGCCAAAGAAGAGACCGCAAGTCAGGTCTAAACGCCAGAGCGGCGATATTCATCCCAGGCGGTATCGCACACGGGATGGTTGGCGCGTGCTGGTGGGGCGGAATAATGCGGAGAACGACAGGCTTACCAAAAGTTCGGGGCGCGACGATCTTTTTTTGCACGTTCACGGATGCCCGGGATCCCATGTGATTCTCAAACGCGATGGCAAAGCGGATCGGCCTTCTCGAAAAACACTTGAAGAGGCGGCCAGTCTGGCGGCTTACTGGAGTAAAGCGCGGGGCGCCCAAAGCGTGCCGGTCAATTATACGGAGGTTCGCTATGTGCGAAAACCGCGCGGGGCACCGCCGGGTCTGGTCGCGATTCGGAACGAAAAAACCGTGATGGTTTCGCCTCGTGAACTCAAGCGCGAGGACGAATAGTTTTTTATTTTTTTCAAGGGAGATATTGTGGCGCAAAAGAGGGTGTTGATTACAGGTGCAGCAGGGCGAATTGGTGTGGTTCTCACAGATGGTTTGTACGAGCGGTATCAACTGAGGGTTCTGTACAATCGCACGATTTTAGATCAGAAGTACGATGAGGAAGTGATGGTGGGGAATATTGCGGATCTGGAGAAGATGGAAGAGGCTGTGGATGGAATGGATGCGGTGGTTCACATGGCGGGCAATCCGTCGGGTGGGGCGACGTTTGAAGAAACAGTTGAGGCGAATATTATCGGTACCTACAATATTTACGAGGCGTGCAAGCGCAGGGGGGTGAAGCGGGTGATTTTTGCCAGTACAAATCACGTTACCGGCATGTACGAGAAGAAGGGACCAATTTATACGACCTGGGACATGCCCGTGCGTCCCGATAGTTATTACGGTGCGAGCAAAGCGTATGGCGAAGCGTTGGGACGGTATTATGTCGATGCGTATGGCCTGTCTGTGATTTGTCATCGCATCGGGTCTTTTCAGCCTGTTTCTTCTGTTCAGAATCGAGGTAGTGACCGCATTTTATCGAGCTGGTTGAGTTATAAAGATACGGTGCAATTGACGTGGCGGAGTATTGAGGCATCTGAGAAAATTGATTTTGCGATTTATTACGGGATTTCGGGTAATACGCGAGCGTATTGGGATATTCAGAATGCGCGCGAGGAGATCGGATATGATCCCGTAGATAATGCCGAAGATTATGTTTAGTGGGGAATGCGAAAAACCGCCGATTGCATCTCAGCAGTCGGCGGTTTTTTATGTGAGGCCATGCTTGCGTTTGGCAGATGTTATGGTGTTGTACAGGAGCATGGTGATGGTCATGGGACCAACGCCGCCCGGGACGGGTGTGATGGCGCGCGCTTTTTTGCTGATGGACTCGTAATCGACATCGCCGACGAGGCGATAACCCGCTTTTTTGGATTTGTCGTGTACGCGGTTGACGCCAATGTCGATGACGACTGCGCCATCCTGTACCATGTCTGCTGTGACGGTGTTGGGATGTCCTGTCACCACGATGAGGATATTCGCCTGGCGGGTGAAGTGCCCGAGGTCGCGCGTGCCGGTATGGCATAAGGTGACGGTGGCGTTTGTGGCTTTTTGCGAGAGGATATTGGCGAGGGGACGCCCCACCAGGGTGCTGCGTCCCACGATGACGACGTGTTTGCCCGCGACTTCGAAGTTGCCGCGTTTGAGGATTTGTTGTACGCCGTGAGGCGTGCAGGGCAAAAAGCCTTCTTCGCCGCGCATGAGGCGACCGAGATTGACCGGGTGGAGACCATCTACATCTTTGTCGGGCGAGATGCTGTTGAGGGCGGTTTGTTCGTCAAAGCCTTCGGGCAGGGGGAGTTGAACGAGGATGCCGTGAATGGCAGGGTCGTCGTTGAGTTGTTCGATGATGTCGAGGAGGTCGGATTCGGGCTGGTCGGCTGTCAGGGTGTGTTCAATAGAATATATGCCGATGTCTGTACAGGCTTTGCGTTTGCCTTTGATGTAGGATATGGATGCCGGATCGTCGCCGACGAGTACGACCGCGAGGCCGGGGGTGAGGTTGTGATCTGTTTTGAGGTTCTTGACTTCTTCGGCCATTTCAGCGCGCATGGTTTGGGACAGGTCTGTGCCGTTTATGATTTTTGCCATGGTCGCTTTCTCCCATGTGAATGCCCAAAATAAAAATACGCCCGGGCGATGTGATTGTTTTCTGCCCAGGCGGTCGGCGTGTGATATGGTCCAGTGCTTCCTCGTGGTTATTTCCACTTTTCCGCCAGTTACACTGGAATTTTTTTAAATTTAAGGGATTTGGGGCGTTTTTCAAAGGGAAATTGGGTGCTCGAAATCACTTTCCATTGTTTCGGGGAGTTGATATACGTTGCCTTTTTTATTGCAGAAGTAAAGGCAGGATTTGGATGCACGTCGCGCATTGCCATCGGCCCACAGAGCGTAAAAGTCGGGATGTGCATTGACGGGGCTTCGGGCATAGGTGTGGTTGCGCGTGCTGTTTTGCGTGAGTTGTACGACGCGCTTCCACGTTTGTCCACTGCGTTCCCACATAGCCATTTCCCCGCCGGGATTATAGGGTTGTGGTCCGGTTTCTGTGGGGGCGATGACGCGCCATGTGCCATCTGCTTCGAGGTAGAGGGAGCCCATGTCGTAGTTGCTGTCGGATGTGGTGATGGGGTGGGCGTGCCAGTCGCTCCCGGTCCATTGCAATAGGGTCCAGGTGCGCGGGCCATTTTCCGGGCCAGATTCATACCCTTTGCTGGTGATGACGAGGATGACGGGATTGCCCTGTGGATCGAGGCGAATGTCTTTGAGATAGACCTTGAGTCCTTCGGCTTCGTAATCGCGCACGAGGGCGTTGTTGTTTGGGGTTGTAAGCGGTATTTCGACGGGTTCACCAGCCGCGTTTTGCCAGGTTTGTCCAAAGTCGGGGGTTTCGAGGTAGTAGAGGTTGGTGCGCCAGTTGAGACCGAGAGGGTCGGGATGGTAGTTAAAGGCCGTGACGGCTTTGTAGTTAGAGCATATACTGATTTGATAATGTCCTTTTTCGATGGCGGCCAGTCGCGTCCATTCAGACCATTTGACGCCGTTGGGACTGGTCATGAAGAAGAGGGTGCGGTCAGCCGGGTCTTTGTAGCGGGTGACAAAGTTGATGAAGCCGCGGTCGGGTAAGTGCCAGGCTTGCATGTAGGAGAAGTTGTCCATGGGGCGTTCTTCACCATTGAGGCGATAGGTCGCGTCGATCTGTTCAAATTCGTCAATGGCATAGGGTTCCGAGCTTCGGTGGATATACGAGGGGCGCGATAAGCCGTGTGCGGTTGAGAATATCCAGATATAGCCTTTGTCGTCTATGGATATGACGGGATTGTCGTGGGCGTCGGCTGTGTTTTTGTCGAGGAGGATGGTCGGACGGGGTACCTGTCGGGTTTTGTGGTCGAAGTAGGAGATCATGTGCAGGAGAAAGCCGCTGCGATTGCGCGCAAAAGAGCGGTCGCCATTGAGGTCTTCTTCGGTGTGTTTGAGGTGTGCGTCAACAGGTGTGCCGCCATAACAGAAGAAGGTTTTTTCGACTTCGGGACGATACACGGCAAAGGGGCGATGTTTTGCACAGTACGTGCCCAATCCGCCGCTGTATTTGTACACGTATTCATCGCCCGATGGCTGATTGTAATACCATATCCCGCGATAGCCCGTGTCTTTCTGGTTTAAGGTGAGGGGCATGTTTTCTCCTTTGTATGAAATTTGAAGATTTTTAAAGAAAGAAGAAAAGGAGTTTGCGTCAAGTTTCTTGACAAAGGTTGGTTTCATGGCTTCATTCACACAATGAAGTGTAGCGTGCAAAACCCGGTTTCTTAGAAAGGATTATTATGTCGAATCCCACGATTGATTTGCTGATGTCGCACAGGAGTATTCGGAGGTTTGAAGATCGACCGTTGCCCGATGGGGTGTTGGAGACGCTTATTCAGTGCGGGCAACAGGCGAGTACGTCGAGCAATTTGCAGGCTTATACGGTGATTCATGTGGCTGATTCGGAGCGCAAGAAGAGGTTGGCTGAGTTGTGTGCCGATCAGGTGCAGATTCATCAGAGTGCGGCATTTTTGGCTTTTTGTGCGGATTTGCATCGGGATCGGATGGCGAATCAGATGCATGGGGTTGAGCGGTTTGATGGGGATTATGTCGAGGCGTTGATGATTGCGACGGTGGATGTCGCGTTGATGATGCAGAATGTGGCGATTGCAGCAGAGTCGATGGGTTTAGGCATTTGTATGATTGGAGCGATGCGGAATAATCCAAAGGCTGTGGGTGAATTGCTCGGTTTACCGCCTTATGTTGCGGCTGTATCGGGATTTTGTATTGGTTATCCAGCACAGGAGCCAGAGGTGAAACCGCGCTTGCCCGTCGATGCGGTGTTGCATCGGGAGCGTTATTTAGATGATGAAACGCATTGCGCGATTATGAAGGATTACGATCAGAAGATGGTGGAGTTTTATGCGTCACAGGGGATGCACGAAGGAGACCAACGCTGGACGACGGTGGTGGGAGGGCGCACCGGGCAATTTCATGTGCGTGAGGAACTGGACGAGTTTCTGACGGCGCAGGGATTTAAGTTGAGGCGGTAAGGAACTCACACGAAAGCACAAAGGGATATTTGGGACTTTATAGTTTTGTGTGAGAATATTCTTTATATTTTAGTGTCTTTGTGTGAGGATATACCATGAGCAATGTCATTGAAGAAATTGATCGGCTTAAAGAGGAACTGGACGCATTGCGCCCATTGCCTTCTGAGATCGTGGGCCAGATAGAACAAAAGCTCCGAATTGAGTCGAACTATCACTCCAATGCTGTAGAAGGCAATAGCCTGACGCTCGGAGAAACGAGAAGTCTGATTCTTCATGGGCTTACTGCTCGCGGGAAACCAATGCGCGATCATCTGGACATTGAGGGACATGATGAAGCGGTAAAGGCGATGGAGGATGCAGTAAAAAGAGATGAATTACTCAACGAGGTCTTTATCCGAAATCTCCATAAAGTGTTGCTGAAGGAGCCTTATGAAAACGACGTGATAACGCCCGATGGACAGCCGGTGAAACGACGTATTGCCATCGGAGAGTATAAGACACAGCCAAATAATGTGCGGACTTCTACAGGAGAGATTTATTATTTTACGCCGCCAGATCAGGTGAAATCTGCGATGGGCGATCTCATAGATTGGTATAGAAGACAAGAAGACGAGGGCGAACATCCGATTGTTATAGCCGCTACGTTTCACTACCGTTTTATCCGCATTCATCCTTTTGATGATGGTAATGGCCGCATGGCACGACTGTTAATGAATATGATTTTGATCAAGCACGGGTACACGGTGGCCATAGTTCCTATTGAGGAGAGAGGTCAATACATTGGGATGCTGGAGCAGGCCGATAAGACCGAAGATTTGACGGAGTTTATCGCCTATGTCGCACATTGTTGCAAATATGCCCTGAATCTCCATCTAAAAGCCGCCCGAGGAGAGGATATTGAAGATATGGAGGATATAGATAAGGATATCGCGCTCTTCAAACGTTCTTTATCTTCGCGACGCAGGTGAAGAAGTGATGTCATGGGAACAGGCCAAAGTAGAACTGCGAGCAGATCGCTCATTTTGAAAAGCACTTGACCGGGTTGCGGGCGTGTATTATATACGCCTGCGCTTTGAAGTATGAATAATTACAAAGGAGGATGAGATGAAAGTGCTGGTTTTGTCGGGTCCGAACCATCGGTTTGATGCAAGTGCCGAGGTTATCAATGGGTTTTTGGGTGCTCAGGACGATTTGTCTGTCGCGCTTGAAGACGATAAGGATGTGCTGACTTCAGATGCTTTGAACGATTTTGATGTGCTGGTACACGGTACGGGATTCACGCGTACAGAGCGGGATGCGGATGGGACGGTGAACCGCTTGCCGGATTTGACGCCTGATCAAGAAGAGGGACTATTCGATTTTGTCGCAGGTGGCAAGGGTCTGGTGGGGATTCACGGTACGGCCTGGTGGATTGGTGGGAGAGCGGTGGATTTGATTGGCGGACACGCAAACTGGCATCCGCCGGGATTGACGTTCATCGTGAATATTGCGGATGACGCGCACCCGATCACACAGGGTGTGGATGATTTTGAAGTGGAAGACGAGATTTATATGTCGGCATGGGATCCCGCTGTTCACATTTTGGCAACTGCGGATTGGAGCGATAAGCAGCATCCCATGGCCTGGGTGAAGGGTTATGGCGAAGGACGAGTATTTTACACGACTCTGGGACACGGACCGGGTACATTTGAACGGGCGGGGATGCAGCAACTGGTGACGCAGGGCGTGAGATGGGCTGGAGGGAACTCGTAATGCTTAGATTTGCCGAAGAACTCATGCTTCTCATACTCGACGATGAGAATGGGCGGTTTGCTCGCGTGCCAGACCGGCTGATGCGGTATGCGCTGGCCGGTGGTGTGTTGATGGATTTGGCGCTGGAGAATCGGATTGATACGGATCTCAAAAATTTGATTCTGGTCGATTCGACGCCAGTTGGGGATAGCTTGCTCGATCCGACGCTGGCGGATATTGCAGAGGCGGACGATACTAAGGATGCGCGCTTTTGGGTGGAGCGCACCGCGCTTCGCGCAGATACGATTCGGGAAGAGGCTCTCAATCGGCTCGTAGAACAGGGTATTCTCAATCGCGAAGAGGACCGGTTCATGTGGGTATTCCAGGCGCGGCGCTATCCCATTGTTGACAATACGGCCGAGCGCGAGGTCAAGCTGAGGATTATGGAGGTGCTGTTTAGCGACCAGATCCCCAGTCCGCGCGATGTCGTGATTATCGGTCTGGCGCATGCATGTGATATATTTAAGGAGATTCTATCCGCACGCGAACTGGCGCGTGTTGCCGATCGGATTGATCAGGTGCGAAAGCTGGATTTGATCGGTCAGGCTATGTCGCAGGCGATTACAGATATTGAGCTGTCACTCGCCCTCGCCGTGCAGATGATGCCGTGAGAAGGAAGAAGTGTGAAGTGTGAAGGTTGAAGTGTGAAGAGAAAAGCCGCCTTGCTGGGACTTCAGCAAGGCGGCTTTTTTTTAAGTCTGAAGGTCTGCGGGGTCGTTGATGCGCGCGCCTTCGGGAGCAGAAACTGAGCCTGCGAGCAATGGGTCGTCGGTTGTTTCCATCCAGGTCTGGAGGCGATCGCGCAGGTCGTGTAGCGCGTCCTGATATTTGGGATCAGAGGCGAGATTGTTGGTCTCATAGGGGTCAAAGATGAGGTCGTAGAGTTGTTCGTGGGGTTGGTTTTTCTGCCGCCAGCCCTGGGCGAGAAAGTAGGTTTTACTGGGGCTACCGTCGCAGTTGATGTCGCCGGGGCGCAGTGTGGGATACCAGTGGCGGATGTATTTCCATTTTTTTGTGCGAATGGTGCGTTGCGGATCGTAATAGCTGTGATAGTTGATTTCTGCGAAAATTTCATCGTGGATTTCATCTGTTTCTTCGCGGACGAGTGGTAGCACGGATTTGCCTTGCAGCCAATCTGGGTGGTCTATGCCGATCACATCGCACAAGGTGGGGAAGAGGTCAATTTGAGAGACCATGCCATCGATGACTTTGCCGCCTGAAAAACCCGGTCCGCGCATGATGAGCATGACGCCGATGCCGTGATCGGTGAGGTTGCATTTCATCATGGGGAATGCGATGCCGTGATCTGTGGTGCTGATGACGATGGTGTTTTCGGCAAGTCCGGCGCGATCTATGGCGTTGAGGACGCGTCCGACTTCGGTATCGAGAATGCGAACGCAGGTTTTGTAAGCGGCGGTGTCGTATCGGGTTTCATGGGTGTCGGGGAAGGGCGCAGGGGGTATGCAATAGCGCGGGTCGTCTCCGGGACCCGGTTCGGGAAAGCTGCGATGGGTGACGGTATATCCGACGTCGAGGAAGAAGGGTTTGTCGTGAGATCGGTTGATATATGCAATGGCTGCGTCGGAGGTCGCCTGTTGATTTTTAGAGGTGTCGAATATTTCGTCATAACCGATTTCTGAGGGATCGGCTGCTGGGGGACGACCGACGTGCTGAAATCCCGAGAGCGCGGTTGTGTAACCCGCTTTTTTGAGTGTGTGAACGAGGTGATGGCTGTAATCGTTGAGCCGAAAACCGCGGTGGGCAAGTCCCAGCATACCACAACTGTGGGGCCATTGTCCGGTCAGGAGTGCGGCTCGGCTCGGCGAGCAGGTTGGGTTGGCACAAAATGCCTGACGAAAGAGAACGCCCTGTTCGGCGAGGTGCTGAAAATTAGGGGTGGGCATGGCATGCCCAAAGGGCTGAATGTAGCGACCCGTGTCGTGAGAGTGGATGTAGAGGATGTTTGGGTGGGACATTGAATTCTCCTGTGATTATTACGCCTGAGATAGATACGCTCGAAGGTGTTTGAGAGCGCGACCGTTGTCTATTGTTTCTCGCGCCTGTCGAATTGCCTTGTGGGGATCGGCGGTGAAACCGAGCAGGTAATCTGTGAGGGCAGCATTGAGTACAATGCGGTCGTAAACAGGACCTTTTTCGCCAGAGAGGGCTGCAAGGCCGAGTTCGGCAAAGGTCTGTGCATTGGCGGCTTTGGGGCGTGGATTTTGCGTGTAGTGAAAACCGTAAGTGGCGGGATTGATGTCACGAGCATAAGTTTGATCGGCGCGAAAGCCCTGTGAAAAATTGATGGCGTTGCGCGTTTTATCGGTGGGTTTTCCCAGGCGAAGAGAAAAGTGGCTGGTGCCTTCTTCTCCCTTGATAGCTACCGCAGATGTGAACCCGGTCTCGCGTGCGATTTTCAGAAGGGGAATTTCGTATCCCGAATGGTAATAACCGATGACGATGTGATTGCCGCCAGCGCAGGTGAAGAGTTGCTGCGCTTTTTCTGTGGCTGACCATGGGGGGCGTTTGCCAATGTGGGCGCGAAGGTTGCGGGCTGCATAGGCCAATGGCGCATATTCGCGCTGGCTGATGTAAGCAAAGCCGATCTCTGGATTTTCGAGTCGCTCTGCTGCTTCTGAAAGCGATAGATTGGTGCGGGCATTGAGGGCGTTGAGGATCTGTTCGTCGGTTATACCCCATTTGGGCGGCATGGCATCTACACCGTGAAGCGCGGTGGGGCGACCGAGAGCCGCGCGCAGTGCCGCGACAAAGAGAGTGGGTTTGAAGTAGCGGGTCGAGCCGTTGTAGGGTTGACCAAAGTGGGTGAGGTTATCCACCTGTACTGCATGGGCGCATTCGGGAGCAAAGGTGGCGTGGAGGTATCCGCGCACTTCGTCGTAGGATTCGAGGTTCATGCGCTGACCAATCAGCGCGGCGCCTTTGAAGCTACCGCGAACGCTATCGGTGAGAATGGCTTCGCACATAAGGCGCGTTTGGCCGTAGGTGAGATGCCCACCGTCGAGAATGGTTTTTAGCGCGGTAATGACGGTTTGCTCGCCGGGTGATTCTGCGGGACAGTGTTCTACAAGGCCAAAGATATATTGGAGGTCCGGTGGGAGGTGGGTTTGTAGAAGGGGGGTATATTGTTCAAAGGCATTGATTTCCGCCTGGCTCCAGGCTGTTTTGGGCGGGTAATTGCGCCGCAGACGCATGGCTGTAAAAAAGGATCCCATCTGGATATCTGAGACCGGATGATGCGCTTTGTTTTGCAGGGTATTGAGGATGGCGTCCAGTACCGGCTGCGGCTGTGGATCGCCGGATTTGTTGCCCAGAGGACGGGATTGCGTGGGGCCTGTGCACACACGAGATTGGGCTTCGAGGACGAGGGGATTGGGATCGGATAGTGGCATAAGATGAAAATATTGTGGGGATGTGGCGTTGTCAAGCGATTGAGTGAGGGAGACGAGGGTATAAAAGTGCTATACATCACCCCAATTTGTTTGTATTATGTTTCCCTTTAGTCTCACTCCGTGTTTCGTTGGAGAGTATAAATCAGAAGCTGAGGAATTTTCCAATGTTTTTCAGGTGTTCTCGTTTCGCTTTTCTGATGGGGCTGTTTCTGTCCCGTGATGCATTTGCACAGGAAGCTTTGGCTGGCGAGTCGTCTGGCGCGATACAGATGGTTATTGACGTATTGAATGCAGGCTTAAGTGCGATAACCAATTTTCTATCTTCGATTATATTTTTTGATTTTGGCCTGGGTATTCCACTCGTCATTATTGTGCTCGTAGGTGGTGGCATTTATTATTCTTTTTATTGTCGCTGGATCTCTCTGCGCGGAATAAAACATTCGGTTGATGTGATTCGCGGAGGGTATGATAATCCGGATCATCCCGGTGAAATTTCGCATTTTAAGGCATTGACCAGTGCGTTGTCTGCCACTGTAGGCCAGGGGAATATCGCGGGTGTAGCGATTGCTGTGAGTGCCGGTGGTCCCGGTGCTGTTTTCTGGATGATTGTCACGGCTTTTTTTGGTATGGCGTCCAAGTTTGTATCCTGTACTCTGGCGGTGATGTACAGAAGAATCCATCCCGATGGGCGCGTGTCGGGTGGTCCGATGTACTATCTGGAACAGGGCTTAAAAGAAAAAGGACTTGGGATTTTGGGGCGCGTGATGGCCGTGATTTTTGCCGTGTTGACCGTTGGTGGTTCTCTGGGCATCGGCAATATGTTTCAGGTGAATCAGACAGTTGAAATGCTCGGTACTGTATCCGAGGGATTTAAGACCTATAACTGGGTTGTCGGGCTTTTAATGGCAGGGGTGGTGGGCGTTGTCATTAGTGGAGGTATCAAGCGCATTGGCACTGTCACAGCGGGCATTGTACCCTTCATGTGTGGGTTGTACGTGCTCACATCCTTTCTCATTATTCTCGCGCGTATTACCGAATTGCCCAATCTGATTGCGAATATCATTTCTCAAGCGTTTATACCTGAAGCTATGTATGGCGGCTTCATGGGGGCTCTGGTTCAAGGGGTACGCAGGGCGGCTTTTTCCAACGAAGCGGGGTTGGGGTCTGCGGCATTTGCCCATGCGGCAGCCAAAACCGATGAGCCCGTGCGCCAGGGGATAGTGGCGATGATAGGACCGTTTATTGACACCGTTATTATATGTTTAATGACGGCATTGGTTTGTATGATTACGGGTGCGTATCTGTTGCCCGAATTTCAAGGACAAAGTGGGTATCTCGTGGGAATCCAGATGACATCTACGGCATTTGATTCGTTCGCGCCCGGATCGCGTTATGTCATCGCGATTGTGGCAATGTTCTTTGCTTATACGACGATGATCGCGTGGGCATATTACGGCGAGCGAGCATGGGAATATCTTTTTGGATTGCGATCTACTCTGACGTATCGAATTGTTTTTGTATGCTTTGTATTTATCGGGTCTGTCACCGCGCTAAAGAGTGTGGTCGATTTTTCCGACGCGATGATTTTTGCAATGGCGTTTCCGAATATTATCGGCTGTATTATCATGAGTCGGGAGATCAAAGACAGGCTTAAAGAATACTGGGAGCGTTACAAGGCGGGTGAGATAGAGGCGTATCAGAGGGACGTATATTGATAATTTATACCGGCACACAAAACATTGACCATCACAGGTGAACCCGTTTTGTGTGTACTTAAGAGTGAAAAAAAAGATTTGACTTTCGCATAGACAAGTATAATATTTCAGTTGGATTTCTTAATTCCCTGCAAGAATACATCTCGCTATGGAGCGCAATAGCTCTTGACCGAATTGATGAGTGCGTGTATTTTTTACACGCGACATACGACAAGAGTTTTCATAGATAATTTCACACATCAGGATAAAGGTCAATGGAGATTAAAACCCAAAAAGAAAATGGTATTTTAATCGCGAATGTGAATGGCCGAGTTGATAGTGCCAATGCCCGCGAGTTCGAAAATGTATTAAGCTCTGCAATCAGTGACGACGATACCCGTGTGGTCGTAGATTTTGGGGGGCTTTCTTACATTAGTAGCTCGGGCCTGCGGGTCATTTTGCTGGTTGCCAAGTCACTCCGGAATCGCAATGCGGAATTCGCGCTTTGCTCGCTTTCTGGTCCCATCGGAGAGGTCTTCAAAATCAGCGGATTTGACAAGATCATTTCGATCTACGACTCACAGGCAGAGGCTTGCGCCGCACTGGGCGAATAATCTGTCTTTCGCTTTGTCGCGTGTGCTCTCAAGTCATAGATGAGGGCCCTCAAACCTGTTGCACAGACCGATTTAGGCTCGTCAGGCTTAATCTGTGAGCTTTCCACAGTTGGGTTGCAGGCGTTATCGAATTCACACGCCGATCCGATTTTCCTGTGTATCTGGTCCATAGATCACTTTCCAGGGTATTTCTCCTGCTCTGTATATCCGCTATCAAAACCTCCCGAATAATAGCCAACCTTCTACCTCGTGTCGCGCGGTTTGTCATTACAAAATGACCGGTCTGGCATTTGTCCACTTTAGCAACTCTCCCCGAAATCCTTTCCACACGAGTGAGTAAAAAAGATAGGTCTCTGAAACCTATCGTAATGATTGTGCTCCGATCAAAGAGTGCTTAATATTAGTATAAGTAAGACACCATTAATATGAGAGGCGCGTATATGAAAAAGGCGCAATATAAAATACTCGTGGTTGATGACGAACCCGATCTCGAACATCTTATACGGCAGCGCATGCGGCGCGATGTACGCGCCGGGCACTACGCATTCGCCTTTGCCCAAAACGGCGTTGAGGCACTTGAGGTGCTGAACGAGGATCCGGATATCGACATGGTGCTTTCGGATATCAATATGCCGCGGATGGATGGTCTCACACTACTCGAACAGATGTCGCAAGTCGATCCCGACCTCCGCGCTGTGATTGTCTCGGCTTATGGCGACATGAAAAATATCCGTACAGCGATGAATCGAGGGGCGTTTGACTTTATTACTAAGCCCATTGATTTTCAGGATCTGAGGGTCACGATTGAGCGCACTTTGGAACACCTGAAGATGTGGCGCGAGGCTGTGGCTTCGCGGGATAAGTTGGTGGCACTGCAAAACGAACTCCGTGTTGCCCATGAGATGCAGCAGTCGATCCTGCCGAAGATCTTCCCCAACAAACCTGAATATCAGGTGTTTGGAAACATGGAGCCTGCACGCGAAGTGGGCGGTGATTTTTTTGATATTATCAATCTGGAAAATGACTGTGTCGGTCTGGCAATTGCCGATGTTTCCGATAAGGGTGTACCGGCTGCTCTTTTCATGATGTCCAGTCGCACGTTGATGAAAGGAGCTGCAATTGGCAGATCGAATCCGGCTGAGGTACTGAGCGAGGTCAATAGTCTCCTGCAGGAAGACAATGATGCAGCGATGTTTGTCACTGTATTTTACGCCGAATACAATCCGGCGAGTGGGGTGCTGTCGTACGCCAACGGAGGGCACAATCCCCCGATTCTCGTCCACGCGGATGGCAGTTCGACTGTGCTCCCCCAGACCAATGGGATTGCTCTGGGTATCATGCCAGATGTTGAATACGAACAAAACTCAGTCACTCTGTCGCCCGGCGATGTCCTCGTGCTCTACACAGATGGTGTCACCGAAGCCATGAATGCCCAGAATGAGGAGTTTGAGATAGAGCGCTTACGTGCGGTATTGGCCGAGTATTGTTCGTGTGGTGTCCGCGAAATTAATCAGGCGATTTTTCAAGCTGTGCAGGCATTTGCGGGTGATATGCCCCAGTTTGACGATATGACCTGTATGACACTTTTTTGCAGAGAGATAGGAATATGAAGGTGAAGCGTTCTCTATGTATTGCGTCGGAACTCAACGAGTTGGAGCGGCTGCACGATGCCGTGGCAGAACTCGGCGAGGTGGGGGATTGGCCCCCCGATCTCGTGTACCAGGTCGATCTCGTCCTCGAAGAATTGATCGTAAATACTGTGAACTACGGATACGACGATGATGCACACCACGAGATTGAGATCACGCTGACCTCGGATGAGGATGTCTTCACCGTTGAGATTATAGATGATGGGCATGCCTTCAATCCACTGACTGACGCCCCCGAACCAGACCTGGACGCGGGGATAGAAGATCGGCCGATAGGGGGGCTTGGCATCCATCTGATGCGCGTTATGATGGACGATATACACTATCGCCGCGAGCAGGATAAGAACCATCTTACTCTGATTAAGCGGAGGAATGGATGAGGAGAACGCGCTACAGTTGTGCGGTTTTACTGCTCGTCTTGCTGATTTTGGAAATCCGCGCGGAAGAATCTGGAATCTCTGACGAGCGCATCCTTTTTGGGCAGTCCGCCGCCTTTAGTGGCCCCGCTCGAGAATTGGGCAAGAACATGCGGATTGGTATTGAGGCAGCTTTTCAGGAGGCTAACGCGCAGGGCGGCGTGCATGGCCGGCTGCTAATATTGTTGTCTCTGGATGACGCATACGAACCCGAAGATGCCATCGCCAACACCCGTCGCCTGATTGAACAGGAAGGGGTTTTCGCGCTGATCGGTGCTGTCGGTACGCCTACATCGCTCTCTGCTACCCCTGTGGCCGCAGCTGCGGGCGTCCCTTATATCGCTCCCTTTACCGGTGCGGCCTTCCTGCGTGAAGATAGGTGGCAAAACGTGATTAACCTGCGGGCGTCTTATAACCAGGAAACCGAGGCTATGGTCGCTCGTTTGACTACAGACCTGGGTATTAAACGCATTGCCGTTATGTACCAGGATGACTCTTTTGGTCGGGCGGGTTATCGCGGCGTGCGGCAGGCACTTGAGCGGCGTAGCATGGAACCTGTGGCAATAGGGGTGTACCCGCGCAATACTACGGCGGTGAAGACGGGTCTGCTCAACCTGCATAGTGCAAACCCCGATGCAGTCATCCTGATAGGGGCCTACCAGCCGGTAGCAACGCTGATTGCCTGGGCGCGACACACGGGGCTGGATCCCGTATTCATGACCATCTCCTTTGTGGGCAGCAACGCTTTGGCCGAAGAACTCGGTCGCGGTGGTGCTGGGGTCTTCGTTACTCAGGTCGTACCTTTTCCAACAGATAATACCCTCCCCGTTGGTATTGCCTATCGTCGTGCCCTAACGGCTCACGCCCCCGAAGCGACTCCTGGTTTTGTCTCCTACGAAGGCTATTTGGCGGGGCGATTGGCTATCGCTGCTCTCGAACGCTGCGGCAGGGAGGTTGACCGCACCCGGTTTCTCAACAGTTTGCGCGGTGCCGATACTATTGATCTGGATGGCTTTGTACTTCGCTATGGCGCAAATGACAATCAGGGTTCAGACGCTGTTTTTCTCACCGTGATTGGTAGCGATGGCAGTTATCGCTCGATCCAAACGTTGCGGGACGCAATAAAGCCATGATTGACATACTAAAACACCTGCTTGAAGGCCGCTACCGAATCTCGACGCAACTCTATTTGGGTATTGGCGGTGCTGTTGTCCTCACTATGGGGGCGAGTCTGGTTGCCTGGTTTTCCTTCAACAGCGTGGGTGACGCGCAAAGTCGCGTGAATGAAGGCAGTGTGCCCGGAATGGCAGCCGCATTTGGAGTCGCTCAACAAAGCGGTGCTATTGTAGCCGCAGCACCGCGTCTCATCGCTGCTGCAACGCCAGAGACATTTGATCAGGTTATTGACGAGATCGCCACAGAGCGAAGTGCTTTTGAAGTGCAGTTGGCGGCTTTGACGCAGCAAGGTGGAGAAGAAGAACGCTTTAGTCGCATTCGCGACCAGGGTACTACACTGATCTCAAATATCGAAGAAATTGAATGTTCCATAGCCGAACTCTTTGCGCTGCAAAAACAGAATGAAGCCCTGCGTGCAGAATTGAGCAAAGTGCGCAACGAACTGGCTGGTGTCATGGTTCCGCTTATTGACGATCAGTTATTCTACGCTATGACGGGGTATCGCAATCTCGGCGAAGTACCCGCGTCGCCTGCACAGCACTTGTCGAGAAAAGAATTCGACCACTATCGCCATCTGGCTGCATTACAAGCAGACGCCACCACCGCAATCCAGCTTCTATCGAGTGCTTTCAATCTTTCAGATGCGCCCTTGATTGAGCCATTGCGGGAGCGATTTGAGGCTGCTAAAGACAGGATTGAATGGAGTTTGTCTGCACTCGGAACGTCCCGTGCGCGCAGTCAGATCGCTCCGATATGTGCCCGTCTGTACCAGTTGGGGCTGGGGGAAGAAGGGGGCTTCGACCTGCGTACACGAGAACTCGAACACGTCGCGCACCAGCGGGACCTGCTCGCACGCAATCAGTCTCTTGCCCTTAATCTGGTCGCCGAAGCCGAAGGGCTGGTAAATGCTGCCCGCATAAGTGCGAAGGAAGCTACCCGCGCTTCCACACTGGCCATCGGCACCGGGCGCAGTCTTCTGTTGGTTTTGAATGTGATCAGCATTACTGGCGCGTTGTTGATCGCTTATTTATTCGTGGGACGAATGCTATTGCCCCGTCTCGAGCGGCTATCCGAGCGGATGCGCCGCATGGCTGATGGCGATCTGGAGGGCAAGGTCGAGATCGGTGGAAACGACGAGGTGGCAGACATGGCCGCAGCCCTTGAAGTCTTTCGCCGACACGCTCTGGAGGTGCAGCGCCTGAATCTGGTGGAAAAATTGGCCGAAGAGTTGCAATCTAAGAATGCAGAGCTCGAAAAAGTGCTGGAGGATTTGCAGGTGGCGCAGGACCAGATTGTTATGCGCGAGAAATTGGCCGCGCTCGGCGAACTCACCGCAGGTGTGGCGCACGAGATCAAGAATCCGCTGAATTTTGTGAAAAACTTCTCGGAAGCTTCGGAAGAGCTCATGGAGGAGTTGGTGGAGGTACTGGACGAAAGTCCCGAAGCACTGAGCGAGGAGCAGCGCGAATTGGTTGACGAGATATGCCAGGACCTCACCGACAACATGGGGCGCATTCTCGAACACGGCACCCGCGCTGACCGCATTGTTCACGATATGCTCCTGATGGGGCGCGGCTCTGGTGAGCGACAGCCCATTGAAATTAATAATCTGCTCGATGAACACGCCCGCCTTGCCTACCACAGCGCACGGGCGACTGACGCGGATTTCAACTTGACTATTGAGACGGATTTCGACCCGGATGCAGGGCAAATCGAGGCAGTGCCGCAGGACCTGGGGCGCGTCTTTCTCAACATGGTAGGCAATGCCTGTTATGCTACCGACGAGAAACGGCGTGCTATTGAAGCAGATGATGGTGTGACCTTTTTTCCGACTCTGTCGCTGAGCACCAGACGCATGGATGATCGGATAGAGGTGAGCATACGGGATAATGGAAATGGGATTCCGCCCGAGGTTGTCGATAAAATTTTCAATCCTTTCTTTACCACCAAACCGACAGACAAGGGCACGGGTCTTGGCCTTGCCCTTTCCAACGATATTGTGCGCGAACACGGGGGAAATATCCGGGTTGTATCCGAACCCGGTGAATTCACCGAGATGATAGTAGAATTGCCTTTGGTGCCGCCCGTGGTGACAACTGAAGAGGTGGTGAGATAGAAGGGCGTGGAGGCACTGTCTCATTGCTATGGGAGGAGATAGATATGCGAACGTTTTCTAAAGACCTTATTCATCATCGGTTCACTACCAGGATGGGAAAAGCACTCGCGGTGCTCGGGTTCCTTGGGAGTGCCACAACTACCGCGCATGCAGCGGTTGACGAGGAAACCCTGTTCGTCTTCAATACGTTCTCATTCCTCATTTGGGGCGTGCTGGTGATGTGGATGTGTGCGGGATTTACCATGCTCGAGTCTGGCTCTGTGCGCACCAAGAACGCCTCCATGATCTGCCTGAAGAACATCGGCCTCTATTCCATTGCCGGGCTTGCCTATTATTTTCTCGGCTATAATCTCATGTACGTCGATGTGGGGAGTGTAATCGGTTCATTTAAATTCTTATACGGACCGTCGGGTGATGAGATTGCTCTGATAGCGGGAAATGAGGTCTCGAAGGCTGCGGTGGTTGAGAGCGGCTATTCCACCATGTCCAACTGGTTTTTTCAGATGGTCTTTGTTGCGACCACTGCTTCTATTGTCTCTGGGGCTCTGGCCGAACGGGTCAGGATGTGGTCCTTTTTCCTTTTTATTCTGGTGCTGACGGCGATTATCTATCCCATCGTCGGCGCGTGGACATGGGGCGAGGGATGGCTAAGTGCGATGGGTTTCAAGGATTTTGCTGGATCGACCATCGTGCATAGCACCGGTGGTTGGGCAGCACTTGCTGGCGCGATAGTCGTTGGACCGAGATTCGGCAAATTCCGCAGCGATGGTACGGTTAAATCCACGCCGCCCTCTAATATTTTGATAGTAACACTGGGTGTCTTTATTTTGTGGTTCGGCTGGTTTGGCTTTAACGGCGGATCGCAACTGGCATTGGGAAGCGCGCTTGACGCGGTCGCGATGAGTCATGTACTGGTCAATACCAATTTGGCGGCCGCAGCCGGTGTTATGACAGCTCTTTTCGTTTCGCGGCCTATCCTGGGGCGCTTAGATCTGTTTGCAGGGTTGAATGGCGCAATCGCCGGTCTGGTGTCGATTACTGCTGGACCTGATATTGTCGATCACTACTGGTCAGTCGTTATTGGTGCCATTGGCGCGGTTTTGTGTACTGCTGGGATCAAGTTGCTGGAAAAAATCAAGCTGGACGATGTGGTTGGGGCGATACCGGCTCACTTGTTCGCCGGTATCTGGGGAACTGTGGCGGTCTGCATCGCTGGCGGCGGGAACTTAGGCGTACAATTGATCGGTATCGTAGCGATTGGCGCATTCGTGTTTGTGACCTCGTGGGTGTTGTGGCGCGTGATTGCTATGACGTTGAGTGTGCGCGTGTCGCGGCAGGTCGAACAGTTGGGTCAGGATGTTGGGGAATTGGGAATCGACGCTTATCCCGAATTTGTGCTTATGCCAGAAGAAGATGATGAGGAATAAGCAAGAATCTTCTGCATATCTCCTGGTGGATGTGCTTCAAACATCATTTCTTTTTTTGTTACGGGATGCACAAAGGTCAATTGGGTCGCGTGGAGCATCTGTCGATTGGTTTGTGCGAGCAGGTGGGTTGCTCTCCTGCGAAACAGGGGGGCAATCCCAGATAGCTTCTCCTCGCGTCCACCGTATAGCGGATCGCCAAATACAGGACGATTGAGGTGCGTTAGGTGCACTCTGATCTGGTGCGTACGACCCGTCTCCAGCGCGAGAGATAGCAAAGAGAGAAAATCGTAACGCGCCCTGATTTTCCAGCGCGTTGCTGCATATCTTCCACTCTGAAAAACGGTCATTCGCCTTCGATCTTTTGGATGTCTTCCAATGGGTGCTTCTATGCGCCCCTCATCTTCTTCAAAGCCCCCCCATATCAACGCGAGATAACGTCGTACCATCGCACGGGCTTCCAACTGGGCAGCCAATCCGCGGTGCCCTTCATCACTTTTGGCGACGACCATCAGCCCCGATGTGTCTTTGTCCAGCCGATGTACAATACCCGGTCGCAAAACCCCATTGATACCCGATAAATGCGTGCAATGTGACAGGAGAGCATTGACGAGTGTTCCCGAGGTCACGCCTCCCGCTGGATGTACAATCATACCCGCAGGTTTGTGGAGCACCAGCACATGATCATCTTCAAAAAAAATATCCAGAGGAATATCCTCTGGATTAATTGTACTGTCTATTGGAGGGGGTATATCTATTGTGATGCTATCGCCAGCTACCACCCGATAGCTCGACCGCGTCGTCTTTCCATTGATGCATACAGCACCCTCGACAATCAGTTTTTGAAGGCGTGAACGCGAAAGTTCTGGGCGTTGATCGGCCAGATAGCGGTCCAGACGCTGGCCTTTATGTTGGGGCAGAATTTTTAGATGAATCACGGTCGTACACCGTCTTACGGTGTTTCGGTGTGATGCCAAAAGCAAAAATTAAGAGAGCGGTTCCCACACTGACGCAGGTATCCGCGAGGTTAAAAACCCACCACCGCGTAGATCCAATACCAAAATCGAGAAAATCAATTACGACGCCAAACCGCACACGGTCGATGATATTGCCAATTGCACCTCCCAGCACGAGGGTTAAACCAATGGCTGCGAGGCGGTCTTCAGGAGAGAGGCGCCACAGTAATCCACCAACCACGAGAAGTGCCACGCAGGCCAGTAACAGGTGCAGGTATGGGTTGCCCAATCGGATGCCGAATACTGCACCCGGATTGTGAATGTAGGTCAGTTTAAAAAAAGATCCCAACACCGGTACAGATTCGCCCAGGGTCATGGTTTGCAACACCCACCATTTTGTAAATTGGTCCAGCACCAATGCCACGCCTGTAATCCACAAAAATCTCACAAGCACACCTCATACCGATTTGTTTTGTTTTTCTTTACAAGGGACGCAAACTTCCGTGGTTGGCACCGCTTCCAGTCTTGCTCTGGGAATGGGAGCTTTACACGCTCGACACGTGCCAAATTTGCGATTTTGAATGCGCGTTAAAGCGGCTTCAATTTGGTCCAGATAAGCACCGTCGCGCGCTGCAAATAGAAAAGCCTTTTCGCGTTCCATGGTCGCACTGCCCAAATCGGGCATGTGATCTGAATACGTCAGGTCTCCCGACGATTCTGCCGAGGTGCTCTGCATGGAATGGCTCTGCAATGTGCCCAGGTCTTTAACGATAGAGGTGCGTTTGGTCTCTAAAAGATTTTTGAAATACTCCAGGTCTTGTTTTGTCATTTTATTCCTTTCTATCCACAGCTTTCCAAATTAGACGCGCGTTTTCTTCGATTAGCGCGCGTTGTTCCGGCCAAAAAAATAAAGGGACTGGATCAAGTGGCACCCAGGACATGCTTTCGTGATGCGTTGTATCGGTTGGCACGGCATCAATCTGCCTGGTCGAATACAAAAAATAATGTGTTATTTTCCATTCTGTCTTGTGAAAATCAAGCCGTTCTTTTGTGCCGAGTTTTTCTACGAGCTGCAGTTTTGATATTCCCACTTCTTCTTCGATCTCTCGTCGGGCAGCATACTCGATTTTCTCGCCCGCTTCAATGTGTCCTTTGGGCAGCACATAGTCGGTGTGCCCTCTTTCGCGAGCAAGAGCCAGCAATACCTGATTGCCATCCCAGCGCACGACCACACCGCCTGCAGCATGGCGTTCTCGCAATCCTTTGGGGCGTATGTACCAGCTATTGTCGATCATAAACGTTATTGTAGATGTGGGTTTCAAACCCACATCTACGTCAGGTCCAGTACTTATCGTATAAAAGGCTGAGTCGTTCTTTTGCCGCGCTGGAAATGGCATCTGGCGATGTGATAATCGCAAATTGTGCGGCATTGAGACAATCGCAATCCGATGTTCTGGGCAACTGGGCAGCCAATGAGCATACAATTTGGTTTGCGTGCTCGGCATTGGCTTTTAACACAGCGATTACAGCTTCTACCGATACATCTTCTTCGGCTTCATGCCAGCAATCGTAATCAGTGCCCATAGCCAGCATCGCATAACACATTTCAGCCTCGCGCGCGAGCTTGGCTTCGGGCAAAGCCGTCATCCCAATTACGGTTGCATTGACTTCTCGGCGATAAAAATGGGACTCTGCTCGCGTGGAGAACTGCGGTCCCTCCATACAGATATACGTTCCTCCGTCGTGGGTGGTCACCCCGGAATTTTTTGCAGCGGCCAGCAGCAAGTCGCGCAATTCGCCGCAAAAAGGATCGGCAAAAGCCACATGTCCGGCAATGCCTTCACCGAAAAATGTGCTCGCACGAATGCCGCGGGTGCGATCAAAAAGCTGATTGGGCACCACCATATCACCCGGTTTTATGGATTCCCGCATAATTCCCACGGCACTTATCGCCAACAGATGCGTCACACCCATCTGCTTCATGGCATATATATTGGCGCGATAGGGTACTTCAGAAGGCAGTAGCACATGCCCGCGTCCATGACGGGGCAAAAAATATACCGATTGGTCGCAGATGCGCGTTTCGATAACTGCATCTGAAGGATCGCCAAAAGGTGTTGCAAGACGATGTTCGGCTACGATTTCCACACCTTCCATGTGATAAACACCCGATCCTCCCATAACACCCAGTCGAACAATCTGTTCAGGCATCTTCCCCTTCCTGCTCTGTGGCGTCATCTTCCGTTTCCGGAATATCCTCTTGTACCACATCGAAGGTGGTCACTTTCAATTGGTCTAAAAAATCGGTCTGAACCTGTACCAGAGCCTTAAATCTGGACAAGAACATATCGCGTTGATTTTGTAACTCCACTATCTCTGTGCGGATATCATGCACCTGTGTACGCGCTTTTTCAATGGCCCGATTGCTGCGGATCTCCGCTTCTTTCACAATCAGCCGCGCTTCTTTGTGCCCATTTTCCTTGACTTCATCAGCCGTTTGTTGGGCAGTCCTGAGCATCTCCTGGAGGGCTTGCTCTATTGACCGATAGTGATGCACTTCTGATTGCAACGCATTGAGATGTTCTTTTAGTTCGATATTTTCGGCACCGAGATTTTCGACTTCTGTAGCCAGCATGTCGAGAAATGCCTGTACTTCCTCTTGGTCATAACCGCGAAAAGACTTCTTAAAAATCTGTTTGCGAATATCCAGTGGTGTGATGTTCACATTTCCCCTCCCCTAAGGGCTATAATTCAAATACACTTTGGATGGCACTTTGAACAACCTGCAGAAGCAAAATTAACAAAATGGGTGACAGATCGAACATGCCCAGTGGGGGAACGATCTGTCGAAAAGGCCCCATAATAGGTTCGGTCAAGCTGTAAAGGGTCCACATAAATCTGCCTCCGCGCACAAAGGGCAGCCATGAAAATACGATACGCGCGATAATTAAAACCAGCAAGACCGCAACGGTTCCATAGAGCAACCATCCGATGATATGCAGAATTTCTCCTGAAGAAATACCGTGTAATAATCCTATGAGTGAACGCAGCACATCGTTGGTCAACCACTTAAAAAAAAAGGCTCCGATCAATGTCGCAATCACCAGAATCAACGGTGCTGCAGCGGCATTTCCAGGCATGTGTTGCGCAATGGGCCACACGAGCGGGTCGGTTATGCGCCGAACATAATATTGAGACCAGCCAAAAGAACTCATACGCACCAAAATAGCGCGTAATAGCAACAACGCCACCATGCCGATAACCAATGCAACAAGTATCCAGTCAATGGCTTGTTGGATTAAAATAATCGCCTGAGCAACCACATCAACCATAGTTTATACCGCCCGCTGACCGAAAATCGCCGTGCCTATGCGAATCATTGTCGCGCCTTCTTCAATTGCGACTTCAAAGTCGCTGGTCATCCCCATAGATAGTGCAGATACATGGGGCTTGTGAATTGCGATGCGGTCCCTGATTTGTCGCAACAAGACAAAATTTGGTCGCGCTGTTTCGGAATCTGGATCAAATGCGCCAATTGTCATCAGCCCTGCCACAGAAACGCCTTGCAGGTCATCGACCTGCCCGATCAGGTCCAATGCCGCGTCGGGCGATACACCGAACTTGGATGCTTCGCCCGATGTATTTACCTGTACTAATACGCGAGCCGGGGTGTTTCTCCGCAGGGCCCACCGGCTGATCTCTTTCGCCAGGCGCAATGTGTCAACCGAGTGAATCAGGTCGAATAAAGGCAACGCCTGTTTGACTTTGTTGCGCTGTAAGTGTCCAACCAAATGCCAGGATACCTTGCCGACCACCTCTGGGACTTTGTGCTGTGCCTCTTGTACGCGACTTTCACCCAAAACCCGTGTCCCTGCATCTACGACCTGTTGCACGACATCGGCAGGCCAGGTCTTTGTTACAACAATCAATTTAATCGCATCTGCTGACCGCCCAGACCGCTGGGCAGCCCTATCAATGCGGTCTTGAACGCGCTTTGTGTTCTCTGCAATTGCCGACATAGATTTCGGTCTCAAAATTGAAATATAGATTTTACAATTTAGGTAAAAAACAGTGTAATGGCAACAAAAACGGCCTGGAATATACGGGGGGAACCGCACGAGTTTTTTAGTTATATAGGCCAGAAAAGCGTTGACCCCATACGGGGGATATGTGTATTGTAGGGCGCAGTATAAAGGCCCTTTTACTCTTTCAAATCTGGAGCTATTCTTATGCCGCGAAATGGTTATGGACATATGGTGATGGATGATTATGTTGCGCGCGTACGAGCTGTAAATGCCGACCGCGCAAAACGCCTGTCATCTATCCGAACAAAAAAAGAAGCTCTCGCATATCGCGATGAAGTGCGAGAGTCCATTGGCAAGGCCTATCGCCCCTGGCCGCGCAAAACACCGCTTAATGCGCGCGTCGTCGGCACAGTTGAACGCCGCCATTACCGCATTGAAAAAATCCTCTTTGAGAGCCGTCCGGGTTGTTTGGTCACGGCCCACCTTTACGTGCCCGACAAACTCGATGGGCCAGCACCTGGTATTATTGGCTCTTGTGGTCATGCTGCCGATGGCAAAAATGCACCGCTTTATCAGGCTTTTTGTCAGCGTCTGGCGCGCAATGGCTTTGTCGTCTTGATCTACGATCCCTTCAATCAAGGTGAGCGCGATCAATATTATGCCCTGCACAGCCGAGAAAGCGTGCGATCGTCAACACATGCCCACAATATGATGGGTAAACAACTCGAACTCGTGGGCGAATGGTTTGGTGCATGGCGCGCCTGGGATGGTATCCGCGCACTCGATTATTTGCTTACCCGTCCCGAAGTCGATCCCGCGCATATTGGGCTTACGGGCAATTCGGGTGGTGGTACTATGACCAGTTGGATCTGGCCGGTGGAAGCGCGTTTTACTATGGCTGCTCCCAGTTGCTTTGTCACCACGTTTGCCGCCAATCTCGAAAATGAATTGCCCGCCGATTCGGAACAGTATCCGCCGGGTGTGATTGGCGCGGGTCTGGATATGGCCGATTTTTTTATTGCCCGAGCACCTGCTCCCGTCATCTTGCTCGGGCAAGCCTATTGCTTTTTTGACCGACGCGGCCTCAAACAAGCCTATTCTGAAATCCGTCGTTTTTACGATATTATTGGCGCGCCAGCCAATGCGACTGATATTTTTATCGGGTCAGAAGGCCACGGTTTTTTCCGAGATAACCAGGAAGCTATGGTGCAATTTTTTGCAACACAGGCGGGCATTCAGCAGGTTACCCGTTTGGAAGAGACCGAGGACTTGAGCGATGTTTTAAATGTCACGCCGAAAGGCGAGGTTGTGCCCGAAGGGGCTACGCCCATTTACGATTTGATTGCCCAAAAAGCAGATGTTCTTGCATCAAAACGCAAAAAGCTGGGCAAAGATGAACTCATTCGTTGTGTGCAAAGCGCGCTCGATTTGTCTGACAACCGCGACCAGCCCCACCACCGCTGGTTGCGCGGTACGACAGAAGATGGCGTTCGTTTGGCGCGGTATGCGATTGAAACTGAGGACAATATCCGCGCTATTATGCGGAAACGCCTGTCCAATCCGTCTTATTCGCATACGCTTGATGTCGAGCGCGAAGTTCATCTCTATTTGCCACATGTTTCTGCGGAAGTGGATTTGATTGAAGATCCTTTTGCGAAAAGACTGAAAGAACAACATCCGATCTATGCACTCGATGTGCGCGGTCTGGGGGAGTCGCTTGCCGATGATGAACGCGACTTTTTTCATCCTTATGGCAATGACTATATGTGCAATGGATATGGCCTGATGCTCGGTCAAAGCTTTCTCGGGCGGCGGGTACACGATGTGTTATCCACGCTTGATCTGCTGGCTTATGAAGGCGCGGAAAAACTCCATCTTTACGGTCGTGGACAGGGTGCAATTCACGCGCTGTTTGCCGGATTTCTGCATTCCGCGGTGACGACTGTTACCCTGAAAAACTATCCGCTTTCCTTTCATGCCTGGACACAAACGCCCCTGGTCAGTTGGCCTGCTGCCAATATCCCCCGGGGTGTTCTCACATCATTTGATTTGCCCGATCTGATGCACGCTTTGGATGAAAAACTCGCGCTCATACAGCCCTGGGGGGCGGATATGGAAGAAGTGTGAAGGATGAAGGATGAAGGATGAAGTGTGAAATGTGAAGGGGGATGAGACACCAGATTTTGGGTGGTAGGGTGGGCTTTCTTACTTCTCACTTCACACTTTTTACTTCCAAAGTTTATCCTTCCAACTGTTCGCGCAGATGGGCTTCCATTGCCACAAATTGGGGATCGGCGCGCAAGGTGCTTTCTCGAGGATGGGGAAAATTAACGCGCAGGTCTTCCGCGATTTTGCCGGGTCTGGCAGACATGACCACAACGCGGTCCGAGAGGAGCAATGCCTCGGAGATGCTGTGGGTAATGAATAAGACAGCGGCACCCGTTGCCTGCCATATTCGCAACAGTTCAATTTGCATTTTTTCCCGCGTCATTTCATCCAATGCGCCAAAAGGCTCGTCCATAAGCAAAACGGATGGTCGGAAGGTCAAAACTCTGGCAATGGCGACTCGCGATTGCATGCCGCCCGATAGTTCGCGCGGATACGCCTGCTCAAATCCAGCCAGTCCGACGATGTCGATCATTTCAGAGACCCGGCTTAAAATTTCTGCGTCTCCAAAGACCTCTGCAGGTAGGCGCACATTTTCTTCTACTGTGCGCCAGGCGAGAAGCGAGGGATGTTGAAATACAAAACCCACCAATCGTTCGCGCCGCGCGGCTTCGGGTATTTTTCCCAGTACGCGAACCGTGCCTTTCGTCGGTGTTTCCAGGTCGCCGACAATCCGCATTAAGCTCGTTTTGCCACATCCCGAGGGTCCGATCATACTGACAAATTCGCTCTGCGCTATTTGCAGAGAAATTTGTTCGAGTGCTTCTACCCGGTTGCTGTCGGTCACAAAAACCTTGTGAACATCTCGCAGTTCAATGGCTAATTCACTCACTTTACGTCTCGCCTTCAGCGCTTGATCAAGCGCTTTTCCAGGGTATTGACCACGGTTTTCAGCGTTTTAATGCGCGCATGTAGCTTGCAATTGGACTCTACAACGGTCCAGGGCGCATAATCTGTATTCGTGCGATACAACATCTCATCTACAGCGTCGCGATACTGATTCCATTTCCCCCGATTGCGCCAGTCCTCATCTGTAATTTTCCACTGTTTGAACGGTACTTTTTCGCGGTCTCGAAAGCGCTTCAATTGTTCGTCTTTGTCTATATCGATCCAGAATTTGAATAATAAGGTGCCGTAATTTGCCATCTGTTCTTCCATTTCGTTGATTTCGCGGTATGCGCGCTGCCATTCCCGTATTGTCGCAAATCCCTCTACGCGCTCGACCAGAACGCGTCCGTACCACGACCGGTCAAAGATGGCAAAATGACCGGCTTTGGGCATTTTGATCCAGAATCGCCACAAATAGTGATGTGCCAGTTCAATGTCATTTGGCGCGGCGATGGGGAACACGTCGTATCCTCGCGGGTCCATGCGGCGCACCAGGCGTTTGATGTTGCCCCCCTTTCCCGCGGCATCCCAGCCTTCGTACACAATGACCACCGATTGTCTTTGCAAATACACTTCGTGTTCGAGTTCCCATATCTTTTTTTGATAGACCCGGCGCAGGCGATCGTATTCTTTGCGCGTGAGTTCTCTGGACAAATCAGAAGTTTCGAGCATAGAATGCGGGATTGAGGGTAGGGAAATTGCTTTGGCTCGCGTCTTTTTGTTCAGAGAGGCCAATTTTTTTTCGAGGACTTTAATCACTTTTTCAAATACTGAAACCGTTGCAAAACGCCAATTTTCAGCCGGTACAATATGCCAGGGGGCGTATTTCTTGTCCGTGCGTGCGATCATGTCTTCGATGACTTCTCCATACGGTTTGTATTGCTTATTCTTTTTCCAATCGTAATCTGTCACGCGCCAGGAGGTCAGGGAATTTTTTTCGAGTTGTTTAAAACGCTTTTTTTGTTCTTTGCGCGAGATGTGCAGGAAGAATTTGATGATTACATGGCCGTCATCTACGAGTTGTCGCTCGAAACTATTTACCTCTTGATACGCCTTATCAACCGGCAGATTGTCCATCGTTGGATCCATGTCCTCTACAATGAACCGGCTGTACCAACTCCTGCTGTAAATTACCAGGCGCCCGCGTTCGGGTATTTTGGTCCAGAATCGCCACATAAATGGTCGGTAACTTTCTTCTTGATTGGGGACCTGGGTTGAATATACCTTGACGCCGCGAGGATCGAGTACTTGCAATAATTCGTTGATCAACCGCCCTTTGCCAGAAGCGCCCCAGCCTTCGAATACAATCGTGATGGGTACTTTGTTTTCCAGTGCCTGTCGCTCGAGTTGCCCCAGTTTTATTTCCAGCTTGTCCATGCGGGCGTTGTATTCTGATTTTTTTATTTTTTGTTTTAGATCAATCGCATTTAGTATTCCCATATTTTATTCCTCTACCCATGTGCGCGAGTCGGGTACATCTAACCACGCGCCGTCTTGCACAATTGATTGTTGACTGATTAATCCCGGCAAGGTCATGTCCATGGCTTCGTGAATGCCAATCGGACAGGCGATTTCGCCGTTGATACTTTGAATAAAATCCATGATTTCAAAATAGTCGCCCCCACCGTGCCCGGCTTTTAATGCCGCTTCAGTGGGGTTGCGCCACATGTCGGGCAAATAATCTTCTTCCAGATCTGCCAGATCCATCCATTCATTTTTTTCGCCGCAGATATCTGCAAGCCATATGCGATTGATACCACCGCGCGCTCTCGCCGATTCATAACATCCTTTTGTTCCTTGCAGTTGAAAATTTCCCGTTGCGTGGGGGCGTTCCGAGAGCATATCTACCCGAATTTTTACCAGTCCACCGCTCGCCATCTGGCACAACATCACGCACGAATCCTGGTTTTCATACTGGTCTCCTCGCGGGTCTGTGTAATGGTGTCCGCTGCCCGCACAACACACGCGCACCACGCGATCGCCCGGCATCCACTGCAAAAGAGGTCCCAGGCTGTGCGTGCAATAGGTGACACCATCAATGCCCGTTTGCCACTTGCGCCGCCATTTTGTGATTTCATTCAGGGCTTTCAATTCGTGCAAATACTCTCCTTCACCGTAATATACATCGCCGAACAAACCCCGCTGTACGAGTTCTTTTACCAGTACGTTGGGGCGGGTATAGGTGTAATTTTCAGCCATCATATAGATTGCTTTTGACGATGTAGCAGCGTGTACCAGGTAGCGGCATTCCGCTACGGAGATCCCGGCCGTGACTTCGCTCAAGACGTGGATGTTCCGGGTCAATGCCTCGATTGCCTGGGGGGCGTGAAAGTGCATGGGCGTGCCGATGACGACCGCATCGAGTTCTGAACGCGCGAGCATGGTTTCGTAATCCGCGTATTTTTCAGATGCTCCCAATCGTTCAGCGGCGGCGTCGAGTTCTTCTTCGCGCACATCGCATACCGCGTGTATGCGGGCTGTTTTATGTGCTTCAAAAGCGACCCGAAAACTTCCCCCACGCCCAGCAGCGCCTACAATGCCCACGTTTAATTTTTCAGCGATGCCCATTAAATACCTCCGGAAAATTGGCGACCAGCGATTAGCTAACCGCTGGTGCTAAGGTTCGACAGGCGTATGTCCTCTACCAGCATTTGCACGCTGGTTCTGCCCTGCCAGGTATTGGCCTGTAGTGCAAATGCCAGATCGATGTGATCGCCTGCGGATAATTCGTAAACCCGCTCGCCCTGGCGAAACCAGATTGCATCGCACAGGTCAGCACCTGTATCCACTGTGAGTTTCAGATGTGCCCCGCGGCCTATGGCGCGCGCATCTGCAATCCGGCAATTGTGGGCTATAAAACGCGGCAATTCGTTTTTTGCACCAAAAGGTGCCAGTTTGTCCAGGGTGTCAACGGTTGTGAGAGAAATATCGGATGGTTTGAGGGCGACATCGACTTCCAGTTGGGGCGTCAGTGCGTCCTCTGATAACCGTTCTTGAGCATCTGCGATCAACCGGTCTTGAAATTTGAGATAATTTTCAGCGGGGACTGAAAATCCAGCGGCATCGGCGTGTCCTCCAAATTCGGTGAGCAGATCTGAGACGCGGAAAATCGCCTCGACGATATTGTATCCGCCCGCTGTGCGTGCAGAACCCGTGTAGATGCCATTTTTTCGAAAGTTGGTACACACGAGGGCTGGGCGCGAAAATTTTTCGACCAATCGCCCGGCGATCAGCCCGACCACACCGAGATGCCAGTCTTCACCGCGCACGACCAGAATGCGATATTGATCCAACCAGTTATCTTCTACCATGCGTTCTGCTTCGGTTATGCCATCGTTTTGTAGCGTCTGTCTTTCGCCATTTAGACCGTTTAATTCTTCGGCGAGTTTTGCCGCCTGTACCCGGTTCTGACAACGCAATAAATCGAGTGCCAGATCGGCCGACGATAGGCGCCCGGCGCTGTTGATGCGCGGTCCCAGAAAGAATCCAATCGAGATCGTGTCAACGGGGCGATTGGTCGTACCCGCGACGGCTTTGAGTGCCTGCAAGCCCGGGCGCTCGGTGGTGTTGAGTACCTGCATCCCCTTTCGCGTGAGCAGGCGATTTTCTTCTACCATGGGAGCCATATCAGCCACAGTGCCCAGAGCGACCAGGTCCAGAAGCGAGTTCAAGTATCGCCGGCGTTCTGAATCGGATAGAAATTCGGATGCCAGAGCCTGTACTACCTTAAATGCCACCCCTACGGCAGCCAGTCCCTTGAAGGGATATTCGCAGTCTGCGCGATTGGGATTCACCAGTGCCAGAGCGTCTGGCAATTTGTCCTGTGGGTGATGATGGTCAATGACTACCACATCAATTCCGGCGTCATTGGCTGTGTCAACAGCGTCAAAGGCTGAAATACCATTGTCGGCTGTTACAATGAGTTGTGCTCCTTTTTTTTGTGCCAGATCTACACCCGGTGGTTTCATGCCATATCCATCTCGGAACCGGTCGGGTAACAAAAATGTGGCATTGGCACCTACCAGATCAAAAAAATCCAGCAACACAGCGGTGCTCGTGACGCCATCTACATCGTAATCGCCAAAAACCACAATGCGCTCTTTGTTGTATATGGCTTCTGAAATGCGTTCAACAATGCGGTGCATGTCTTTCATTAAATAGGGGTCATTCAAAATATCGGGAGAATCGGCCAAATCTTCTGTTTTTAATGAACGGTTTGCGAGAATGATATCGACGAGGGAATCATAATCGCCCTTATGGCGTATGTTCCATATCGGGTACCTGGGTTCCATAAAATCTCCAGAGAGGTTGGTCAGAGCGCGTATATGCGATCTCTACTTGACTTGAAGTCAATTTGAACGTTAATTTTTGAAACTAATATTTCGCTTGAGTATCTCATAGGCAGGACGGTGGGTCAGGTTTACACTTTCCGCTAACCGCTTTCAGGAGTTTAAAATGTCAGAATATTTCGATACAGTCAAATCTTATCTTCAAGACCTCAATCTCGCAGTTGACGAGGAAGATACCGCTGAAGAACTCGTGGTGGTGAGTGACGAAGATCGCGGTGTCAATCACCTCATTGTCGATTGCGAGGATCCCATTCTCATTATTGAGCAGGCTATTATGCCTATTCCCAACGTTCCTGGCGACCTGTTCAAAAGGCTGCTCGAAATGAATCGCACACTCGTCCACGGAGCGTTTGCCCTGGATGATGAAACCGGCACGGTTCTTTTCCGCGATACCCTGCGCCTCGATACGCTCGACCGATCTGAGCTTGAAGGCTCTATCACCGCGCTCGAACTCGCCTTAGCCGATAATGCCGCAGAATTACTCGAATATAGCCATCAGTAGGGAACGGGTTGAACTGCTACGCAGTTGTACATCGCTCAAAACCCGCCCGTACAAAAACTGACCATTTTTAAAAAAGGAGTATCTCATGAGCATCTTTCAACGCCTCTTCAGTGTGGGCAAGGCCGAAGTCCATTCGGCTATTGACAAATTTGAAGATCCGATCAAAATGACCGAACAGGGTATCCGCGATCTGAAAAATGATCTCAATAGCGCGATGACCAGTCTGGCTGAGGTCAAAGGGCAGGCCATTCGATTGCGAAAGCAAGCCGAAGATAACAAAAAGGCATCTGCTGACTGGGAGCGGAAGGCCATGGTTTTGCTGCAAAAAGCCCAGAGCGGTGATCTGGATGCTGGAGAAGCTGATCGGTTGGCAACGGAAGCCCTCAGTCGCAAATCAGAAGCCGACAGCCGCATTTCTCAGTTTGAGCAGGATGCCGAGATGCAGGAAGATATGGCAACTAAGCTTCAAAGTCAGGTGGAGAAACTCAAATCTACGATTGCAACGCACGAAAATGAACTTATTTCACTGCGTGCGCGAGCAAAAACAGCCGCTGCGACCAAGAAAATCAACAAGCAACTCGCCAAAGTCGATTCGTCTGGTACAATCGCTATGCTCGAGCGCATGAAAGAACGGGTTGAAGAAGATGAATCGCTCTCACAGGCTTATGGCGAAATAGCCGGTGAATCCAAGAGCGTTGATGATGAGATTGACGCGGCACTGAGTACCTCATCGGGGGATACAGATCAACGCCTTGCTGAACTCAAAGCAAAGATGGGGATGACTTCAAAAGACTGACGCCGGGTGTGTCTGTGAGGGAGACACTGGCGCATCCGTTTTAGCTGTCGCAGAGGATTCATGGGTTACAGGAACGAAAAATGAATTGGAATCCTTTTAAAAAAAAGAAAGAAGAACCCGAGGCTCTCGACCCCCTTAGTGTTACGCTGTCCGATCTCAAGATGGGTTATGTTCTCGACTACGATCTCAAAACATGGCAGGTTACTGCGCAGCATTATTACGATTACGAAGGCGATCGCGTGGATGAATGGGAACTCACCTGCGGCGATGATGTGGCATTTCTCGAGCGGTCAGAAGACGACAGTATTTCCTGGATACTGACGCGCAAGATCCCCCTTTCCGATATTGAGAGCGATATCCGTGGGCATATGCGCGACCACGACAATGAGGATCCCCCAGATGAAGTTAGATGCCATGGGATTGTGTTCTATGGCGTATCGTCAGCCGTTGGATCTTTTTACAAAGATGGCGGAGACGAGGGACAGCAGTTTATCATCTGGAATTATCTCGACGACTCGGAGGCGCATACCCTATCTATCGAGCAATGGGATGAAGACGCTTTTGATGCCGCAGTGGGTGAGATTGTCGAAGAATATCAATTTACCAATATTTTGCCTGTAGATTAATATCTCTACTCAAATCCCCATTCTGATTTTCGATAGTACCGATCCACTGTCGGTTCTATTTCTGTGCTTACCTCAATTGCATGTTTGTCGTCAAACATGCCCTTCCAGAAGTGCAACATTCCCCGCATTGCTTCTGCATTCAAAAACTGCGTTTCAATATCCTCAAAGGTGAGTTGTCGCGTCCGGCGAATGAGGTCCTCTTCGCGCATTTCCCGGACTTTCATTCCCAATACCCACCCCCAATCTCCCATTGTCGGTATATAGGTGTGATAGGGTATGGTGGAAAAACCAGCGTTTGCCATTGTGCGCTCAATGCACAGAAAAGCAAGGCGCGCATTGAGGGGACTCGACGCCTGGGTTACCAGTACGCCATCGGGTGTTAAGTGACGCGCGCATAGGCGATAAAATTCCCGCGAATACAATCTGGCGAGGTCCGGTCCTTTGGGATCGGGCAAGTCGATGATGATGATATTGAATAATGCTTCTGAATGCGCCAAAAATGCGCCCGCATCGCCGATTACCACATTGACACGCGGGTCGTCCAGCGCTCGCGCATTCGCTTCTACAAAGACCGGGTGTGTGCGCGCCAGGTCGATTATCGCTTTGTCTAAATCTACCAGCGTAATCGCTTTTACATCTGCGTATTTTACGACTTCGCGCACGGCGAGTCCATCCCCCCCGCCTAAGATGAGTACGTTGTTCCGCGATCCCGATAATTGCATGGCTGGATGTACCAGCGATTCGTGATAGCGTTCTTCGTCATAGGTGCTAAATTGCACATTGCCATTTAAGTGCAGCCAGTGGTGGCCCTTCCATTCTGTTATGACAATGCGTTGGTAAGCAGTTTGCTCTTGATAGACTACGCGGTCGCGATACCGACTTTGTTCGCCCCATATGACAATGGGACGGATATAAAGGCCCAGTATCAGAAGGCCCGCGCCCAGGATCCAGAATGCCGTTAGTAGCCACCCGCGACGCGCCAATAAGTGTCGATATTGCCACAGCAATACCGATGCCACGATAAAGTTAATCGCGGCCAATGCGAGTGGTGTGTAAGTCAGCCCCAATTCTGGTAATAAAAAAAAGGCGAACAATAGTCCGCCTATCAATGCACCAAAATAGTCTTTTTCCATTACTGAAGCGATGTTGGTGCGCAGATCCTGATACGCTTCGTTCATGCGCGCCACCAGCGGAATTTCCATGCCGATTAGCACGCCGATGGCAAAGGCATAACTATAGATAAAAACGCCTGCCGATAACGCGAGTACTGATCCAAAATACGCCACAACCGCGCAGGTGGCGCACAGAGCCGAGAGATAAAATTCGATTGCGATAAAGCGATCCAGCAACCGGTCCGTTAATAACCGACTCCACCGACTGCCCAGGCCCATGGCAAATAACATCAATGACATGAGCACAGCCCACTGCAATGTCGTGTTGCCCAATAGATAGCTCGCCAGCGTTGATAGCGTAAATTCCGCTACTATGCCCGCGCATCCCGTGGCGAATATACAGGCTTTTAAGAGGTAGCTTTGACGCATAAAAAATAAACAACTCGACGGGTGTTCATCCCGCCGAGTTGGAAAGATTTAATACAACTTCCTTTTTCACAAACTCCACACAATCAGAAATGATGCGCCGACATAAGACGTGGCTTCGATGAAGCCCGCGCCCAGATTGGGGTGTTCTTGATTGGCGATTTCGTCGGTCAGTTTTTGTCCGGGCAAGAGGATCACATCGGAGATGAATCGGACGATGGGTAGCAGTATTAATCCCGCGACGACTTCGATTGCGAAATCCTGCAAATTCACAGTCCAGGAAATAAAATCGCCCGCCGATGCGTGAAATACGATGACGCCAATGCCGACCAGTGCGCCGGCAAAAGCGACGCCCGCAGCGACATTGTCTTTTTCGATTTCATCGTGAATGCTATATGGGGTAATCCATTCGTACACCAGCCCGGCCAGTATCAGGGCGGCCTGGCCCAATGCCCAGAAGATCACTGTTGTCACTATTCCGCCAATTTCACCCGAGACCGCGCCAAAGATCACCAATCCCGTTGCGATATATGTCGCGGCGATTACGACACCCGTGCCCGCGTTTTGATCGTCGATCAATTCATCCCGAATTTTGAATCCGTGCAAGATCAATCCGTCGTTGACCAGACGCGACAGATTTAGCAAGATGATTGCGAGCAATCCGTATATGCCGATGTCGATCAAGTCGTTTTCCAATCCCTGAGATGGCCCGGACAAGGTGCCGCCAATGGCCAATATCAATCCAAAATAATATCCCGCCATGGCTACACCCAGTGCGACGTTGTCTTTTTCGACCAGTTCTTCCCGCACGCTGTAACTCGTTGTCGTCAAGTCTTTGACCAATTTGCCGATCCAGAATAATACAAACGCGCTGATGAGATAAATACCCGTTGCGATTAAGTCCTGTACTATCATTTTCCAAACCCTCCAAAACTGCGGCTGCCAAATCCAGATCGGCTGCGACTTGTTGAACGCGAGCTGCCAAATCCCGTGCGGTTCTGGCTCGCGCGACTTTGTACTCTTTGTGTAAACGACTGTCTCTTTTGCGCTATGTTTGCCTGGCGCCGCTGGAATGTCGATGGTTTTTGTTTTTGCGTGACAGATCCCTGCGTGCCATACTCCCGATTTCGTCCGTAATACGGACGTCGATCCCGGCGGTAAGACCGATAATCGTCGTAATCGTAGCGACTCATGCCAAATCCGCCACCCCAACCGAGCAAATGACTCATGAGCGCGTATTGGCCGTAGAATTCCCAGAACGATGTGCCTCCGCGATCCGTCCAACGCCCGTAGCTCGGATTGCCCACATAGTGGTATCCGGGGGGATGTGGCGTATTGTTTACCCCATCTTGCTCCGATTTGGCAACGAGCGCCATTCCCAAAAATGGTTCGTATTTTCGATAGATGGATTCCGATACTTCTATCCAGTCCGATTGTACCTTTTTTTCTCCCTGTGTAATTAAATACCGGTGATAATACGTGGTGAAAAGAGTGCCTTCTTCACGCATGTCATCCAATACAATCATATATGCCGGTGCCGAGGCCAGCGATTTTTGCATTTCAACGACGGGATCGCGTTCGCCGCCGCACCCGCACAATAATAGCAGGCCAGTCAGCAAGACCAGCAATCGTCCTCGTGTCATAATCTCCTCCAGATATGGGTGGATTTGACGATGGTCTTTTCCATGAAGTAAGATACCTCAATATCAGTTTTGTGCAATACTATCTCGGGTCTTCGGGTAGTTGTGAGAAGTCGAATTCGTTTACTTCGTCGATGTTTGGCGCGAATGGGGGGATGGCGTGGGGGATGTGGCTGTGTCCACAGCGCGCGATGAGTACTCGGGCGCGCGCTTGTCGTTCGGCTTGTTTTAAAATGTCATCAGCAGACCAGCGTGCAAAGATTTTTTTGAGGCCCGATTGGATTACGTCACGATATCGGGGATCATTGGACAGGTCGCGACGTTCTTCGGGATCCTGATCGATGTTGAACAATTGGCAAGAGTCAAATTCGGAGTAATAGTTCAATTTCCACGGTCCCGTGCGGAGCATGCACGCGGGCTGGTCGCCGAGTAGGCCGATGTATTCTGCAAAGACTTCATTGGGCCAGTCCGATGGTGGGGTACCCTGGAGGAATGAGGCGAAACTTTTGCCCGAGACATCGGGCAGGGGGTCTGCGCCCACAATGTCCAGAGCTGTGGGGCCTACGTCGATGAGGTTGACGATGGCATCTTCGGTGTGGTTTTCGTGAAGATGGCCCGGCCATGAGCAGATCATGGGAATGCCCACAGAGCCTTCGTAAAAACTGCTTTTCCACCACATGCCGTGTTCATGGGCCATGTCGCCGTGGTCCGAGGTGTAGATGATGACGGTGTTGTCTGCATTAGAGGAGGATTGTACGGTGTCAATGATTTGACCGATATACCGGTCAAGTTCGGTCGTCAGGCCGTAATAAGCGGCTAACCCGCGGCGGTTTTGTTCTGGCGTGATGTCTTCAACGCCGCGTCGCTCGCGCCATTTTTTCATGGCCGGATGCAAGGCGTTTAGGTATTCGGGTGATTCGGGTTCGAGCGGTGGGATTTGCGCCATGTAATACTCGAAGTCTTCTCTGCCGCAGATGAGGGGATTGTGCGGGTTCATGTAGCCGACGACGAGGGCATAAGGTCTGTCGCTGTTTTGCCGATCGGCGATGAATTTGCAGGCTGTTTCGGTGACGGATTTGTCAAAGTAGCGATAACCGGTTTCGCCATAGCCGGATACCTGGACGCCGTATTTGGTCTGTCCCGTGGTGCGGTTGTATCCAGAGCCGAGAATTTCTGCGGATAGCCCGCCGCAGTCGGCGTGGATGCGTTTTTCAAAGCCGTGGAATTGGTCGGGGTTTCTAAAGTGCATGCGACCGCATAGTACGGCTTCGTATCCCGCCGCGCCAAATGCATGGGCAAATGTGGGGGTGTCAAATGACAGGCTGCCGCTGTTGTCATAGACGCCCACATCGCTGGGGTACTGCGCGGACATAAAGCCCGACCGCGAAGGCGCACAGAGGGGATAGGGGCAATACGCATTGCGGAACCGGGTTCCGCGACGCGCAAGCGTATCTAAATTGGGCGTTTGCACAATGGGATTTCCCGCACATCCCATTGCATGGGGATTGTGCTGGTCGGAGATGATGATGATAATATTAGGCGTCATAAGGCGAAAGAAGAAGTGAGAAGTGAGAAGTGAGAAGTAAAATGCAGCCTGCAATGATCACAGTCTGCAATCCTTTAATCACTGGATAGAACCTTTCCAGTGCAAGCTCTGAAAATCCCGATCCTATTTTCGATCATTCCCGTTATACAGTCCCTCGCCGCGCACGAGCAGGCGTTTGGGATTGGGAATGTCCATGAGTTCATCGACGCTGTGATAGCCAACCGTCATGCTCATGCGCGTGTCGTCGGTATGGTTTTCGCCTGCGCCGTGGACAACCATGCTGTCGATTGCGAGCATGCCACCTGCGGGCATGGGTACGGGGAGTGCTTGACCGAGGACGTCGCTTGCCCAGTCTGCATCGTGAATAGATGTGGAGACGCCGGGGAAGTGATGCGATCCGGGTACAATGCGGGTGCATCCATTTTCAAGGGTGGTTTCTTCGAGGTAAAAGATGATGGTGTAGATGGTGCGCGTCCACTGTCTGACATCGCGGTGAAGATACGCGCCTTTGTTGTCTTCTGCTGTGCGCAAGGTGGCGTGATTGTGGCGGTTGGTGAGGATTTCGATGTTGGGTCCCAGAAGCGATTCGAGTGGGTCGAGCGCGTGTGGATGCGTGACTGCTTCTCGGAAGATCGGCGCGCGGTCCATAAGGGCAGAGATACGCACGGCGCGGCCATTCTTATTGCGTACGATGGGTTCGATTTTGCGGTCAATGTCTTCCGTGATAGCGGTCTTTAAGTTTTCAACCATTTTTTCTGGTAGGCGGTCTGGAAGACAGAGAAATCCGTTGTTTCGAAAGAGCTGGATTTGTCGCATGGTGAGTGAGGGCATGTCTTACTCCTGAACGGGAAGAGAATAGGGATGGGGATGTCCCGTATAGACTTTTTCGCCGCGTACGAGAACTTTTTCCGGGTCGTCTTTGATCACGTCGTGGGCGTCGTGGGCGCGATAGGCAACCGTCATGCTGCGGCGAGAATGATCGGAACTATTTGTGTCAGATCCGTGATAACAGCAGTCGTTAAAGAGGAGGACACCGCCGCGCGGCATGGGGATTGGCACTGCGCGGTAATAGTTGTCGCTGTAGTAAAAATTGTCTCTTTGTTTCTGTGGTCGGCGCGGGTTGAGAAATGGCCGGTTATGGCTGCCGGGCACGATGCGTACACATCCGTTTTCAACGGTTGATTCTTCGAGATATATTAAACCGGTGATAAGGGTGTGGTCATAGGGTTCTTCACCGGCGTGCCAGGGGACGGGATAAGATCCGGATGGGCGCACCATGACGTGGTTGTGTTTGTTGGTGAGTACTTCGATGTTTGGACCGATGATGCCTTCGAGGGCGTTGAGGATGATGGGGTGAGACGCGGCTTCAAAATAGACGGGGTCTCGCAAGAAAATTTTTGAGAGACGGCGTACATTTTCTGGCGTCCGATCTTCTTTTTCTTCCCAAACAATGGGTGCGCGCATGCCTGCAATTTGCCGGGAGGTGACCTCGTTTAGGCGATCGACAAGGTCGCCAGGCAGGGTCTCGCGGACTTTGTAAAATCCAGTGGTTTTGAAATACCAGAGGTCTTCTTCTGTGATCATGTTGTGATATCCTTGTATTATCTCGGGTCCATTACTCGCCCGACAAACAGGGTGGTATTGGTCGCTATGTCCCGGATGAGGAAGATGAATGGCCGATCGACCGTGACTCTGGGGGGAAGGGATGTTACGCCTATGACTACGCCGGTAGCAGCAGCGGCTTCTGTGCCATTCTCATTGACCAGGACAAACGCCTTGTGAAACGCATCTGAAATGGACAGGTCTTTTGTTCCATCCATGCCCGAGAAGTCCGCTAATTGCGGGTCAAAGGCATCGGACATTCCCATCTTCTTGAGGGTTGCACCCAATTTGAATTGCGCTTCAAATCCAAATGAGGGCATGGTGAGTTCTATGCGCTGGCGTCTCAGGTCTTTCGATATCTGACTGATGAGTTCGGCGTTTAGCGTATTTTCGAACGCGTCAAAAGTGCCTTTGTCGGGGAGCAGGATGACCATGGATATTTCACTGCCGTCGTAGAGCAATTCCACAGCTTGATATCCCGTGCTCCTCGCATAGCCGAATGATTCGGTCTGTCGCATCATGGGTGCTTTTACGCTGCTGCCATTTAGCAAATGGAAGTCGCCTTCAGCAGTGGCTCTTACGTCGAAAGGGTGGAGCCACGCCGCGTTGAAATAGATGGCGTTTGTCAGGACTAAACGAGTCAAGGGGTTAATGGCACCGGAAGGAATCAAATCTTTGATTTTCTCTTCTGTTTGATTGGCAACCCAATCGTTGATTGTGACGCGCGAATCTTCAGGCGCTTCAGTGAAGTTTGCAATTCTCATTCCAGCGCCGTAATTTTCAGCGAGTTTGTCCAGAAAGTTCTGCAGGAAGGCATAGCCCCGTTGTCCCCAGATGGCATTGGCGATGTTCAATCGAAACCCCTTGCCATCCTGGCCACTGCTTCCTTCGCCGCGAGAGGCGAGCAGGAGATCGAGGGCGTTGAACGCGGGGTGCAACTTGTCCTGGGACAGGGTGAAGTGTAGTGCGTTTGACATCTGGCGTTCGGTTTCGTCCCTGGCGCCGGCATAGGTCATCGCAAGTGCCAGCGAGATGCTGTAGGGCGAATAAAACAGGTTTCCGCTTTCTTCTTCGCGCAACTTTTGATACAGGCCAAAGGCGAAGTCGTTGTTTCCGCGGACCAGGTCTGTTAGCTCTGAATCTGTCGCCAGAGGTACGGCCACTCGCGTCTTTTCTGATCGCACTTCGTTTGATTGTGTTTCTTCTGTCTCAGTTGAAGGCGGTGCCGTGGGAGAGACCTCCGGTAATTTACTGCATCCGAGTAGCGCGATTGATAGTATTATGGCAGGTAGCAAACGGTTGGTTGGCTTTTGTATCATTTTCATGTTAGCCTCCTTGCCCCAGCTATTGTCTCCATGGATAGGTACAGAAAAATTATCGCAAATTACGGTGTAAATCAAGGTTTATTGTTCGCGACGATTCGAGGTATCACATTTTCCCGATCTGGATGCTCTCGTTTTTTCTATGAGTTACGAAAAAATTGTGGTATATTGAACCATCAGAAGTTCTTGGTTGTTCATTTTGTGAAAGGATAGCTGTATGCCCAACGCGTTGCTTGTATATCCAAAAAATCCGGTGACGTTCTGGAGTTTTGATGAGGCTTTGAGGTTGGTCGGAAAGAAGTCTGCTTTTCCGCCTTTGGGGTTGTTGACGATTGCCGGTATGATGCCCGAGCACTACAGTTTGCGCGTGGTGGATGTGAATGTGCATCCGCTGACAGATGAAGATCTGGATTGGGCAGATGTTGTGATTACATCGTCGATGATTATTCACTGGCATTCCCTCGAAGAAATTATTGCCCAGTGCAATGTCGCAGGCGTGCCCGTGCTCAATGGCGGTCCATTGCCCACGCAGTATTGCGAAGATATTGAGGGAGATGCGGTCTTTTATTTGGGCGAGGCAGAGAATGGATTTATGGATGTGGTCGATCGTTTGGTGGCCGAGCCTTATAAGGGGGGGCGAGAGTACATTGATCGGCGAGGTGAATTTCAAAGTCTCACCACTACACCGCTTCCGAACTGGGATTTGATCAATTTTGACGATTATACGGTGATGGTGATTCAGATTACAAGGGGTTGTCCCGAAAGTTGTACGTTTTGCAATATTCCCGCGCTATACGGCAAGATAACGCGTTTAAAAAATAGCAGCCGCGTGATTCAAGAACTGGACGCGCTTTACGATAGAGGTTGGCGCGGCTCGGTTATGGCGGTTGATGACAATTTTGTTGGCAACCGCGAAGAGATTCGACAAACACTGGAAGAAGAGGTGGTTCCCTGGCAGAGCGCGCGCGGGTATCCTTTCCAGCTCTTTACACAGGCCAGTATTCGGGTGAGTGATGATCCCGCGTTGTTAGAGGCGATGTACCTCGCCGGGTTTGATAAAATGTTTGCGGGCATTGAATCGCCAGTGGAAGAAAGCCTGAAGTTTATGGGCGCGCAAAAGAACTTGCAGGGCGATACGCCTTTGCTGGACAAAGTGAAGATTCTGCAAGAATACGGCATGGAAGTTCAGGCCGGTTTTATTATGGGCCTGGATACGGATCCAGATGATATTGCGGACCGCATGATTGCTTTTATAAGAGAAGCGGGTATTCCGGTGGCTATGGTGGGGGTTTTGGGCGTGCTGCGCGACACCCCCGATTACAAGCGCTACAAGCGGTTGGGCCGTCTGCGTGAAGACGTAAAATATACGGGTGATTCGGGTATTTTTAGTCGGGAGTTGAGTTATGTGCCCCTCATTGATCCCGACGAGTTGTTGGCGCGCCATCGCAAGGTCCTCGAAACGCTGAATAGTCCAGAGATTTTCTTTGAACGCTGCCGCACGCATTATGCACATCGCGTGCGCAGACCGATCCCGTCAATGCCAGTTGGTTGGACGGAACTCAGGGCGGGATTGCGCTCTTTTTGGCACCAGGGAGTGGTCGGGACTTATCGGTGGACGTTCTGGAAGTTTATGGCCCATATGCTCTTGCATCATCCCCGCGATTTTGGCGATGCCATACGCATATCCATTCATGGTCGTCATTTGATTCTCACCACGCGCGACGCCCTGCAGGTCGATGAGGTGCAGACATTTTTGGATGAGGCGCTGGATCATCTGAAGCGATTTAGCGAGGGATATAAAGAGGTGAGTGTCGGTGATTACGCGAGTAAGTTGATGCACGCCCTGCACGGGCGGTTTGATCATTTTCAGGACGATTATCGCACTTTGCAACACAACGCCGAGGTGATGTTGAAGGCGGCTCAAGAATACTGCGGGCTGATCCGCGAAGAATTTCGCCACCAGGTTGCAGAACCTCTCGAGCGTTTTCAACAAGAGATTGAGGCGATCCTCGAATCATATCCCATACAAAGGGGTTTGCAACCTGCTCGGTAGGACGCGCTGCGATACAAAACAAAAGCCCGGTATCATAAAGGATATCGGGCTTTTATTTTTACGAAGAAGCCGGAGACACTGTCTTCGGCTTTTTTGTTTTAGGCGAGCACGGCTTTGAGTTTGTCTTCTATCGCGCTTTTGGGGACAGCGCCGATAAGCTGATCTGCCTGTTTGCCGTCCTTAAATATGAGCAGTGTGGGGATGCTGCGAATGCCAAACCCCTGTGCTGTCTGCTGGGCGTGATCTACATCGACTTTGCAGATTTTAACGCGACCGTCGTATTCACGAGCGAGTTCTTCAATGCTGGGGGCAATCATCCGGCACGGGCCGCACCACGTTGCCCAGAAATCCACGAGTACCGGAAGATCGGAATCGACAACTTCTGTTTGGAAATTTTCATCTGTAACATTCAATGGGCTTCCCACTTTGAGACTCCTTTCAGGTTGGGTTTTGTTCTGATGAGAATGTGCTAAACTACCAGATTTTTATGGGGTTGTCAAGGGGATGCACGGCAGATTCGATAGGCCAGATGAGCGAGAATTTCGCGATGTGTTCCGCCGCTGGATTTGAGGCGGTTGTCTGCATCGAGAAGGGCTTCATGGGCATTCCAGAGTGCTCGTTCGTCGAATAGACGGGCCTGATCGAGGTAGTTATTGAGAAAAAAAGCGGGTACTTTGAGGCGTGAAGATAGAGCATTTCTGGGTAAGCGGTGGCCCGATAGCCATCGCGCGCGCTGCAGAATTCCAAAGTGACGGACGAGTAGCGCGATCGTACCGGCAGGGTGTTCGCCCTGTTCGCAGAGTCGTCCTATGAGGGTCTGTGCTTTGTTTAGCTGGCGGTGCCCGAGGGCGTCGGCGAGTTCAAAGACCGTGACCCCTCGCGTGTTGTCGATTACCTGAGCGACGTGCTCGCGAGAGATTGGATCGGATGGCGTAGCGATAAAGAGTTTTTCGATTTCGCCGTTTAGTTCGCGCAGATTTGATCCAATACTCATGTGGAGCAGGTGGGCCGCGTCGGGCGCGATTTGCCTGCCCAGGGTTTTGACATGTGTCTGGATCCAGGCCGGGATTTCATTATCGTAGGGCGGGCGAAATTCGATTGCAGTCGCGCGTTTTCTGAGTTCGACAAATAGTTTCTTGCGCCCATCGGGTTTCGCGGCTGTGATGATTATGGTCGTTGTTTCAGGTGGAGATTCGATGAGGGGAAAGAGTTCGGGGGTGGCTGAATCGGGTAAGCGATCGGCGTTTTTGAGGATAATCAGGCGGCGTTGCGCCATCATTGGAAAGGTGAGTGCTTGTGCAATGAGCTGCGAAATATCGATGTCTTCGGCGCGATAGATGTCGAGGTTGAAGGGGCGCGCTGCAGGCTCAATGAGGGTTTCAACGAGGGCGTTGAGAAGCTGGTCGCGTTGGAAGTCTTCCTCCCCGTAGAAATAGTAGAGAGATGAGATTTCACCTTTTTTTACGGCGTCGAGAACCTGGGCTGGCGATGGGCCAGTTTTGCGAGGGCGTCGGGTAGCCATGTTCTGTGTTATCCGGGAATCAGAGTCTAAAGATCTTTGAAGTCCGCGTCTTGAATTTGTGAATCGTCAATGTCGCGCTGTGGTTTTTTTTCCGATGATGTGCGTGTGGTCGCGCGCATGATCATGGCGCGGAACAGGCCACCGACAAAACGAAAAAATAGTACCAGGATAAGGGCAATGAGAAATATACGAAGCAACATGGGTGTCTCCATAGCCTTAATGGGTCAATCTGCAGCGGTGTGGCGATATGGGGATGCCGATTCAATTTGGGGCGCGCCAAACCATCGCCAGATAAGGCTGATTAGAACGGGTACAACGACCAGTGTGAGGGCTGTGGCAAATGCGAGACCAAAGATGACGGCTACGCCCATTGGTCCCCACCATTGACTGCTGCGTCCCCCAATTTCCCATGAAAAGGAAAGAAAGTCAAAACTGATACCCGTGGCAAGGGGCAACAGGCCCAGGATGGTGGTTATGGCTGTGAGAATGACGGGGCGAAATCTTACGACGCCTGCGCGTATGATTGCCTCGCGCGCTGAAAGGCCGCGCTGGCGCAATTGCAGGGTATAGCCGATTAGAACAATGGCGTTGTTGACAACGACACCCGCAAGGCTGATCACGCCAATGCCGGTCATAAGGATGCCAAAAGGGGTTCCGGTGACGATCAGGCCGATCAATACACCAATCATAGACAAAATGACGGATGTGAGAATGGTAAAGGGCAGGGCCAGGGAATTGAATTGCGTAATCAGAATGAGTGCAATGCCCGCCAATGCTACGAGCAAAGCTTTAGAAAGAAAGGCGGTGGCTTTTTGCTGTTCTTCATTTTCACCAGAATAGGCGATCTGATAGCCCGGTGGCAGGGGAAAATTGGATAGGGCTACCTGTACATCGCGCATGGCTGCATCAGATGTGCGGTCTTGCACTTTGCCTTCAATGGAGATAACGCGCTTGAGATCCTTGCGCCGAATGCTGCCAAATCCCCCGCCCGTTTCTATGCGTGCAACCGCGCTTATGGGCGTGATTTTGCCATCTTTTTCAATGGTGATGCGTTCGAGGTCGGCGAGGGTGTTGCGCTTGTCGGATTTGAATCTCACGCGAATATCGTATTCGTCTTCGCCCAATCGATATTCGGATGCTTCTGAGCCATAAACAGCCGAGCGCACCGTAGCGGCAATCAGGCGCGTATTGAGGCCCGCTATTGCAGCGGCTTCTCGATCTACGACGATGCGGACTTCGGGGCGCCCCCGGTCGTAATCATCCTTGAGATCGACAACGCCGGGCACTTCGGCCACGATGCGTTTGATGCGTGCGGAGAGTTGACCCAAAATTTCGAAATTTTCGCCGGATACCTCAACGCTGATGGGCGGGCCTACGGGTGGTCCACCGCGTTCTTGAGACAATTCGATTTCAGCGCCGGTCAGATTTTTGAGTTTGTTGCGAATTTCCTCGATGGTCTTAAAAGAGGATTGCTGTCGAAGGTCTTCATCGATAAAGTCAACGGAGATGCGGCTGGCATTTGAAATGCCTTCTCCGGCTGCAAATACATCGCCGCCAGAGACACCCACGTTGGCGACATAGGTTTCAACATCGGGAATATCGGAGAGTATGGATTCGATCTGGCGCGCCAGTTGATCCGATGTTTCGAGGTTTGTGCCCGATGGCGCGCGCACATCGATATAGGCTGTATTGGGTTCAATTTCGGGAAAAAATTCGATGCCCCGGCCTGTGAAGTAGTACGCCACAATGACGAGGATGAGAGTGCTCGCTGCAAAAAAGAGGGTTATTCCCGGGTAATTGAGTGCCAGTTCAAGGCGACGCTGATAGGCATTGAGGCTGCGCTGGAGGCGGGGTGATGTTTCTTCGACTGTTCCCCGCACCGTCATGAAAGATGCACAAAATGTGGGATTGAGGACGAGGCCCACAAAGAGAGACGAAGACAGGGTTATGATCAGGGTGATGGGCAAATATTTCATGAATTCGCCCATGATACCGGGCCAGACAATCATGGGTGCAAAAGCACATAATGTCGTCAGCGTTGAGGTGATCACAGGCCATGCTACTTCTCCCGTGCCTTCCAACGCTCCCTGGATGGGCGATTGGCCTTCTTGCCGATGGCGATAGATATTTTCGACGATGACGATGGCATTATCGACGAGCATGCCGAGTGCGAGGATTAAGCTAAACAAAACGATCATATTGAGCGTGATGCCCATAATGGAGATAATGACAAAGGCAATGAGCATCGAGAGGGGAATGGCGATACCGACAAAAAAGGCATTGCGTAGGCCCAGGAAAAAGAGGAGCACCAGAATGACGAGGATGAGGCCGGATACGATATTGTTTTCGAGGTCTTTGACCATCATGCGAATGTCTTCGGACTGGTCGCCCAAAATGGTGATTTGTGTGCCTGAGGGAAGCGTGGGTTTCAATTCGTCGAGCGCGATTTTAATCTGATCGGCGATGGCAATCAGATTTTCACCGCTGCGCTTGACAATTTCGAGGCTCACACTGGGTTTGTGGTTGAGGCGGGCGTAATTTGTGCGGTCCTTAAACCCATATACGACATCGGCAACATCGCGAACATAGACCGGTCGGCCCTGCGACGCTTTGATAAGGAGGTCGCCAATTTGGGGAACGGTTTCAAGCTCGCCGGGGACGCGTACGGCGTATTTGTATGCACCCATATCCACGCTACCGCCGGGAAGGGTCAAGTTTTCGCGTTGAATAGCTTCTATTACGTCCTGGATGGCGAGTTTGTAGGCGACGAGGCGGTCGGGATCGACATCGACTTTGACTTCGTGTTCGAGGCCACCCACCACGCGTACTTCGAGAATGCCGGGAATGGTTTCGATATGATCGGCGAAGTCTTCGGCAATTTCTTTGAGCCGAATAAGTCCATAGTCTCCGGACAATGCGACGATCATCATGGGAATATTGGAAAAGTTGACTTCGAGGACCACGGGGTCTTCTGCATCATCGGGTAATTCTGATTTGGCGAGATCGACTTTGTCTTTGACGCGCTGGAGCGCATTGTCAATGTCGGCATTGGGATTAAATTCGACTGTGATTGACGAAGCACCTTCGACCGAACTCGAGCGGATTACTTTGACGTTTTCAATGGATTGGAGTTCTTTTTCCAGAGGTCGGGTAATGAGATTTTCAACATCTTGAGGCGAGGCTCCGATATACGGCGTATTGACGATGATAAGGGGTATGGTAATATCTGGCGAGGCTTCGCGGGGAAGCGACAGATAAGCCGAGATGCCCGATATGATCAGGATGCCGACAAAGACGTAAACGGTGATGCGATGTTTGAGTGCGTACGCGGTGATGGTCATGGGACGGGTTCCGCATATTTTATTGCCACGCGGTCGCCATCAATGAGATCTCGCCCACCTTTGACGATGATCTGGTCGCCAAAGGCAAGCCCTTTTTGGACGATGACGCGCTCGGCTTCTGATGGCCCGAGGTTAAGTCGATGCAAAAGTGCCCTGTCGTCTTTCACGACAAAGGCCACAGGCCCGGTTTCGCGTTCGATAATGGCTTCGCGGGGAATGACGACGACCTGCCGGTGAATGCGGCGCATGGCTTTCAGCGTGCCGATCATGCCGGGACGGATATGTCCTGTTGGATTGGACAGATGGACTTCAATGGAAAAAACCCTCTGGTCTGTATCTGCTGCCGGGCCAACATGGGCGATTGTGCCTTCATAGGTCTGGTGTGGCAGGGCATCGAGGACGAGGATGACGAGGCTGCCTCTGGCAAAGTCGATGATTTCGCTCTCGGCTACCCAGGCAGCAACGCGCAGGCTGTCGGTTTGAACGATGCGGAATGTTGCATCACCTCGCGCGATATGTTGCCCCTGTGAGAGGTATCGCTTTGCGATATGGCCCGAAAAAGGTGCTTGTATCCGCCCATAAGAGAGCCGATGCTTTAAGGTCTGCGCTGTTGATTTGGCTTTTTGGAAGTCGTATTCTGTAGCAAAATACGCCTGTTCGGAAATCGATCCCTCCGAAAAAAGTTGTTTGCTGCGCTCGTAATTGTAGGCTTGAAATTTGAGATTGGCCTCGGCTTCGATCAATGCGGCTTGCAGGAGTTCCATGTTGAGTTGTGCGAGAGCCTCTCCGCGGTTGACGTAGTCGCCCACATCTTTGTACGTGCCGATGACCTCACCTGATTCGAGCGCATTAATGGTCACATCGCGCCAGGCCTTGACTGTGGCAGACAGCCTGCTGTATTGGACGAGGGAGTCGGGTTTGATCACAAATGTGGATACATTGGTGGTGCGCTCTAATGGCATTTCTTTTTGCGCCGAAGATTCGTCGCCACAGCCCAGATGGACCGCGATCAAGAGACAGGGTATTAAAAGCCTGTAAAAATTCATGGTTTATTCTCTTCACCTAAAATGCCCGCATTGAGTTCTAAATGTACGAGGGCGACCGCAAGGTCTCGCTTTGCGCGCGCGAGTTCGGCTTCGGCGCGTTGTAAAGTGATTTGTCCATCGATGACTTCGATCTGGGTGCCAACGCCATTTGCATAACGCGATTCCGCGATTTCCAGGCCTCGACGGGCGAGATCGACAGCCTGTATCTGCGCGTTTTTTCTGGCGCGCACTTCGAGAAAAGTGCGCCACGCCTGCAAGATGTTGAAACGTATGTCGCGCTCGGTTTGTTTTTGTACCAGTTCGGCTTGCCGCGTGTCTGAGCGGGCCTGCGCAACCTGTGCACGTGTGCGAAAGCCATCGAAAATGGGAATGTTGATGGCGATGCCCGAAAACCAGCTCTGGCGAAAATCGTCTTTTACAAAATCAAATTCGTTTTTTTGAGCCTGCCACTGTCCATTGAGAATTAAATCTATGGTTGGGCGGGATTCTGCCTGGACAATGGTCTCTGCATGCTGGAGCATTTCGATCTCGAGGCGGTACTGGCGCACAATGGGATTCATTTGCATTGAGAGGTCAATTAGTTCTGTCTCGGCACTGGTCGATAAAAGGTGGATTTCTTCGCGGAAAGTCCCACGAGGTGTAATGGGTTCCATGGGATTGAGGCCGATCTGGTTTTTGAACGCGAGATCTGCCAATACACGCGCATTTTCCGTGCGTATGGAGTCTGTTAGCAATTCGGCGACCTGCACCTGTGCACGCAGCAAATCGTAGTCCGATACGCGTCCTGCTTCGCGCAGTTTTTCGACGCGCTTGAAATTTACACGCGCGCGCGCTACAGAAGATTTGCTGACGCGCGTGAGTTCTCCAGCCAGTAGCAGGTCGTAAAAAGCCGTTTCGACCTGGGTGTGTAATTGCTGCTTTGCAGCGCGCACCTTTTCCATTGAAAATTGTCGAAACAGACGCGCGGCGCGCATGGCAGAAAAAGATTTGCCCCCGCCCCAGACGGGTTGTCGGATGCCAACTGTGCCGATGAGGTTGTTGTGTGCCCCTACGGTAAATTGTTGCTGGCCTGCTGGCGTCTCAAAGAAAAAGGTGGGTAGCAACCAGTTGCGCGTGTACTGCATGGTGATATCGAGTTGAGGGAGAACATCGGCTACTGCCTGGCGAATCCGTTGGCGTGATTTTTCCAGTTCTTCGCGCGCTATTAGCAGGTCTTCATTGTGCGATAGCGCGTGCCGCAAACTCTCTTCGAGTGTAATAGACCGGGAATAGGCTCTGGGGAGCGGAAAGAAAAGGAACAGAAGGCCGATGATACACAGCCATCGGCAAAGAGATATATAGTCCATCGACATTTGGAGGGCGTGAGAGTGGGGCGAGATATTATTTACCCAAAAATCTACAGGGTTTTGCCATGTGATGTCAAGGCGTTTTACAAATTTATACGGGAAACGCTGTCCGATAGTGCCAATGCCTGGACCGTTTCTGTGACATCGTGAACCCTTATAATGTGAACGCCTGCGATTGCGCCCCAGATGGCTGCAGAAATGCTGCCCGGCAGGCGCTCGTGAGGCAGATTTTGTGGCGCGGTAAATTGCTTGCGAGATGCACCTATGAGAAGGGGATATCCCAGCGTGTGAAATTCGGACAGTCGGGCGAGTATTTCGATATTGTGCGCGTATTTTTTTCCGAAACCCAGTCCGGGATCAATTACAATCTGAGATCGAGAAATTCCCACCGCCTCTGCGCTGTTGATTCGCGTGCTTAAAAAATCGAGAATATCGGATACGACATTGTCGTACGCGGGGTTCTGTTGCATGGTTGAGGGCGTTCCCCGCATGTGCATGAGGATAACAGCAGTTCCGGTTTCTGCGATCAGGTGTATCATGTCGTCATCAAAACGCAGGGCGCTGATGTCGTTGACAATGGTTGCTCCGTTGTCTATGGCCTGTCGGGCGACTTCGGATTTGGTCGTGTCTATGGAGATGGGTACGTCGAGTTGCGGAGCAATGGCCTCAATAATGGGAATGGTGCGATCCAGTTCTTCTTTTAGAGAGACGACCATCGCCCCTTTGCCATAAGGTCCGGCTGGACGAGATGATTCACCTCCGATATCGATTATGTCAGCACCGGATTCGACCAGTGCCAATGCTCGCTCAATTGCTTTGTGCGGTTCAAAATAAAAGCCGCCGTCTGAGAACGAGTCTGGCGTGACATTGAGAACGCCCATTACGAGTGTTCGATGACCCAATTGAAGGGACGTGCCGCAGCATGAAAGCTGGTAAATAGGGCGTGTGTGTTTCATGGGTAAGGTGTACAAAAAAAAGATGGCGATTGCCATCTTTTTTCAGGGATTAGTCGTCGGATGGCTGTTTTTCTTCTTCAGGGGTGTGTTTCTCCGGTGTTTGGCCTTCCTGTTCTTCTTCTGATTCTGATTTTTCTGGCTGTTTTGCAGGCTCGACGGGCTTTTCGAGTTTTTTGCCTTCTAATAATTGGTCGAGCTGTACATCGTCGAGCGTTTCAAATTCGAGCAATGCCTCGGCAAGAATGTGGACGTTGTCGATGTTATCACTGAGCAATTGTTCGGCGCGGGACTCCGCTTTGAGTACGAAGTTTTTGATTTCTTCATCAATCATTTCGGCCACTCTATCGCTGTGTTCTCGACGTTGTGCCATTTCGCGCCCAAGGAATATTTCGTCGTTTTGTTGCCCGTAAGCAATGGGTCCGAGTTTTTGACTCATGCCCCAATCGCAAACCATCTGCCGGGCGAGATTGGTGGCCATGCGGTAGTCTTGCTGCCCGCCTGTTGTGATTTCGCCAAAAACGAGTTTTTCGGCAATTCTTCCCCCCAATGCGTAAGCGAGAACCGCTTCACAATAACTCTGGGGATAGGTGTGGCGTTCATCGATGGGCAGGGTGTGTGTGACACCGAGGGCTCGCCCACGAGGAATGATGGTCACTTTGTGGAGAGGATCGCTTTCCGGAATGAGTTTGGCAACCAGTGCGTGACCAATTTCGTGGTAGGACGTGAGGCGTTTTTCTTTGTCGGAAATGACAAGGCTGCGTCGCTCTGCACCCATCATGACTTTGTCTTTGGCATCTTCAAAGTCGTTCATGGTTACGCGGTCTCGATTATTTCTGGAAGCCAGAAGTGCGGCTTCATTGACCAGGTTGGCGAGATCTGCGCCCGCCAATCCGGGAGTCCCGCGCGCCAGCACCTGTAAGTTGACGTCGTCGGAGAGGGGTGTGTTGCGGGTGTGGACTTTCAAAATGCCTTCGCGCCCTCTGACGTCGGGACGATCCACCACGACCTGGCGGTCGAAGCGCCCGGGGCGCAACAGCGCGGGGTCGAGCACGTCGGGGCGGTTGGTCGCAGCGATGAGGATGAGGCCCTCTTTGGATTCAAACCCATCCATTTCAACCAGGAGTTGATTGAGGGTTTGCTCGCGTTCGTCGTGACCGCCTCCAATACCTGCGCCGCGGTGCCGTCCCACGGCATCTATTTCGTCGATAAAGATGATGCAGGGGGCGTGATTTTTCCCCTGTTCAAAGAGATCGCGCACGCGCGAGGCACCCACGCCGACAAACATTTCTACAAAATCTGAGCCGCTCATCAAAAAGAATGGGACGTCCGCTTCGCCTGCGACAGCGCGCGCCATGTGCGTTTTGCCCGTGCCGGGGGGACCCACGAGGAGTACGCCTTTGGGGATGCGCCCACCCAGACGTTGAAATTTGCGCGGATCTTTCAGAAATTCGATGATTTCCTGAAGTTCTTGTTTGGCTTCTTCGGCACCTGCAACGTCTTTGAATGTGATTTTGGTTTTGTCTTCAGAGACGAGTTTTGCCTTGCTTTTGCCAAAGCTGAACGCGCCTTTGGGGCCACCTTGCATCTGGCGCAAAATGAAAAGCCAAAGCCCTATGAATAGTATCCACGGCAAAAAATTAAAGAATATGTTGAGCCAGTTGGAGGGCTTTTGAAAGCGAAAGTCAACGCCGTATTTGAGCCATTCTTCCCTGGTCTCGGCATCTACGACGCCCAGGTCAACGACAAATTCGCGAAAGGTGTGTTGTTGCCTTCGTCCCGGTGGCGTAAGCTCTTCTGCGACGAGACGGCCGTGAAATTCGTTTTCAATAATAATCGCGCTCTGGATTTTTCCCTCTTCGAGAAGCATTTTGTACTCTTTGTAGCTAAGCACGACATCGCTGGAGGGATCGCTGCCAAAAAATTTGGAAGCAAAAATGGCAACCAGGACAAAAAATATCCAGAAAGCCAGGGGTTTTGAGATGTGCCGCCAGGGCCGCTTGCCATTCTCCGGAGCCCCATTGCGATCGGCATTATCCCGATTGAGCACTGACAGGTTGGGACGCCGTTCTTTTTGTTCTGCAGGCGCGTCTTCTTCAGGCTGTGTGGGAGCGCGATCGGGCGTCTCGTCGGATGACTGTGTTTCTTCATCCGGTTTCGAGTCCCTGTCTTTGGGGTCGGTCATAAATGCCTCTTTTCGCATTGTGTGATCATACTACTATAGGTTGCTTTGAGCACGCGCCGGGTATCTGGTGTGATCGGTGCGATCTGTGAACGCCGAAGTCCAACGACCCACAGAATGGTCGCACCGCTCACCAGCAGTGGTATTTCACCGCGCAGTGGGCGGGGTATTTTGCTGTCACCGAACAATCTGCTGACTTTTTTTTTCCCCTGCATGCCAAAAGGGTGAAACCAGTCGCCCGGCCTGGGCGAACGGAGATACAACGCCCGGTTGGGAAGTTGGTCCAGGTCAAAAAAGACGGTGTGTTTCGCTGTCTTTGAATTGCTGTGGTAGTTATATACCGTTCGCAGGTGTTCATGGTTGATTAATATGTTTATTGAGAATTTGCCGTTGATATCGAGCGGCACATCGGGTTCAACCAGGAAGCAGTAGGCTCGAGCGGGTTGCGTTATAATGAGTGTGTCATGCGTGCGATAAGCTGAGATTTCTGGTGTTATTTGAACGCTGTTTCCAGGGGTGGAAGAAATCTCGAGAATGCGTTCGACAACCTGGAAACGCGCGGCTTCGGCACAGGCCTGGAGGGCAAAGATCACCTTTCGAATCAGGCGACGCCGAAGTGATATATGATAACCGAAAAATCGCTTAACATCAAGGATAAATTTTCTATTATCGCGGTACAGAAGGGTTTCTGAAAGTGCCTGTTCTGCAATGTTTTCGAGGTGTGCATCGTCATTTTGCAGCAGGATTGCCGAACGTGAAAGGAGATCTTCGATTTGGGGATTATATGCCTTTTGCAGGTGGGGGATCAGGTCTGTGCGAATGCGATTGCGCAGAAATTTTGGATCGCTATTTGTTTCATCGCGTAGCACCTGCAAATTGCGACTGCGTACATAAGATTCAATTTCCGATCTGGAAATTGAGAGCAGAGGACGAATCCAGTACGCTTCTGAAATTGGACGCATACCCCCCAATCCGCTGAGTCCCGCACCTCGAACAAGGCGGAACAGAACGGTTTCTGCCTGATCGCTTTTTGTATGGCCAAGCGCGATCCGATTTGCGCCGGTTTTCTGTTTTACGGTGTCGAGAAATGTCCGTCGTGCATTGCGCGCTGCTTCTTCGAGAGATTGCTTTTTATTTTTTGCCCGCTGCAGAACATCTTCCTTTCCGATATAGATGGGATAGTTTCGGGCGATCTGTTTGACAAACGCGGCATCGCTTTCGGCATTGGGACGAAGTTGATGGTTGAGATGCGCGATATAAAGTGTGAGGTGCCATTTTGATTTGAGGCGGTGGAGCAGGTCGAATAAGGTGACGGAGTCGGGACCACCAGACAGGGCTACGACCACTCCATCACCTAATGTGAGGAGGCGTTCTCGTTGGATATAGGCTTCGACGCGATGTAGAAGATCCAGGGACATACCGAGTTCCATGTTGCAAGTGTTTGGACGCGCGAATAGTGTCTGAAGTTTCTCGTATCACTTATGGTAAATATAAAAAAATCGGCTGTGGATTTACAGCCGATTTATACGCTTGTGATTAAAAATAGGTATTGAGGCGCATTTCCACGCCTTTGAAAGGCAGTACCAAATAACAGGTTCCCGATGTACAGGCGGTGCCCCCGCGCCGTTCGCCCACAAAGAGGACGGCGTCGTAATGTGCGCCAAAACGCGCATTGAGGTTTAGGGACACGAAGGTGCGGCTGCCCGTTTCGATGTCGAAAGTTTCTGGACGGTCAACTTCAAAAGGGTCGGTTGTGTGATCGACGACAAGAGTTGCGCCAAAACCGCGTGTGTGTTGTGCGGAGAGCGCACCATAAGCATTGGAGAAGTGCGGTTCGTCTTCAAAATGGACGGCGCGTTGATATTGGAGATCGAGGCCGAGGGTATGACCTCGGTCGGTTGTGGTTTCAAAAATCGCGCCGCCCGTGCGGTGGCTGTCGATGCTTTCGATGTCGTCTTTGCCCCAGCTAAAAAAGAAAGAGGCGGTCAGGTTGTCAAATTTGTATAGATCAAAAGAGAAATATCTTTCTTTGAAAAAGGTCTGTACAGTCGGAGCCAAATCGTTGCGGGCGTGACTGATATTGACCGTGAAATTGCCCAGGCTCAGTGGCGTATAAGTGCCTTCGATCTGATAGCCTTTTTCGCTGGCGAGTAGCAGTACATGTGTGTTTCGGTTGAGCAAAGAAGCGGTGTGTTCGCGGATGAGCGATGGGGGATCATTGAAGTGGAGGTGCATGTTGTCGTAATCTTTGTATTCGAGACTCAATCCCAGATTGTTCCAGCCCACATTGCCCGATAAGTAGAGGGCAGTTCCTTTTTCGTTGTCTTCGCGCCGTGAATATTCGCCTTCGCGTTGCGCGTATTCGCCGTAGAAGCTGCCGTATAGGCCGGCCTTTTGCAGGATATTAGAGAGGTCGAGATCGGCAAAACCAGACCAGGCCCAATTTTTGTCGATGAGAGAATCTTTGGGGGTGATGTGGACACCCGTGCTGCCAATTTTGAGGTTGGAAGAGAGTCTGATGGCGAGTTCGCCGCCTGTGACCCAATCTCCGCGACGAGAAATACTGCGCGGCGGGGTGCCGGTTTTGGCACCTGGGGGAATATCGCTGAGTGCTGATCGACCGATGAGCGCTCTGGCTTCTACGCGATTGCCAGTCCAGGAGGCTATCGCGCCTTCGAGGTCCTGAGCCGGGGCATAGCGCAGGCGATAAATGGGGCTTTCGAGTACGACGCCGGGCAGTTCAAATGCGCGGAGTGTGAGGCCCCGCCCGAGAATTGCGTAGTAATTGCCGATTTCCACATTTGCAGCACCACGGTTCCACCGTGCGTATTTTTGCGTGATTTGATACGTTTCGCGGTCCGCGCCCCAGGTGTTATAAACTTCTGCTCTTAAACCGACCTGCAAGCCCTTTTGCGTAAAGTCAAAGTTCAGCTGGTTGTAGGCGGTAGAGATGGCTGTGGAGTCAGATCCCGGTATTTCACCGCGTTGCATTTCCGTCAATCCAGTGATGGTGATTTGTGCAGAAATGGGAGCCGTGAAGAGCAGGATGAGGAGCAGGCTACTTGCTTTCATCTGGGGTTTCCTCTTTTTTCGATGCTTCCTTTTTCTTTAATTTTTCCTTTTCGGGTAACAGGGCTTCTAAGGCGTCGATGATGGCCTTCCCATCGGATAAACCCGCCTCTCGCAATACAATTTCCCTGTCTGGCGCAATGAGAATTGTGGTGGGCAGGGCGCGAACTTGCATGCGTTGCATAACCGATCCATCGGCGTCAATGGCGATTGGGAATGTGATTTTGCGTCCTCGCAGAAATGGGCGAATGCGGTTTTGACCACGGGGGCCATCTTCATTCACGCCGAGAACGGTGAGTCCTCTATCGGCGTATTTTGCGTGGATTTCTTCGAGTTTGGGCATTGCTTTGATGCAGGGTTTGCACCATGTGGCCCAGAAGTCGAGTAATACAGGACCTTTTTCGAGGAGTGCTGATAGTTGTACCCGCTCGCCACTGAGGCCCGGCAGGTTGAAATCAGGGGCTTCGGTCGCATGGACAGATGATGCGATGAGGAGGCAGAGACATAGTGAGAGAATTTTTTTCATGAGATTACCTCTTGAGGAATGAGAAGTGGGAAGTAGCCGATCTTTCATTTATACGTAAAGGCGGTGCCTATGTTCCCACTTGTTATAGGACGGGCAGCTAATATAAAATATAACAAAGAGGGTCAAAAAACAATGGTGTAAAGGTGGAATGTAGGGTTATTTTATTTGTCCCATCAGATCAGAGAATACTGCAAAACCCCAGGAGAGAATGACCATGCGTTCGCTCCATGTGCAAATCCTCATCGCGTTGATCCTCGGCGCAATAAGTGGCCTGCTGTTAGGTGAATCTGTTCTTCACTTCGCCTTTTTGGGGACCCTTTTCCTCAAGGGGCTTAAAATGATCATTGTCCCCTTGATCGTCACCTCTATTGTTTCCGGGGTGGTCGGCATAGGCCAGGTCGGTCATTTTGGCCGCCTGAGTGGTCAGACTTTTACCTATTATCTGAGCTCCAGCTTGTTGTCCATTATTACCGGATTGGTGTTGGTCAATGCCATAAGTCCAGGCAAAGGGGCGCAATTGCGTCTGCAAGCGCCTCCTGAACAACTGGCTGATTCCATAGCCCAATTCGGCGACGGTCCCAAAGCCGCTCTTGAGCGGCTGCTGTTGGATATGGTGCCGGATAATGTATTCAAGGCCATGGCCGAGGGGCAGATCTTGCCCGTGATCGTCTTTTGTTTTCTGCTCGGATTTGCCATTATTCGATTGTCCGATCCACACCAGGAGCGCCTGCGCGGTTTTTTTCAGTCGGCCTTTGAAGTTATGATGCGACTGACCCATTTTATTATACGTCTGGCGCCAATTGGCATTTTTGCTCTGGTCGCCAAAGTCGTTGGCACTACCGGTCTGTCGGTTTTTGCCGATTTGGGGTTGTACGTCCTCACTGTCTTTGTTGGTCTGGTCGTCCACGCGGCGATTATTCTGCCGCTGGTGCTCTATTTTCTGGGTGGCATATCGCCTCTGGCTCTCTTTCGCGCTATGATTCCGGCTCTTCTCACTGCTTTTTCTACTACTTCTTCTTCGGCGACTTTGCCCATTACTATTGAGTCGCTGGAACAACGCGCTGGCGTTTCCAACCGCACCACCAGTTTTGTCGCGCCGCTGGGTGCTACCATCAATATGGATGGTACTGCTCTGTTCGAATGCGTCGCTGCTCTATTTATTGCTCAGGCCTATGGAGTTGATCTGGGCTTTGCCCAACAATTCCTGGTGGTTCTTACCGCTTTGTTGGCCTCCATAGGCGCGGCCGGCATTCCTATGACGGGTCTGGTGATGCTTTCTATTGTCCTGACCTCTGTGGGGTTGCCTCTGGAGGGGATCGGTCTGATCCTGACTGTAGATCGCATCCTGGACATGTGTCGCACCACTGTCAATGTTTGGAGCGATTCATGTGGCACTGCCCTGATAGCCCGCCGCCAGGGAGAAGAATTAGATATCACTAAACACTGACATTTACTGATTGGAGGTTTGCTATGGTTTCGATAGGTATTATTGGATTGGGATTTATGGGTATGACGCATTACCGGGGGATTCAGAAGGTGCGCGGGGGCAAGGTGGCTGCGATATGCACGCGCAGTCCCAAAAAGCGGGCGGGAGATTGGCGGGGTTTGGGCGGCAATTTTGGAGAGCCGGGTGGGATGGAAGATCTTTCGGGTATTCGCACGTATGAGAAGATTGATGATTTGCTATCGGACGATTCTATTGATCTGGTCGATATCTGTTTGCCGACGTCTCAACACTGTGAGGTTGCGATTGATGCGATGCGTGCGGGCAAGCATGTGCTGGTCGAAAAGCCCATTGCACTGAGCCTTGAGGATGCCGACCGCATGGTGCGGGTTTCCGAAGAGACGGGGAGGCTGATGATGGTGGCACAGGTTTTGCCCTTTTTCCCCGAGTTTGCCTATCTCAAGCAGGTGGTCGATGGTGGGGAATACGGCAATGTGCTCGGCGCGCATTTTAAGCGCGTTATTTCGCAGCCCAATTGGACGACTGCCTTCGGCAATATGGAAAAGAGCGGGGGACCGGGCGTCGATTTGCATATTCACGATACGCATTATATTCTGGTGTTGCTCGGTCGGCCAGATCGGGTGGTGTCTTCGGGCAGGCTGGTGCGAGATCGGTATGTGGAATATATTTCGACGAGTTATCAATACGACAGCCAGCCGGATTTGTGCGTGACGTGTGCTTCGGGTGCTATTTCTCAGCAGGGCAGGGCGTTTACACACGGGTTTGAAGTTTATATGGAGCGCGCTACGGTGCTTTTCGAATTTTCGACTCTGGGCGGCAGGCCGGTTGTGACGATGCCCGTGACCTTGTTGACGGATGATGGCGAGGTGCGAGAACCGGATTTGGGCGATGCCGATCCCGTTGTGGCATTCACCAACGAGATTCAAGCCGGGGTAGATGCTGTGGAAAGCGGGGAGGTTGCCAGAGAGATTTCTGGTGAAAGTGCTGCCGATGCGCTGCGTCTGTGCTTCATGGAGGTTGAGTCGGTAAGACGCAGACAGGCGGTGGCGGTGTGAAGAGAGGCGCGTTCGGCTATGCAAAAAATAGGGCGAACCCACAGGTCCGCCCTTGCGATTGACGATCGCTTATACTTTTAACGCATTCTCACCTCTGCAACAGGCGTTCCCGTTGCTCCGTCGAGCATGAGGCTGCTCGCTCTGGCAAGGGTGGCGGATATGTTTTCGAGGCTTTGACCGTCAAGGGATTGGCCGCCAATGATTTTGGGACTGATGATGAGTGCCTGACTGGCAGGTTGATCGAATAGGGCGAATGTCACGCCGCTGCCATAGCGCGCCATGGCGCTGATTGTGTCGTGAAATTGAGAGATGGTCTGGGTAGAGACATCGCCGGCTTTCATTTCGATGAAGACGATATCGGGGAGTGCGGCATCCATGGCTTTTTGTGTGACCTCGATGATGAACGCGCTGCCGAGTTTGCGGCTTTCTTCGCTGTCCATCAATACGCCGGATACCAGCCGGCCAAACGCCTCATCTTTGATAACTTTTTTGAGTTTGAGTGCTTCTGGGGTCAGCTTGGGTTTGACCATGCGGTCGATATACCGCTGCGATTTGCCCTGTTTTATGGCTGTGCCGAGTTGTTCTTCTATGGTGCCTGCGATTTTTTCGAGGCTGGGTGCGTTGACGGCAGAGGGGCTGTATCTGGTACCATAGCCCTTGGTTTTGCTAACGATGGGAGGGATTTCTTTTTCCCCGGACTGATAGAAAGCCAGTGTGCGCGTATGAGTTTTGTCCTCAATGGCTTTGTTGTGATATTCAAATATAGAAGGGACTTTGAGATTTTTGCCTTTGATTGCATTGGGTGAAGCCGTTTGAACGGTGGTCATCCAATCGCGCGATTTTTTGCCGTAGTCGATATTGTTAAATAATGCCCCTCTGTAAGTCAGATAGGCGGGGATATTCGATCCGGGTTCCGATCCGGTGATCGCAATGATGATCACGCCTTTGGGCAAGCCCTGGTCTGATAGGACAAAAGATTCGAAAGCGTGTTCGAGCATGGCGTATTGAGCAGGTGTAATGTCGGTGATATTCAGACTGGGACCTCCGCGTCCACCACCGCCGCGTGCTCTTTGTTGCCCCTGGCGTCCCTGCCCACCGCCGCGTGCTCCTTGTCCTCGTCGGCCTCCCTGTCCACCGCCGCGTACTCCTTGCCCCTGGCGTCCCTGTCTGCCGCCCTGAAGTGCCTGAAATTCGCGCAAGATATTGCCGAATACCGCGTTAAATTCCTGGCGGTCAGTATTGACGATTTTGCGAAAAAAGAGTTCGAGTTGCTGGTGGCGAACGGGAAACAGATCGTCCCATTTTTTAGCCTGATCGAGTATGTACATCTGTATGGGTGCTGGCATTTGGTTGAGAATCTGCGCGTTGGTTTCGAGGAGCTTTTGGGCATCCCAGGGGTATTCGGCAAATTGTCTGCGTTGCTGGGGGCTCAAATCTGCGCGTCCACCACCGCCACCGCCGCGTCCACCGCCGCCGCGTCCACCGCCACCACCGCGCTGTGCGTAAATATCTGACATGTCCATGGCGCATAGTGCCGTGCCAATCAGTAAGATCGATAGCCATCTTGAAGGTCGCATGATTGCCTCCTGTGTGAAGAAGTGACGCGCTTTCATACATCGTTTCAAAGATTTTTGTCGAGCCAGTCCAGGACGGTTGTCCACGCGTTGCCCTGGGCGAGTAAATCGAGTCCACGTCCCGTTCCTTGATAGCCGATTACGGCAGTAACACCCTGAGTCAATTCAGACATGGTTTGAGATGTGGTATAGGCATAGCCATCGCCAAAAGCTGCGAGGTAGAGAATATTGCGTGGTGCAAAACCGGAGATATTGGTGCCGATGAGAATTTCCTGAACTTGGTCCCCGAGAAAGTTAGGAGAAACGGATACGGTTGCTTTGATGTCTGGGAACAGTCCCGCGCTCACAAAGGCGATATCGGCGCCGATGTCTGTGCCGATGACGCCGATGCGATTGGGGTCGGCTTCCGCGCGGGTTTTGAGAAATGCAATTGCAGCGACGACATCGAGCGGCATCTGGTTGATGTCATCAAGGGAGAAGTTCTGGAGTGGGAATGGTTGCCCATTGCGAAAAATGCTGTTGCCATGTCCGCGCAGGTCAAAGGCGAGTGCCAGATAGCCCCGCTCGGCAACGAGTTCGGGAACAAAGTCCGCCCACTGAACGTGGTTTTCGTTAAACTGATGGAGTAAGATGACCGCGGGACGAGGTGCTGCGTGATTGGGAGAAGAAAAGAGTGTGCCAAATAACAGAAAGCCGTCTGGCGTTTGAAATTGCACGGGTTCCAGACGCGCGTGTTGGGCGGTGAGGTCGGATTCAGTAGGCGTCGGCGCAGTGGTGTTGCCACAGCCGATTAAAAATATTGCGATCCACAGGTATTGGCGCATGATACTGTCCTTTGAGCTGTTTTATTTTTGACTATTTTAGATAAATGTTTGTTCCTCATGATATTGGAACATAAGGCAATTGAATTAGAATAGCAAGCGAGCAAGTAAGCATACCCTATTTTAAGGAGGAAAGATGCCAGAATTTACGCGCTATGATTTGATTTTGATGGCGATTACCGGAGGACTTTTTATCGTGGGATTGTGGTGTACGATTTTTGCCTTTCTCTATGGATTTATGAAGCGGTTAGATCAGATTATTTTGTTGTTGCAGCAGGCGAATCGAGATGCCGATACGGATTCTTAAGAACGGTTTGCCTATTTGACTGTGGGCTTTTATATTGGGCGAGATAGTTCCCAAAGACAAATTTTGAAAGGATAATACATGAGTAAACCGAATATTTTGATGATTATGACCGATCAGCAGCGGTGGGATGCGCTGAGTTGCGTGAGCGATTGGCTGGAGACGCCCAATATGGATCGCATTGCAGCAGAGGGTGTGCGATTTTCAAATTGTGTGAGTAATTCGCCGGTGTGTATTCCAACGCGGTTGAGTCTGGCTACCGGGCACTATCCGCACAATACGGGCGTGTGGGATAATCAGAATCACACGTTGTCGCCAGATTGTCCAACGTGGATGCAGGCGGTGCGCGATGCGGGGTATCGCACGAGTCTGTTTGGCAAGACGCATTTGCATCCGCACGGGGGCGATTTGAGGGATCGCGAGCATTTGATGCACAGTTATGGGCTTGATGATGTGGATGAAATTGGCGGGCCGAGGGCGAGCGCGCGGTGTTTGTCGTATATGACGGCGATGTGGGAAGAGAAGGGGTTGTGGGCAGCATATAAGGCAGATTTCGATGAGCGTTTTAGCAATAAACCCTGGGTGACGCGACCTTCGACCCTGCCTTTTGAAGATTATGCAGATGTGTATGTGGGGCAGCAGGCGAAGAAGTACCTGGCGGGATATGACCGCGATCAGCCCTGGTTTTGCTGGGTGAGTTTTGGCGGGCCGCACGAACCGTGGGATACGCCAGAACCCCATTATAGCCGGTATAATCCGGAGGATATGCCCGATCCTGTTGTGCCGATAGATGATGATCGCGAGCGCCCACAGGGTTTGTTAGACGCGAAGCAAAAGATACCGTTTGAACCTGGGGAAGAGAAATTGTTGCGCGCAAATTACGCGGGCAATGTCACGTTGATTGACGATCAGATTGGCGAGATTTTCGATGCGATTGAAAAGCGCGGCGAGATGGATAATACGGTCGTTGTGCTGATGTCGGATCACGGTGAAATGAATGGCGATTACGGTTTTATTTATAAGAGCAATCTTTTAAATGGCGCGGTGCGGGTTCCTCTGTTGATTCGCACGCCCGAGACGGCGAGTGGTGATGTCGCTGGTTCTGTGTGCGACAGTCCGATTGAGTGGTTTGATGTGGGACCGACGCTGGTTGAGCTTGCAGGTGGTGAACTGCATTTCAGACAGTTTGCCAAATCGGCCTGTCCCGTTCTGGAAGATCCGACGCGAGAACACCGCACAGAAGCGATATCGGAATACGGCGGGGAAATTATGTTGTTGAATCGCGAATGGAAAATCGTGTTGAATCGCGAAGGGCAGCCCTATTTGCTTTTCGATGTGCAAGAAGATCCCGATGAGGTGAATAATCTCGCGGGTTTGCCCGAGATGGTCGAGGTTGAGAATCAATTGCGTCTGCGGATTCTCGATCGCGTGGCTTCGTCACAGGTTTTGTCAGGGGCGCATTTTGCGCTGGGGAATTGAGATGGACATAGTGTTTGAGGGTGAGTATTACGATGATCAAGTGAGGGTTCTATGCTAACTACATATATTCAATCCGCTATGAAACACGCGAAATACGAGATCCTTGATGATCAAACGTTTTATGGAGAAATTGCAGGCTTTCAAGGTGTGTATGCCAATGCAAATACCTTAGAAATGTGTCGTGAGGAATTGCAATCCGTGCTCGAGGGTTGGATCATTCTCGGTTTGAGGATGGGGCATCCACTTCCGGAGGTAGATGGGGTGCGTTTGGATACTGTATTGGAGCCCGTTTAATGCCCAAATTTGGACCAATTAGTCGCCGCGATCTAATTCGCTATTTGAGACAATTGGGATTTGAAGGGCCGTATCCTGGAGGCAAGCATCATTATATGATTCGAGAAACAAAACGTCTTGCCATTCCCAATCCGCATCAAGGTGATATTGGGCGTGGGCTTTTGCACAGGATTTTGCAGCAAGCGAATGTCAGCCGAGAAATTTGGGAGGATTTGTAGCATATTGATCAAATTATCGCTTGAGGAGAAATTATGTTTAATGGCAGGCCCCATATTATTTTTGTGATTACCGATCAGCAGCGTTTTGATACCATTCACGCCTGGGGATATGATTATATGGTGACGCCCACGCTGGATCGGCTCGCGCGTGAGAGTGTGTCGTTTCGCCAGGCGTATTGTCCCGGGGCGACCTGCGTGGCGTCGCGGGCGGCGATTTTTACGGGTATGTACCCGCATACGACGGGCGTTTATAGTTTTGATCACTGGGCGAATCACCGCAACTGGGTGCAGGATTTGTCGGATGCGGGCTACTATTGCGTGAATATCGGCAAGATGCACATGACGCCGCGCGATGTTCCGGGTGGATTTCACGAGCGCGTTATTGTAGAAAATCCCACGAATAAGGCGCTGGACAGTGGTGGGGCTGATGACGATTGGGGCAGGTATATGACGTTTCACAATGTGAAGCGGCCCAATGATCGCAATAAGTTCGATTCCGAATGGCTCAATAAGTGTCAGGGGGTTGTGTGGCACGAGGAGGAGCGATTTCACAGCGATGTGTTTATCGGAGATTCCGCGTTGAACTGGATCCGCAATCACCGGGGAGATAATCCGCTGTTTCTCCAGGTTGGATTTACGGGACCTCATGAACCCTGGGATCCCTTGCCGCGGCATCTGGATCTGTATCGCGATCGGGAGATGCCGCCGTGTGTGAAGCGGGATGGGGAGTTGGAAGAGAAGCCACCGCAACATGCGGCGCATCTGGATATGCACGCGACGACTGATCACGAGTCGCAAATCAATTTGCGCGGGCGCACAGATGATGAACTCGCCGAGATGAAGCGGCATTATTACGGGAATATTTCGACGGTTGATGAAAAGCTGGGCGAGATTATGGACGCCCTGCAAGCGCGGGGGTGGTTGGAGAATAGTTTGTTGATTTTTTGTTCCGATCACGGCGAGATGCTGGGCGATCACGGGTTGGCGTATAAGTGGTTGATGTACGATCCGATTGTTCATATTCCGCTGATGATTCGCACGCCGCAATCTGTTGATCAACCCGGCGAAACGCGCGATCTGGTTTCGCTTATGGATTTGGGTCCGACGATTTTAGAGGCTGCGGGGGTAGCTGTTCCAACCTATTTGGAGGGTCGCTCTTTGATGCCGTATTTGAATGGAGAGACGCCCGTGCCTCGGAAATACGTTTTTTGCGAGGATAACTATCAGATTATGATGCGGTCACAGACCCATAAGATGGTGTATTATATCGGGCAAGCAGAAGGCGAGTTGTATGATTTAAACCGCGATCCCGGAGAGTTGTGGAATGTGTGGGATAGGTCTGAATACGCCGATGTGAAAGGCGAGATGTTCGCGGATTTGCTCAGTTGGATGGCGACGAGCAATTATTACAATGCCGGATACAAACGTCAGCGCAGCAAGCAATACCGCATGCGCTGGCCTTCGGAAAACGACGCGTATTTGCACGGGCGCAAAAGCCAGCCAAAACCCCGAGTTGTCGATTTGTAGGGGTGATATTTATGCGCGTGATTACCGAATTTCCCCGACCTGTTCGGGAGATTGAGCATGTCTGGATTCCACTGTCAGATGGCACGCGATTGGCCGCGCGTATCTGGTTGCCAGAAGATGCAGAACAAAATCCCGTGCCGGGTATTCTGGAATATTTGCCGTACCGCAAAAGCGATGGTACTGCTGTGCGGGATTCGGTGCATCATCCCTATTTTGCCGGTCATGGATATGCCTCAATTCGCGTGGATATGCGGGGGAGTGGCGATATGGCTATACCAACGCGATTCCCCGATTGCTCGAAGGATTGTCCTGCCCGAAAAAAGGGCTGATTGGCCCCTGGGCACACCAATTCCCGAACGAGGGACTCCCGGTCCTGCGATTGGGTTTTTGCAGGAATGTTTGCGGTGGTGGGATTACTGGTTGAAGGGTATAGATACTGGCATTATGGAGGAGCCTGCTTTGCGCGTGTGGATGCAGGAGAGTAAAAAGCCAGCCGCCAATCACAAGACCTGGCCGGGGTTCTGGATAGAAGAGCCTATCTGGCCCTGTGGTAAATTGTGCGAATATCCGTTGGGCATGGACGGATCACTTGGCGAAGAAGCCAGGCAGGTGGGCGATATGGTTATTTCTGGAACGCTGGCACACGGACAGGATTCTGGAAATTGGTGTCCGATGGGTGTCATAGGTGATTATCCGCCGGATCAGCGTGCAGAAGATGGGCGGTCCGTGACTTTCACATCGCGACCTTTAGAGGAATCGCTCGATATTCTGGGTTTTCCCGAGGTGTCTATGCGCTTGTCTGCGAATAGGGAACGCGCACTCATATCCGTGAGATTGTGTGAGGTTTTCCCAGGCGGCACGTCAGCACTTTTGAGCTGGGGGTTGCTCAATCTGGCGCACGGCGAAACGCACGAGGTGGTCAGATATCTCAAACCCGACGAGATATTGGATGTCACTGTGAGGCTCAATGCCATTGGCTGTCGCATATCTGAAGGGAATGCACTGCGCGTATCTTTATCGCCCGCGTATTGGCCCCAGGCATGGCCGTCACCTGAGCCGGTGACTTTGCGACTGAATGGTGGGTGTTTGCGTTTGCCTATATGGTCTGGTCAAGCTCTGAAAACACCTTATGGTGAACCCGAAGGTGCCTCTGAACTGAAACACAGCGTGCTTCGCAAGTCAGGGCAGTTTCCCGCTGGACATTGGCATGCGGTTGATGAAAAACTGATTTATGAAGTTTTGACGGATGGCGGGCGTTTGCGGTTTGAGGATGGGCTTGAGTTAGATGAGCGGGCGAAGGATCAGTGGGAAATCAAAATGGAGGATCCACTTTCAGCGACCGCAAAGTGTGAGCGGGAAATTGCGCTCGTTAGAGGCGCATGGCGTGTCCGGGTAGAGACGCAGAGTGACATGCGCTGTGATGAGAGACTGTTTTATCTGACGAATAAAGTTGTGGTTCATGAAGGTGAAAAAGCGATTTTTCATCGCGACTGGTATAGTGAAATACCGCGTGAGGGATGTTGACGGTAAAGTGGACAGTTTTTTAGAACAAAAGCCCTCCTGTTCTTCGCAGGAGGGCTTCTTTATTTGGCATTTAGAATGTCCCCGAGTCGATATTCAATATTTTTCCTCATCTAATGAGGGATGATACCCTTCTGCATCAACCACTGGTCAATCATTCTGTAGATATCCTCTATTATTTCCCTGTCAAAACTCGTCCAACCGCTTCCGGAGTCTTGCTGTTTCAAGTGTGTTTTCTGATGCGCCGGATAACAGCATCATATCTAAAACTCTACGTGCTTTTTGGGGTTGGTTTCTGTCGAGTAACGCTGCCGCATACACCAGGTATGGCTGGGCGGTTTCGGCCTTCAAGGGCTGAGAATCAAACTGCGTAAAAACGCGTTCCGCTGTTGCGAGGTCATCCATCGTTATCAGATAGTCTATGAGTTGGCTTGCCAATGCGCCCGAACTCGGCTGGGTATCAAAGGCTCTTTTCAAATGTGAAAGTGCCGCGTCACGCTCGCCTGTTGACCACAGCAACGCGCTTTCTCTCAACGCATGAATAACCTTGTAACGCGGATGAGCAGGCAGGATAACGCGAAAATACGTCCGCCCTTCATCGTAGTCGAATAGCGGTTCTGGAGACCCATTTTCTGCCATCCGACGACGAATTTTGGGCAGTCCTGTTCCCCGCCCTTCGGCCAGTCTCAATTCTTTTAAAAACTCACCTATTCGTCGATTTCGCGCAGGTACGGGAGGTACAACACCATCCCGAACGAGATGATGTGCCTCAATGCCTTGCAGCGGCCCCGGATAACTGATGATCTCCATGCGATCCGGGTATAGATATATCTTCGTGGGTTCGCGCAGGTTGTCATAAGAACGATGATATACGGCGTTGACGACCGCTTCCTCCATCGCCTCGTAGGGATATGTGACCGCGCGATCTACTTCGGCCTCTCGCGGTCGTTTTTTTAGCATAACGTCTGTGAGTGAATTGAGGTAGTCTAAAGTGAGTTTGATCTGTTCGTTGAGCGGTCCGGTAATGGTTCTCTCTTCGATTAAATCGCCTCCCGCATCGTCACCGAACTGCACAATCTCGATTCGCGCACCGTCAAAGAAACTGTCCGGGGTCTCGTTGAAGAACAGGATGGCTGCGTTGCGCGGCGCGTAGTGATCATTGAGGCGGACGACGATTCGCATCCGCTGATACAGGTCGCTATCTGCGACATTCGTTCCGGTCTGTATCAAATCGCTTCGTACATCCGAAAGAAATCGGCGGACCAGCGTAGGAGATATGTCCTCGACTTTGGCAATTAGGCTGCGCCGGTCGTCGAATGGTATCCGTGCTGTTTGCTCTATGAGTTGGGTGCGTATTTCGCCTCTCGCCTCAACAGTGCTGGAGCCTTGCCGCACATAGTATTCCCGTTCGCCACCGCGTCCGCGTTTCGGAGCTTGATAGGGCCGATTATCGCCGCCGGGTGCCCAAATAATCAGTATTGTCTCACCTCGGTATGTCTCGGGGAATACGAGTGGCTGGTACATGGGATCAATGCGATTACACTGTCCGTATATCTCTCTTTGGATATGATCGAGATCGAGATGACCGAGACCACGCGGGTGCAATATAGGACGGCCCTGTTCATCTGTGTCGATGCCCAGGATGACGTACCCGCCGTTTAGATTTAGTAAGTCATTAGCAAATGCACACACGCTCCGAACTACCGATTCCTTTACGGCATCATTCCAGGTCGCTTTGAACTCTCTGCGGTTGTCTTCAACCGATCTGGCGTGGATCAGGTTATCAATATTTATTGGTACACCTTGCATGGGACCCTTATCGATCTGTGCTACTGCGAGAGGTTTTGCGAAAGCGAACGCTTCTGTTCATCATGTTCAATGTCGTGAACAAAATATGCGATCACAGCAAAAAGTCAATTTTGTTTAGACTGAAACGACTTGTCGTGTGTCTTCGATTTCGGCGTCGAGATTGCCCGACAGGTCGTTGTTGTTGAGATGAATGCGGTCGGCTTTTTCACCGATGTGAACGCCAATGCGCTGTGTTGCTGTTTCGTCATTGCCAATGCGGTTATTTGTGAAGGTAAGGTCGTGGGTTTCCCCCAGGATTCGCACGCCATAGCCTTTGTTTTTGTCGCCGTTGTCGAGGATCTGGTTGTTCTCAAAGGTGTTTCGGTGCCCGCCCATGGGTTCGGATTCATTGCGGAAGAGTATGCCTTCACAGCCGTTGCGCAGTGATCGGTTATTGCAGAACACATTGTCGGTGTCTTTGTGGCCAATGGAGATGCCCGTGTCGCCATTGCCGATGAGGTCATTGTTTTCAAAGACGCCGTGTTTGACGCGCCAGCACAGGAAGAGACCAATGCGCCCGTTGTTTTCCGAGCGGCAGTTGCGGATGATGGGGTGCTGACTGCCACTGCCCGGGTGCAGACCCAGGTGGGTATTGCCCGTGCAGGTGCAGTTTTCGACTGTGACATACTGGCTCTGCTGGAAGCTGATGCCATCGCCGTGATAATTTTTGATCGCGCAGTCTATCAGGGTGGTATGATGCCCGCGGTAGAGGAATATGCCGGCACCGCGGCAACCGTTGAGGTGCGGATTGTTTTCGCGGTTGCCATCTACAGTCAGATTTTCGATCCGGGCATTTTCGATGTGGTAGCCGCTGATGACCGGGAAGGTGGTGGCAGCACGCGCATTGCGAGAGACGAGGTAATCGCCCCCCATGGGCACATTGACGCCAAAGGTATTGTCCTTTTGCCAGAGGATGGTGCCGACGGCGGTGTGAAATCCACCGCCCTGATCATCTGTGATGCTGACGCCATAGCCCACTTTGAATCCATCGGGATTTTCAAGGGTGATCTGTTCTTCGCCAAAATCTCCGTCGAGGAGAAGTGGGGTCTCAACGCCGTCTGCTTTCCGCAATGTGGTATTTTCGCCCTGTCCTTTGACGGTGATGTTGCTGCGAAGATGGAGCGCGTCGCGCATGATGTACGTGCCGGATAGGATTTCAACCGTGCCTCCGCCGAGTGCGGCGATGTAATCGACAGCAGCTTGTAACGCGCGGTTGTCATTGCCGATGATGTCGGCGTTTTTTTGTCCGACGGTGATGTGTAAGCCTGTCATGGGGATCTCCATGGATTAGTCAATGCGAATTTCCCGTCCTGTTTCGCCGCTTTCGAGCACGGCTTCCATCATTTGCTGCACTTGATATCCGTGGCGCAGGGGTGCTTCGCAGGTTTTGCCGTCGAGGATGCAGTCGATAAAGTGGCCCGCAATGCGATCCCATGCCTGGGTTGCAAGCGGAATATCGACGGCGATGTCGTGCGGGACACCGTCCTGTGTTTTGTAGAGTTTGAGCGGACGGAATTGCGCGCCTGCTTCGTCGCCAAAGAGTTCGATCTGGAGTTCGTTGGGCTGATGAGATGCCCAGAAGCTTTCGACCTGGAGTCCCGCGCCGTTTTCAAAGCGGATGAATCCGCCAGCATAGTCGTCAGCGGCGTATTGTTCGTAGGTGCTGCGCGGGACTTGTCTAAAGCCCCAGTAGCCGCGTCCGCGCGGTCCAAATTTTGCGCCGCACACGCCTGTGACGGTGACGGGTTTGGGCATGCCGAGTAAGTACCACACGGCGTCGAGAACGTGGACGCCCATGTCGCGGAATGCGCCGCCGCCTTTTTGGATGAATCCGAGGTTCCACGCGGGGATGCCGCTTCGGCGTACGCTGCGGGCGCGGGCATAGTAAAGGTCGCCAAAATAGCCTTCGCGCGCGAGGTCGCCCAGGTATTGGCACTGGTCGGAAAATCGGGTGGAGAGCGACATCATGTTGACGACGCCAGATGCTTCGGCGGCTTCGACGAGTTCTTTTGCTGCCTGTTCAGAGTCCGAGAGCGGTTTGGTGACCATGACGTGTTTGTCGTTTTTGACGGCTTCGAGTGCGATGGGCACATGCCACTGGTTTGGAGTGCCTACAAAAACCGCGTCGATGTCGGGGGCTTTGCACATTTCTTTGTAATCGGTGTAAAATTTTTGTTCGCCGGGCAGTTCGCTGGCAAATTCTTCCATTCTTTCGGGGATCAGGTCGCATAGTGCGACGACTTCGCCGCGATCATTTTTCGCAAGGGCGCGGCCATTGGGTTTTCCAATGCCCATACCGACGACACATACGCGGACTTTTTTTTCTGGCATGATGCACTCCTGTTGTTAAATTGGGTTGGTTGTGAAAATGCGTCCTGTATTATGCGAAAAAAATAGGGATTTACCAACAGGATTTCACGGAAAGGATGTGTGTTATGCTCACTTTGGAAGGCTGCCGCAGCAGGCAGCAGCGATTTCGAGCGCGTCTCTCTGAGGAGGGGATTGACGCGGTTATTATTACAGATTATCGGGATATCTATTATTTGACCGGCGTGCTCCTGGGGGCATATCCATCATTTTCTTTTCCCGCGCTTCTGTATCTGGAGACCGATGGGGGGTCGTGGCTGGCGTCAACGACCGACGAAGGGGATGTGGCTGTGGATGAGCGCGTGGTGTACGATTCGCATGTGCTCTATACGATGAATCCCGATCCGATGCGTTTGCTAAATGCGGCTGTGGCGCAGAAGCTCCGCGATTGCCGGGGTATTTCTCGTTTGGGCTGGCAGCAGGAAGCCACGCCCAAGTTGCTCGCCGATACAATGGCAGATGCTCTGGGCTGCGCGTGGGTGGGGATAGACGATTTGCTGATTGCACAGCAGATGAGTAAGGACGCCGATGAAGTTGCGATGTTGCAAAAGGCGATTGATATTAATCTGCGGGCTTATGACCGCGTACAAGAGGTGATTGCGCCGGGTGTAAATGAACTGGATGTGCTCGCGGCGGGGCAACAGGTCGCGCTAAATGCAGCGGGTGAAGTGCTGCACCACGGGGGCGATTACCAGTGCGGGCAATTGGGCGGGCCTGCCAGAGACCGGATTATTGAAGATGGGGAGTTGTATGTTATCGACGCGCAGACGGAATATCACGGGTACTGGTCCGATCTGTGCCGCACTTTTGCCGTGGGCGATCCCACGGATTTGCAGGCGTCGGTGTACGATCTTTTGAAAGCTATTTTAGAGGATGTTCCCAATCTGGTAGGGCCTGGTGGACGGGGAACTGCACTGTGGCACGCGATTGATGAGAGAATCCGAGAGCATCCGCATTTGTCCGATATCGGGCTGATTCATCACGCGGGACACGGCGTGGGGATTCGCGCACACGAACCGCCCGATTTGAACCGGGACCGGGAAGGTATTTTTGAGGTGGGCACGGTTTTTTCCTGTGAGCCGGGTGCGTATAGCGAGGCTTTGAACGGGGGTATCCGATTGGAGAATACGTTTTTGGTGACGGAAGACGGGGTGCAAAATTTGACGGATTATCCGCTGGTGTTGAAGAAGTAAGAAGTGTGAAGTGAGAAGTGTGAAGTCCACCCATCCTCACCATCCCCTGGTCCCCAACCCCTCAGAGTGTGAGCACATTGCCCGTGTCCGCGGCTTCGCGTGCACGCAGGCACAGGCGCGTGACTTTGATGGCTTCGTCGGGACCGATGATGTGGGGTGCTTTGCCGGTGCGTTCGCCGTGGAGGTTGACGAGAAAATTTTCTTCGGGTGGCAAGGGCAGGTCGCGGGGTGCTTCGCCCGAGCGAATCAGATGTGTGTGGTCGTCGATGACTTCGATGACGCCTTCTGATCCGGCGATTCGGAGGCGGTCGTCGCCGTGGGTGGGTGCTGTTGACGGGCGCAAATAATCGAGGTTGATCATTGCCGTGCCGCCATTGCTCAGGCGAAAGAGCATGCCGCCGTGGTCTTCGCAGCCGGGATAGTCGGGATGGGCGAGGTTGCCGTGAAGGGCGGCGACTTGCGTGTATTCACGCCCGGTTGTCCAGCGCGTGTAATCGACAGCGTGGATTGCGACCCAGGGGATTGTGCCGCCGTAAGTTTCTCGCTGTTTGAAAAAGTCCGGGCGCGTGCCAAAGCGATAGGATTTTTGTGCGGTTGCCAGAATGGGTTCGCCGATGAGGCCGTCCTGGACTGCCTGGTGTGCAGCGCGGAATGCGGGGGATAATCTCAGGCCAAACATGGCGGTGAGGCGAATACCGCTGTTTTTGACCGCTGTTTCAAGGGCGTCGAGATCTTTCAGAGTGGTTGCAACGGGTTTTTCGCTGACGATGTCGATTCCGCGGTTTGCTGCTGCTATTGAGGCTTCGGCATTGAGAGAATACGGACGACAGATGCTGACGAGATCGATTTCTTCGGTGTCGAGCATGTGGCGATAGTCGTCATACAGGCGGGTGTGTGCGGTGAATGCTGCGTGTGCTTTGATTTTGGCGAGGGTGTCGTCGGGATGCCCTTTGGCGCAGGCGATGAGTTGTGCGTCGGGGATGTGCGCGATGCCGTCGAGTACCATGTTCTGATGTCCGTCGCTGCCGATTTGTGCAATTTTGAGTGGCATGGTGTTCTTGCTCCTGTTGTTGAGAGTCGGAATGATAGCTTTAATTAACGGAGGAATAAATGCTTTCGCAAAAGTATTCGGAAGACGTGTTAAAAGATATTTTGATTCCGCGGGATGATTGGCGGCCTTTTCCCACGGCGTTAATGCGCTATGCGTGGGATGCGTTGCCAGACGCGGTGCGGCAGGCGCAAATTGCGCGTGGGGAAGATCGCCTGAATTTTGAATGGCCAGGCGTGCCTGCGGTGCGGTTTTTGGATTATGCGCGCAATGGGAATCGCTCGCGGTACGAGAGTTTGAGTTTTGGGCGGCGCACGGCGCTGTCCGATCTGGTTCTGGCAGAATGCGTGGAGGGGAAAGGGAGATTTTTGGATGATATTACCAATGGTATCTGGTGTATTTGCGAGGAGTCTTTCTGGGGTGTGCCCGCGCATATTGGCGTTCAAAAGGCGGGTAGTGGCCTGCCGGATACGGCTGAGCCGATTGTCGATCTGTTTGCCGCAGAGACGTCGGAATTGTTGGCGTGGACGGTGTATTTGCTCGGCGCGCAACTCGACGCGGTTTCGCCTTTGATTGTGCCGCGCATTGCGCGTGAGATGCAATATCGCATTTTGACGCCTTTGTTGGAGCGCGAAGACTTTGGCTGGATGGGGTATTCGGGTGCGCGCGTGAACAATTGGAATCCGTGGATTGTGTCGAATTGGTTGACTTCTACTTTGTTGATGGAGACCGATGAGGCGCGTCGGGTTGCGTCGGTGTTTAAGGCAATGCAGACGGTGGATCATTTTATCGATCCATATCCGAAAGACGGTGGGTGTGACGAGGGGCCGGGCTATTGGGGGCGTGCGGGGGCATCGCTTTACGATTGTTTGGAATGGCTTTACAGTGCAACGGGTGGGGCGATTGATGTGTACGACGAACCGCTCGTTCAGAATATTGGCAAGTTTATCTATCGGGTGCAGATTGCGGATCGATATTTTATCAATTTTGCCGATGCGTCACCCGTGGTGATGCCGGCTTTTGCGGTTGCCTATGGCTATGGCAAGCGCATTGGGGATGATGCGATGGTGGCTCTCGGGGCGTGGGCTGCAAAACAACAGGGTGCTGCCGAGAAGGGTATTTCGGAGTCTTTTGGGAGCATGGGGCGGGCGTTGCCCGCGCTGTTTTCGTTGAATGAGATTCTCGACGCAGATGCTGCGCCGCCGTTGCCGCGCGATGTGTTTTTGGATGAGATTGAGGTGTTTGTCGCACGCGATCAAGGCGGGTCGGCAGATGGATTTTTTGTGGGGGCAAAGGGCGGGCACAATGCCGAGAGTCACAATCACAATGATATCGGGCACGTGGTGGTCTATCTGGATGGCAAGCCCGTGCTCGTGGATGCGGGGGTCGAGACTTATACGGCGAAGACGTTTAGCAGTACGCGGTATGATATCTGGACGATGCAGTCTCAGTATCATACGTTGCCGACGGTGAATGGACAGATGCAGATTCCCGGGCGGGTTTATTCCGAGGCGGGGATTGATTATCACTACGATATTGCGGCTCGAGATGTGTCTTATGCGGCGAGCGAGGCGGATGCAACGTTTACTCTAGATCTGGCGCAGGCCTATCCGCCAGAGGCTCAGATTGATTCGTGGATGCGGACGGTTGTTTTGCATCGCGGCGAGGGTGTGACGATTGCAGATCAATATGCGTTGAAAGCTGTGATGGGCGATGTTGTGATGAATGTGTTGACGGCGTGTGGCGTTGAAGATTGTGGCGATGGTACAATTGCCTTGAGTGAGGTGGCGTTGGCGGATGGACGCATGTCTGGCGCGGGGCGTTTGTACTACGAGGCGGATGTGTTCGATGTGGCGGTTGAGGATATCGCGATTGAAGACGCGCGATTGAAGACGGTTTGGGGAGATCTATTGCGAAGGATTACTCTGACGATTAAGAATCCCGAGCTGCAGGGCGGGTGGACGATTCGGGTGACGCGGTGATGTTGGATTTTAAAACTAAAAAGAGGAGCAATGTCATAGGGCTTGCTCCTCTTTTATGCGATTAAGGCTTCGGAGATTGCGTCGTGAAATTCGGGGCGGAGATGGGCAATTTGATTGTTCTCGCGGGTGGGGTGTACGCGGTTGGTGAGGAGAATGACGCCGAGGTCTCGTATGGGGTCTCCCCATACGGATGTGCCGGTGAAACCGAGGATGCCGAAGGATTGTTCGCTAAAGTAGCGGCCGCTCGAACTTGCGCCGGGTGAGACCGTGTCCCAGCCGAGTGCCCAGGTGCTGTTGGGCGCGATATTAGCGCGAGTGGTAAATTGTGGGATGCTCCGTTTGGGAAAGGTGCCTGCACCGAGCCAGGCGAGCAGGCATTTCGACAGGTCATGTGCTGTGGAAAAAAGACCGGCGTGGGAGGCGATACCGCCCATTGCGGCGGTGTTTTCATCGTGGACTTCACCGTGTACGAGGTGATCGCGCAAGTCGGAGCCGTCTTCCGTGGGGGCAATGCGGTGTTTGAGATGGGGCGGTGGACAGTACCTGGTGTCGTTCATTTTGAGCGGTTCGAATATGTGCTGTTTGACGAGGTGATCCAGACGCTGGCCGCCGATGGTTTCGAGGATTTTTCCCAGGGTGAGAAAGCCCAGGTCGCTGTACACGGTGTCTGTGCCGGGTTCATAAATTAAGGGGTGTTGGCACGCTGCGTTGAGCATGGCCTCGCGGATGTCAATATCGCGCGCTGTGCGTTGGTTTTCGTACAGGTGAACATGTGCGGGCAGGCCGCTGCAATGGGCGAGCAGATGCCGAACTGTGACGCGGTTTTTGTTTTTTCCGGTGAAGGAGGGCACGTAAAATTGTACGGGTGCGTCGAGGTTGAGACGATTCTTATCGACAAATAACATGCAGAGTGTTGTGGTGGCGATGACTTTGGTGACGGAGGCGAGGTCGTAGAGGGTATTGATTTGTACGGGTGTGGCGTTGGGGTGATAGGTGTGGTGGCCCACGGCCCAGCAGGTGACGATGCCCGCACGGCGCAGGACGAGACCGACAGCACCGGGGGTGGTGCGCGTATGCACGTGGCGTTGTAAGACTTGCCTGGCGCGGTCGAGTTTTTGCGAATTAAAACCGAGTTGTTCGGGTGTCATTTGTGTCTCCTTGTTCTCAGCCTCTTGCTCGTAGCATTTCTGTGTCCTATATTGCTGAAAGTACGGGAGAAAAACAAAGGAAATTTGACAGGGAAAGGTCGTTTTATGAGATATCGACATATTTTTGGCGCGGGCGCATTTATCGCTTTGTTTTTTGCGATGTGTATGCCCACTGAGGGACAGGTGAATGTGGAACGGCTCGAGAGCATTGCGCGACATGTGGCGCGGGCGGTTTTAGCAGAGGGGGATTCTCTGACGGCAGAGCAGGTTGCATGGGTCGAGCGCATGACCGCGCAATTGGCGGAGGATGTGGTTTTTCTCGATGAACAAAAACAGCGGCTGGAAGAAGTGCGCATGGAAAGAGATGCGGCGATTCGGAATATTGCGAGCCAGGTTGCGAAAGGGATCGCTGTTGTGATTGCTCTGCTGGTTTTGTGGGCGATTTTCCGTGTCTTTAGAAGGGGGTTGCGTGCCGAGTCGGGTGAAGATCCTCTGGGGGTGTTGATTGCGATGCGTACAGAAGCGCGGGCACAGAAACTCGGTGAGACACTTGTTAAAGAAAATTTGGCGATGGGCGGAACTGTTGCGCCGAGTATCCGTTCAATCTATCGCAGGGAGGATGGGGTGCGAGAAGCTGCGGAGGCGATGGTTTTTTTGAAGACGACGCGAGCGCAACTCAGCCATTTGATTGGCCGCGCCGAGGAATTGGGCGGGGGCAAGACGCCAGAACTCGTTGTGATACGCGAGGTGTGAGAGGATGTTAAAAATCTGGATATTTATACTTTTATCGTTTTGTTTTGCTACATCCGCAGGGGCTGAGGAAGAGAATGCCTCGCGTATTGCGCGGGAGATGATTCGCTCGCTGTATGGTTCTGAGCGCGTGAAGCCGTTGCCGCCCGTAGCGAATGCACAGGTGCGCGTTATTGCGAGAAAGTTGGCTGTGGAGTCGGATGGGCGTTTTCAGCATGCATTTTTTCAGGCGGAGGATCGAGAGCAGGGCGCGTTTTTCAGCGGGTTGATGAAGCACGTTGTTATCGGGATGATGATTTGTCTGGTGTTTTTTGTGGTGCATACGGTTGTGCGAAAGATCCAGGCGGCACGGAGTCTGGGTAAAGATGATCTCAATGTCACGGTTCAAGGTGGGGTGCAAACTGCGCCTTATATTCTGGCTCTTTCCATGCCATCTGAAGCGGAGGCAAATCGCGTTGGGCACGCGCTTGTTGCCGAGCGGTTGGCCGCGCGGGTGGATGTTTTTTCGCAGTATTTTTTGTCGCCGGATCAAGATGAAGGTACCGTGCTTTTTGTGATGACTGTAAAAGGGCGCTTGAGGTCACTGAAAAAACGGTTGAGGAATTTGTCTATCTCATTTTCCGTGTCGCACGGGCACAGGTCCTATTTGACATGGATTGCCGATGCGGCTGATGGGAGGGTATAGGAGGCCGCTATGTCATACCGTATTTCTCTCCTCGCGTTGCTGACGCTGTTTGCGTGTAGCAAAAGGTCGCCCGAAGACGCGCCGCAATCCTATCCTTTGGAGACGGCGCGTATGGTGAGTCATGTGAGTGAGGGGGTGCTCGCCTCTACTGATCCAATTCGCGTGCGCTTTGTGTCGCCTGTTATTGGCAAAAGTCAGGTTGGTCAGGTGTTGCGAACGCGCGTGTTTCGCTTTGTTCCATCTATTGACGGTTTGGCGACATGGGAAGATGAGCGTACGCTTGTTTTTAAGCCAAACGCACCGTTGACGTTGCGCGCGGTCTATAGCGGTGAACTCAGCATGGTCGATTTGTTTCCTCAGCACAAAGATCTGAAGCCACTCGTTATCCAGTTTGAGGTCGCGGGACGAGAACTCGTCGCACTCGAGGCAGATTTTGAGTTGCCAGATGCGGATGATCCGCAGCGTCTCGTTTTTAGCGGTCAGATTAGCTTTAACGAACGCGCGGATTCTTCGGTTGTGAGCGATGCGGTGGCGTTGCGCCTGGGAGATCAGCGGCTTGCACTCTATTGGCGCGTGTTGCCAGATGGCAAGACGCACGATTTTACGAGTGCCGTGATCACGCGCACAAGAGAGTCTCAGGAACTTGCGATGCATATTGATCGAGCTGATCTGGAACTCTCGCAAGACTACGACAATACATGGTCTCTTCCCCCTTTGTCGGCATTTTTCGTTGTTGAGATTGAAAAATACGCGGACCGGGACCGCCCGAGCGTAAGCATTATTTTTTCAGATGATCTCGATTTTGGTCAGGATATTGCGGGGTTGATCACTGCCGATCCACCGCAACAGCTTCAACTCACCGCGCTTGGCAAAACAGTGAGTGTTGTGGGCGATTTTCAGCACGGACAGAGTTATGTGTTGACCGTACATCCGGGGATTCGCAGCCGCTGGGGCATGGCACTGGCTCAACCGCATACAGAGACGGTGGCTTTTGACGATATCAAGCCCCGCATGCGTTTTGCGCGTGACGGGGTATTTTTGCCCACTTCTGGTAATCGAAAAATCCGGTTTCAAACGGTCAATGTGTCGCGTGTTCACCTCAAAATAGAGAAGGTTTTTGAGTCGAATCTGGGGCAGTTTTTACAAGATGAAAGGTTGGATGGATCGCGCAGTCGCACGCGAAGAATTTCCTCCTATCGGATGCGTCGCGTGGGCGTGACGGTGGCAGATACAACACTGGATATCGGTAGGGAAAAAAATGTGTGGTTGCAGCACGAACTCGATTTAGAGGATCTGATTTCCAAAGACGAGAAGGGGCTTTATCTGATCGGTCTCACTTTTGGGGCAGAGGATATGCTCTACGGAGACCCTGTGGAAGCGGCAGAGGCGCGGCAACAACGCAGACGGTACCGCGGGACTGATTATTATAATAATCCCTATTCGCGCGGTTATGTCTATCAGAACGGGCGCATCTATAAACCCGTGGTGGTCAGCGATATCGGTCTTACGCATCAAAAGACGCATGATCGGCATCTCGTTTATGCTACTCATTTGGAAGATGCGCGGCCATTGCCCGGTGTCACTATAACCCTGCGCACATACCAGAATCAGATTGTGGAACAGAAAGTTACGGATCGGAATGGTTTGGCGGATTTTAGTTCTGTAAAATCAGATGTTTTTTATATCGAAGCCGAGAAAGATGGGCAGCGCAGTTTTATCAAATTAGGGGATATGGCGTGGAATCTATCGACTTTTGATACGGGGGGACGAGACCCTGCACCCAATGGTATTCGGGCGTTTTTTTATACGGAGCGCGGGGTTTATCGGCCCGGCGATGATATTCATTTGTCGGCGATTGTGCGAAATCACAACCACACGTTTCCCGATGGGCATCCGGTCTCGCTCGCGTTTTACAATCCATTGGGACAGCGCGTGCTCACACAGACCAATCGCGAGGGGAAAGATGGATTTTACATCTTTGATTTATCGACTTCGGTCGATGCGCCAACGGGCAACTGGCGCGCTGAAATTGATGTGGGTAGCCGCAAATTTAATCACAGGGTCAAGGTGGAAACCATTGTGCCTTTTCGTCTCAAGGTCTTTCTCGATCCGCAACTTGCAGAGCGGGATCGCGTGTTGAAAGCAGATCTGAGGAGTGCGTATTTATTTGGCAATCCAGCGGCGGGATTAAAAGCCAGTGTCGATGTTACGCTGCACAGTTCTCCGCCTGTATTTCCCAAGTATGAGGGTTTTTCGTTTGTCAATCAGGCGGTTCAATTCAAGCCGATTACTACCAATATTTTTACGGGCACTCTGGATAAGGAGGGCAAGTCCGCTGTGTCGTGGCAGTTTCCGTCTTTGAGCGAAGCGCCTTCGCGCCTGTCTGCGATATTGCGCGCTCGCGTGCTCGAAAAAGGGGGGCGACCCAATAGCACAGCGCGCATGGTACACATCGATCCGTTTGAGGTTTACGTGGGGTTGCGAAAGCCAGACCTGGATTATGGTTTTACGCGTATTAATGCCTCTCTTGAAGTGCCCGTTGTGGCGGTGACGCCCGATGGGGAGGCCGCGCCTGGACGCACGTTGATGTATCGCGTTTTTCACAATGAGAATTACTGGTGGTGGGAATACGATTCGAAGGATCAGTTTCGCCTGCGTTTTAAGCGGGATTTTAGTACGAAGAAGATTTTCGAAACATCGATTATTTCTCGTGATCGTTCGGTGCCGATTGCGTTTACACCCGAGAAAAAAGGAGAGTATTTGATCGAGGTGGAGGATGCAGGTGGGCATAAGGCGTCACTTTTTATTCGCGCGTATCCCTGGGGCAGTTTGCCCGCAAGTGGTCGAGATGCTGGCGCACTGGTGCTTAAGACAGACCGGGAAAATTACGCGTCGGATGAAACGGCTGTGGTGTCTTTTCCCGTGCCCGATACGCCGTCTGTGCTGGTGACGGTGTCGCGCGGTGGAAATGTGGTGCATTCGCGGTGGCACACGCCGAGTACGAGGAATACTGCGCAAATCGAGATTCCCATTACAGCAGACATGGCGCCGAATGCGTACGTGACGATATCCGTTATTCAGCCGCATAGACAGACGGCCAATGATCGCCCGTTGCGGATGTATGGGGTTGTGCCTTTGCGCGTGGTTGATCCAGATACGCGGCTCGATCTCACATTGACTGCACCCGATGAACTCAAACCCGATGATTCTTTTGAGGTTGTCGTGCAAACGGGTGATGGAAAACCCGCGCAGTTGACGCTGTCTGTTGTGGATGAGGGTTTGCTGGATATCACGCAATTTTCCACGCCCGATCCCTGGCGCGCGTTTTTTGGCAAGTTGCGTTTGGGGTTGCATATCTCCGATCTGTTTGGGCAGGTTATAGGTGTCAATATCGGCGATGTGTTTAAGACTTTTGCGATAGGCGGCGATGCTGCTCTGGCTGCTTATCGGCGCGATAGGCTACCCGAGGAGCAGAAACAGCGTTTTAAGTCTGTATCGCTTTTTGAAGGTCCGGCTGCAACCGACGATCAGGGGCGCGCTGTGGTTTCTTTTGTTATGCCCAATTACGTCGGTTCGGTGCGCATCATGGCTGTGGCAGCGCGGGGCAATGCTTATGGCAGTGCGGAAAAAACAGTGCCCGTGAAAACGGATTTGATGGTTTTGCCCACTTTGCCGCGTGCGTTGCGACCCGGCGACCGCATTGCTGTGCCCGCTACTGTATTTGCAATGAGGGATAGTTTGGGTCCAGTTGCTGTGGCAATCAGTACAGAGGGGTTGCTTCGCGTTGATGGGCAGGTGCGAGATACCATTGCGTTTCAAGAAGCCGGTGAAGAAGATGTGTTATTTATGTGTGTGGTGCCCAATGCTATTGGAGATGCGCGCGTTGCGATTACTGCAACTGCGGGCGATGTGATGGCCACGCATACGACGGATCTGACCATTTCGCCGTCGTCGCCGCGCATCAGTGCCGATGAGACGCGGGAGATACGGCCGGGAGATGCGGTTGTACTTCCCGTTCCCGATCGGGGCATTCCCGGTTCCAATCGCGCGCGTCTCACCCTGCATACGCGCCCAAATATGAAGCTGGGCAATCGCCTGTTGTGGCTGGTGCAATATCCCTACGGTTGTGTGGAGCAAGTGGTGTCGGCGACGTTTCCACAGCTTTATCTCAAGGATATTCTCATCGTATCGGATAAATCGAATGAGATTGCACGGGAGATGGACGAGCACATCAATGCTGCGATTCGGCGGTTGCGCCGATTTCAACTGCCGTCAGGTGCGCTCAGCTATTGGCCGGGTCGGTCTAAGCCCTCGATATGGGGTACGCTATATGCCGGGCACTTTTTGATTGAGGCCAGAGCTCTCGGTTATCATGTGCCGGACGATTTGTTTGAAAGCTGGGTGCAATACGAGCAATCCCGCGCTTTGACCACGCGCGATGATCTCATGATCAGAACCTATCGGGTCTATTTGCTCGCGTTGGCAAATCAACCCGCGCTGGGGGCGATGAATTTACTGAAGGAAAGCAGTTTGCGGGATATGACGGATGTGGAGAAATGGCTGTTGGCATCGGCGTATCATCGCGCGGGTGGTGCTGCGATAGCCAATGAGATTCTCAGGGGTGCAGGTACGCTTGCAAATCAGGGTAAGAGGTGGGAACATACCTTTGGATCTGCACTGCGAGATCGCGCGATGATTTTGGGGACAATGGTCGATTTTCAACGCTGGGGAGAAGCCGATCCTCTGGCAGATGAAATCGCTTTGGCTCTATCATCGGACAGGTGGTATTCGACACAGACGAGCAGTTTCGCGCTGCTGGCACTGGGCAAGTATATCCGGGCGACTGAGGGAGATCAACCGCTACGATTGACGGGTTCGGTGACATTGCCCGGTGGGGAGGTCGTGCCGTTTGATTCGGGTTCGCGTTTTTACAATGTCGATATCGAATCCGGGTTTGGACAATCTGTCCGCGTCCAGCTCAATTCCGAGAGTACGGTGACGCGGGCATTTGCGACACTCGCGTGGTCGGGGGTTCCGATCGTGGCCGATGCGGTGGCCGAATCTCGCAGTTTGCAACTCGAGGTGCGCTGGCGCGATGAAGATGGTTTTCCCGTGTATTCCGATACGCTCAAACAGGGAGCGACTTTCTGGGTGCATTTCAGCGTGAAAAATACATCTGCCGCACATATCCGCGAGATTGCATTGACTCAGTTGTTGCCTTCGGGTTGGGAAATTGAAAATACGCGCTTGTCGGGCGCGCCAATGCCGAGATGGACGTCTAATTTGGGTTTGGGCCGCGAGGCTTATGTCGATATGCGCGACGATCGCGTGACATATTTTTTTGATATCGCACCTGAGAGCAATGCGCAGAATTTTGTCGTGAAGCTCAATGCTGTTACCGCGGGCATATTTACCCTGCCCCCCACACTTGTCGAGGCGATGTACAATAATGAAATTAAGGCGGTTGTGCCGGGTAGAACTGTGGTGGTTAGGTGAATCCGCAGATGTACGCAGATAAGCGCAGATCAAAAGAAGGGCTGGGGGTATCCTGTTCATCCTTGTATCACTGGATAGAATCTCTCCAGTGCAAGCTCTGAAAATCCTGATCATGAGACGTCGATATAAAATTTTAGTCGGTATTTTTGCGGGAATAGTACTTCTGTATTTTGCCGTTCCATTGCCGCATTTTTTAGCGGATTATAGCGCGGTTGTGCTGGATAAAGATGGGCGCATTTTGCGCGCTTTTCTCAATAACCGCCAGCAGTGGCATTTTCCGCCTCGGAAGGATGCGCGCGTTTCGCAGAAGCTCAAAACGAGTGTGCTCTATTTTGAAGATCGGTACTTTGATTATCACTTTGGCGTCAATCCCGTGTCTGTGGTGCGCGCGCTGTATCAGAATTTGAAACAGGGCAGAACTGTGAGTGGCGCGAGTACTTTGACTATGCAAGTGGCGCGGCTGATGCACCCCAGGCCGCGTACTTATTTTTACAAGACACTGGAGATGCTTCAGGCACTGAAGATGGAGGTGCGGTATTCAAAAGAAGAGATTTTGCAACTTTATCTCGATCACGCGCCTTATGGCGGAAATGTGGTGGGCTATCGAGCGGCGGCGTTGCGTTTTTTTCGGAAATCGCCAGATCAGCTAACCTGGGCAGAGGCGGCATTGCTCGCGGTGCTGCCCAATGCGCCGGGTAGAATTTCGCCTCTGACAAATCCCGATTTGTTAAAAAAGAAGCGCGATGCGTTGCTCATCGCGCTGCACAGGGCGGGATATTTTGATGCGGAGACGCTGTATCTTGCGAAGAAAGAATCTGTGCCGCATAAGTCACATCCATTTCCCATGCTGGCTCCACATCTGGCGCAGTACATTGTAGATCGCCAGACGTCGTTAGTTCATCCGACTACGATTGATCGGGATATTCAGGTTCGGGCAGAAGAACTCGTTGCGCGTCACGTCAGCAGGTTGCGGCAGCGCGGGATTCACAATGGTTTTGCACTGATTGCGGATACCAAGACGGGTGCTGTTCGCGCTTATGTTGGGTCTGAAAATTTCACAGATAGCCACGTCGATGGGATTCGCGCGCCGCGGTCGTCGGGTTCGTTGCTCAAGCCGTTTCTCTACGCGCTCAGTATGGATGCGGGGTTGATTCTGCCGCAGAGCAAAATTCGGGATATACCGACGTATTACGGCTCGTTTTCGCCACACAATGCCAGTCGCACATTTCAGGGGCTTGTCTCGGCGTATGATGCGTTGATTTTGTCGGCGAATGTGCCTGCGGTGCGCTTGCTTTATGAGTATGGCGTGGTGGCGTTTTACGAACGGCTTCGCGCGGCTGGTTTGACGACGTTGTTCCGCGCGCCCAATGATTACGGCTTGCCCCTCGTTCTCGGCGGTGCCGAGGTGACGGGCTGGGATATGGCGCTGCTTTTTCGCGGTTTGGGCAATGGGGGCGTGTTTCAGCCCCTTCATATCAATCCGGCAGACCGCCCGTCTGAACCCCCGCCTTTGCTCAGTCGCGGTGCGTGTTATCTGGTGCTGAATACGTTGCGCGATCTCTCGCGGCCCGGAATAGAATTTTACTGGCATCAGTTTCAAAATCAGTGGCCCATTACCTGGAAAACAGGTACGAGTTATGGGCATCGCGATGCGTGGGCTGTGGGGGTGTCGCCACAGTGGACGATTGCTGTGTGGGTGGGCAATTTCGCGGGTGAGGGGGTTTCTGATCTCACGGGGGCGCGCTGTGCCGCGCCTTTGTTTTTCGATTTGTTTAATAGCTTGCCCCACGGTCCCGGTCAACGGTGGTTTGCGCCACCCGAGGCCGATTTGATCCAGCGCGATGTCTGTGCAGATACGGGGTATCGCGCTGCGCCGCATTGTCCAGAGCGGGTTTCTGTAGAAGCACCCCGCTCTCTTTTGAAAATTTGTCCGTATCACCGGGTTATAACGGTGAATGTCGATAGTACACAGCGGGTATGCTCCCTTTGTTGGGAGCCGGGTGAATACCGTCGCGTTGCGCGGCTGGTGTATCCGCCAGATGTTGTTCACCACTTGCGACAGCGCGGTCAAAGCGCGGGGGAGTTGCCACCGCATCGCGCGGATTGTTCGGCGCAAGCAGATCACGCACCTGTGCATATTGTGTATCCAACGCGGAATGCGCGTCTCTATTTGCCCCGAGATTTTGACGGTGCGGTGCAAAATGTCGTGTTGCGGGTGACACATCGCGATAAAAACCGCACGTTGTACTGGTATCTCAACCATCGCTATCTGGGAGAGACAAATACGCGGCACGTCAAATCCGTTGCGCTGCCGACGGGTCAACACACGCTCGAGGTGATCGACGAGATCGGCCACCGTGACCAAACGCGGTTTTACGTCTCGTCGAGACAGGGGTGAAGGGTATTTGGTAGGCCGGTTCCAGATTTACGTTTTTGAGAGGTGGAAAATCCATGTACATTCCAGAGACCTTATCGTCTAATCTAAAATGGGCTGACTGGATCGAACGGCTGCCAGATATCGTTGCTGCGTGTGCAAAACGATGGAATCTTCGCATTGAAGATCCTATGACAGAAGATTACGCCGAGATGTCCTATAGCTATATTGCGCCGGCGACGGATGCGCAGGGGACAGAGGTTGTTCTGAAAATTGGTTCGCCCGTGCAACTGGCGGAAAATTGGCAACAAGAGTGCCACGCGCTGCAACTTTGCAATGGTAATGGTACGGTCAGATTGCTCGATTTTGACGAGGCGTTGGGCGTGCTGATGCTGGAGCGCATCCGTCCAGGTGTCCCTCTGGGTGTTTGTCCGGATGACGAGGAGAATACGCGCATTGCCGCCCGGCTGATGAAAAAGTTCTGGCAACCCGTTCCGAAAATTCACACTTTTCGACCGACGGCTTATGAAATAGATGGCTTTGATAAGTTGCGCAAAAAATACAATGGGGGTACCGGGCCGTTGCCCGAAAAGTGGGTTGTGCGCGCCGAAACGCTTTACGATGAGTTGATGCGTTCCAGTACAGAAACGGTTGTTCTGCACGGGGATTTGCACCACTGGAATATCTTGCGTTCAGAGCGCGAACCCTATCTCGTCATTGATCCCAAAGGTTATTTTGGCGATCCGGGTTACGAGGTCGGTGCTTTTTTGGCGAATTATCCCGATGAATCCTGTGAAGGATGTGACCGGGGCGAGATCGATGTTCGCCGCGTGGAGATTATGGCCGAAGAGTTGGATATCCCGCGCGAGCGCATTATCAAATGGGGGCTGGTTCTGGCTTTAATCTGGGCGAGGTGGAGTGCGGATACGCCCGAGGAATTCTGGCGTACCGATATCAATCGCGCCCAGGCGTTGGATCAGTTGCTTTAGATGATGTATCATATCACACTAACCGTAAGGAGATTTTATGTCTGACCGTCCAAATATTCTGATGATTATGTCCGATGAGCACGACCCGGCAGTGATGGGGTGTTATGGCGATTCTATTGTGCAAACGCCGCATATGGATCGGCTGGCGGAAGAGGGTATTGTATTTGATGCGGCTTATACGACTTCACCGCTTTGCGCGCCTGCGCGTGCGAGTTTTACGGCGGTGCAATACGTGAGTCGCTGTGGGGTGTGGACCAATGATTGCCAGTTGCCCTCTGACGATTATCCCTCGCTGCCGCACGCGCTGAATACGGTGGGTTATGAGTGCTGGCTGGGTGGCAAGATGCATTTTGCGGGCGGGCATCGCTATGGCTTTCGCGATGTTTATCCCGGTGCGAATCAAGGGGAGAGGAGTGGCAAGGGCGGGCGGCGGGCGTTCAATGATCTGAGTGAATCAGCACGCGGTTGGGAAGGGCGGGCAAAGGCTTTTAAGACGAGTGACACATCGCCCATTTTGGAGAAGGACCGAAAGGTGACGGCGGAGTGCAGTGCGTTTTTGCAGAATCGATCTGCGGATGATAAGCCGTTCTTTTTGCTGGCGGGCTATCTGGCGCCGCATTTTCCGTTGACTATTCCAGAAGAATATTACGCGCCTTACAAAGATAGGGTGCCCATGCCCGAGATCCCCGAGGGTTTTTTGGAGACGTTGCCGACCAATTACAAGCATTTGCGAGCCGGATTTGGTGTGACAAAGGCGACGCCAGAGCAGACGAAGTTGGGGCGCGAGCTTTACTGGGGCTTTGTGAATTGGCTGGACGATGAGATCGGCAAGTTGCTCGCCGCGCTCAATGATTCTGAGGTGGCGGATAATACGATTGTGATTTACTGCACGGATCACGGCGAGAACAAGGGCGACCACGGGTTGTGGTGGAAGAACAATATGTATGAACACGCTTCGCGGACGCCGCTGATTGTGTCTTTTCCAAAGCGCTGGGCAGGTGGGCAGCGACGGACGGGTGTGTGTTCGCTGGTGGATCTGGCGCAGACCATAGCGGAGATCGGCGGGGCGGAACGCTCGGATGACTGGGATGGCGAGTCGTTGCTCGATTATCTGGACGATGGGAATAGCGATTGGCGAGATGTTGCGGTGAGCGAATACTACGCCCACAATATTGCGTCGGGCATGACAATGATTCGGCAGGGTCCGTGGAAGTACGTGTATCACGCGCGGTTTGACGAGGTGCACGGTCCCGAACGGGAATTGTACAATTTGGAAGAGGACGCAGGAGAATTTAACAATCTGGCAAATGATCCCGCGCAGGCCGATCGCATCGCGGAATTGCACGATTTGTTGGCGAGGGAATTGAGGCGCGATCCCGAAGATGCCGAGGCGCAAAGCCGGGCGGATTTGGCGAAGGGGTATTGAAGTGTGAAGGATGAAGTGTGAAGTGTGATGAAGCACCAGCCTTTGGGTGGTGTGGCCTTCTTACTTCAAGGCGGTGAATGTTATGGATTTATCGTTATACGAGACGATCTGGCTGGTCGGCGCGGTGATTGCCGCCGGGTTGCTCTGGGGCATTTTTGTCTCGGCGGTAAAGCGGAGGGGCACGCCGCTGCCGTTGTTGTTTTTGATTTCTGCGGGGGCACTCTGGTACACGGGGGACGCGCTGCGCATTTTGATCGAGCAGGCGGCGCCAGATGCCGGTGCCGTGAATTATGCGGCGCATGTGGCGCGTTTTGGGCTGGATTTTTTGCCGTCTGCGCTGCTGGGAACAGTGCTGGCTTTTGCAGATGAGCACAAGGTGGCGCGCGGGTTGCGGCGGTATCTCATTCCGATCACTTTTGTGCCGGGGGTGATCATCTTTTTGATTGGCATGTCCCAGGCGCCGATCAAGCGCGTGAGTTTTAGCCTGTATGCCATCGCTATGCTTCTGTTTTCAGCGTATCTCTGCCGGGGTTTTGCGATGCGGTCGGAGACAGAGGTGCATAAGGTGTTTTGCCGATTGATGGCATTCGCGCTGACGGGTATTGCGGTTTTGACGGTTTTTGCGTATCCGATTGGATTGCTTCAAAGTGCTGTTGTGGGACCTGTGCTCGCGCTGGTGCTTTTTCTTTCGCCTATCGCGCCGGCGTATATTCTGGGCTATTTTATTTATCGGTACAGCTTTTTCCAGATTGTGGTGAATCCCGCGTTGTTTTATTCTGCGCTGACGGGTATTGTGTTGACGGTTTATTTGCTGGTGATCCGGCGCGTTGCAGAGGCATTGGGGCGTCTGGATAGTGGGTTCAGGGTGGAGGTGGTTGAGGCTATTTTGATTTCGCTGCTGATTTTTCTGTTTCAGCCGATCAAGAACAGGTTGCAGGGGATCATCAATCGCCTGTTTTTCAGGGCGCGATACGAGTACCAGCATTTGCTGGGTTCGCTGAGTCAAACGCTGAATGTGCCGCACGCGCTGGAGAATCGGTTGAAGTCGGTGGTGGATGCGGTTGGAACTGTGTTGAAGGTACACGCTGTTTCGCTGGTGGTGTTTGAGTACGAGGAGGGACAGGTGAGTCAGGTGCAGGTGATCGCAAGCAGTGGTCTGCCGGGGTTTGAGCCGCCGGTCACACCGTTTGGGGATGGGGACGAGGCGCAGATTGAGGCAGTGGTCGGTTGGCTGTTGACCCATCGCCGCCCGCTGGATGTAGGCGATTTGCACCATCCAGCACTTACCGCAATACTCGCAAAGCAAGGGGTTGAACTGTGTATTCCGGTTTTGCAAGAGGAAAAGCCGGTTGGTTTGCTCTGTTTGGGCGAGAAGAAGCGCGGGGGATCTTTTTCGTCTGAGGAATGGGATTTGCTGGGTACGCTTTGCAATCAGATTGCACTGGCGATTGAAAATACGCGTCTGGTGGAGCGGCGGTTGCAATTGGAGCGGCAGATGTACGAAGCGGAGCGGCTTTCGGCGTTGGGGTTGCTTTCGGCGAGTATTGCGCACGAGGTGAAGAATCCCCTGAGTTCGATCAAGGCGATTGCGACTGTGTTGCGGGAGGATTTGCAGGGTGATCAGACAAAGGCGGGCGATTTGTCTGTGGTGTTGCGCGAGATTGATCGGTTAAGCCGCGTGGTGGATCGCTTGCTCAGGTTTGCTCAGCCCAAGCAGGACGATGGATTTCAGGTGTTGGATCTAAAGACTGTGCTGGAAGATGTGGTGCTGATTTTGTTTCACGAGGCGGAACGACAGAATGTGGAGATCTGTTTCGAGGTGGCGGATGGTCTCGCGGTGAAGGGCGATCCAGAGGATCTGAAGGAAGTGTTTTTTAATTTGATTTTGAACGGTATTCAGGCTATGGAAGTCGATTGCACAGAGCGGCAGTTGACGGTGCAGGCGCGGCGATTGCAGGGTGGGGTGGAAGTACGGGTGTCGGATACGGGTCCGGGGATTTCAGAGGAAGATCAGGCTCGCATTTTTGAGCCGTTTTTTACGACAAAGGCTTCGGGCACGGGGTTGGGGCTTGCGATTGTGAAGCGCGATGTGGAGCGCATGGGGGGTGTGATTGAGGTGGCAAATGCAGAGGGGGCAGGGGCGGTGTTTGCGGTTCAACTTCCCGGGGGGGATGAAGTGCGATCCGCAGATGACGCAGATGGACGCAGATAAAAGAGATGTTGGTGGGCTGGCCGCTGATAGCTGACAGCCAAGACGTGTGAAGGATGAAGACTATGCAGTATAAAATTTTGATTGTGGATGATGATCCTGCGGCGCGGTACGGGTTGAAGCGGGCACTTGCTGCGCTGAGGTGTGAGATTGTCGAGGCAGAGGATGGTGCGGCGGCGTTGGCGGCTGTGGCGCAGGACAATCCCGATTTGTTGATTTGCGATATCCAGATGCCGAAGATGGATGGATTGACGCTGGTGAAGCGATTGGCTGATCAGGGGGATGCGCGGCCGGTTATTGTGATTACAGCGTATGGGTCGGAGCGGGTTGCGGTGGAGGCGATGAAGGTGGGGGCGTACGATTATTTGAGCAAGCCCTACGATGTGGATGAGTTGCGCTGTTTGGTGGAGAATGTTCTGGAGACGGTGCGGTTGCGGCGGGAGAATGAGACGCTTCGCAACGAGATCCGTCAGCAGTCGGGGTTCGGGTTGTTGATTGGTCGCAGCCGTGCGATGGAGGGGGTCTATGATTTGATCGGGAAGGTGGCGATGACCGATGCTGGGGTGCTGATTAGCGGGGAGAGCGGTACGGGTAAGGAGTTGGTCGCGCGGGCGATTCACGAGCAGAGCGGCCGAAAGGCGCGGCCTTTTGTCGCAGTGAATGCGGCGGCGTTGCCGACGGAGTTGATCGAGAGTGAGTTGTTCGGGCATGAGAGGGGCGCGTTTACCGGGGCGACTGCGCGGCGGCAGGGCAAGTTTGAGCTTGCGGATGGGGGGACGCTGTTTTTGGACGAGATCGGCGATATGCACATCGAGACGCAGGCGAAGTTGTTGCGCGTGCTGGAGGAGAAACAGTTTGAGCGGCTGGGCGGTTCGGAGACGGTGACGGTGGATGTTCGGATTATCAGCGCGACGAATAAGGATTTACCAGTGGAGATTGTAGAAGGGCGGTTCCGGGAGGATCTTTTTTATCGCTTGAAGGTGGTGGATATTTTTTTGCCGCCGCTGCGGGATCGGCGCGAGGATATTCCGCTGCTTGTTCAGCATTTTTTGGCGCGTTTTAATGATCAGCACGGCAAGGCGATGACGGATGTTCCGCCGGATGTGATGAAGTTGCTGATGGTGTATGCCTGGCCGGGTAATATACGCGAGTTGATGCATTTGGTCGAGCGAGCGGTTATTTTTTCGGATGGGTCTGAGCTAAGTCGCGATTTGCTTCCCCAGGAGGTTCGGGGTGTTGAGTCTGTGGAGAACACTGAGTCTGTCTGGCGTGATGGGGTATTTTTTCAAGATGCAAAGCAGGAGGTTGTGCAGTCTTTTGAGGTTGCGTTTATCCGATCCGCGTTGGAATACCACAACGGCAATATCAGTCGTACAGCACCGGCCATTGGCATGAAACGGCAGGCGCTGCAACAGAAGTTGAAGGAGCACGGGATCGATCCCGGGATTTATCGGTAGCCAGCCCCCAGCCCCTGCAACTTTACTGATCCGGAGATACACATTGTGTCTCCGGATTTTTTTGTGCCTGCTGTGCAATACGGGGTTTGCAGGTGCAATATTTAGTTTGCACTGTTTGGGCATTTTTGGGGGTGGATAACAGGGAAAATGGCCTTTTTCTGGGATAAAATGGTTTTGGCACGGGATTTGCATATTACGCGGTGTGACCGAGAAGTTTGAGATGTGAACCTTTGTGAAGGAGGCTGAGATGTCAACGCTTACATCGACGTTTGCGACCGCGTTTCCAGGTCAGGTTGCCAATTTGATTACCGCGGCTCGAGTGGTTCTGCTGTTTCTGGCGACGGTTTTTGCTGTGTCTGGAGATGTGATGCTGGCCTGGGTTGCGGTGCCGCTCGCTTTTGTTGCGCTGGTGATGGATTGGCTGGATGGGTATCTCGCGCGGCGGTTGGGTTGCGAGAGTAAGGTCGGGGGGGTGCTGGATATTGTGGGTGATCGGATTGCGGAGAATGTGTGGTGGGTGGTGTTTGCGTGGTTGCATGTCATTCCGCTTTGGGTGCCGATTGTGGTGCTCAGCAGGGGGTTTGTGACGGATGCAATTCGCAGTTGTGCGCTGACGAAGGGCTTCACAGCGTTTGGCGAGTCAACGATGATGAAGTCGCGGATTGGGTTCGCGCTGGTTGCCTCGCGCGTGAGCCGGGCGACGTACGGGACTGCTAAGGTGGTCGCGTTTGTGCTGTTGTTCAGCCTGAATGCGGCACAACTGATGCCGGGTTTGACGCCTGCATTTTTATCGGGTCTTGAGATGTTTGCTTTGATGGCGACGTATCTGACGGCCGCGCTTTGTGTTATTCGGGCGATTCCAGTGATTACGGCTGCTAAACGGGTTGTTGTATAAGGTGATGGTTGGGCTATCCCCCCAGGTCGGGGAGGGGCTGGGGGGATTCGTAGATTCGTCTATTCGTTGATTCGCTTTTCGGAGGATGGCATGAAACAGGGAACGCATATCGTGCTTTGTCTGATCGGATTTGTCGGCCTGGGTGTGCTTTTGCATCAGCTCAGTGCCCCAGAGGTCTTGCAGCATGTTTTGATGATGGGTTGGGGGTATGTGCTGGTGATCGGTCTGTCGCTGGTGGTATTTGTTCATCATGCGTGGATGTGGCGGGCATGTTTTGATCGCGGGTCTGAAAGGCCGCGTTTGAGGCAGTTGCTGTGGGTGCAGTTGGTTGGCGAGGCGGTGGGCAATGTGGCGCCGGCATCGCAGGTTGGTAAGGAGGTCGGCAAGGCGATTGTGCTGAGAGATAAGATGTGCGTTTCCCGTGGGGTGTCGTCGCTGGTGATCAATAAGACGGGTGAGATGATTGGTGGGGTGATTTTTGTGATCGGTGGTGTTGTGCTGGGTTTGCAGCGTTTTTCATGGCCGGCTGAGGTGCGAGGCGCTCTGATCGCTGTTCTGGCGCTGTCTGTTCTGGGGGTTGTTTGGACTGTTTTCAGGCAACGCCGAAGCCCCTTTGCGCGGTTTTTGAATTTGATGCTGTGGTTGCGGCTCAGGTTTTTGGAGCGGTTCCGCGACCAGGCAGTGGAGATTGATGAGAAGTTGGCTCAGTTTTATCGGTTGAATAGGTGGCGTTTGGCGGGGTTGTTGGGTTTGCATCTGTTGGGCTGGAGCCTGGGGACGCTGGAGATTTACGCGATTCTTTACGTGCTGGGTGAACCGATGCCGTTTGTTTCGGTGTATCTGTTCCACGCGCTGATGATTGTGATTAATGCGGCGTTCTTTTTTGTTCCGCTCGGGATGGGCGTTTTTGAAGGTGGGCATGTGTTTCTGTTTCATTTGATGGGGTTGGATCCAAAGATGGGTTTGGCTGTGGGTATTATTCGGCGGGTTCGGAGGCTTTTCTGGATGCAGGTAGGGCTAACTTTGCTGCTGATTGGACCACGGGGCAAGCGGGCTGATGAGATACCGCAAAATGATCGCCTTCAGCAGGTTGAGATGTAGTGTATCATCTATGACAAATGTAGGTCAACAAATAGCTAAAAAAGGAGAAAATAATGACACGCTCAATTTCTTATCTGGTCTGTATCCTTTCGATTGTAACCTTCAGTTTCCCGGTTCAGGCGAAAAAAACTGATCTCACCAAAAATTTCGGTATTGGACTTCAGGGAGCGACACCCACATTTGGTGGCATTAGTTTTCGCTATAACGGACTGGCACCGGTATATCTTCAAACAGTTGGACGTTTTATTCTCAATGGTCAGGATAGTGACCATATGTTAGGTGCTGGCGTTTCGTATGCCATATTCGAACACCAGAGCAGGTGGAACCTTGCCCGACTTCATTTCACTCTCGAAGGCGGCTGGCAACAGAAAGAGGAGGGACTCCGCGAGGAGACTGTCAAGACCACGACGCTGGCAACTGGACTTGCCTTTGGAGGCGAGCTTGTGTTTTCACTTGGGGGGATTCCTCTTGGTTTGAACGTGGAGATCGGTCAAGGGTTTGGCAGGGAAAAAACCAGTTCTCAATCTAAGGGTCTCGCTGGCGTTTATGCAGGAGGAGGCATCCATGCCTATTTTTAGGTCTCTATCTATTGTTATGGTCGGGGCAATCCTGCTCAATGCGATTGCCCCTGCGCTCGCGTATGCAGCCACATACTTGCAAGGCACAGAGGTCAATGCCGATATGCTGGTTCGGGATGCTTATGTTGCAGTCAGGTATCACGATAGCAATGGAAAACGAAAATTAGAGAAGGGGTGGATTTATGCTATTGACGAGACCACATTTCGGATTCGGAGCAGAGCAATTTTCGGCAAGACGACCATTGCCTATGACAAAGTCCTGTCAGTGATCATGAGCGACGAATCTACCACACCCATAAAGCAAATCAATGAAGTAGATCGGTTTATGAGAAAACGAGAGATAGAGCAGGCAAAACAAGATAGGGAACAGGCCGCATACATCGGTTTAACGAAATACGATACCAGGGTGCGTGTGCAGGCCCCATCAATTCAGAAGAGACGGATAATTGGCAGACTTGTCAAAATGACGCAGGACACACTCGTTATCCAAAGAGGACGCACATTTTTTCAAGTATCCCGTTCTGATATCTCCAATTTTGAAGTGAATATTGGACGGCATAGAAACACGGACAAAGGAATGAAATTCGGTTTTGCACTCGGTCTTGGTGTCCTTGTTCCAGTCGCGATTGCCGATGCGAGAGAGGGGGGCGAATTACAAGGGCTTCCTACATTCTTTACCGCAATATATGTATCTCTACCGATATGTATTCTTTCTACCCTTATTGGTGCTGCAACAAAATCTAACACATGGGTCAAAATACCACCTCAACACTTTAACCTGAGCCTTGTACCCACATCTACAAAAGGGCTACACACCGCACTTACGTTTAATTTTTAATGGGATTCATTTTCGCCGCGAATTGCGCTTAGAGTTAGAGATCACGTCATTTATTGAGCAGGAGGAACTCATGGCACGAATGGCTGTAATGGTTTTGTTTTTAGGCGCATTTATACCAATGATCTTACAGGCAGAAGAGGTCATGAAAGTCGGTGAGATTGATAGCAGCACGGTTGAAGTCGGCGCGTATGTAGTAATCATTTACGGGGAAGGAGAGAGGCATCCGGTCTCTGGAAAGTGGGAAAGAATGGCTACTGTAAGAGGATATATCAAGGCAATTGATTCAGAGCGGCTGACTATCGGAATTCATTCTTGGAAGACGGAGATTGAGCGTGACCAAATTCACAAGCTGGTCATTGCGATGTCTGAACGAGAAAGAACGGAAAAGCTGCGTTCCTTGAGAGCACGATACAGACCCAACCTGACGCTTGAAGCCGATTATTTGGGAGGCGTCGATAAAGCGAACACAGGATACTTCATCTTCGGTGCGAGACATCAAAAGGCACTGCCCTGGTCCGCATCGGTCTATTTCGGCGATTTCTTTTCAAGTGAAAGACGTTCACGAATTGGACTGAGATATGCCTATCGAAAAGTACATATTTTCCCGGAATCTCCTGACCGAGAACATGTGAATCCTTACCCTCCAAGTGCCGCTGAGCTTAGACGGCGTGTGGAGGGTATCACTGGACAGTTGGTTTCGTTATTGCTGGTCACTCAATATGCTCTCTATAAGAGTAAATATGCTGCCGTGATGGCCGACCTCGCGTTTGGTTTATCTTTTGAGAAATACTACTACATTCGCGGAGAGGATCCGTTCGGACCTGAAGCTACCCGTCCACAGGGTTCGGTGGGTGCCACTCTCCTAGTACCTATTCATCCGCATATCGGTGTGCAAGCCACTGCGCGAACAGACTTATTTTGGGAGTATTTGAGAAATTATTTTGTGCGGGGGAAGTCTGTGGCGGTTGGACCGTTTTTAAGATTTTAAGAAGTATTACTAAACAGGTCCCAAAGGACGATTATCCGCTGTTGCTACGCTTCGATTTTGAGTTAGCTACTGTCTCAAAAGGAGAAACGCATGAAAAAATTAGCTGCTGTCTTTGTAACCGCGATCCTCCTGCTCAATGTGATGGCTCCTACCCTCGCGTATGCAGCCACATACCTGCAAGGCGCAGAGGTCAATGCTAATACGTTGGTTCAAGATACCTATGTTGCAGTCACATATTACGATAGCAAAGGCAAGCAGAAATTGGAGAAGGGATGGATTGATGCGGTTGGTGAAACTTCGTGCACGATTCGCAGTGGACATTGGACCAAGAAGACGATTGCCTACAACAAAGTCCTGTCAGTGATCATGAGCGAAGAATCAGCCATACTAAAGCAGATGAGTGACGTGAATCGGTTTATTGAAGAAATAAAAAAACAGGAAGAGTTGAAGGCCATCACGCTCATGTCGCGCGAGCAGATTGATCTTTCAAAGATTAGGAAGGGGTGGTATGCCCACGTTGCCTATACGTCAGATAAGAAGAAAAAAAATGCAACTGGAAAGATTACCGATAGAGACTCAGACCGTATTGTAATTCAAAAGAGGGAAGAGTTCTGGAAAAACTGGAAAATAGCATATAGTGAGATTGATACACTCGCTGTTGCGAAACATCAACGAGATATTGAAGGATGGATGGTTATGCAATTGCTTCATGAAGGAAATGCCAAAGTGCGTGTCCGTGTCCCTTCGATTAAAAAGAAATGGATGGTTGGCAAGGTCGTAAAAATGACGCAAGACACACTCGTTATCCTACGAGGTCGTAGCTTTTATCAGGTGTCCCGTTCTTCAATCTCCAACCTTGAAGTCAACATTGGACAGTATAGAAACACAGAAAAAGGAGCGGCAATTGGACTTGGAATTGGAGTTGGCATTCTTGCCCTATCTGCTTGGGATGTACATAAAGCCGACGACGAAAGTAGAGGGTGGGCTGAACTTGGACTTATTTTGGTCGCTGTACCTGCTGCTGTTCTCACCACTTTAACTGGTACGATAATTGGCGCAATGGACAAATCCGACAAATGGGTCAAGGTGTCGCCTCAGAGTCTCAACCTGAGTCTTGCGCCCACATCGGGTAACGGGCTTCGCGCCGCGCTCACGTTTAATTTTTAATTAGGCTTGAAAAAGAATAAATTCAGAAACAAAAAAGGCGACCGTGCTGGTCGCCTGAGAATAATGCCTCTGTATCTCGCACTTTACACACGTTGTTTGGCGGGGCGTGCAGGTACCCCCATCAACATACCTTCTGCACTGATGTCTTCATCAATATCCGGCCAGTGAACGCCCTGACCGTCGCCAATAAATTCATAGTTTTTGCGTTGAGCAGGTGTTGCGTCTGAAAGCCGCCAGGACCAAACGAGAGGTACGCTGATTGTTCGACCATATACCAAATCTGCGATGATCAATTCCTCAGTGATCTTGATAGTTTTGATGCGAGGTTCGGTATTATTCGCAGTGTTCACGCCAGGTCTCCAAATAGACATTGCCGATGTCTAATCCTCCGGTAGGCCGCTTTGAAAAATCGCCATTTTCCCCTTCGCTGTGAGGCGGTATTTCTGATTTGGGCTCCTCGGCGATTCGGGCTGTGTCATTTCAACAAGTCCTGTTGTCATGACGGGTTGCATATAGTTGTAAAAAAACGTGGGGCGATGATGTAATCCAAGGGCTTTCATTGCTTCGCGTGCGCTCAAGGGTTCATTTTTTAAGCAGTTCAGGATGCGTTTTGCTTGTTCGGTTACTTGTTCGGTAGCTTGTTCGGTAGCTTGTTCGGGTTCCTTGTGAACCGCGATGTCCTCAAGTAACGGTACGGTAACACGCATCCGCATACCGATTTCCTCAATACGCAACTCCGACAGCCCCAGTGCTTCAGCCTCGCGGAAGATGCGGGGAATGCCGCTGCCCCATTGTTCAATCAAATTGAGTTCGCGAAAGATGCGTGCAATGACATGGTTGCGTATTTTAGAGATACCCTGGCGAATATCGTCAAAGGTCAAACCCGGCAGCAATATGCCGGGATTTTCGACCTCGATTCGGTCATCAAAAAAAGCCACCCGAATGGGTGTTCCCTTTTGTGAATAGTCAGCGTGAACAAGCGCGTTAATGACCACTTCGCGCAAAATTCCAAGGGGAATATTCCAGATGTCTTTGCGCCGGACTTCGGAGAAATCAGCACCGCGTATGGCGTGCTTTTTGAGAAATAACATGATGCTTTCCACGGCCAAAGGCAACGGGTCGTGCAGTTCTATATGATCGAAGATATCCGCTTTGTCCCGACCAATGAAACGTCCGCATTGTACCCAGGCATCGGGGAAATGTCTTTCCCGCTCTTTTCCTACGAGCAAAATCGCGCCTTTTGTTGGCACCTCTCGCCCCTGCTCATTCGTCAATAGCCTCAGAGTGTGTAATTCCCGTTCGCCGAGGTCGCGCCGATCCTGAAATAGATTTTCCAGTACCCCCAAGTCCAGATCATCAACCGATAACTCGGGCATCGGGAGTTCATCAAAAGCAATCCCTTCTACCGAGCGGCCCAACTCGGCGATCAATTCCCTATCTGCCACACGATTGGTGGAGCCTAAACGGACATAGACACCGCGATCAGGGCCTTCGGCTTCCAAATAGTGTGGACGGACTCCGCTCAGAAAAACTTCTACGACAAGCAGCGTTTTGCCATCAACTGTCGTCATTTCGACATTGGGAACCAAACGCGGTCTGATCGAGTCGGCGATCAAACTACAAAGCCGTTCCTCTTCATCAAGCGGATTTTCTACCCCCACGGGCAAACGAGATATATCATCCACACCGATAATTACCCGCCCACCCGCTGTATTCGCAAATGCCACCAGAGTTTTCAGCAGGTTTTTGGGTGAAGACAAGTCCCGCTTAAATTCCAGCGTCTTACCTTCCCCTTGCTTGATATAATCAGCAACCGTCATGGCTTCATGGCCTCCCAATAAGTTTACAAATCACATCATCTGTATAATATTGGAAATAGTAATCACAGGTAAATATATCCAAACCCAGTTGGAAAGTAAACAACCCATACTTTTGTCCGGATAATAACATTTGACAATATCTCGCGGCAAGGATGCCGCTCCAAAAGCGTCTGTTCTGACCCACCTATCGCGTCGTATCGTTGTGCAAGAGAGAAATTCTTTCCCGAACAAGTGCCGAAAGACAAAACCACTGCAATCCATTATAGTCAGCAAATTTCTAATCCGTTGGATGAGTCCGGAGATACACAGTGTGTCTCCGGATTTGTTGTGTCTGCTGTGCAATACGGGGTTTGCAGGTGCAATATTTAGTTTGCACTGTTTGGGCATTTTTGGGGTGGATAACAGGTAAAATGGCCTTTTTCGAGGGTAAAATGGTTTTGGCACGGGATTTGCATATTGCGTGTTGTGACCGAGAAGTTTGAGATGTGAACCTTTCAGAAGGAGGTTGAGATGTCAACGCTTACATCGACGTTTGCGACCGCGTTTCCAGGTCAGGTTGCCAATTTAATTACCACGGGCAGAGTGGTGCTTCTGTTTCTGTTGAGTGTAACCTTCAGTTTCCCGGCTCAGAGAAAAAATTAGTTCTCAATCTACGGGTCTTGCTGGCGTTTATGCAGGCGGGGGCATTCATGCCTATTTTTAGATGTAGCAAAATTGCTGTCTGATACTGTCCAAATTATTGAATATAAATCACAAAACTATTTGAAAAAACGCGGGAATGGTATATTTTCTTTTTGTCAACAGTCGAGCAGGTCCCGTTATGTCGGGTATCTGCTGAATACAATAGCCGAATATAGACATGGACTGATCCCCCATGTCTCGGTAAATAGGTAGGACATTCCCGCATTTCTATTCCTGCGTGACTGTTGACAATGCCCGACACCCCTTTTTGGGGGTGTCGATGTCAACTCGTCACACTGCGTCTTGCGTAGATGAGGAACGAAATGCGATTTTTTTTGTACGGCACAAAAGGAGAAAACTATGCACGCCGAATACAACGCGAGTAGGGCCATCGCGATCCTGGTCACGACAGCCCTTTTGCTCAATGCGATGATGCCCACACTCGCGTATGCAGCCACATATCTGCAAGGCGCAGAGGTCAATGCCGATACGTTGGTCCGATATGCCTACGTTGCAGTCACTTATTACGATAGCAAAGGCGAACAGAAATTGGAGAAGGGGTGGATTGATGCGATTGGTGAAACTTCGTTCACGATTCGGGGAGGAGGTTTCAGTGGTAAGAAGACCATTGCCTACGACAAAGTTGTGTCGGTGATCATGAGCGATGAATCAACTGCACCCGTAAAGCGGAAGGGTGATATTAAAACCAGGCCAACAGTTGCACGCAAGATAGGTACTGGTTTGCTTACAGGTGGATTGGGTTCTATTCTAGGAGGATTCACGGGGGTGGTGATAAGTGATGATAATTGCAGCGTTCCATGCTTGGGAGAAATGGTTTTAGGTATAGCGATTGGCTATGCGATCGGCGTACCTATCGGTGTGAGCATGGTTGATCCATCTGATAAATTCCTAAATACAATGCTTGGTAGTCTCTTAGGGGCCGGAGCAGGTATAGCAATATCGCGTGCTAATCATGAACTCCTGATGGCCATTTTTATTTTCCCACTCATTGGTGCTACGATTATGTCCGAACAGTCACGCGATACTTATGAAGCTCGCCGTTTTTCTGTGGGACTGATCCCTAATTCCGATGGGAAATTATCAGCGATTGCTACATTACGGTTTTAATGGGCTCTTCAAAATCTCGATTCAAAGACAGGTGGGGTGATTTCATGAGAACATATTACAAGACACTCAGGTTGGGCGCGTGCTTGTTTGCACTGCTTTGTCTATCGTCTGTTGGAGATGCTTCGCCGCCATCTGCTGGGGACAATGTGCATTTTTGCCGAGTTCTCGATTACGAAGACATGCGGGCGCGCGATAGTTTGTATGCTGCTACAAAGCACGCGCTCGATTTGAACGTGGGTGAACCTCGCACGGTTCGGATGATCTACTTTTTGCCGAATGATCGTCCCTTTCGCCAGGAAGTGGTGGATTCGATGAAAGTGACCATTCGCCAGACTCAGACCTTCTTTGCCGAGCAGATGCAGGCACATGGGTACGGAAACAAGACCTTCCGCTTTGAGACCGATGCAGAGGGCGAACCAATGGTTCATCGTGTGGATGGTCAACATCCCGATAGTTACTATCTCACCTATACCTTTGGTAAGACACTATATGAGGTTGAACAGGCATTTGATATCCGGAGGAATATTTATTTGATTGTCATTGACAATGGTGTGAAAGTTATAGGGGGTAACTGGGCAGGATTTGCATTCTCACACGAAAAAAATGGTGGTGCTGCATTGTTACCTGGGGAATTTCCTTGGATAAATGCCGCACATGAACTTGGGCATACCTTTGGATTACAGCACGATTTCAACGAAAATGTCTATCTCATGTCGTATGGACCAGGAGAAGATCAGTTATCTGCGTGTAGTGCCAAATATTTGGCCGTACAGCCCTACTTCAATCTCAATGTCGAAGCTCAAGAAATATCGCCGCCAACAATCCAACGCATTTCATCATCTGGATATACGCCTGACGCAACGAGCGTCCCTATCCGCCTGAAAGTCAGCGACTCAGAAGGGCTCCATCAAGTGATCTTGTACGTTGAAACAGTGTTACCACACCCGGCTACTGGATCTCTAGAAGTGAAGGCGTTCCAGGTATTGGACGGTAAGAGCGATACTGTCGTTGAATTTGATTATGACGGTGTTATTCCATCTGATGGCTTTACGAGGTTAGGAAATCCTCTTGTACATCCGATTTCCGTTGAGGTCATTGATACTGACGGAAATGTTAAGCGTGAGTCCTTTGGATTATGGGAAATTTTGTCACAACATATCGCCACTTTTGAAGGGCATACAGGGCCTGTCAATTCTTTAGCGTTCTCTCCAGATGGACAGATGCTCGCTGCCGGAGCGTGGCGGGAGTTAAAACTGTGGGATGTTGCGACAGGAGAAAATATCGCTACCCTTGAGGGGACTACCTCTGGTGTCTTTTCTGTGTCATTTTCACCAGATGGAACAATCCTCTCTTCCGGGTCGCAGGATGGCACGCTCAAGCTATGGGACGTTGCAACACTGACAAATATCGTTACTTGGCAAACAGATAATGGTGTCTATTCTGTGGCATTTTCGCCTGATGGTACAATTCTCGCTTTTGGAGCGTGGCGAGAGTTTAAGCTGTGGGATGTTGCAACGGCGATGGGATTATAGGCATTGGCGATTTTTTGCTTTTTGTAGCGCAGTTTGGGTTCAGTGAGGGCGATGAGGGTTATGACGTGCGGTTTGATCTGGATGGTGATGGCATGATTGGAATTAGCGATTTTCTGATTTTTGCCAATGCCTTCGGCAAAGCCGTATCGTCAAATTGACAGGAGGAGAACGCCATGTACACCGGACACAACATCCGTCGTGCCATTGCCATATTTGTAACCACAACGCTTCTGCTAAACGTGATGGCTCCTGCGCTCGCACCTGCAGCCACATACTTGCAGGGCACAGAGGTCAATACTAATACACTAATTCGAGATGAGTATGTACAAGTCACCTATCGCGATCACAACGGCCAGGAAAAAACGGAAAAGGGGTGGATTGACGCGATTGGTGAAACGTCGTTCACAATCCGAGAAGGAGGATTCCTGAGTAAGAAGACCATTGCCTACGACGATGTGCTGTCAGTGGTCATGAGCGACGAATCAACCGTGCCAGCGAAGCAGATGAATGAGGTAAATCGGTTTAGTCGAGAGATGAAGGAAAGAGAGATAGAACAGGCAAAAAGAGAAGCTGAACAGGAGGCCATACAGCACCTCAAACAACGGCTAAAGGACAAGTTTGTTACAATAGGACAATTCGACTTTTCGAAGAAGAAAGGGTATGCCCACATCGTCTATACATCTGATGGAACAAAAAAAGCTGCAACTGGACAGATCAGGGAGAGGTACTCTAATCATATTGTAGTCAGTGCTCAAGAGAGTGGCGGGTTGAAAATTAGGAGAATCATACTATACACGGACATCGATATCCTCATTGTCGCCCAATCTCAGCGAGATATGGAAGCATGGGGAGATGTAAGACAGACCCAACGACACAGGGAACAAGCTACGCAACAACTCTCTGAAGGAGAACCCAGAGTGCGTGTTTATGCGCCTTCAATTCGGAAGGGATGGATGATTGGCAATTTGGTTAAAATGACACAAGACACTCTCGTTGTCCGTGGAGAACTTACACTTTATGGACGTAGATTTTATCAGGTGCCCCACTCTTCAATATCCAACCTTGAAGTCAGCATTGAGCAACGCAAAAATACCTTTAAAGGCATGGCAATCGGCATTGGCATCGGATTTTCTATTTCTACCGCTCTCACCTCTTTATATGCGGGCAGATTTTCTATAAATCTTCCCTGGGTACTATCTGGCAAGTATGGGAGAATAATATTTATCGGACCTATATGTATTTGCACTCTCATTGGCGCTATAACAAAATCCGACAAATGGATTGAGGTGCCTCCTGATCGTTTTAACCTGAGCGTTGCGCCCACATCCTCAAAAGGACTTCGCGCCGCGCTTACGTTTAATTTTTAAGTGAGGTTAGCGAAGACTAAAACCGCACACAAAAAAGGCGACCGTGATGGTCGCCTGAAGAATAATGTCTCTGTGTATTGCACTTTACAAATGCTGTTTGGCGGGCCGTGCTGGTACGCCCATCAACATGCCTTCTGCACTGATGTCTTCATCAATATCCGGCCAGTGAACGCCCTGACTGTCGCCAATAAATTCATAGTTTTCGCGTTGAGCAGGCGTTGCGTCTGCAAGCCGCCAGGACCAAACGAGCGGGACACTGATTGTTCGGCCATCTACCAAATCTGCGATGATCAATTCCTCAGTGATCTTGATGGCTTTGATGCGAGGTTCAGTATTATTCACAGTGTTCACACCATGCCTCCAAAATTATCACGTAGTTCGATATTCAAGGTTATATCAACAAAAAAAGATCTATTTTTTATCTCCTGAAGTCAACACACGAAATCCATATCGCTGAAAGACCGCAGCCGCTGTGTCTGATTGAAAGAATTGCAGGACGGCTTCGACTGCTGGGGTATGTTGTTCTTTTACGATGGCGATCGGATAGACAATGGGGGTGTGCAATAGGGAATCGGGGAGTGTGGCAATTACTTTGACGCCATCGCTGATTGTCGCATCTGTGGCATAGACGATGCCAGCAGCACATTCTCCGCGGGCGACCAGCGCGAGTGCGCCGCGCACGTCCATTGCCGGGGCGATGCGGTTTTTGAGCAGGGTCCACCATCCCAATTTTTTCAGGGCTTCTACAGCGTAGATACCCGCAGGCACGTGAGATGGGTCGCCCAGGGCCAATTGTCCTTCGAATGCGCTGGGGAAGTCGAAGTTCGCGTGGGGTTCGACTTTGAATTTTTCATTTTTGGGGGAGATGATTACGAGGGCGTTGCCCAGCAGATTGATTCGGGTATTGGGTTCGAGCAATTTTTCCGTTGCCAAAAAATCCATCCATTTTACATTAGCGGAGAAATATATATCCGCAGGCGCACCCAGAGCTATCTGTTTGGCGAGGATTGAAGAACCGGCAAAAGACATTCGCAAGGATATGCCCTGTTTTTCTGCGGTTTTGGAGAGGTCTTGCAGAGCGCTCGTCAAGCTGGCAGCCGCATATACGGTTACGGGTTCGGCAAGGGCTATTCCGCGCGTTGAGAGGCAGGTTGTGATGAAGATGTAGATGAATAGTTTTTTCATGGGAGGAGGAGAAAAGTATGTCCGATTTTTGGATTCAAGATGGCGAGACGATGTTGTTGATTGGCGATAGTATTACGGATTGTGGCCGGCGTGCGGCTGAGGCGCCGCTGGGCAATGGATATGTGCGGGCGTTTACAGAGATTGTGACGGCGCAGTTTCCCGAGCGAAATATTACTTATATCAATAAGGGGATTGGCGGCAATCGCGTGACGCATTTGCACGAGCGCTGGCGAGAAGATGTGATTGATCACGCGCCGGATAAGTTGTCGATTAAGATCGGGATCAACGATTTGCACAGCCTTTTGCGACAGGCGGAGGATGCGGTTCCGCCCGCGCGATTTGAAGAATTGTACGATGCGGTTTTGGATACGACGCAACGGGAGATTGGATGTCCTGTTGTGCTGATTACGCCTTTTTATATTTCGACAGATACATCTGGACAGACGTTCCAGAGCGAGGTTATGGCGTTGATTCCGGAGTATATCGGCATTGTGGAGAAGATGAGTAAAAAATATGGGACAAAGCTGTTGCGGTTGCACGATCTTTTTCAGGTGCATTTGAAATATAGAGGTTCAGAAACTTTTTGTCCAGAGCCTGTACATCCCAATCGGACAGGGCACTTTATCATTGCAGATGCGTTGTTTAAGATGCTGTGTGAAAGACAAGTGTGAAGTGAGAAGTGTGAAGTGAGAAATGAAAGGCATCCCCTCTCTCCTCTTACGTCTTACCTTTTACCTTTTCAGCTTTCTTCAATTGTTAGAGGAGGCACACCAATGGACAAGCTCAAAATTGCACATATCGGCACAGGGAATCGTGGAACAGGCGTGTATCTTCCGCTCATCGCCAAGTTGAAGGACGACCTTGAACTGGTTGCCGTTTGCGATGTAAGCGCAGATTCTGTCGAAGCACAGGGCGCAAAGTATAGCGTTGCTGTATATACAGATACCGCTGAGATGCTGGAAAAAGAGAAGCCGGATATTTGCTCCATCGTAATTACCCCCAGCAATAATCATATCCCGGGGTTGTTGTGTTCTGAACATGGCGTGAGTTACTGCACCGAGACGCCGATCGACACAGACCTCGGCTGGTCGGACAAGATGATCGAGTCCGCAAAGCAGCATGGGACAAAGATTGAGGTCAATGAAAACTATTATCGCGTGCCATCGGAACGGATTAAACGCGAGATGATTCTGGCGGGTGTATTCGGCAAAATCAACGTTGCCTACAACGAATTTCGCGGGCACGGGTATCACGGGATCGGCTTGATTCGCAGTTACGTCGGTTTTGATAACGAACCCCTGCGCGTGTTCGGTTTGCGAAAGAGCTTCACCGTGCAGGAGCACATCTGGCGGCAAGGTCAGCCGACGCGCGATTCAGAGGATTGGCAGCAGGGCGTTATTGAATTTGCCGATGGCGCGGTCGGGGTATTCAATTTCAGCAGTTTGTCTTACGGTTCGCCGCTTCGCGGTTTCAACGGCACGAAGTTCTACGGCGAACGTGGGATGTGCTTCCGCGATGAAGCGGTTATTCTGAACGATACCGCCGATGAGCAACGCAAAATCACGGTTGCCCGCAGAACCAACGATGTCGATGGGTTTGAGACCCTCGCCGCACTCGTGGCGGATACAACGCCGGAGGTGGTGTGGGAAAATCCGTTGCAAAATTATCCGCTCAGTGATGGCGAAATTACCGTCGCGTCAGAGCTGGTGAGTATCGCAAATGCCGTTCGCAACGATACCGAGCCAGAATATGGGGCTTATAACGGTCGCAAGGATCGAGAGATTGACGTGGCGATGGCGCAATCGTGGGCAAACGATGGTGAACCTGTGACGTTCCCATTTGAATACGAGCGAAGATAAAGTCAGCCCTCCACAGGAACATCACCCGAATCATCTGTGTACATCTGCGTTCATCTGCAGGAACATCACCCGAATCATCTGTGTACATCTGCGAAAAACGCTCAAATTACTCGCGTTTTTTTCTGCGGATACTTTTCGCCTTCAGATTTTTCAGTCGTTCTGCTGCTTCGCTCAGGCTGTCGAGGGTGCGGCAGAAGGCAAATCGCAAGTATCGGTCGCCGTCGTTGCCCGTTGCGTAGAAGTTGTCGCCGGGTACGGGGGTGACGCCGATTTCCCGGGTCATGTACAGGGCGGCATCGGTTGTGTTCATGTCGCATAGGGTGGGGACGGAGCGGTAATCGGCAAAGAGGTAGTAGGAGCCGTCGGGTGGGGTGATTTTGAATCCGGTGGATTGGAGTGCGTTGAGGAGCAGGTTGCGTTTTTGTAAGAATGGTTTGTGAATATTTTTGAAGATGGCGTCGGGCAACCGCAACAGGTGCTCGGCGCCTTTTTGCAATGGGGTGGGGGCCTGTACGACGAGGGTGTCGTGAACAGCGCGAATCCGCGGGGTGTGTTGTTCGGGCGATATGACCCAGCCGACGCGCCAGCCGCTGGCGTTGGCGGTTTTGGTGATGGCGTTGACAATAATGGTGCGCTCGGCCATGCCGGTGAGTGTTGCGGGGCAGATGTGGACGCAATCGCCGTAGAGAATGTGTTCGTAGATTTCGTCGGTGATTAAATATAGATCGCGTTTGCAACAGAGGTCTGCGATGAAGGCGAGTTCTGCTTCGGAGAAGACTTTGCCCGTGGGGTTGTGTGGCGTGTTGAGGATGAGTGCGCGCGCGCGTTTTGCCGCGGTGGCCCATTCGTCTTTGTCAATTGCCCAGCCATCGCTTTTTTCGCGCAGGGAGACATATTCGCAACGCAGTCCAAAAAGGCTGGCTTGATTGGGATACATTTCGTGAAAGGGTTGTAAGACGATGACGCTATCGCCGGGATTGCACAGGGCGCGAAGTGTTGAGGATAGTCCTTCGGTCGCGCCTGCGGTGACGGTGATTTGCGTTTCGGGATTGGGGCGAAAGGCGTAGAATCGTTGGGTGTAGTCTGCAATGGCTTCCCGAAGTTCGGGCAATCCGTAGGGAAAGGAATACTGGTTGTAGCGGTCGTACTCGGGGCGGAGGCTGGCGCAGAGGTCTTTGAGAGAACGGTTGTGGTGGTCGTTGCCCGGGTTGCGCGAGAGGAGGTCTCGGAGAGTGAGCGTGTGCAAGTGCTCGGAGCCTTCGTCTGAGCCACCCAGTATGGCGGCGATGCCCGCCCAGGCGAGGTCGTAGAGTACGGGTTCGTCTGTGATCCCTTGCGAGAGGTTTATGGCATTGTGCTCAAGGGATAGGCGGGTCATGCGCCGGATGACGGATTCTTGTGGGGCAGAGAACATAAGTAACCTCTCATCCCAGCAATTTCTGTTCCCAGGCTTTTATGTATTCTTCGGGCGTTAGTTGGCTATCTGGGGCGTTTTGATGTTTGTCGTACATGTCTTCTGCTTGTGCTGCGATGACCTCTGGATCTTCGGGGTTTTCGCCCTGGTCGCCATAGGTTTCGATCCAGTTGTCGAGGCGCGTGCGAAGGTCGTTGAGCGCGTTCTGATGGTCTGGCGACTCTGCGAGGTTTTCGACTTCGTGGGGGTCGGCTTGCAGGTCGTAGAGTTCTTCATACGGGCGATAGGGTGCGAGGAATTTTGCCTGTGCTTCGGTGAGTTTGCCTTCTTTGCCGAGCAGGGGCAGGAGTGTCCAGAGGGGGTATTGCTGGTATTTGTAGCGGTTGAATTGCAGGTAGGGGCGGTCGGGGTGGTAGTTGCGTATGTATTTGTAGTTTTTGGTGCGTACGCAGCGGATGCGATCTACTGTGCCGTCACAGCGGTCGCGGGCTGAGAAGATTTCGCTGCGGGATTTGGCATCGGGACCGAGGAAGATGTTGCCCTCCATTTCCGGGGGGACTTCTAAACCCGCGAGCGAGAGCGCGGTGGGTGCAAGGTCTATGCCGCTGACGAGTTCGTCGCTTACGACGCCTGCGTCGATGTGCCCGGGCCAGCGCACTATGCAGGGTATGCGAATGCCACCGTCGTACAGGAATTGTTTGTCGCGGATGTGCGCGCGTCCGTGATCGGCGATGAGGAAGACGATGGTGTTGTCGGCTACGCCTTCGTCTTCGAGGCGCTGGAGGACCTCGCCGACTTTGCGATCAAAAACCTGAGCGCTTTCGAGATACATTGCCCAATCTTTTCGGATGAGAGGATGATCGGGATAATAAGGCGGGATCTCTACGTCGTCGGGATCAACGGGGTTTTGCGGGTCGGGCGTGAAGTTGCGATGGGTGTCTGTGATGTTGTTCTGGGCATAAAAGGGTTGGTCCTCGGCGCGTTGGGTCCAGTCGATGCCGTCAAAGACGCCTTTGCGCTGGAAGTTGAAGTCGGTTTTGCCGGGTTTGTCAAAGGGCGGTCCTGGGCTGTTGCAGGTGTAATATCCCGCATCGCGGAAGTAGTCGGTGATGAGGCGAATGTGTTCGGGCAATGGGGTGTCGCGTTTGCTGCGGTGGTTGTGCGCGCCAAAGCTGGTTTGATAGCGGCCAGTGATGATGGCCGATCTACTCGGGGAACACACCGGGCAGGTGACAAACGCATTTGTAAATAGCGTGCCTTCCGAAGCGAGTTTATCGATGTTGGGGGTTTGCACAGCTGGCGTGCCATAGCAGGCGAGGTTGGGATAGAGGTCTTCGCCGTAGATCCAGAGGATATTGGGTTTGTCGGGCATGGTGAGATATCTTTCTGTGTGTGGTTTGAGCTGTCTTGCAATGTTGTAGGGGCAGGCCCCTGTGCCTGCCCGTTGGGTGGTTGGTCTGATTCGTCTATTCGTCTATTCGTCCAGTTTATCGCGCGCCGCACGCTTGCAAGGATGCCTGCATGTGTCCGCGGGTTTCCGCGCCGATGATGCAACATTGTTCCAGGCTGTGTCCTTGTGCTCTTGTGCCAATGACTTCGAGGTTGACGGGGCCGTCGTAACCGTTTTCGTGCAGGACGCGGATATAGCCGACGAGGTCGATGTCGCCGCGGCCATTGGCCTGGTTTTCAGGGGCACCTGGGCCGCGTTCGCGGCCTTTGCAGTCGCGGATGTGGACGTGTTTGACGCGCGAGACAACGGCTGCGATGGCTTCGACTGGATTTTCGTTTGCGCGGTGTATGTGCGAGGGGTCCATGTCAATGCCAAAGGCAGGGGATGAGATGGCTTCCATCGCGCGCAGGGTGGTTGGGGTGTTGTAGATGGCCGCCCCCACATGGGCTTTGACACAGAGGGTTACGCCGTATGTTTCGGCCATGTCGGCGAGGTTGCCGAGGGAGTCGATGCTTTGCTGGAAGGTTTCTTCGTCATCTGATTTTCCACCCGGACCGCAATTGACGACGGGGATGCCAGCTTCGTTTGCAGCTCGGAATGCTTTTTCCATCATTTCGGGGTCTTGTCTGGGTTGTTCCATGGCGAGGAGTTCGAGGCCGTATTCACGCCCCAGACGCCTGGCTTCTCGGGCTGTTTCGCGCCAGTTGTCGAGGACGAGGTGCTGGCTCATGCCACCTATTGCCGCGACTTCTATGCCGTCGTATCCGGCCATGGCCGTGTATTTAAAAGCGGTTTCCATGTTCCACGCGCCAAAAAGAACTGAGTTGAGTCCGAGTTTCATGTTTCCTCCTGTAAGGGGTTATTGATTATCATGATTGCATCGACGGTAAATCCATGCGCGATCCTCGCACGTCTATCGCTTCTCTGGAGAGCCGCGCCTGGGGTGCTTCGCCTTTTAATATCCGTTCAAAATCATCGCCGATTACTTCGGCGACTTGCAAGTTCGCATCTCGCGTGCGTCCGGCAATGTGGGGTGTGTGTACCACGTTGACCCGATTGCGCAATAGATCGTCAGTTGGTACCGGCTCGTTATCATATACGTCAAATGCGCCAGCGAGTTCATTGGCGATAATGCGTTCCCGCAATGCGTCCATATCGACGGCATGTGCGCGGGTGGTTATGACGACCAGGCTGCCTTTGCGCAACCGATAAATGCGTTCTCGCGATAGGATTTTTCTGGCTGATGGCGTTGGCGGTATGGTGACGACGACTATCTCGCATTCATCTACGAGGGTGTCCATTTCCACGCCTTCTACGCCGAGTTCATCTAATCGCGATTTTGGAATAAACGGATCGTAGCCGAGGACGCGCGAGCCGAGCGCATTGCACCACATTGCCATCCGTCCACCGATTTGTCCCAGTCCCATGACGCCGACGGTTTTGGTTCCCAGTGTGCCGTTGACAAAATCTGGATTGTCGCAAAATTGCACGTATTCAAAATTCCACAGGCGTTCCCCCGATGCCATGCGTTTGTGCCATTGTGGTATCATGCGCAGGGCATTGAATGTCAGGGCGAGTGTGATTTCTGCGACAGATGCCGCCCACGCGCGCGTGCCGTCAATGATGGGGATATCGCGTTCGAACATGCCATCGACTGGAAGAGAGCGATGGCCCCAATTATCCAGCACCCCCCCCACGGCTTTTAATTCGGGTGCGCGTGCCAAACACGCTTCTGTCAACTGTCCGCCGAATAGCGCAATGGCCGATACATGCGATAAATCCGTCAATTCTCCAAGTGGTGCGCCGCGTTCTATCTGTACGACGCGTACTTCATCTATTTCATTTAGCCGCGCCATCAATGCTTCTGGCACAAACGGCCAGGACCGTTCCAAATTTTGCGACCGAGCAAACAAAATCGCCATTATTCGTCCTTTCTATTGATTATAAAAAAAATAACATATATAAACAGCAAAATAATGCGTCTTGCCTGGACAAACAAGAACCAAAAAATGCGGATGCATTGTGGGAGGGGAAGGAGGCGAGGTGAGACGAGAAACGGGTTCGCCCAGCACCGGGCGAACCCGCGGTTTTCATAGCCTATGGCGTGAGCATCAGGGCGATGCCCTGCGTATTGACCAATCCAGAGGTGACGAGGGCTTCGGGGCTGGAGCCATCGAGGTTGGCGCGCCAGATTTTACCGTCATTGACGTTGGCCGTACCGGCATCTACCCAGTACATCTTTGGGGGATCGCTTGTCAGGTCCAGAGCAATATCTCGCGGGGTGGTGGCCGAACCGGCGAGTGATTGCCCAGCGATTGTTCTGGTGAGGACGAGGTCTTCTGCTTCCGTGCCATCCAAATTGGCACGGCGGATTCTATCTCTGACGATGTCTGTCCAGTACATTTTGCCCGCGGTCATATCCAGGGCTACACCTCTTGGAACCCGCAGTTGATTTTGGAAGGTGAGGAGGGTTTCGACGTTGGAGCCATCGAGATTGGCGCGCTGGATTTTATCATCCTCCAGTGCGTTGGGGCCACCCGTGCCGGAGTCTGTCCAGTACATTTTGCCCCCGGTTGTATCCAGGGCGATGCTCTGTGGATTAACCAATCCAGAGGTGACGAGGGCTTCGGGACTGGAGCCATCGAGGTTGGCACGCCAGATTTTACCTTCCTCAAGGTTGAGCGTGCCAGCATCTACCCAGTACATCTTTGGAGGATCGCTTGTCAGGTCCAGAGCAACGTCGCGTGGGGTGGTGGCGGGGCCTTCGAGTGACTGCCCGCCGAATGTTCTGGTGTTGAGGATATCTTCTACGTTAGAACCATCCAAATCGGCACGCCGGATTCTATCCCGGGTGGCGTCCGTCCAATACATCTTGCCCCCAGCTACATCCAGAGTAATGCCCATCGGAAGCCGCAAGAAGTTTTCGTAGGTGAGAAGGGTTTCGACATTGGAGCCATCGAGGTCGGCGCGCTGGATTTTATCATCCTGCATAGGAGTGGGGTTACCCGTGCCAGAGTCTGTCCAGTATATCTTTCCCATAGCCTTAGGCACTGTTTTGCCAAAGTTTCCGGCGAATATCAGAAAATCGCCAAATCCAACCTCGCCGTCGCCATCCAGATCGAATTGGGTCTCATACCTCTCATCGCCCTGACGCGCCCCGAACTTGCCGGCAAAGAGCAAGAAGTCGGTAAAATCGACCTCGCCACTCGCATCAAAGTCCGGATTACCCGATTGTGATCCAATCCTGGCTTGAAGCGGTTGATTCAGAAGACCGATGGATACGATTGCAAGGATTAATAGACGCATGGTTTTCTCCCTTTAATTATAGTTTTAGCGTTACTGATTATTGTTATAAGGAATAATAACATGATAGCTATAGATTTGCTAAAGAAAAATAATCAGGATGCTCGAACGTGGAAAGCTGCGTTAAAATCTCCAGGCGTCTGGCTGTACATAAATTTTTTGACTTATGCGTTTTGCGTATTATCATGCGTTAGACATAAACCACAACCCATCAGGAGATTTGACTATGAGTAGTAAAGTTGCAATTGTTACTGGCGCGGGCAGCGGGATTGGAAAACACACCACGCTTGCCTTTTTGGATGCGGGATATTCTGTGACTCTGGCAGGACGACGCGAAGAAACTTTGAATGCCACAGTGAGTGAATCGAGTGTAGATGATTCTAATACGCTTGTTGTGCCGACAGATGTCGGCGATCCCGCATCTGTGGAAAATCTTTTTGCCCAGACGAAAGAGAAATTTGGACGTCTGGATGTTTTGTTCAACAATGCGGGCGTGGGCGCACCTGGCGTCAATATTGAGGATTTGACTTTTGAGCAGTGGCAAACGGTCGTCAATACCAATTTAACGGGTGTCTTTCTGTGTATTCAGGAGGCGTTTAAAATTATGAAAGATCAGACGCCTCGGGGCGGGAGGATCATCAATAATGGGTCGATTTCAGCCCATGTTCCCCGTCCAAATTCTGCGCCTTATACGGCGACCAAACACGCAGTGTCGGGTCTGACCAGATCCGCTTCGCTCGATGGACGCAAATACGATATCGCATGTGGACAAATCGATATTGGCAATGCTGCGACCGATATGACCGAGCGCATGAAAAACGGCGTTCCGCAAGCCAATGGATCTACTCTGGTAGAACCTACGATGGATGTCAGGGGCGTCGCACAAGCCGTACTCAATATGGCGAGCCTTCCATTAGATGCGAATGTTCAATTTATGACGATTATGGCGACCAAGATGCCTTATATCGGCCGTGGATAAAAAAAAGACCGGATGCTTTGTCCGGTCTTTTTTGTTTGTAACTGTGGGAGATGGATTACATTCCCAGCATGTATGAGACTTTTATGAGAACGGCCCGGTTTCTTTCGTTCCATTCTCGCAAGACATCCCGGTCATCCAGGTTGTGATCGTAAGTCACGTCAAATCCCTGATCATAGACAAAGTAAATATCACTGCCGGGACGGAAGCGGTAATTCAGCAATACGTTTACACTGGCCTGTTCGCGGTCATTATTCCACTGGGCGAATAATTTGACATAAAAGTCCGTGGAAAATGAGTAGATCAAGCGGTTGCTCAATACCTGAATATTGAAGTTGCCCTGGGGCAGGCGCAGCCAGTTGACTTCATAGTCGGTTTCAATCGAAAGTTTTCCAGAAGGCATGAAGGTATTTTCGAGTGAAAGTTTATATCGCCTCCCCGTGTAATAGTTGCCGATCTCAATGTCGAACTCGGGGCGGACTTTCCGCGAGCGGCTCGGATAGGGACCGGTTCCGAATTTCGTAAAATTGTATGTGCCGTGTGGGATAATTATGTCTGGTCGCTTTTTCGATGGCTTGAACGTGCGCTCGACCACGTCGTGCGTTCGCGTGAATTCGACTCGGTACCAGTCTCCGGCATTGAATCGCGTGTAAGTCGAGACCTGCAAGTCCCAGAATTTGACTTTATTTATTGGGTCACTGGGATCTGTAATAAGCCTAAATCTCGGTCCCGTGGAAACATAGCGAATGAGATTCGTGTTGGCGGGTATTCGCGCTCTGACTCGCGCCTCGTATCGCCGAAGTCTCGTCAATCCAGCACGGCGGTTGACAAATCCGGCTTTGGGTAGAAAATGCTCTCCAATATCGACGTATTTTAGCGTGCTGGAATAAATACCCCCCGAATAGGTGGCCTGTAAAAATCCTGCAGCCCCTGTCGGCGCATTTTCAGCAGAATCCCAGGTTTTTGCGTAAAATCCCTGAAAATTGAGGGCATTGGATGGCGAGTAACTGAAATCAAGCCCGGCAGCGCGGTTGTACTGGTCCCAACCCGCACCCGGAACAGGGGTTTGTTTGTTCACAACAATCGCACCGATATTTGACCGCGCTATCACGTCGTGTTTCAGGCGCAAGACCGAGAAATTGCTGCGCTGGACAAATGTATCGTTCTGAAGCGTTTTGGAATCTGTCAATACATTCAATGCGCCAATACTCGTCTTGCCGGCTTTGCCTGCCAGTTTGCTGCCCAGGAGAATGGGTACGGGTTCCCCGGATTCCAGGCCGATTCGGCGGCTGTAGAACAAAATCGTGGGCGGGCGGCTGTCCCCGCCGCGTCTCGTGGCGGCTTCGCCAAAATCAAAGAGACTGGATCCCTCCAGGAAGAATTCGCGTTTTTCGGGAAAGAATTGCGAGAATTGCGTCAGGTTTACTTCCTCTTGATCCCCTTCAACCTGGGCAAAATCTGTATTGTAAGACAGATCCAGTATCATGTTGGGTGTGAGGCCATACCGCACATCTACACCCGATTCAAAAGTACTTTGTGTAGATGGATCTTCTGCCTGCAAATCTTTCACTGCGCCGGGCAATACATAGGGTTTGATCTGAAATACGCGGCGGGTCTTTAAGGATTTTATTCCTCTGAGTTCTGCGAGGTCTGTTGTGCGATAGCGCTGCGTTGGCGATGTCGATCTTTGCCCCACCATCAATGCTGTCGATTCGGTTTTTCGGGCGATAAATCGCGCCAGGTTAATGCCCCATACCGCATCTTCTTCGTCCTTAAATCGCAGTTGATCGAATGGAATTGCCACCTCAACCGACCATCCTTTGTCGTGTCGGTGTCCTTTGGCTTCCCAGATGCAATCCCAATCTTCGTTGTAGGTGCGGCCTTCCCGCGATAGGATCAGATCGCGTTTTGCACCCAGAGAGTTGACGAAGAAGAATGCGCCGGTTTGGCGGTCGTTATAAGTATCCAGAAGAATTTGCACATTGTCATCGCCCCACAATTGCGAATCGCGCCGCATATTATTTGCCACGATTTTATGTGGTTCAGAATCAAAACATTCAAATCCGAAATAGATTTTTCTCTGGTCATATACAATACGGGCTGTTGTGCGTTCTGTGCTCGGCACCCAGTAGCCCGGGTCGCGCTGTACAAATCCTTCGATGGGTTTTGCATTTTGCCAGGCAGGGTCGTCCAGACGCCCGTCCATTTTGGGACCGTTATCTACGCGGGTGGCGTAAACAGCGCGCGGTGCATCGTCAGAAGTCTGTGTGGTGACAACGCGAATGCGATCCGATACCTTTACGGGTGAACCGTTTTCCTCAACTACTCGTGCCACGAGCACGTCGTCGTCGAGTTTTTTGATGACCTGAAGCGTTGACCCATTGTCCATCTGCAATTGGCTTCCCAGGGATGCCGCCCCATTGAGTCCAGATACATAAGCGAGATCGCCCGTTATGTCTTTGACTATGCCGGCTGTGTCATCACTTTCAGCCGGATGCGCGCAAATCGCTATACAGAAAAGCCCAAGCAAGCACGCTCTGATCATATTTTGCTCCTGGATAGTGTTCAGTAGTCAGTCCCAACCCCGGTGAGATAGCATTAAGTAAGTTTTTACTTACTTAATGTAATGTAATAAAAAATAAAATTTTTGCATCATTTTTTTTTGCATAAGCGATCAGTACATATTCTCTTTGGTCGTGATGGGACACCAGCGAGAATTGAATAGGGTGTGGAATAATATATCTCGTGCAGCGGGTGTGCCGATCTGCTGCAATACATAAGTCGCGTAAAAGCGGTTGTAGCGATTTTCGTCTTCGAGCATTGTTCCCAGTGCTTCAACTGCAATATCGCCCGATTCTCCGAATTTTGCGAGGGTGAGGGCTGCGTTGCGGCGTACGCGATAGTCTTCATCGCCGAGTGCTTCTGTCAGGTTGGAGAGTAGCTCGGGGGAAAGATCACCGATTGCGCCCAGAGCTTCGATTGCATTGCGGCGCACCCACCAGTGATTGTCTTTTATCGCGGTTCTCAAAGCGGGCACAGATGCAACCGCGTCTGATCCGATATGTCCCAATACATTGGCAGCAACCGCTCGCACCCACCAGTGGTTGTCTGATAATGTCTCTGTCAGGGCGGTGACTGCGGGTTTTCCTATGGATGCGAGGGATAGTGCCGCGCATCCGCTCGTGGGATTTGTTCCATGGGCATTGTCCGGTGTTTTGGCTTCTGTTTCATCAATTGTCGCGAGTGTTTCCTCTCGCATGGCGGCGATGAGTTCAGGTACTGCTTCCGCGCCAAATTCAGCGAGTTTATACGCCGCGTCCAGGCGTTCAGATTCCGATCTATTTTTTAAGATTTGAATCAAATTTTTCAGATTGCTCTCTGGCGTCTCACGTTCTTTTTGTGCGTTTCCGCACATCCAGTTCCACACGTCTTGTGATATGGCTGGATGCCGATCTTCAATGCCCGGGGACCACGCACGGCTCTGGTGATCCCAGGTGGGTTTTTGTGGTTCCTGTGTGCGCGCAAATTGAAATTTTAGCATGTACCGATTTTTATTGCTGATATTTTCGGTTGCGCGGTGCCAGGAATCAAAGTGGATTAGAGCTACTGTACCCGCAGGTCCACAAAATGCCCGCGCTTTTTCTTTTGTTTGCACGGGATTTACATCGCTGATGGTTTTGTATATTTGCATGCCGGGCAATACGCCCGAAGGTCCCATGTCTTCAGTCGTGTCCTGGGGAAAATAAAAGGCGAGCACCCAGTAGAATTTTGGATGCCGCAAATTGTGATCATATACATAACAGTCTTTGTGCCATCGCTGTCCGTTTCGTCCCGGGGGATTCAGGTGACAATGTCGATGGGGATTCAAGATGTATCCCGGTCCCAGTAAGCTGGTCAGTGCCCCTTTCACATTGGGGTGTTCAAATACCTGTCCGATCTGCGGTATCCGGGGCAGGATATTATTGCCGGGATTGCCTTCTTTTTCAAAGACGGTCTCGATCTGGTCGTGGATATTCGCATGGAAAGAGGGGGGATAATCCGCGTGAACGGTCATGCATCCATCCACGATAAATCGCTGTACTTCACCATCGGTCAATAACCGCATTGGGTCAGCCATGAGGTTCTCCTTAACCAAAAATTTCCACAAATTTTGCAACGCTCGCCCTGAACCCGTCTTCAAATGTGCCGCCTTTAGGGCGATAGACGCTTTCGTATGAGATCGCGCCCGCATACCCATCGCGTTTGAGCGCGTTTGCAATGGGTTCCAGGTATGGTCCCACATCGCCTTCGCCCAGGGGATAGAATCCAACGGTCGCACGCGCTATATCGGCTTTTGCGTCTTTGATGTGAATATGGCCGATATAATCGCGAATTTCATTGTAGGCATCGGGGAAGGGGACATCCGTACAGTACATTGTGTTGGGAATATCCCATAGCAGCTTGAGGTGGGAGCTACCCAGTTCGTCGATCAATTTTCTCGCCAGATATCCCGATGTGATCATGGCATTATTACCCGTTTCGACGACGAGTGTTATGCCTTCTTCTTCGGCAATTTGAACGGGGACTGCCAGGAGTTTTACCAGTTTATCCCATGCACCAGCGGTGACAATCCAATCTTCTGCGCCGTTGTACCCAAATAGTATCATTTCTTTTTTGCAACTCATAATTCTGACAATATTTGTCCCGAGGTTTTTTGCAAGGTCAATGCACCGCCGCAATCCCGATACGTGATCCTCAAATACAACATCTCCTATCTCGGTCTGCAATACGGGCAAGCCACCAAAGTTGTGCCGCGAGATGCATGAGACTTGCATGTCGTGCTGATCCAATAGTGCTTTTATGCGCGCTACTTGTTCGGCGTCGTGGTCTCCTACTTCCCGATCCCATACAAACTGGAGTTCTGGATATCTCAGATCGTATTCCGCCATGACATTCAACGCGTGTTCAAAATCCCTGCTGATTCCATCTGTAATTACACCGAGTTTCACGAGTATGCTCCTTACGCCTCACCGCTTTTTTACTTCAATACCCAGCATGTTTTCAAAAATTTTGATGATGGCCCAGTTCGCTTCTTCGGGGTTCACACTGATGCCCGCCTGAAACCACTCCGCAGCCGATGAGAGTGTGAACAAGGGCACGCCGCATTCGCGTCCCAGTGTTTTTGCGATTCCAAGGTCTTTGTACATTGTGCCAATGCGGCTTTGTCCTACAAAATTTCGTTCCATGATGTTTTGCGTTGTGTCCCTGAACAAAAAGCTGCCGACCACACTGGTGTTGATGACTTCGTACAGGGTTTCGGCTTTTACGCCGGCTTTTACGCCCAGTGATAGGGTTTCGAAGATGCCGGCATAGGTAACGCCCGTCAAGACGGCCAGACACGCTTTCACGGTTTGTCCGGCTCCGATCTCTTCGCCGACATGGAAGATGTTTTCTCCGACTGCGTTGAGGACTTCTGTCGCGTCCTGAAAAACATCTTGCTGTGCCGCTACCATCATTGTCAGTGTGCCAGCCGCTGCGCCAGGTGCGCCACCGCTTACCGGGGCGTCTATGACGCGAATCTCTCTCTCTTTTAAGGATTGCGCGATTTCGACTAATTCCGACCGCAAGATGGTTGCTGTGCAGATAAATGTCGATCCCGGTTTCATGCCGTCCAACAAGCCACCGTTTAAGATCGCTTTAATTTGGTCGCCGTTCATGACCATGACGAACACGAAGTCTGCGCGCTCGCCCACTTCGCCAACATTTTTGGCTGCATAAGCTCCCCGCTCGACAAATGGTTCCAATTGTTCGGGGCGCAAATCATACACGACAAGCTCATGGCCATTTTTCAAGATGTTCGCAGCCATCCCACTGCCCATATCTCCGATACCGATCAACCCAACACGCGCCATGTTTTTTCCTTTCTTGTCACAAGCCACTCAAGATTTTGAAACCCGATTTTTCAACTGATATGCGATCGCGTAAAATGCCATTGAGTTGCCCGTGCGATTTGGCTCGCTGCGATGCCAGGTGTAATTTGAGAAGAAGAGGCCATCGCCCGGTTTCATTTTGACCAGGACTTCATCGGAGTAATCGATCTGATTTAGCGGGATGCGGTGGCGCTTAAAGGGTTCATAGGTTTCGTCGCCATTCACCCGGGATTTTCTGAACATCGGCGGGTCGTCGTAATAAGATTCGTGTGGTACGAGTTTCCAGCCGATATGGCTGCGCGGCATGACCGATAATGCGATGGCGTTCTTTCCGACTTCATGCATCGGGATCCAGCAGTTGCACCCCAATTCTGGATCGATTTTCCAGTACCACGAATCCTGATGAAAATAACTGCACCCACCCTGCTCAGTGTCAATCCAGCCGTGTTTAACCCCTATCTGATCTGTGAAGAGTTCTACATCGCCGCCCAAAACTCCCGCCATTGCATTTGCCATATTGTTGTGTTCTGCAACGATGGCAAATACTTTTTCTTCCAGGCCCGGACGTTGAATGCCCTTGGGCACTGGTTCGCCTGAAGAGGCGCGGTATATTTCGGGATTGAGGACTTGAAATCTGCCCTTTTTCCAATCGGGTGGATGATCTACTATTTCCCGTACTCGCGCCCAGGCGTTCGCCATGAGTTCGGCGGGGATCAATCCCTCCACATGGCAGTATCCTTCTTCTCGATACTGTTGGATATGTTGTTCGGTGACTGTGCTCATTCTTTTCCCTTTCAGTCGCTTATCCAGTGTCGGAACAGGGGTTTTGCGTTTTCTGGCAATTCCTCGTAAACACGGCGGGGTACAGGTTCTTGATCGTTGTCGGTCAAGCCGGTTTCATCCACCATCATTTTGCGTTCTTCAGATCCCGGCATCAATACGCGCGTGTTCAACCACCAGGGGGCATAGCGAACGACAACTGATACCCGGTCCTTTTGGGATTGATTGGGGGCGGTTGCGTGCCATATCCGGCTGTCCAGCACGAGGACGCTTCCCGCTGGACCCGTTGCATTCATCTCGGTTGAATAAGGCGCGGTCGGGTCCACATCTATATTTCCGGTTGGATTATTCGACCATCGGTGGCTGCCCGGCACGATCAATGTGCCGCCATTCTCAGGGGTGAAAGGGGATAACATCCACAGGGTTGTGAGATGCATTACCGCATCTGGATAAGGTGCAAGCACATGTGAGGCGTTGATCTGATTAAACGGCCAGTCTGCATGCCATCTGCCCCGCGGATTGCCCCGGCGGTTGATGGTCGCTGAGACATAAGACACTTTGACAAAGGAGCCAAAGAGTGCTTCGAAGATAGCCATCAATTTTTCGTCTGCGAGATAGGGCGCGAGGGACTGGTCATAGCGTATAAATCCCGGCACGTGCCCGATGCCCTCCTTTGCAGCCTTTGCTCTGCCGTGTATCCCGGTTGATTGCAATACGTGATCGCGTATTGCATCTACCTCATTTTCCGGGATTACGCCTTCTATTACGGTCCAACCATCTCTGCGGATTCGGTTTAGATCGGTATTCATCGTTCGTCCCTCAAACATCAAATATGATGACCTGCCGGGCGACATCGCCTGCGATTAGAGCCTTGAACGCATTGTCAATATCATCTAAGGCAATATTGTGTGAAATCATTTCGTCGAGCTTGAGATTGCCCATGAGATACATATCTACATATCGCGGCATATCCACGCGAAAGCGATTGGATCCCATGCTTGAGCCTTGAATTTTGCGCTCGCGTAAAAAGTTTTGTCCTGTAAGCTCAATTTTGACGCCTTCGGGAATCATGCCAATAATCGTGGCGGTGCCGCCTTCTTCGAGCATGTAAAAACACTGCTCCGCAGTCTGTTTCAGTCCCACGGCTTCAAAAGAGTACGCCACGCCTTTTCCGCCGGTCAGATCCATAATTTGTTCAACGGGATCGCCATCATTGGCATTGACCAGGTCGGTGGCTCCCAACTCTCGGGCCAGTTGCAGTTTGGAAGAACCGGTATCCACCGCAATAATACGCCCTGCGCCACCTATTCGCGCACCCTGTACAGCACTCAGGCCAATGCCACCACATCCCACAACAGCTACTGTGCTGCCCGGCTCTACTTTGGCGGTATTGAGCGCGGCACCAACGCCGGTTGTCACGCCACATCCGATCAGGGATGCTTTGTCCAGTGGCATGTCTTCGCGGACTTTGCATACGGCATTTTCGTGTACCAGCAACTGTTCTGCATAAGAGGCGAGGTTTGCAAACTGAAAGAATGCCTGACCATCTTGCGACAAGCGCGGTTTATCTGTCTCTTTGCGCTGGGTTGATTCTCTGTCTTCACACAGATTTGGACGCCCTGTGGTGCAGTAGCGACAATGCCCGCAAAAGACCGATAGACAGGTGATTACGTGGTCGCCGGGTTTTACATAGGTCACGTCTGGACCAACCGCCTCTACAATACCCGCTGATTCGTGGCCGAGTATGGCGGGTAGCTCGCAGGTATAAAGTCCTTGCTGAAAATGGACATCGCTGTGACAGACTCCCGCGGCGGCGGTGCGTATCAATACTTCGCGTCCGATTGGGTCGGCAATTTCGACATCTTCTACACTTATTGGCTGATGCGCTGCGCGCAAAACAGCGGCTTTCATGGTGGACCTCCTGTTGTGAATGCGAATCAGCGAATCTACGGCGGAGTTTGTAACACCTTTGGGTGGTAGGGTGGAGTTCGTCTATTCGTCTATTCGTCTATCGACCTTCTTCTTCCCAGCGGCGAATCACAATTTTTGGGTCAAAATAGGTGTTGTTCGGATAAAAATCGGGTAGCGATGTGCGATTCCCCTGTCTCGCACCTTCCAGATGCAATAGTGCGAGGGGTAGCGCGGTATCGATATTTGTTTCGCCTTCTCGATTATCTGAAACAATCAGGCCGTTTACCTGATATTGCCGCAGCAATTGTTCTCCAAGAGAGATGGCGGACTGCAATAGCGCATTATCGTCCGTTGCCGAGTGGAGTTCCAATAGACCGAATAACGCGCAGGCATCGTTCTGTCCTTTGTTTACCCACGCTTCATTACTTGCAGGCGAACCGCCAGATCCAAAATCCACAGGCGTACTTAAATCGCCCCAGCCCATTCCTTTGGCGAGGGAGAAAGCCATTTCTCGAAAACGCGCAATACCCGTCAGATGGTATGCCCGCGTGTAAGATAAGAACATCAATCCATTTGCAGGTACTTTTTTTAGCTTTGTGGGCGGACAATAGCCGATCCCTTCATTGCTATTTTTGGGATAGAGACGGGTGCCGTCATTGATTGCGGGATAAAAGCTGTGGTCATCGATATTATAACAGTGAGTTGCCAGTGCGTCTAAATCCGCGGTTACCACATCGAGAAATGCTTTGCCCTTTTCACTGCCGAGGGCTTCCGCTGCGTTGAGAAAGGTGACGGCGGCTCGTCCATATCGAGTTTGAATCACGCCATTGGTGATAATTGTTACTTCGTTGACGTCTGTCCTTTCGCCAAACGGCGGTTTGAACGATTCTCGCACCCGACAGGGATCGCGGTGATTAAACTGATAGCCCGCCAATCCCGTCTCGGGATGTCGAATTTGGTCGTATCGGGAGAGCAGATGCTTTGCCCATTTCAAGGGTGTTTCATCACCCGAAAGCGCGTGTATCATTGCCCCGCTTAAGATTAAATCGCTTCCCGTGTTGACAAAGGAGAGCGCGGTGTTTTCCACAATTGGCAGTGGTCCTCCTTCAAATTCTGCATCCCACTTTTCTTCCCATGCTTCGTAAATCCCGTGCCGATTAAAGAGTAAGGTGGGCCAATCCCAGATGTGCGCGTGCCAGACGGCTTTGACAAAGCAGCGCAGGCGTTCGGGATGTATCTTGTAGAGGTACGCATAATGCGGATAGACGCATTTCATTTCGTGATTGCCCAATACTGGTGCATCTGTTAAGAGGTCGTAACTCGTGTGACCCCCCCAGTAAAATAAATCGGATTCTGGGTCGTGAATTTTATCCAGGGCACAACGGATCCATTCGTCTGCGCGTTTGTGGTATTTGTCCTGTGCGGTCAATGTTCCCAATGCGTCCAGCGTCCGCAAAAAATTTTGCTGACACGCGAGGTTGGAAAGTATGTTTCCTTCCCAGATCAGCGGCTGTGCGGTCGATAGGTCGAGCCCGTCTGCCAGCATTGTGTCGTTTTTGTGTGTACAACGCGCAAATACTTCCTGTACGTGTTTATCTACAGCATCGATAAATCCCATGATAGCCTCCTTAGTCTTGATCCAAACAATTATAGCTCCGATAGACCAAATATCAAAGTGCTCTTACATCCGCTCAATAATCGACTTGACATTGTTTATCACTGCAAGCATGAATTAGAAGTGTGAAACGCGGGGTGGTGGTGCAGGGCCTTCTTACTTCTTACTTCTTTTGGGGGAATCACATGTTAAAAGCCGGATTTATCGGAGCTGGAAATCGCAGTCAGGGCGCGCATTATCCAAATGTCCATCGCCTGGAGCGTGATGTTGAGATGTCCGCGGTTTGCGAACTGGATGAAGAACGCCTGGATCAGGTTGCGAAAAAATACGAGTTTCCGCAAGTATATACAGATCACAAAAAGATGCTCGATGAAACCGATCTCGATATTATCTATTGCGTTATGAATGAAAAATGGATTTTGCAGACGGCTATTGATTGTATGAATGCGGGCAAACACATTTTTATTGAAAAGCCTCCCGGCGCCAATCTCGAAGAGACCGAGCAATTGCTCGAGGCGGCTGTGTCCAACAATGTGTTTGCCGCGGTTGGGTTCCAGCGACGCTATACCGCGGTTACGCGCGAGGCCATGCGTCTCGTGGCAGAGAAAGGTCCCGTTTCATCCATTGTTACGACATTTAACAAGCAAATGCTCGGTGGCGATGGCAAAGAATTTACTTCTACACTGTGGAATGATGTTTGCCATATTGTCGATCTCACGCGCTATATGGCAGGGGGTGAACCCGTGGAGGTGGCCGCCTATCAGGATAAATTTGGCGGGGATAGCTATAATAATTACACGGCTCTCGTTCGCTTTGAAAACAATGCGACTGCCACTATTCACGGCAATCGCGCTTCTGGTGGGCGCGTGTTGCGCTCTGAACTGCACGGCGTGGGTATTGGGTGTTATATGAAAATTCCCCAGGAGATCGAGATTCACGAAGGCAATCAGGTGCGTACTCTGGGGGGATGGGAAATCGATGGTGTGGAAGAGGATGATGTCGCCAGTTACGAGGGTGTTTTGACGATGCACCAGCATTTTGTCGATTGTATCAATAAAAACGAGGTGCCGCACAACGACCTGCGAGATGTTATCCACTCTATCCGTCTGGTGGATCAACTGGAAGCTAAAGAGTAAATATGCCTCGTTTCGGGTGAATCAACCAGTTCGCTCGCTGCCTCTAATACTTCGATACCTGCATCTTTTTTGTATGCATTTTCGCTGATGTATCGCCGCCAGGTTTTTGCACCCGGCACGCCGGCAAATAGGCCTATGAGATGTCGCGCTATGTGGTGCAATCGCGTACCGCGATCGAGTTGATCGGAGACATAGGGAAAATACGCGTGTAAAATTTCATGCCGAGAAGGTATGGGGCGAGTCTCACCGAAAAAGCGATGGTCGGCATCGGATAGGAAATAGGGGTTTGAGTAGGCTTCCCGGCCGACCATTACGCCATCGACGTGCGCCAGATGTCCGGCGACTTCGTCGAGCGATGTAATCCCTCCGTTGATTACGACGTCCAGATCTGGAAAATCGCGTTTGATGCGATAGACTATGTCGTAAGATAGTGGGGGAATTTCTCTGTTTTCTTTGGGACTCAGGCCCTGAAGCCAGGCTTTGCGGGCGTGGAATGCGAAGATACGGCATCCCGATTCGGCAACGGTCTGGACAAAATGTATCAGTTCTTCATAAGAATCGCGATTGTCAACGCCAATTCGCGTTTTCACGGTTACGGGAATATCCACCGCGTCGCGCATTGCGCCTGTACAATCGCGCACCCGTTCGGGTTCTTTCATCAAATACGCCCCAAAAAGCCCTGATTGCACGCGGTCGCTCGGGCACCCCACATTCAGATTGATTTCATCATATCCCCAGTCTTCACCCACTTTGGCGCACAGTGCGAGATCGTCGGGGTCGCTTCCGCCCAATTGCAGTGCTATGGGATGTTCAATCGGATCAAATCCCAATAGACGCGTGCGGTCGCCGTGTATGATTGCGCCGGTGGCGACCATTTCGGTGTATAGCAAAACCCGTTTGGTGATCAGGCGCAAAAAATACCGCTCGTGCCGATCTGTACAATCCATCATGGGCGCGATTGAAAATCGCCTGCTGTGTCCAATAGCCATATAAAATCCTAAAAAAAAACGAGTCGATCACAGGGCAACCGACTCGTTTTGGATGACTACCAGTATTTATCACGCATGAGCGGGAAGCCCGACTTCACTTGCATTGACAATACTGGGGGCTGCCTGTGGGGGATTGTCGCCGAGGAAGGGCAACACATCGTCCGGATCTTGCCACGCGCCATATCCGTTTAGAACACCAGCCACATTTGAGGCTGCCAGAGTCGCCATTCCCGAACGGGTCCAGATGGTCGCCGATGCAATATGCGGTACAATGACCACATTGGGCAGATCTTTAAGCCCGGGTTTCATCAGGGGTTCGTCTTCAAATACGTCGAGGCCGACTTTGAAATCGGGATGGGTTCTGCAGTGTTCGACCAGGGCGACTTCGTCGATGACGGGCCCGCGGCTGGCGTTGATGAGAATCGCATTGTCTTTCATCAGTGCAAGACGCTCGGTATTCATCAAGTGGAAGGTGGTGTCATCCAGTAGCGGATGTAAGCTCACCACGTCGGCAGTTCTCAATACGTCTTCTACTGAGTCCAAACGCCGGCAGGTAATGGGTTCGTCGCCTTGAGATTTTAAGAACTCGCCATAAGCCGCGATGTAATTTTCCATGTATTCATTGGGATACGGGTCAAAATAAACCACGTTCATTTTGAACCCTTCGGACATCATTTTGGCATAAGCGCAGCCGATGCGACCAGCACCGACTACACCGACCGTTTTCCCGGTCATCAATTCGCCCAGATAAAGCGTGGGCAGCCAGCCGTGATATTTTTCGGCGCGCATAAAGGCGTCGGCTTCGATGACCCGACGCGCTGCTGAAAATGTGAGGGAGACGGCCATTTCAGCGGTGGTCTCGGTCAATACGCCCGGCGTATTGCCCACGGGGATACCGTATTTGGTCGCTACGCCAACATCCACATTATTGAATCCCACGGCATAGTTGGAATACGCTTTGCCACCAGCATTCTTGAGGGCGGAAAAGAGTTCTTCGCCCCATTTTTCCGTCAATTGTCCGATCACTCCGTCACACTGATTGCCGATTTTTTCTGCGATCTCTTCGACACTCAATATTTCCGTCGATGTGCCAATCTCAACGCGGCAATCAGCAGCCGTGAGTATTTCAAGCCAGCGGTCGCCGGGCAATTCTTTGGTCACGACTATGCGCTTGCTGCCCGATTCGTTGTGTGTTCTCCAGTCATTGGTGCTCAAAATACATCCTCCTTATAAGTATGCGTTCTGTTCAGAAAATTGCGAGTGCGGAATATAATCAATCAAAGCCTTTGTTTCAAGAAAATCTCGCTGTACAGAAAAATGAAACGCGAGGTTTTGATTGTCATTGCGGCATGATTTTAGCCGCAATCCAGTGGTTTTAGTCGCCACGCCGAAGGCACAACGCCAGTAATCCAGTCTATCAGATAAAACAACTACTACGACTTGCCCAGGCGGGTGGCCTCAGTCTGGACAGTCTGCGAAGCATTTTTTACTTTTTCAACGAAGGGTTTCATAGTTGCTTCCATCTTTTTTTGTAACTCTTCAACGGTTTCGGCCAACTTTTGGAAACATTGATATCTGCGATCAGCTACTTCGATCCGAATCTGTTCTATATCAGCACGCCATTGTGCTTCTCGCTCTTGACGGCGTTCTTCATGGGCGTGAATCAATTCACGGATATTGGGTGTAGCACCATCAACGGCTAATAATAGCTGTAGGAAAGAGGTGGCACGGTCGCCTACCAGCTTTTGCGATTGTGTATTCTGTAAGATAGATTCGGCCTGTTGCTTCAGGAGGCTAGATAGCTTTTCAAGGTGCAGGATAGACTGCTGAAGCAAAACAGTGGATTCATCGGGCCAGAGTATTTTCTTCCAAGAGGGTATATTGTTTAGTTGGGCTTGTACGCTGGCAATGTGTACTGATAGGTCATTAAGTGCCGCCTCCAGGAATTCTCTCGCTTGTGCAGGTTCGAGCGTGTATTCATTTCTACGCTCTTGGATTAAAGCATTTTGTTGCTGCTGGAGTTTGTGTTTGCGACTTTCTACGGTTTGGGCGAGGCTTTTTTCTTCGCTTTCTACCGTATGTTCATACTGTTTCTCGGATTCTGCTTGTGCGACAGTAGCCTTCTCCTTCGCTTTCCCCTGTATCTCTTCGTACGCTTGTAGCGCGTCCTGGAAAGGTTTCTCCTTGATGGCATTACTGGCCTTGCGGCCCCCTATGGCACCTCCAATGCCACCCAATAAAGCTCCGACGGCCGTGCCAACGCCCGGAAATATAGCAGAGCCAATAGTAGCTCCAAGCGCAGCCCCAGCGGCTCCGCCACCCCCTGTCCCCGCTACGTCCAACCCAAAATTCTTCATGGCATTGGTTACATCAGTATCATGATTTTTTAGAAGTTTGATTTCCCGAAAACCGGAAAGGGCTACAGTGATAAATGGAATACCGCCCACATCCACATTCTCCAGAAGTGCATCGCTTACTCCTTCGGCATGCTCCAGCATATCCGCATGCGATAAGGCGTCATCCACCAAGACGATATTCTCTTCCCCCAATTCCACCGCCGCGTTGAGTTGTTCGAGAGAACCGGCCGCGTCAAGATGAATCGCATTGTCGGGTATTCCGGCCATGTCTCCGGGCACGATAACAGGTATATCGGGATAATTTTCAAAATGATCAGAGAGCGAACTGAAATCGCTAACGGTTTTGATATTGACGGCATGTTCTCCATCCAATATTAGATCATATCCCGGTTGGTTGGATATACTTGGCATCTCTACCTGAATACCCAACTCTTCCAGATGCTGACCAACAATGGGTTCAGCCAAATGGCCCATTAGCTTGTTTAAAGCTCCTTCCGGAAGTGCTTCACCTATCTCGGCTGAATCCCAACTCGAAAGATAATTACGCAGGTCGCCAATCGAGTCGAGTTGCTCTCCGGCAAGCTGACCCATCGCTGTGTACACGTGTTCGTCTATTTCAAGCAAATTCTCAAGAGGATCCTTACCGAACCAGGCGCCCTGCGCAGCCGCGGTAATAGCAGCATAAGGGTCTTGAGGCTGTTTAACAGTGAAGGTGGGTATGGATGGTGGAGGCGTAGCGGAATTTGGGAGATCGGAAGGGGGTAAATCATTCGTTTCATTGACGTCAGAATTCGAAGAAGAGGCAGAACTTTGGTCTTCTAATTGAGATTTGGGCTGGCCAAATCGCTCAACCAGTACCAAAGCCCCCAGGTCGCGTGGGGTACGCACAGATTGTGCTTGGTCGCTTACGTCCTTTTTCAGGAAATATTTCCGTCCCACTACTATGCCACCAACGATTGCCAATGAGCCTAATGAATATAATACTAAGAAGAGTTCCATAGATATCCTCTATAATCATACAAAAATGACAATCGCTATTCTTGTCGTCACGCCTGGATGTCTTAAGCAGGCGTCCAAAATGGGAGTGCTTTTAACCCTTGGGAATCCAGTACTGCGTCTGTGTTGCGATTGCTTTCAAATCACATATTCTGTACCAATACTTCGGACATATTTTTTTAAAAAGGATAGACAAAAAAGTGCCGTTCACGCAAATTGGGAGTCAAAGATGTCCAAATCAACGACAACCCAAACGAGTGAGACGGCACAATGGGACTGGCAAAAAAGATACTCAATCGGATAAACATTTGCAAAC
>JAJEDY010000035.1 GCA_022821275.1 Candidatus Latescibacterota bacterium | reverse complement strand
TTCTTACATTGAAGGATGGTATAATCCGCATCGCAGGCATTCTTCCATCGCCTACTATGCACCCATAGCTTATGAAAAGCTGCATCTATCACAGGCTTGGAACACAAGCCCTAAATACTCCACCGAAGCGGGGTAACTCCAGATTTTGATATACACCTGGTACGGGAACATCTCGAAGATTTTCTTTTTGCAAAAAATACATCTCATCGCTTTCGCATGGTTGCAAATCCCACAGATGGCGCGTATGGCCTGGCGACTTATGAATGCTTGAAGCATTTTTTCGCGTCTTTTTTATCGCCTCCATTCTCTTTTGACATTCGTCCGGCGCACATTTTGTGGGAGCACAAAAAATGCATGGTCGATAGACTCAATTACATGGAAGATCAAGGCTATTTGAAGCCCGAAGATGGATTTTTCATTCAGTATGACGAAGTGGCGCGAAAGATCGGTGTGCTCAGAATGATGTTGCTCAAATTTAGAAAAACGCGCAGCCCGGCACTTATCCATCGCGTGTGTTTACATTTGGACGCGATCGCAGAGGTAGAAAAAAGGCTCCTTCAAAATTTGTTGGATAATCTCGAATCAGCTTGATGTGAGTCGAGATGAAGGTGTGTTCGATACCAGCAGTATCTGATTTATCCGCGTTCTAAAATATCTCAAATTGTTTGACTTGCCGAGAAAGGCGATGATAATTATGTTCCTTTCGCAAAGTACTGAAAATGGTTATTATTTCGGTGTTGGTGGATATTTTGCAAGTTTCAGGTCATAACTCGAGTTTCTGATGGAGCTACAGGAGATTTTGCGGGAAAAGGTCGTGAGTGACAATGCTCACGACCTTTTTTGAGAGGAGGATACTGTGAGCAAACAGACGGCAGGTTTGAGAGGGGTTAAGGCCGGGAGTACGTCGATTTGTACTGTGGGTGCAGAAGGTCACGGTTTGCACTATCGGGGCTATGCTATCGAAAATCTGGCACAATATGCATGTTTTGAGGAAATCGTGCATTTGCTGTTGTGGGATGCACTGCCCACTGAGAGGGAACTGGATGCGTTGAAAACGCAGTTGCGAGCGCACAGGCAGTTGCCAGATCTGGTCGTGCAGGTTCTGTGTTCGCTGCCTTCAGACGCGCATCCGATGGATGTTTTGCGAACCGGTGTATCGGCGCTTGGCATTGCCGAACCTGAGCGGGATTTGGCGGATGGCGTAGCTGTGGCTGTGCGGCTTTTGGGTGCATTGCCCTCTATGCTGGGGGTCTGGAATTTGGGTGCCGATGTTTTGGATGTGGATGTGGATGATCACGCGACTTATATCTTGCACATGCTCAAAGCGGAGACGCCTTCGGAGTTGGCATGTCGGATGATGGATTCGTCGTTGATTTTATATGCCGAGCACGAGTTTAATGCCTCGACATTTACGGCGAGGGTCTGCGCTTCTACGCTTGCCGACTTTTATGGATGTATTACCGGGGCAATTGGCACTTTGAGCGGGCCTTTGCACGGGGGCGCAAATGAGCGGGCAATGGAATTGATCGAGCAGTTCGAGACGCCCGAAGACGCGGCAACAGGTGTGCGAGAGATGCTGGCGCGCAGAGAATTGATTATGGGGTTTGGGCACGGGGTTTATCGCGTGCGGGATCCGCGCAATGCGATTATTAAAGATTGGGCGCGTCAGGTGAGTGAAGCAATGGGCGATATGAGTCTGTACGAGATTTCCGAAGCGATTGAGCGGGTTATGTGGGATGAGAAGAAGTTGTTTCCAAATCTGGATTTTTATTCGGCAACAGCGTATCATATGGCTGGTATTGAGACGGCGCTTTTCACACCTGTATTTGTGCTCAGTCGTTGCAGCGGTTGGGCTGCTCATGTGGTGGAACAGCGGGCGGATAATAGACTGATTCGACCTCTGGCGGAATACACGGGGGTAGAGGCGCGAGATTATGTGCCGATAGAAGATAGGGGCTGAGAAGTGTGAAGTAGGAAGTGTGAAGTAGGAAGTGTGAAGTAGGAAGTGTGAATAACCGTAGGGGCGAGGCATGCCTCGCCCGTCATCGCGGCATGCTTAAAGCCGCGATCCAGGATTTTTAGCTGATCACTGATTGCTAATAGCTTGAGGATTGCTATGGATGGTCGGGTACCGGATAGAGAACTGGTGGCTATCGCACAGTATGTGCTGGATTGTGACGTGGATTCCGAGGCGGCTTTTCAGACGGCTCGTTTGTGCCTGATGGATAGTTTGGGGTGTGCGGTGTTGGCATTGCGGTTTTCCGAGTGTACGAAGATGCTCGGTCCCGTGGTGCCGGGAACAATTGTGCCGCACGGGGCGCGGGTGCCGGGGACTGATTACGAACTCGATCCGGTGACTGCTGCGTTTAATATTGGGACGCTGGTGCGGTGGCTGGATTTTAACGATACGTGGTTGGCGGCTGAGTGGGGCCATCCTTCGGACAATCTGGGTGCAATTCTTGGGGTGGCGGATTGGATGTCGCGCACGCAACGGGCACAGGGGAGAGAGGTGCTGGTTATGCGAGATGTGTTTGTGGCGATGATCAAGGCGCACGAGATTCAGGGCGTGATGGCATTGGAAAACAGTTTTAATGCCCGGGGACTGGATCATGTGATTTTGGTGAAGTTGGCGAGTGCTGCGGTTTCTGCTGGTTTGTTGGGTTGTGATGAGGCGCAGATGGTCAATGCATTGTCGCAGGTGTGGTGCGATTTGGGGCCTTTGAGAACTTACCGCCATGCACCCAATACGGGTTCGCGCAAGAGTTGGGCTGCGGGAGATGCGACAGCGCGTGGCGTATTTTTGGCATTGCAGACAAAGCGCGGTGAGATGGGATATCCAACGGCTCTGTCTGCACCTGTATGGGGGTTTTACGATCGTTTGTGGGATGGCGATCAATTTCGGTTTCAGCGCGTGTACGGTTCTTATGTGATGGAAAATGTGTTGTTCAAGGTGTCTTTTCCCGCTGAATTTCACGCGCAGACAGCGGTAGAAGCTGCGTTTGCGTTGCACGATGAGGTGGCGCCGCGGCTGGAGGTGGTCGAGCGGGTAGTGATTGAGACACACGAAGCCGCTATTAAAATTATCGATAAGACCGGTCCGCTATACAATCCGGCAGACCGGGATCACTGTTTGCAATATATGGTGGCTATAGGGCTGATTTTTGGCGATTTGACCGCAGATGATTATGAGGAGGAGCGCGCGAAGGACGCGCGTATTGATAGGTTGAGAGAAAAGATGGTGGTGACGGAGAACGCGCGGTTTACGCGGGATTACCACGACCCGCAGAAGCGGTCCATTGCCAATACCGTGCAGGTGTTTTTTAAAGAAGAATCGCCTACAGAGGCCGTGACGGTGGAATATCCCATTGGGCATCGAAGAAGGCGGCAGGAGGCCGCGCCCTTGCTTGTGGAAAAGTTTGTGAAAAATATGAGTACGCGGTTTGAGGCGCAGCAGGTGCGAGATGTGTTGGCTGTGTTTGAAGGGTCAAATTTGGATACGATGCCCGTGTGGGAATTTATGGATCTGTTGCGGGTCCGCGAGACGTGAATAGCGTATTTCTTATTGCACAACTGCGGGGTTCTGACTACATTTGGATTGGAATAAGAGGATATTGTTAAATAAAGGAGTATGGCGGGATGGCTGGACATTCTAAATGGGCAAATATCAAGCATCGCAAGAGCCGTCAGGACGCGGCTCGAGGCAAGGCGTTTACCAAGCTGATTCGAGAGATTACCGTGGCTGCCCGCGAGGGTGGGGGCGATGAAGCGAACAATCCGCGTCTGCGCGCGGCTGTTCTGAGTGCGAAGGCGGAAAATATGCCCACGGTCAATATTGAGCGCGCGATTAAAAAGGGTACGGGAGAGCTTGAGGGCGAGTCTTACGAAGGTGCGATTTACGAGGGGTACGGACCGGGGGGTGTGGCCGTGTTTATCGAAACGCTGACGGATAATCGAAATCGCACGGTATCTGAAGTGCGGCATTTGTTTAGCAAATACAATGGCAGTATGGCCGAAAGTGGTGCCGTGGCGTGGGTGTTTGAGCAAAAGGGCCTGATTGTGGTTCCCAAAGAGGGCGTGGAAGAAGAAGAACTGATGCTGATCGTTTTAGATGCTGGCGCCGAGGATATTGTAGAAGAAGAGAATGTCTATGAGGTTTATGCATCTCTGCCCGATTTTGAAAGCGTTCGCAAAGCGATTGAAGAGGCGGGTATTGAAATTGAGCGCGCTGAATTGACGCGCGTTCCGCAAAATACCGTGCCCATTGAAGGCAAAACCGCGCAGCAATTGTTGAGTTTGATGGAAATGCTCGAAGACAATGACGATGTGCAGCGGGTATATGCCAATTTTGAGATTGACGATAGTGAATTAGTAGCCATGACAGCTTGATTTCCTCTCCCAAATTTCTCGTCAGTCTCAATCCGCCAGTCTCCACGTCCTGGCGTCTTTGTGCAATTTCTCTCCCTTATCTCTCCATCTGCATTTATCTGTGTTTATCTGTGTTCATCTGTGGTTGCATGTGAAAGGTGGCTCGCGTGATCATTCTGGGTATTGATCCGGGTAGTGTGGTAACCGGTTTTGGTCTGATTGAACACCTGAACCGAAAAAATCGGTTGCTGAAATGCGGGTGTATTCGGCCCGGGAACAAATTGGAATTTTCCCAGCGTTTGCTCTATATCTACGATCACTTGCTCGCGCTGGTCGCGGATGTATGCCCAGATGAAGTCGCGCTCGAATCTGTTTTTTACGGTGCCAATACGCAATCACTGATTAAGTTGTGTCAGGCGCGAGGGGCTATTGTGACGGCGCTGGCCAATTCCGATTTGCCCATTTTTGAATACTCGCCCCGCGAAGTGAAAAGAGCGGTTGTGGGCCGGGGGAGTGCGTCCAAGGAACAGGTGCAGTTTATGATCCAGCGCTTGCTTGGGAAAGAAGCAGTGGATCGGGGATTTGATGCGACAGATGCCGTGGCGATTGCCCTTTGTCACGCGCATCAGAAGGTTGCTGTGCGAGGGTTGGGGCAGCGAAAAAATAAATTATCTGAGAAAATTGAGGCGTTGAAACAGGGCGGTAGGGAACAGAGCCGTTTTGATGAGAAACTCAAAGAAATCGGCGTGAGTGCGAAGTCGCGACGGCGTTTGAACCGAAGGGGAAGATAATATAATGATTGCGTTTTTAGAAGGGCGACTGGTCGAGAAACACCCGACCCATGTTATTGTCGATGTTCAGGGCGTGGGGTATCACGTCAATATTTCACTGTCGAGTTATGAATCGCTTGTGGTTGAGGATGGGCGCGTGCGTATTCTCACGCATCTCCATGTGAGAGAAGACGCGATGATGCTTTACGGGTTTGCCTCCGTGTCCGAGCGCGATTTGTTTGAGCGCCTGATCGCGGTTTCGGGTATTGGGCCGCCGATGGCATTGAAAATTTTGTCCGGGATTCCCATTGCCGATTTCAGGCGGTTGGTTGCCGCAGAAGATGCCCGGGGGTTGACACAGATCAAAGGCATTGGTCAAAAACTCGCGCAGCGTCTGGTGCTGGAAATGAAGGATAAAATCGGCGATATTACGCCAGAAGATTTTACTTCCGATGCCGTGGGGCAGGCCGATCCCGATGTATTAGACGAAGCCGCTGCTGCCTTATCGGGTTTGGGTGCAAATCCAGTGCAGGCGCGCAAAGTTGTTGCAACGGTCTTGCAGGAGATGGGCGACGACGCGCCGATTGAAGAGGTTATTAAGCGGTCGTTGAGAAACATCTAAATCTGCATGGGTGGTGTACATTAAAGAAACGTATCGTGGGATATGTAGGGGCGGGTTTCTAACCCGCCCGTATTTAGCAGTCATAAGGCCATTTTTATGGATGAACGATTTACCAATCCCGAGTTTCAGGATGGCGACGATCTCGAGCGCGATCAACGGATTCGCCCGATTCGATTTGACGATATGGTCGGGCAAGAGAAGGCGAAGACGAATTTGCGTATTGCTGTAGAGGCAGCGCGTCATCGCAATAAGGCTATGGATCACATTTTGTTGCACGGGCCTCCCGGCCTGGGTAAGACCACTCTGGCTTATGTGATCGCACACGAACTTGGGGTTGAAATTCATGTGACATCGGGGCCGGTTCTCGAGCGCCCGGCTGATCTGGCGGGAATTTTGACGAATTTGAATGAGCGCGATGTGCTGTTTATCGATGAAATCCATCGCATGAATCGGGTGGTAGAAGAACATTTGTATTCGGCAATGGAGGATTTTGCGCTGGATATTATGATCGATAGCGGGCCGAGTGCCAGGTCGTATCAAATTCCGCTTGAACCCTTTACTATGGTGGGCGCAACAACGCGAATGGGACTGCTCACAGCGCCGATGCGATCGCGCTTTGGGTTGCTGGAGAGGCTGGATTTTTATGTTCCCGAAGAGTTGCAGGCCATTGTGATGCGGGCTGCGCGTATTTTGGGTATTGAGATTGAAGAGGATGCCGCGCGCGTGATTGCCCACAGGTCGCGGGGAACAGCACGCATTGCCAGACGTCAGTTGTCGCGGTCTCGCGATTATGCACAGGCGCGTGCCGATGGGGTGATTAGGGAAGAAGTTGCGGTTAAGGCACTGGCATTGTTGGGGGTGGATGCAAAGGGATTGGATGAAATGGATCGGCGATTGTTGGAAACGCTGATCGATAAATTCGAAGGTGGTCCCGTTGGCTTAAATAATCTGGGTGCTGCGCTGAGTGAAGAGACAGATACGCTGGAGGAAGTGTATGAACCCTATCTGATTCAGGAGGGGTTCCTGGTGCGCACGCATCGGGGGCGACAAGCGACGCCGCGGGCGTATTTGCATTTGGGGAAGACGCCACCCGAAGATGGGTCACAAAATACGTTGTTTTGAGGTATGATATTGTATCGTAGGGGCGAGGCATGCCTCGCCCGTTTGATCGTCAGAGGTATTGTAAGGTGACAAAATTTTTGGGTATTGAGACTTCAACAGCGGTATGCAGTGTGGCTCTATCCTGCGATGCCCGCGTGATTGTGGAATACACGTTGGAATTGGGGTCACATCATTCGGAGCGGTTGCAGCCGATGGTTGAAATGGCGTTGCGGGAGGCGCGTTTAAGTGTCGGCGATCTGGATGGTGTGGCTGTGGCTGCTGGTCCCGGGTCGTTTACGGGGTTGCGTATCGGTATGGGGTTGGCGAAGGGATTGTGCCGCGGTGCCGATCTCACATTTGTGCGCGTTTCAACCCTTGCGGCAATGGCTTTTGGGGCTGGGGTAGAGGGGGTGCCCGTTTGCCCGATGCTGGATGCTCGGCGAGGCGATGTATATGCGGGGGTATATGATCTCGTTGCGGGAGATCCGATTTCGAGAATACCCGATCGCGCAGATGCGGTTTCCAATTGGGTCACGCGTCTGCCGCGTCCCGTGACTGTGGTGGGAGATGGTGCCCAGGCTTATCGCGATGTTATTGTCGATGCGTTGGGACGAGATGCGTATTTTGCAAATGCAACTCTGGGTCGCCCCACTGCTGGGGCTGTTGCACTGCTGGGTCAGGCGCGTTGCGAACGGGGAGAGGTGGATGATATGGAGACGGCAGAGCCTTTTTATTTGCGGCGAACACAAGCAGAGCGCGTGCGGGAAGCGCGTTTGACTGGTGATGGATAATTCTGGAACACCCGTGCTGGTAGAGATGATCCCCTCGCATCTCGACCGGGTTATAAAAATTGAAAAGGCTGTTTTTCCCTCTCCCTGGAAACGCCGCGATTTTGAGTTTGCGCGGAATCGCAAAAACGGTTTTTGCCGGGTGATGATGGTCGGGTGCGAGATTGCGGGCTATGTCGTGGGTTTTTTGATTGGTCGGGAATTTCATCTGGTGAATTTGGCTATTGCGCCTGATTTTCAAAGAAAAGGGCTGGGCAGAAAAACGCTGAAAGCTGTATTTGATCTGTTGGAGACAAGGGCGCGCGTGGTGTCTCTGGAAGTGCGTATGTCCAATTGTGCTGCGATTGATCTGTATAAGAAGATGGGGTTTGAGACTATAGCGATCAGAAAAGCGTATTATACACACCCCCGCGAAGATGCACTCGTGATGTTAAAACCGCTCAATACCCGATTGTCCGATTGGGTGTCGCAGGTGTTGGGGCGAAAAATCTTTCGCCCGTACTAAGAAGTGCGATCCGCAGATGTGTAGGGGCGAGGCATGCCTCGCCCGTCATTGCGGGCTGACTTTAGTCGCCCCAAAACAGATTGTGCCCTTGCCCAGGGAACCAGATGAGATCGACGCTCATGCTCACAATGAGCGATAGGGTGTATCCCACGATCATGCCGATGAAAAAGGGTTTTGCTCTACGATATAGCGCGATTCCGCCCAGGCGGAAGATGATAAATTTAATCAGCCATGTGAGAAATACGGATAAGATGGCGGTGCGCGCCGAATAAAAGGTTACGACAGTAAAGCCGATGGGATGGAGAGGCCACCAGGTGAATCGATATTGGCACAGGGTCAAGATGCCCATTGTCAGCGCGCCAAATACGGTGAATGCCATCCTGAGGCCGTAATGGGTCTCTTTGCCAATGTCGCGGATGGATGACACTATGCCATCGTAGTAGCGCGGTGCGGCAACCCGAAACATGTACGAGCCGAAATTAAATGCGCCGTCGGTGTAGCCCAGATAAATTGTCGATGCGGCTGCGGCTATGAGTGAGAACACAAATGCAAATGCGATGGTCAAGCCCAATACCCGCGCCCGATTGCCCAGGCCGATACTCAGTCGCGCGGCATGGGCGGCAGCGGGCATGGTAAAGCTTTTGCCATTTTGATACATGCTGCCTACTTGTTGCCGCATAGCAATTGTGTTTGGCGATAGTGAGTCAGGTGGTGCGAATCCCATTATGCCCGTGCCCAGGCTGCTGGGCGATTCCAGAAATACGAGTCCGGTCATTGCTACGATTTTGGCAAATCCAGTGTAAAAGATGAACCAGAATACCGTGACCAATACGGCCCAAAACGGTGTCATCCCTCCTTTGAATAACCAGAACATGCCAAATAGAGCACAGGCGAGAAATGTGGCGACTGCCGTGCGGTAGGACATCAATTCGTTCTGGTCGTCCATTTTTTTTGTTTGACGAAATGCCTGTTGGAAGACCGCCTTTATGTGGGTTCGCGCAATCCACAATCCCCATAGACAAAATACGATGAATCCGCCCAGTGCCTGCTGTCGCGTGCCGGCAAATTCTCCCAGGCCCTCTGCCAGGCCCATGCGATTGGTTATTCCTATTTGCAGCCAGGTGAGTACCCAGAATACCCAGATCGAAAATAAGACCTGTAAGTCGGTGAAATACGCAAATCCGATGATCAAAAAGTTGAGTCGTCCGTGCAGGAAGGGCACGTACCGTCCCAGTGAGATTGTGTAATTTTGGATTCCTATGGTAATCACGGGGAAGCTGGGGTCGAAGTAGCCGATTATGTACCACAGGACGATAACTGAGGGGATGGAGAAGCCAGCCCAGAATAATGGCTGTTTCATGTATTCGGGAAATCCCTTTGGGCCCGCTGTTTCGGCCAGTTCTTCGGCGACTTGTGCAAAGGGAAAGGGCAATCGCTCCTGCTCGACCCATTGCCGGCGCAAGATTGTCGCCAATGCGACTGATCCCAGGCCGAGCGCGGCGATAAAGCTCAGCCACCAGAATGTGGGGCGTATCCAGATTGCCCAGGGTATCGTTGCGTTGCGAGGTAGGCCCTCGTAAAACCAGGCCAATTGATCTTTGGCATCTTCGACTACAAGATAGGGTTGGACGAGGCCAAAGACGTATTCTTCCCAGAGGTTTTCCGGCGTGGCCATGTAGTGCATTACGGCATAGGTTGCCAGTACGCGCCCGAGCAATTCATTGATGGACATGCTTACGTAGCCCACCGCAAATATGAAGATCAATTCCCAGGGTTGTAATGCATATCCCAGAGCGCGTAGCACGGGATTTACGATAAAGATCAGTACCAGAAATGGCATAAAAATACCCATCGGTATCATGCCTTCGACCAGTGATATGGTGTGCATGTAATGATGGGTATAGGGGATGATTGCGTTGATTGATACGGTGATCAATACGGCCAGTGCAATTGCCCACCAGGGCGATCGTTGTGTCAGGGGTTGGGGTTCCTGTATGTCGGTTGTTTGAATTGACACAATAAATCAGGCTCCTTAAATCAACGAATCTACGGTCAGTGGTCAAAAATCAGCGATCAATCCCATCCATCGTCATTGCGGCCCCTGCTTAAATCATACAGGGGCAGGCATGCTTTAAGCCGCAATCCAGAGGTTTTGAGTGGTTGGGCGGGGTTCGTCTATTCGTTGATTCGTCCATTCGTCCATTCGCCCTTCATCTGTGTTCATCTGCGTTATCTGCGGATTATTCGTCTTTTATTTCGGAAATCCCTCTTTGCGGATGCGTTCGCCCACTGCGAGCAGTACGGGTACATCTTTTTCATCGAGTGATCCATCGGGCAGAGGACCGGTGTTTAACAACAAATTGCAACCGCCTTCTCGCGCTGTTGTCAATGCCTGCCAAACTTCTTCCTCATTTTTGTGGTGGCCGCCTTCGGCGAGATAGCCCCAGGATACGCCCTTTCCACCTGGTCCAGAACACATTGTCGTGCAGATTTCCATGGGTTTGTTTGTCTGTGTTACCGCCTGATGTTCGGGTGCCTGAAAGTCTTCGGTGCCCAGCAAGCCCTGCTTGTAGGATACCAGCACGTGCGGTTGTACGCTGTGGATGTAGTCGTAGAGTTCCTGGCACTTAAATTTCGATCTGTCGCCGTTGTTGAGAACGCCAATCCCGTCCAGCCATATTGAGGCTACGGGTCCGTAATTTGTGAGTAGTTCTGTTATTTGCGCCTGCATGAAGTCGAGATATATTTGCAGGTTGTGCGCCGAACCCGTGGCATAGCTCGGTTCGGGTGGGTCGTATTTGGGCCTTGCCTGTCCCCCCCATTCGTCGTTGTTGGGGGCATGTGGATGTTTCCAATCTCGGCCATGGGAGTAGTATAGACACAATCCGAGTGCGTGGCGGTCACACGCTTCGGCCAGTTCTTTGATTAAGTCGCGACCCGCTGGGGCATTGGTGCTGTTGAAATCCGTTTCGGCTGTGTCGAATAAGCAGAATGAGTCGTGATGCCGCGTGGTGATGTTGATGTATTTCATCCCGCAGTCAACGGCAAATTGCGCGAGGCGCTCGGCATCGAAGTTTTCAGCGGTGAAGTCGTCCATGAGTTTTGCGTATTCGGCAACGGGTATGAGTTCTCGCAGTTGCACCCATTCGTGTCGTCCTATTAGAGAGTAGAGTCCGTAGTGTAAGAACAGGCCGTAACGCGCCTCGCGGAACCATTGTACTGCTGCTGCGCGCGGGTTATCGGCGTAAAGGTCTGCGTAATTTTTTAAATAGTTGGGGATATTGCTCATGGAGGTCTCCTGTTGTAAGTGGGTTTAAATTATGCTCGTAAGAATTCAGGTACGCTGAAGTACCGCTCGCCCGAGTCGCAAATGATCGTTGCGACCCGTTTCCCGGGGCCGAGGTCGCGGGCGACTTGCAGGGCGGCGAATACATTTGCTCCGGCTGATATGCCCGCCAAGATGCCTTCTTCGCGTCCGAGTTTGCGGGCGGTTTTGATGGCGTCTTCGTCGTGTACGCATATTAGCGCGTCAAAGATGTCGCGGTTGAGTACTGTGGGAACAAAACCAGCACCGATGCCCTGGATGCCGTGCAGTCCTGGCTTTCCGCCTGAGAGGACCGGGGATTTGGTGGGTTCGACGGCGACTACGCGTATGTGTTCTAATTCGGATTTTAAGACTTCGCCCACGCCTGTGATGGTTCCTCCCGTGCCCACGCCTGCGACAAAGGCGTCGAGGTGGCCGTCAACGGCTTCTAATATTTCTCGGGCTGTGGTTTGGCGGTGTATTTCTGGATTGGCCTGGTTGTTAAATTGCTGGGGCATGAAGGTCGTTTCGGGCGATTCATTTGCGATTCGTTCGGCTGCTGCGACAGCGCCGGGCATGTCGAGGTCGCCCGGTGTTAATATCAATTCGGCACCGTAACTTTCGAGCAGGTCGCGTCGCTCCCGGCTCATGGAGTCGGGCATGGTTAGTATCAGGTGATAACCTCGCGCGGTTGCGACCATTGCAAGACCGATGCCCGTATTGCCACTGGTTGGTTCGACGATGGTCATGCCGGGTTTTAAGTGTCCGTCGCGTTCTGCGGCTTCGATCATGGATAGGGCTATGCGATCTTTTACCGTGCGAGCTGGATTCAAGGATTCCATTTTGACGATGATTTCAGCCATGTCGGGTGTCACCAGTCTGTTTAAGTGAATCAGAGGCGTGCCGCCGATCAATTGCATGAAGTCATCGACAACGATGTTGTTTTCAGGCATGTGTTACCATCCTCCCACCTGTGTTCGATCTACGACGTCTTTGGAGAGCATTCGCAGCGCGTCGCCAATGCCTTGTGTACGGGCGAGGTCGCGTTGGCTTGCCGCGTCGTAGATGCCGTAACCGCGCATGCGGTCCAGTTCCCAGAGGGTTTGTTTTTCCCGGGTGTCGTAAAAGGCTATTTTTACAAAGACGGAGATTTGATATTGTTCGGCACTCGCCTGACCGCCATAAGTAAAGGGTTCTTCTTTAATTTCGAGGACGATGCCCTGTAATACGGCATCGGCCTGGTCTTCTTCGACTACGCGCAAAGCACCATCAGAGACAAATCCCTGAATTAAGCTGTCTGTTAGTGCCTGGTGAATACCGGCTTCGAGGCTTTCGTTGTCGAGTAGTGGTACAGCGACGGAGCGGATGCCACCACTGCCCGTGGCTGATGTGGAGTAATAAGCACAACTCAAGGGTAGATACATGATGAGGAGTAAGCAATAAGCCGACCACTTTTTGAGTGCGCTCAATTTTTTTCCTCCTCTTCGTCCTCTGTGCTATTGTCAGGTGCCTGCTCTTCTGCCTGATCCTCCGCTTGCTCTTCTGGCGCTTCGCCCTTTTTGAGTTCATCCACATAGTTCATTCGCAGTTCAAATAAGACGTGTTCCATTAATCTTTGCTCGTTGTCGTTTAAGTTGCCTTTTGTTTTTTCGTCCAGCATGCCCAGGATGTCAATCATGTTTTTCGCCTGTTCCAGGTTGCGTTCGATCTGGTTGGTCATGGGGTTCATCACTTTGCCCAGGTTTTGCAATGCCATGCCCTGAAACATCATGACCAGTTGCATGAATAGCAATTCGTTTTGTTGGTCTTGTGTTGGTATGTCTTGATCGGCCATTTCTGCACTCTCCTTCTTGTTTTTGGTTGCAGATATATTGGGTTTAATATTTAAAAACTTCTTATGTATGTCAAGGCGGGATGTTCGCTGCTCTGTGAATGTACGAGAAATACGCGCTTATCGAGTTGCACAATGTTCGGGTTGTGGGTATTTTTTATTAGCGCGTCAAATTTTTCTTTTTTGGAGGATTTTCCATGAGTGCGGTTGCATTACAAACAGATCAGGATGCTCTTACGCTTCATTTCGGGTCTGTATTGCGCATGGATAGGCATGAGTTTTTTCAATTTTGCCAGGCCAATCCCGATTTGAGAATGGAACTTAATTGCGATGGAGATATAATTATTATGCCACCGACGGGGAGCAAATCTGGGCAGCGGAATTTTGGGCTTATCGGTCAATTTTATAATTGGATGCAGTCTGATGAGACGGGTTTTGGCTTTGATTCATCAGCGGGTTTTACCCTGCCCAATGGCGCTGTGCGTGCTCCCGATCTGGCGTGGATTCAAAAAGAAAGGTGGGAGGTGCTTTCAGGAGATGAGCAGGAGGAGTTCGCTCCGATTTGTCCCGATTTTGTCGTCGAATTGCTTTCTCGTACGGATCGCCTTGAGACCATAAAAGACAAGATGCGGGAATATATCGATAATGGCGCGCAACTCGGCTGGCTTATCGATCCGAGAGAACGCAATGTTTATGTCTATCGTCCAGGTGAAGAGGTCATTTGTCTGTCCGATCCAGAGACCATTTCTGGCGGTCCCGTGTTGCCCAATTTTGTACTCGATGTTCGCAGGCTCTGGGAATAGGTTAGTGGTCAGTGGGCGACCACAGGGGGACGGCCCCTGTGCCGTCCCAGCGGTTATCTATTTCAGTGCTGCTTGCAAATAGGCCAATACGGTTTCCGCGTCGTTATATCCTCGGGTGATGAAGGTGACGGACGCATTGTTTCTTATGACGAGGCTTGGAAACTGATTGGCATTCATAGATCGCCTGATGTTAAATCCATCCTGCATCTGCTGTTCTGTTTCGGGTGATGCCAGATCTTGAGCAAAACGCTGTGTGTCTAACCCGATTTTATCCGCCAATGCGACGAGGACTTCTACGTCTGATGGATTGCGCGCTTCCCGATAATAGGCGCGTTGAATGGCTTCGTACATCGCTGTTCCAGCCCCTTGATTTTGAGCTGCATAAAATGCCCTGCAAGATGGATAGGTGCATCGCCTCGGTTTGCATTTTTTCCAAAAGTCCCAGTTAAAACTCGCGCCTGTTATGGCTGCGACTTCGCGCCATGCGCGCTGGATGTGCGCCTGCATCGCATCGGGCATGAGGTCATCGGTGTCGCGCGCCAGTCCACCCATGATATATACGGGTGATAACTCTTCGGGTATAGCTTCTTTTACTTTTTCGAGCACTGGCTGAAATCCCCAGCACCACGAACACATGGGGTCGGCGACGTAGTAAAGTGTTTTCATGGTTTTCTCCTGTTTTGGTTGGTTTATTTTTTAACATAATGGGAATGTAATGTTTTGCCAAGATATCTAATTCTGACCTTTGCACTAAAGCCTTCCAAAAATTGTTTGCATCGCGTTCTCATGCGCTATATCTTGCGATAGAGTGTAAGTTGTTTCCTTTTTTCCCCCTTTACAAAGGAGGCTTGCGTGAAAATTGAAGTCACTGTGAACGGGGAGCATCAAAGCTACGACGTGGAACCCCGGATGTTGCTCGTGCATTTTTTGCGCGATGTCGTCGGGCTTACTGGCACGCATGTGGGCTGTGAGACCAGCCTTTGTGGCGCGTGTAGTGTGATGCTCAATGGAGATGCTGTCAAATCGTGTACGGTTTTGGCAGTGCAAGCCAATGGTGCTGAAATTACTACCATTGAGGGCCTGGCTCAAAATGGTGAATTGCACCCCATTCAGGAGGGCTTCTGGGAATGTCACGGATTGCAGTGCGGTTTTTGCACCCCGGGCATGATTATTGCCGCACACCAGCTTTTAGAACGCAATCCCAAACCCAGTGAAGCCGATATTCGACGCGGTATAGAAGGCAATTTGTGCCGCTGTACAGGGTATCAACACATTGTCGATGCGGTTCAGTACGCATCGAAAAAAATGACCACATAGGAGGCGCCCCATGCCTGTTAGCAAATCTGTTGGCGCCCGTATTAAGCGCCGAGAAGACCCTCGATTGATTCAGGGCCTTGCACATTATGTCGATGACATTAAGTTGCCCAATTTGTTGCATGTCGCGATTTTGCGAAGCCCTTATGCCCATGCGCGCATCAATGGTATTAATACCGATGCGGCTCAAAATTTATCCGGCGTCAAGTCTGTTGTCACTGGCGATGATGTCAAAGATGTCATTGGTGGGATTCCCTGTGCGGCTACAGATCCCGAGGGGTTTCCGGGTATTAAGGTGCCCCACCATCCCGTGCTTGCTACTGGAAAAGTGCGTTTTGTCGGCGAGCCTGTCGCCGCTGTTGCAGCGACTGATGCGTATATTGCCCAGGATGCACTGGATTTGATTGAGGTCGATTACGAACCTCTCGATGCCATCAATTCGGCTGAGGCGGCTTTTGCCGATGGCGCGCCTGTTATCCACGAAGATTGGGACGATAATATGGCTTTTACCTGGAGCATTGCCGGGGGCGATGTGGATGCGGCTTTTGCCGAAGCCGATCATGTCGTCAGCCAGCGGATTGATCATCAGCGTCTGGTTCCCAATCCGATGGAGACGCGGGGTGTGGTTGCCCAATACCTGCCCGGTAAAGATCAGCTTAACTTGTGGTCATCTACGCAAATTCCCCATCTGTTGCGTACGCAAATATCCGTTATGCTCAGTATGGCCGAGAACCATGTGCGCGTTATTGCGCCGGAAGTGGGCGGTGGCTTTGGTTGCAAGCTCAATGTGTATGCCGAAGAAGCCCTGCTGGGGCATATGGCGAAATATCTGGGGCAGCCCGTGAAGTGGATTGAAGGGCGGCGTGAAAACTTTTTGCATACGATTCACGGACGCGATCAGACCGGAGATGTCGAACTCGCGGTGAAAGACGATGGTACGATTCTCGGTCTCAACTACACGGTTACGGCTGATGTGGGGGCTTATTATCAGTTGCTCACGCCAGCCATTCCCACGCTTACGGGGTTGATGTTGTGCGGTTCTTATACGTTTAAAAATGTGCAGATGAATCTCAAAGCCGCTTTTACGAATAAGATGGCGACGGATGCCTATCGGGGTGCGGGACGTCCCGAGGCTACGTATCTCATTGAGCGCATGATCGATGTGGTGGCGCACGATCTGGATCTCGATCCTCTGGCGGTGCGGCGCAAGAACTTTATTGGTAAAGACGCTTTTCCCTATGAAACGGGGACTGCTCTGGCTTATGATAGTGGTGATTATACGGCTGCACTTGATAAAGCGCTCAAGATTGCCGATTACGAGGCTTTGCGCGAGCAACAGGCCGAATTGCGCGAAGAGGGACGGTATCTCGGTATTGGATTTTCCACTTATGTGGAGATTTGTGGGATGGGTCCTTCGGCTGCGATGCCCGCTGGCGGTTGGGAAAGCAGTACTGTGCGCGTAGATCCCACGGGTAAGGTAACCGTGCTCACGGGTGTATCGCCGCACGGACAGGGGCAGGAAACCACTTTTGCCCAGCTTATTGCGGATGGATTGGGCGTTGATATCGACGATATTCGCATTATCCACGGCGATACCGATGCGGTGCAATACGGTATTGGCACATTTGGTAGCCGCGCAACGGCGGTAGGTGGTACGGCGATGGTGCATGCGATGGGTAAGGTGAAAGACAAAGTGGTCGATATCGCCGCGCATCTGCTGGAGAGCAATCCGCAGGATATTGTGATTGAAGATGGTAAATACTGCGTTCAGGGTGCGCCCGAGTCGGGGCTTACATTGGGCGAGATTGCGATGGTGGCTCATGTGGGTGTGGAACTCCCCGAGGGTACAGAACCCGGTTTGGCCGAGTCGCACTTTTTTGAACCGCCGAATTTTACCTATCCCTTTGGTACGCATATCGCCGTGGTCGAGGTCGATGCCGATACGGGCGAGGTTGAGATAGAGCGCTATATCGCCGTTGACGATTGCGGGAATATTATCAATCCGCTGATTGTTGAGGGCCAGGTACACGGCGGTATTGCACAGGGGGTGGGGCAAGCCCTTTACGAGGAAGCCATTTACGACGAGAGCGGGCAGATGATCACCGGTTCATTTATGGATTATGCTTTGCCCAAAGCGCACAATTTCCCGCGCTTTGAATTGGCGAATACGGTTACGCCTTCGCCCGTTAATCCAATGGGTGTCAAAGGTGTGGGCGAAGCGGGTACGATTGGTTCTACGCCCGCGATAGCCAATGCGGTGATTGACGCGCTAAAACCTTTTGGCGTGCGACATATCGATCTGCCTTTGCGCCCCGAAAAACTCTGGAAACTCATGCAGGAGACTTGAACAATGACCCCCTTTGATTACCACGCACCCAAAACTCTGAGAAGCGCGATGCGGCTGGTGCAGGCGTTTGGCGACGATGCCAAAGTACTGGCGGGCGGTCACAGTCTGATTCCGTCTATGAAATTGCGTCTTGCCGCGCCTTCGGTCGTTATTGATTTGAGCGGTGTTGCTGGCTTAAAGAGAGTGACTGCGGGCAATGAGACCATTTCCATTGGTGCTCTGGCCACGCATTATGCTGTGGAAAGCCATCGCTTGCTGCCTTCAAAATGTTCACTTTTGCCCGAGACCGCAGCGGAGATTGGCGATGCGCAGGTGCGGAATCGAGGCACGGTGGGCGGGAGTATTGCCCATGCCGATCCGGCTGCGGATTGGCCCGCGACGATGCTCGCCCTCGATGCGCAATTCGATATTGCCGGGCCAGATGGTGAACGCGCGGTTGCTGCGTCTGATTTTTTTGTGGATCTCTTTATTACTGATTTGCAACCCGGCGAAATTCTCACGCAGATTCGCATTGCGGTGCCAGCCGAGTGTTCGGGTGGTGCGTATGTCAAGATGCGACAATCTGCGTCCGGTTTTGCCCTTGCAGGCGTTGCGGCTCAAGTCACTCTGGATGACGCGGGCAATTGCGCTTCTGTGGCCGTGGGTGTTACCGGTGTTGCGCCTGCGGCGTATCGCGCACATGCGGTCGAAGACGCGCTTGTGGGGCAGGGTATTGACGCTGTTGCCGATGCGGCGGCCCATGCGACTGATGGCGTGGAAGAGTTTCAGGAAGATCACCACGCTTCTGGCGATTACCGCGCCCATTTGGCGCGCGTGTTTACACAACGGGCATTGAGCCAGGCAATTGATCGCGCAGCTTGATTTTACGGCTCTCTTCTCTTTTGGGAAGGGAGCCGTGTTTTTTTAGGAGGTGTTTTGAGACTTTCTGGTACACACACGATTGGCGCGACGGTTGAGCGTGCTTTTGAATTGCTTATCGATCCCGAGGTGCTCGCTCGTTGTATGCCGGGCTGCGATAAGTTGGAACACCGGGCTGATGGGGTTTACGATATGGCTGTTTCAGCGGGGATTGGTCCGGTTCGCGGCAAATACACGGGTCGTGTTACGCTGTCAGATATTCAACCGCCCGAGCGCTATACGATGGTGGTCGATATCAAGGGCACGACCGGGTTTGTCAAGGGGCAGGGCGTTGTGGAACTCGCCCCTGATGGTGAAAATACGCGGATTTCGTTTGAGGGCGATGTGCAGATCGGCGGTCCTATCGCTGCTGTGGGACAGCGCATGCACGCCAGTGCAGCCCGTTTGATGACGCGGCAACTCTTTGGCGCGATTGACAAAGAGGCGCGTGCGTCTGAAGGATAGGAAGTCAACTTTTCGAAGGCTGAACAAGATGTCGTTTATTGATTGGGATAAGTATCCCGCTAATGAAGTCGCACCCGGCGTGCGCATTCGGACGCCTTATGGTGAGAATTTGATGCTCTCGCGCGTTGAGTTTGATGCGGGTGCTGTCGTGCCGATGCACAGCCATCCCCACGAGCAGGGGGGTATGATGATTGAGGGGCGGATGAAGTTCACTATTGATGGCGAGACCCGCACGGTTGAACCCGGCGAAGCTTTTCTGATTCCCGCCCATGTGCCACACCGGGCCGAGGCAGTCGATGGTCCCTGTGTGGCTCTCGATATTTTCTCGCCGATTCGCGAGGATTATGTCGCGCTTGCCAACCGCTATATTCCACCCGAAGACAAACCGTAATATTTTTCATTCACGGATCGCTTATCTTGTCTTTCTTCTTTTTTCGTGCTTTTAAGACCTGTTCGATACTTCTGATATTTCTGTCTGGACAGCTTTGTGCGCAGAGTGATGTAAGTGAAAGAGTAAAAAAACTCGAGATCGGGACGTATGTCGAGGGTGCGTATTTTGCCAGTGCACAAAAAAGACGGTTTCGAGGCTATATCAATCGCACACAGGGGTATGCGGTTACACTTGTCACAGACCAATTGCCCTATAGACGCCGCATTATCTACCAGTCTATTGATCATTTGCGCGTAAAGAAGACGAAAAGAATCGCCGTGCGGTTCAATCCCCAGGCGCGTCGATTTTTGACCCGGACTGGCGTTATACCCGGGCACCGGGCTGTTATTGGCATTGCTGAAGTAGCAGATAGTCGATTTGCGGGTATTATTGCGAGTGTGAGCGACTCTTTGATCGTTTTGGCAGATACACATAAGAGCGATGAGTATAAAATCCTGACGGCTTCGGAGCTGGATCAACTGTCGATTAATCTGAGCAAGACATCCCATATCCGGAAGGGTTTCAAAGCCGGTCTGGTTACGGGTTTCTGCATTGGCGTTATTTTTTCTTCGTCCGATTTGAACAGGAGTACCGAGACCGGATGGTCAGCCCTTGCCAATATTGTTCTGAGTCCAAAAACGGTTGTTATTTCTGCGGTCGGTGCCGGTGTCGGTAGTATTATTGGCAAACTTGCCAGCTATGAGACGTGGCATTCTATCCCATTGGACCGTCTCACATTCAACCGCTCTCCCACGCCTTTGTCCCTCTCTGCATCTTATTCCTTTTAATTCTTCGTCCATATTTTTTTGTTCTTGGGATTGCAAATTTACAATAGTTTTGTAAATTTCCATTGTTTTTTTACAATAGTTTTGTAAATTTGCAATATGAAAAACCCCTTATTAAAACGCCTTCTGGCCTTACCTGATCGCTCGTTTTTTCTTTTTGGACCGCGCTCAACAGGCAAGAGTACCTATTTGCGTCAGGTTTTGCCCGGTGCGATTTATCTCGATTTGCTCGATTCCTCACTTTATTTCGAGCTTTCTCAGTCGCCCTATCACCTCGAGGCTCTGATCGGTAATCGTCCAGAGCAGACATGGGTTGTTCTGGATGAAGTTCAAAAAATTCCCGCTTTGCTGGATGAGGTTCATCGGTTGATTGAAAATAAACGGTGGCGGTTCGTGCTTTGCGGTTCTTCTGCGCGCAAACTGCGACGGGGCGGTACCAATTTGCTTGCGGGGCGCGCGATTACACGCCACATGGAATCGTTTAGCAGTGCAGAACTCGGCGCGCTTTTTGATCTCGATTTTTCACTGCAATACGGTTTGTTGCCCACGGTGCAATTAGACCGCAAGTATGCCCGCGATATTCTCGATGCTTATGTCAATACCTATATTAGAGAAGAGATTAAAGAAGAGGGGGTTGTGCGCAATCTACCTCCTTTTCTCCGATTTTTAAGCATTGCTGGTCAGATTAATGCCCAACAGGTTAACGCGCAAAGTCTCGCGCGAGATGCAGCGGTTTCTCGCAGCAGTATCGATATCTATTTTTCGATTTTGGAAGATACGCTTTTGGGGCACAAAATTTTGGCTTATCGCCCGAATATTAAAGTTCGAGAGCAGACCCGCCCCAAGTTCTACTGGTTCGATCCGGGTGTTGCGCGTGCAGCCGCGGGATTGCTCGATGATCCGCTTGACCGCGTCTGGTTGGGAACTGCGTTGGAGACGTTGATTTATCACGAGTTGCGCGTGTACAATCACACGCGAGAAAAATACCGTCCTATTGCATTTTATCGCACGGCTACAGGAGGGGAAATCGATTTTGTTATTGAAACGCGTAAGCGAACAGTATCTTCTCGGGCGCATGTGGTGTGTCTCGAAGTTAAGCTGTCTGATAGGTGGGATAGACGCTGGGAGCGCCAGATGCGCGATATGAGTCTTTCCCCACAGATTTGCGTTGATCGCATGGTGGGGGTTTATACGGGTAAGCGGAGCTATCATTTTGATGGTGTGGATGTTTTGCCTGTTGCGGAGTTTTTACAGCAGTTGTATCAGGGCAATATTTTTTGATAAGGAGTTTTAAAATGGAATATCGGCAACTCGGCAATTCAGGGCTTCAGGTTTCGGCTATTGGGTTGGGTACGAATAATTTTGGCGGGCGGCTCGATGCGAGGGCTACGGCGCGTGTTATGGATCGGGCGCTGGATGAAGGTATTACGTTGATCGATACGGCTAATATGTACGGGGGTACGCTATCGGAGTCCTACATTGGCAGGGCGATTAGAGGCAAGCGCGATGCGTTTATTCTGGCGACTAAGGTGTCGATGAGTATGGGCGATGGACCGAATATGAGCGGCAATTCGCGGTACCATATTCTCAAAGAGGTGGAGGATAGTCTCAGACGTCTCAATACGGATTATATCGATCTGTATCAGATTCATCAGACGGATTCCAATACGCCTATTGAGGAGACTTTGCACGCGCTTGACTATCTCGTTGCTCAGGGCAAGGTGCGGTATATTGGCTGTTCCAATTTTATGGCGTGGGAGGTTTGTGAGGCGATCTGGACTTCGCGTGCGAAGAATTTGGTCGCGTTTTCGACTGTGCAACCCCGCTATAGCATGCTCGACCGCGAGGTTGAGGCAGAGCTTGTGCCGTTTTGCAAGTCTTATGGTATTGGTATTTTGCCCTATTTTCCCCTTGCGAGCGGTTTTCTTACGGGCAAATATCGCCGAGATGAACCTGCGCCCGAGGGTACGCGTTTGGCAGAGCGCGACCGGGGTATGTTCACGGATAAGAATTTTGATATTCTGGAAGCGTTGGAAGAGTTTGCACAGGAACGCGATCATACCGTTCTCGATCTGGCTTTTGCATGGCTTCTCGCCAATCCCAGTGTGTGTTCCGTGATTGCCGGAGCTACCACGCCCGAGCAGGTCACGGCAAATGCCGCGACGGTTGGCTGGGATCTCAGTGATGAGGAGATGGAAGAGATTGATGGAATTCTCAATAGTTAGAAAATTTTAAAAGCAAATAAGAGGGAAATGTTTTGAAAGGCGGTTGACAACATCGCGTCATTGCTACACTTTTTATTTTTGGGGATAATTACTACCTGAGAACAGTGCTCAGCCGTTAGAGAATACCGAAAGGATGAGAATATGCACCAAATTAATCTTACAGAGGCGGAAAATTGTCTTGCAGCATTGGTCAAAGAAGCGGCCAATGGAGAGAAAGTGGTTATTACGCAGGAAGATGGTTCGGCCTTTCAACTCGTTCCTATGGCAAACGCACCAGATTCGTCTGAATTTGATCAAGGCAAGCTCTTTAATCCCGAAGGCTTGTGGGATCAGATGGATCCGATAACCTCTCGAGACATAGCCGAAGCCCGAAAAGAGATGTGGCATAAATTTGATCAAAAGGATTAGGCGTGATGTCTCTGGTTGTAGATACGCATTCATTTATCTGGTTCTTAGCACGGTCGTCAGACCTTTCATCTGTTGCTCGTCAGGCTATTCGAGAGGCAATTACATCGGGTCACCCGGTCTATGTGTCATCAGTAACAATTGTCGAGGTTATATACCTGACTGAGAAAAAGCGGTTGCCCAGACAGAATTTGATTGATTTGAAAGCTACATTGCACCGATCCGATTCGGGATTCAAAGTTGCCCCTTTTGATCTTGCGATTGCAGAACAGTTGGAAAATATCCCACGCGATCAAATACCCGATATGCCAGATCGTATGATTGCGGCAACAGCACAGTACTTCAGCCTGCCACTTGTCACAACAGATTATCGAATTCAACAATCAGATGTTGAAACTATTTGGTGAACTTCTATTTTTTATCACGCTACAAGTAACAGTTCATATCAATGAACCCACTTCTTTTTCCAACTTTCGAACCGATTTGTCATCACCATCCATGAGTGCCAGAAGCAATTCCGAAAGAGCAAAATCTTTGTATTCCGTTTTGTATTCTTCTCTAAACTCCGGGTCTTGCATCAGTCGCTCATAAGTAGATATTGGTTTTTTATTCATAATAGCATCCTCTCTCAACTCGCTTCTCATAATCTGCTTTCGGCTACTTCGCTCCATTCATTCCGATGACCCACTCCAATTGATGCGCCATTGCCACGCTGAAATCAGCACCCAATCCCTTGCGTTCATATCGAATCTGTCCGTTCTGATCGATGATTTACCAGACTCGCTATCAGTTTGCACTTGTTGAAATACATGCTGAGCCTCACTTTCTTTCTGCCCAGATTAGATTCTCTCTGCGACGCACGGTATAAGGAGAATGAGGAGATCCCTGTAATGTGAAATCTCGTCCGGCTGTCATCTTTACCCAGTATGTTCCATCAGGTAATCCCCGTTTGGATAAGAATGCTGTATAAGAACCGGACGCGTGTGTTTTGTTGACTGGCCTGGCTACCATCATATTCTGATTATTGAAGAAAATGATTTCTACAAAGACGGGGTGTGAAGAAAACATTTCCGAAATCGAATACACGATTTTTACCAGTGAATCTTGTGGCGAATTTTCTATTTTGAAGTCTATTGGATCTTTGGGTTCTGGTTGGTTTCTGTATGCCCAAATTAGCTTCAATGAGCGTCGCTCCGCATTTTCTTCTGATCGATTTGCTCTTAATCTCACAAAGTATGTTCCGTCGGGAAGTTCCCGTTTGGGCAAGAACGCCGTATAAGAACCCGGCGCGTGTGTTTCATTGACTGGCTTAGCCACCCTTGTACCGTGAATATTGAAGAAATCGAGTTCTATAAAGACAGGGTCTGAATAAACCTTTCCCGGAATCCAATACGCAATTTCCATTATTGAATCCTGCGGCGAACTTACTATTTTGAAGTCCATCTTTTGTTGTAAATTGCCTCCATATTGATATCTGTATCTCCAGACCAACTCCAATGCGTGATGTACCTCTTGCTGTTCTTTCGGGGATTGCTGTGTTGCTGATAACCTTAGAAGCTGTTTTAAAATTATCGGTAAGCCCTGAATCGGAGCAAAAAATTAGGCAAATAGGGTGGATATATCGGCGATATGGGGCGTTTTGGCTAGCATCAGGCGGTTGATTTGACAACTTTTCAAAGACTGTTCGGGTT
>JAJEDY010000068.1 GCA_022821275.1 Candidatus Latescibacterota bacterium | reverse complement strand
CGATAAATCCAGAAGTCAAAAACCCTGGCGCATCCTGACAGAGGTCTATGCCAAAATTATCGGAATGATCATTCAGCATTGGGTCTTATTGACCCGGTTGTGGAAATATCCAGATAAGTCTTTGGTCAAGGCCGCGCAGATTGTGCGCAAGCAGGCTGTCTTAATCGCCTCTGCACTGTCCGGGATGAACAAAATCTCTATGCCAGAGTGCTTGAAAATCATTCAAACCTGTCTCCAATATGGTTGTCGGATGAATACCAAAAAGAAAATACCGAATACTTACCAACTCTTGATCGCTTTGTAACTCTTAACTTGATGCGAATGGGTCCCTGGGGAATTCTGCCCCTGCCAGCATGGCTTTTGCCTTCGACTTCAACGGGATGCGTAAATCCCCATATGTACGTAGCTGGCCTATCGCCGTCGCGTCCATTGTACCCATCGGGTTTTGCCAGATCCAGTTTGCCCACGCAGCCGACGTAATAATTGTGATCGCGTAGCCGTTGGTAATATGTCGTGGCTGTGCGTGGTAGAAAATTGTTATTACCCAGCGCGCCCAGGCGAACGGGTTGCAGGCCCGATGCGACCGCAATGCGAGAGGGCGCACATACGGGACAATTCGTTATACATTGTGTAAATTGAATGCCGCGCTCGGCCAATCGGTCCAGATTGGGCGTTTTGACAAATTCAGCGCCCATTGATCCCAGATAATCCCATCGGTGCTGATCGTCCATGATATAGAGAATATTCGGTCGGTCTTGAGACATAGGTTCTCCTTTGGGGTTGAGAGAGTTAATAATTTGATTTTTAGATCTTTTTCCGGTACTATGTCCATTGGCTTTGTTATGATACAAAAATTTGGTGTTTGCGTAAACAGTCTATCAACTTTATGACAGCCCTTATTGTCTTTGTCAAAAATCCAATTCCCGGAGCGGTTAAGACCCGCTTGCAGACGCGCTATGCACCCGATCAGGTTGCAGCCCTTTATACCGCGTTTGTGCGCGATGTGCTGGCGCGGGCAGAGCGTATCGATGTCGATCAACGGGTGATCGCTTTTGATCCGCCCGATGCAGAGTCCGAGGTTCGCGCACTTTTTGGTGGTGGGAAGGCTCAATGGCAGTACGTTCCCCAGGTGCAGGATGATCTCGGTGTGCGTATGCGAGAAGCGCTTGTTCAACAACTCGACGCAGGTGCATCAGGAGCGGTTCTCATTGGGACGGATATCCCTTCTCTGCCAGCCTACCATATTACACAGGCATTCGATTTGTTGCGTACAAAGGATGTTGTTTTAGGTCCGAGTACAGATGGCGGATACTATCTCGTCGGTGTCTCGAGATCTACGCCGGAAATTTTCGAGGATGTGGAATGGAGTACGTCCAGCGTTTTGTCTCAGACCATTGACCGCGTTCAGCGTGCTGGACATACGCTCGGTCTCGTTCCTCCCTATTTTGATGTCGATACGCCGGAGGAACTCGATTTTCTTCTCGCCCATGCGCGCGCTACAAAGCTCGCTACGGGTATAGATCCCCTACCATATACCCATGCCTGTTTGTCTAACTTGACTTGATCTTTTTGGGCGCGTATCTTGCGAAGCCTTCATTTCGAGATAGGAGTTCTCAATGATTATTCGCTATGTTCTCGCGCTTTTCTTTGCTTTTTCTTGTCTGCACCCCGCAATTGCTCAGGAACGCTACAAATTTGCTTTTGTCACGCATGGTGGGCCGGGAAATCCATTCTGGAATGTGGTGATTAAGGGTATGGAAGATGCGGCCAGGCGCTATGATGTGGATGTGCAATGGCTGAGTAATCCCACATTTTCGATTGCGGATATGCCCAATTTTCTCGATGATGCGATTGCAAATAAGGTCAATGGCATTGGAATTACGTGTCCGGATCCCGAAGCTATTCGGGAGAGTGTTGTGCGCGCACACGCGGCGGGTATCCCCATTATTGTGCTCAATACGGCGGATCCCAATGCGGGGGAAGATGATGCACTGCCCACGCAATTTTACGTGGGTGCCAGCGAGTATCTCGGCGGCCAATCCAATGCAAAAGCCATTCTCGCCGAGGCGGAAAAGCGCGGTATCGCGGTTCAACGCGCTGTATGTCCTATCCAGGAGCTTGGACACAGTGGTCTCGAAGCGCGGTTTGCCGGATTTTCGAGCATTTTTAAAGAAAGAGGTATTGTCGTTGATGGTCTGACCATATCTAATGATGTCGAGCAGTCCGCGGGCTTGTTGCGCGATTATTTTCTCGGTCATCCCGAAACCAATGCCATCGCTACCCTGGGACCACTACCAGCGGATGCTTTTTATCTTTTTGTTGAGGAAGCGGGAAAGAAAGCTGGCGAAATTTTGCACGTTACCCACGATACGAGTACGTCTATATTTGACCACATCCGGAGGGGATATACGGTTCAGGCTGTGGATCAACAGCCCTATTTGCAGGGTTATCTGACTGTTTCCTTTTTGTATTTGAATAATGCCTATGGTCTCACTCTCGCCCAGGATGTGCTCACCGGTCCGTTCGCGATTAATGCAACAAATGTTGACCGTATTGCCAAATTAGTGGCCGCTGGTTATAGATAGGATTTCTATTGAAGCCTTATGACGCCATTCGCACCCGCCTTGCGCGTTCTCCAGAAGCTGGCGCCGCAGCGGGTTTTTCCGTTATATTTTTGATCTTTGCATTTGCCACGCCAGATACATTTCTCTCCCATAGTGCGATTTCATCCATTCTCAACAGTCAGGCTGTTCCGGGCATCCTCGCGATCGGTATTACGCTTTTGATGATTTCTGGGGAATTTGATCTTTCAGTTGGTTCTATTCTGGGGGTGTCTTCTCTCGCATTTCTCTATGCAACTGTAAATGGTGTACCTATTTTACTCGCGGCGGGAATTGGTTTAATTGTCGGCTGTCTGCTCGGTTTGATCAACGGATTGCTTCTCATATCGACGGGTATTCCCTCTTTTATCATTACGCTGGGGACGATGCTCGCGTATCGCGCCATTCCTCTTACGGCTATTTCTGGGGGACGCATTGTTCGATATGCGGACTATTCGCGCGAGTCTCCAATTCTCGAAGTGCCGGGTCTGCTGGTGTTTGTTTTGACGCTCGCACTTTTTTTTATTGTTCTGTGGGTAGTGCGGGATATCTGGCGGGCGAGAAATCAATCCGTAAAGTCCAAAATTCTGCTTGTTGCCGCGCTTCTTTTTGTTGCTTATCTCGTTATTGAGGCACTTCTACCCCATCCTTTGACGCCTGTTAAAATTGATTTTTTTTCCGCGCTCAACGGACGCATTGGAATGGATAATTATCGCACCAGTATTCTCTGGTGGATTGGGCTTACGTCTGTTTTTGCAATTGTGTTGCGTCAAACGCGCTTTGGCAACGCTGTTTTTGCCACGGGGGGCAATGCCCAGGCGGCGCGTTTGCAGGGTATTCGCATTGATCGCGTGCGCGTGATCAATTTTGTCATTTCGGGATTTCTCGCCGCACTTGCGGGCATTATTCAGGTCGCGCGCCTCAAGAGTGTTGATCCATTGCGCGGTACGGGGCTGGAGCTCGAGGTCATCGCCGCGGTTGTTATTGGCGGGACGCTTCTCACAGGGGGTTATGGCAGTCTGGTCGGTTCGGCTATTGGTACAGCGTTGACGGGCATGTTGCGCACGGGACTTGTTCTCATGCAGGTCCCCTCCAATGCCTTTCGAGGGGCGATTGGCGCTATTATGATTGCGGCTGTTGTGATTAACAATTTTGTGCGGAAAGAACGCTGAGGCTACTTTGGCTTTGCTGGAGCTAAAAAATATCGGTCGCCGTTTTGGGCATATTGTCGCGCTGAAAGGCATTGATTTCACGCTTGAGGATGGTGAAGTTCTCGCGCTTTTAGGCGATAATGGGGCGGGAAAATCTACGCTGATTAAGGTGATTACGGGTGTTTATCCACCGAGCGGAGGTGAGATGTATTTTGGGGATAAAGCCGTTCGGTTCGACTCTCCACAGGATGCCCGCGATCTGGGGATTGAGACCGTTTATCAGGACCTCGCGCTCGTGCCGAGTATGAGTATTGCGCGCAATTTTTATCTGGGTAGAGAACTCGTCAAGCGGGTCGGTCCGTTCGCGTTTTTCGATCAGGCGGCGATGGATACAGGAGCGGCTGCGGCACTGGGTGAGATAGGTATTCACATTCGCAACGCGAGTGAGTCCGTTGCCCGTCTTTCCGGTGGGGAACGACAATCGATTGCCATCGCCCGCGCCCTGCACTTTGGGTCTCGCGTGCTTATTCTCGATGAGCCGACTTCTGCGCTTTCCGTTGGCGAAACGCGCAAGGTGCTGGGCTATATTACGGCTGCTAAAGAAAAAGGTATAGGCGTTATTTTTATTACGCACAATATTACCCATGTGTTTGAAGTTGCTGATCGGACAACTATTCTCAGCCACGGCGAAAAGGTCGGCGATTTTCCGATCTGTGATGTCACGCAGGACGATATCGCAGCGATGGTGATGGGACAGGGTATTCCCAAACATCTTTAATTTTATGTCCAAACCATTCGAAACGACAGTAGAACCCACCGAGCGCAAAGTCGATCTTTCGTTAACCAGTAAGGTCCTCTGGATGACTTTGCCAGTTGCTGGGGGAGGCATGATCGAGACAGTTGTGCATATGGCGCAACTCTTTATGATCGGGAAGCTCGGTCCTGTCGCTCTTTCTGCGGTGGGTATTGCCCAGGCGTTTACGCGCGTGCTCTTTACCGCGATGATGTCCATTTCGAGGGGCGCGCTGACGATGGTCGCTCAGGCGATTGGCGCAGATTCTATGCGCGAAGCCAGTGCAGCGGCAAAGCAGGCGTTTTCCCTGCTTTTTGTGTTTAGTATCGCTTTTGGCGTGGGCAGTTTGGCTCTTTCGCCTTTTTTGATTCCGATGATGACTTCTGATTCCGAGGTGGCGGCTCTGGGTACGCCGTATTTACAGGTTTTCTTTTTGGGCGTTCCTTTTATGACGCTGAATCGCGCGATTGCGAGTTGTTTTCAGGGTGCTGGAGATACGCGTACGCCTTTCTATCTGAGTTTGATCAGTAGTAGCATTCAAATTGTGATGTGTTATCTCCTCATCTTTGGTCACTGGGGGTTGCCGGCATTGGGTGTTGTGGGGGCTGCTGTGGGCGGTCTTTTGGGGCGCAGTGCGGCAACTTTGATTGGGCTTGGGTGTCTTTATAGCGGGCGTTTTGCGCTCACACTTTTGCCCGATACGTCCTACAGGTTTAACTGGGGTGTTGCGCGTCGCATCCTCAAGATTGGCGTGCCTTCTGGTCTTCAGGGGATTTTGCGCAACGGCTCAGGTGTGGTTTATCTCAAACTTATTGCAATGTCCACATTATCTACAACTGCGGTTGCAGCGTATGCGATTGGGAGTCAGGTGGAACACATTTTGCGGCGAACCGGGCTGGCTTTTGGCACGGTTGCAACGGCTATGGTGGGGCAGCATTTGGGGGCGAAAGAGCCCGCTGGTGCAGAGCGCCACGGTTGGACTATTCTCTTTATTTCTGTTGTGACCAATATTGCCCTGTCGCTGCCTGCCGTGGTGTTTGCGGGGTTTTTCATGTCGTTTTTTACCGATGCACAGGAGGTGATCGGTATCGGTGTTATCTACCTTTATGCGATGGTTATAGCCGAACCCTTTTTGTGTGCTGCCAATACGAGTAGCGGCAGTCTTAGAGGTGCTGGCGATACGATGCCTCCGATGTATTATACTCTGATTGCCCAGTGGCTCGTTCGCCTGCCCATCGCTTATGTTCTGGGGTTTACACTTGGGTTTGATATCTACGGTATCTGGGCCGCGCTTATTGTTTATAGTATTGTACAGGGTGCGCTGACCGTCCGCAAGTTTGCCCAGGGACATTGGAAAAAGCACCAGATTTAATTTTTACAAATTGTTAATAGACAATTGGGTCGTTTAGGTATATAATTATACATTTCGCGATAAATTTTTCGGATTACTTTTGATTGTCACCATCAGGAGGATGATTGATGCCCAAACTATGCTATCGACACGCCTTCGTATTGTGTGGCCTGATAGTGATGTCATGGACGACACTGGTCGCCGAGACAACGGTGCTGGGAAATGCCCGGGCCAGTGTCGCGTTGACGCGTTTTGTGCAAGCTGTTGTCGATTCCAATCCCCGGGTGCAGGCGGCGCGCTCGGGTTTAAAAGCAAGTGATGCGCTCAGGGATGCCGCGTCGCGCGCTCTTTACAATCCCGAGTTGTCGCTGGATGCTGAGAATGCACAAGCCAGGATACGCACACTATCGATTAGTCAGACGCTGGATTGGGGCGGCAAACGCAAGGCGCTTACCGAGGTCGCGGAGTTGGACCGTCTCGTTGCCGAGGCGGAGTACCTGGACGCCCGATGGATGGTTGCGGTAGATTTGCTCAATGGTCTTGCACAATATCAAACTGATGTTGAACGCGATCGTCTGGCCGAGACGCGCCAGCAGTTGATGGAGGAGTTTGCGGTGTTGGCGCAGCGTCGATTTGAGGTCGGCGAGTTAGACCAGATAGAACTCGATCAGGCTCTCCTCTCCTTGACTGAGGCGCGTATTCAAAAAGCAATGGCGGCTGCAGATCTGGTCGAAGCGCGGCAAGCGGTGTACAGCCTTGGCTCGCGCATACCCGAGGCGCAGTGGCCCTCTCTGCCCGAAAAATTACCAGAGGTAATTGAGCAAGGCGCTGATATACAGGCTCTGGTGCAGGCATTATCCGGGGTTGTAGCCGCGCGGCACCGGGTCAATATGGCTGACGCGGTTGTGAAACTGAGACGACGCGAATGGCTTCCAGACCTGACGCTGAATTTTACTGGCGGATACGAAGATGGCGAAAGGTTGATCGGTTTGGGTCTGTCCATTCCGCTTCCGATTCGGAACCGCTTTACACATGAAGTTATCGCGGCCCTGGCAGAGCGAGATCAGGCGCAGCAACTCGCCGATGACGCGATGCAGATAGCCCACGCTTCCTTGACCAGTGCGGCAGAGCGCTACGAGTTATCGCGCAGTGCCTGGGATGAGTGGGAACAGATGGGGCGGAAAAGCCTGGACCGGCAAAGCGAGCAACTGCGCCGACTCTGGCAGGCTGGGGATATGGATATGGCCGACTATTTTGGGCAATTGGGGGAGACCCTGGATATACAAGAAAGTACCCTCGATCTGCGCGGGCAGGTCTGGCGTGCCTGGTTCGAGTGGCTCCGCGCATCGGGTCAGGTGGATGTCTGGCTCGGTCTTAAATGAATTACAACACACAAAGAACCGTATTGGAGGCCCTGATGACGATGTCAAAATTTTGGGCGGTGTGTCTGTGTTTGATACTGATCCAACCGGTGTATGCCGAGGAGGCGGACCATGAGGGCACCGCAATTGAACTGAGTGCTGAAGAACGACGCGCGGCGGGCATTGTTATTGGCACGGTTGAACCGCGTGCGCTCAACGAGACCCTGCGGATTCCGGGTGAGGTCGTGATCAACGCGTACCGGTCTGTGTTCGTTACCCCGCGTATTACAGCACAAGTCGTAGCGCGTCATGCGAAACTCGGCGATGAAGTCGAAGTAGGTCAACCTCTGGTGGCGCTCTCGAGTGTTGAGATGGCCGAAGCGCAAGGGGCATTGATTGTCGCGGATCGAGAATGGCAACGCGTCAAGACCCTCGGTCGGCAGGCCGTGTCTGAGCAGCGCTATACCGAAGTGCATGTTGCACAACAACAGGCTCTCGCCAAAGTACTCGCCTATGGTATGACCATGGCTCAGGCGGAGGCGCTTATGCAATCGGGAGACGCCAGCAAAGCGACCGGTACCTTTGACTTGCTCGCCTCACAGGCGGGCACGGTGCTACAGGACGATTTTATTGTCGGCGAATTGATCGAGCCTGGTCGGGTACTCATCAGTATCAGCGACGAGTCGGTGATGTGGGTGAAAGCACATATGGTGCTGACCGCGTCATCCGAAATTGGTATTGGAGCCAATGTGCGGGTTATCCCCGATGGTATCACCTGGTTTCCAGGCACGGTCATTCAACTTCATCACCACCTCGACGAAAAGGTCCGAACTCAGGGCTTGCGCATTGAGGTGCCCAATAAGGCTCATAGCTTGCATTCGGGTCAGTTTGTCGAAGTAGAGGTTGTCACCGGGACGCACGCACCAGAACTCGCTGTGCCGAGTGCGGCATTGATAATGGTCAAAGGCTCACCGACTGTATTCAAGCTCGAGGACGGACATGAATTCCATGCCGAGGCTGTTGAGGTCGGTTCCACGGTGGGCGAGTGGACGGTCATTCGCAGCGGGCTTATTGCAGGTGAAGAGATCGCCGTGACGGGTGTTTTCCACCTCAAGTCATTGATGCTCAAGTCTTCGCTTGGCGCAGGTCATGTACATTAGGAGAACTGCATGTTGGAAGCACTGGTAAATACTTCTCTGCGCTATAAATTCCTGGTGTTGATTGCCTTTGGAATCGTGGCTTTTTTGGGTTGGCGTGCGGTTGTCACCGTGCCGATTGATGCGTTTCCAGATGTGACGCCCACTCAGGTCAATATCTATACCGAGTCTCCCGGGCTTGCCGCTGAGGATGTGGAGCAACTTCTCACTTTTCCCATCGAGTCCAGCATGGCCGGGTTGCCGAAGGTGAAAGAGATTCGCTCTGTGAGTCTCTTCGGCTTGTCCTATGTCGCCGTCTATTTCGAAGACGACATGGATATCTACTTTGCGCGGCGTCTCGTGATGGAGCGGTTGCAGGAGGTAGGGGAGCGCATCCCAGAAGGTTATGGCACGCCAGAGATGGGTCCCAACTCGTCCGGACTCGGTCAGGTTTTCTGGTACACACTGGAACGGGCGGATGAAAAGCTCAATGCGGCGATTACCGATATGGACCTGCGGACGCTGCACGACTGGAATGTGCGTTTGATCTTGCGAACGGCCTCCGGCGTTGATGATGTCATTTCATGGGGGGGCCAGGAGCGACAATTTCAGGTTGTTATGGATCCCCTGAGTCTCATCAAATACGACCTGACTTTCACCGATGTCATGGAAGTGATTGAGGCCAATAACCGCCAGGTTGGCGGTCAATACGTCAATCTCGGCTCAGAGCAGTACCTCGTGCGCGGCCTGGGTCTGGTCAGAAACGAGCGGGACATCGGCGATATGGTGGTTAAGGTCGAAGGCGGTGCGCCGGTATATTTGCGCGATATCGCCGATATCCGCCAGGGGGGCGCACTTCGTTTTGGTGCTGTGACACGCGATGGCAAGGAAGTCGTCCTTGGGATGGTGCTCTCGCGCATCGGTGAGAATGCCGCCCGGGTGGTTGAGGCGACGAAGGAAAAGGTCGCCATTATCGATCAGTCGCTGCCAGATGGCGTCGTCCTGCGACCCATTTATGAGCGTACCGATCTCGTTGAAAAAGCAGTGGGTACGGCTACGAATGCACTATTTCAAGGCGCGATTCTGGTGGGTGTTATTCTGTTTTTATTTCTCGGCGAATGGCGACCCGCAGTGGTTGTGATTGTTTCTATTCCGCTCACAATGCTCATTGCATTTGTGTTCATGGATGAAGCGGGCCTTTCGGCCAATCTCATGTCACTTGCCGGCCTCGCCATTGGTATTGGCATGATTGTCGATGGTGCAGTGGTCGTCGTGGAGAATTCATTTCGCGTTATGGCAGAACGCAGGGCAGAGACGGAGGAGGTCAACCGCACTGATGCGGTATTGGCTGCTGCCCGCGAAGTCGTGAATCCGATGACCTTTGCCATCTTGATTATTGTGGTGGTATTTCTGCCTTTGTTTGCGCTCGAGGGACTGGAGGGCAAGCTGTTCAAGCCGATGGCGTTTAATATCACGTTTGCCATGGGTGGGAGTTTATTGCTCGCGTTGACCCTGATTCCCGTGCTTGCGGCTTTGTTATTAAAACCGCAAAGAGAACGCGAAACATGGCTCATACGTGTCATTAAACCGCGCTATCTATCCTTGCTTTCCTGGTCTCTGGCGAATAGAAAGGTAGTGGTTGGCTGTGCCGTGGGTTTGCTCGTTGCGAGCATGGCGCTGTTCCCCTTTCTTGGAAAAGAGTTCATGCCGCAACTGCAGGAAGGGTCGATTATGTGGCGCGTGACTTCGATACCTTCGGCTTCGCTCCAGCATTCAATTGAGATTTCCAAGGATATCGAGAATGCGCTGTCGAAGTTCCCAGAGGTCGAAACCACGGTGGCAATGATTGGTCGTGCCGAGAAAGGCGAAACCGCCGATGCCAATTATATGGAGATTTATACGGCACTCAAGCCCGAGAGCGAATGGCCCGGAGACCGCGATATCAAAGACCTTGCCGAGGCCATGCGCGAGGAGTTGGAAGTGGTGGTACCGTCGGCTGTTATCGCTTTTACCCAGCCGATTCAGATGCGCGTAGAGGAACTGATCTCGGGGGTTCGCGCCACGCTTGCCGCCAAGATTTACGGTGGGGATCTGGCAGTGCTCGATCAGTTGAGCGAGGAGGTCAAAGATGTCATTGCCGAAGTTGAAGGTGTCGCGGATCTCTCGATTGAGGCCAATGTCGGCAAGCCGCAGATCCGTATTCAGGTCAAGCGCGAGCAACTCGCCCGATTTGGGGTGAATGCGGACGATGTGTTGTCCGTTGTTCGCACTGGCATCGGCAATGAGCCAGTTACGACTATGATTGACGGCGTGCGCCGATTCGATATTACGGCGCGATTTGATGACCGATCAAAAGCGTCGGTGCAGTCGATTCAGCGCATTCCATTGAAAACAAGCGATGGTGCGATTGTTCCTCTTGCGACTGTTGCAGATGTCAGCGTTGCGGAAGGCTACTCTTTTGTGCGCCGCGAGCAATTGCAGCGTTACGCAGTGATCCAGATGGATGTGCGGGGGCGCGATGTCGATGGTTTTGTGCGCGATGCCAATGCGGCTATCGATGCGCAGATTGACTTGCCTCCGGGCTATTGGATCGAATGGGGTGGCGCGTTCGAGAACCAACAGCGGGCGTTGGCGCGTTTGGCGGTGATTGTGCCATTGACGATTTTCTTTATTTTTGTATTGCTCTATACTGCATTTAATTCGGTTAAGTACGCCGCGCTGATTATTGCCAATGTGCCGTTTGCAGCAATTGGAGGGATGGTGGTCCTTTTTATCAGTGGGCAATACGTGTCGGTGCCCTCTGCGATTGGATTTATCGCGGTTTTTGGTGTGGCGATGTTGAACGGTATTGTGCTGGTGAGTTTTATCAATGAGTTGCGCGAAAAAGAACTCGGTGTCGCAGAGGCCGTGCGACGGGGAGCGGAGTTGCGTTTGCGCCCCGTTTTGATGACTGCGAGTACGTCCATTCTCGGATTGGTACCCTTGTTGTTGGCGACGGGTGTTGGTGCCGAAACGCAGCGTCCACTCGCTTCGGTAGTGGTCGGTGGTTTGATCACTTCGACTTTGCTGACACTCGTGTTGCTGCCAGTGATCTACGAATGGATTGAAACGCGGCGGCAGTAAACGTCTGTATTTTTATTTCTTGCCGTGTGGGAGATATTACCTTATAATTTGAATTATCTGTGGTCAAAATACTATGCTTCCCATCAGAGGAGGTGAGGGCTATTGATGCTCCAATTAATACAAGCATTGGCTTAATACAAGCAGTGACCAGTTTCTGCGATTTTCTTGTGATGTCGTTCCTGTTATTAGCACCTATGCTAATGCTGGGGCTGTTTCTTTCTGGTCTGATTCACGTATTTATCTCGCGTGAGGCCATTCTGCGGTGGTTGCGCGAAGATAGCTTGAAGTCCGTAAGTACAAGTGCGGCTGTTGGTGTGCCCGTGCCGCTTTGCAGTTGTTCGGTTGTGCCAGTAGTTGCCGAGATGCGCAATAAGGGCGCGTCCCGTTCGTCCTGTATGTCTTTTTTGATTACGGCACCGGAAACAGGTGCGGACTCGATTCTGGTCACGAATGCGTTTTTTGGATTTATCGCTGCTGTTGTCAGGCCCGTTATCAGCTTTATTACCGCGGTTGTCGCCGGTATTTTTTGCATCGGTCTCATACGAGATGATAGCGACGAGGCCAGGGCAAGAGAGCACGATCACGATCATGATCACGACCACAGTCATAGTCACGGCCATGACCACGATCATGATCACGACCACGGGCACGAACCTCTGGTGCCTGGGAGCGATGATTGCTACGTCAGTCCCTCACAGTTGAAGGCGTTGTTTTATTCCTGGTTGAAGGGGCTTACCGAGGCGGTCAGTCAGCACAAATTCGGATCATGGGTGAAACCGGAATTTTATCGGTACATGATTCCAGTTGAGGATAAACAAACTTCTGAGGATGATCCGTCCAAATATAAACACGATCTGAATTTTAAAGAGATTGTCAGGCATATTTTCCGCTATGGCTTTGTCGAGATAGCGGACGATATTTTGTTTGCGCTACTCGTGGGTGTCGCACTGGGTGGCGTGCTCTATCTGGTGATTCCGAGCGATTTGATGTCAAATGAGTATGCGCGCTGGTTGTCCTACCCCGTTATGGTGCTGGTTGGTGTGCCTCTCTATATTTGCGCGTCTGCGAGTACTCCGATAGCTGCCGCGCTGGTCGCCAAGGGGTTCAGCCCCGGAGCGGCGATGATTTTTCTCATGACCGGGCCGGCGACCAATACGGGTACTATCGCGATTATCGTCAGTCAGTTTGGGGCGCGCTTTGCATCCATCTATGTGTCATCGGTGATCGCTGTTACTGTTGCTCTGGGTATTGTAATCGATATTGTGCTTATCGCTATTGGCGTGACGGTTCCCCTGTATCTCGGTCCCTCGGAGTCAACGACCATTCAACTCATACAATGGGGCAGTGCTTTTGCCCTGATCGCGCTGATTCTCTGGCGGTTTCGCGCAGGTGCTTTTAAGAGTGGCTATGAAGATTTGTTGCTCAATCTTCGTCCCGTATCCAAACCCTGTAAAGAGTTCTGGGGTCGCGTGACGCGCAACCGTTCTTTTGTGGGCATTATCGCTCCTTCCACGCCATTGGGAAAGACGTTCTACGGTCTGCTAATCGCCCTGTTTCTCGGTAGCGGTTTTACAGTGATTCCTCCCGGGCATGTGGGCTACGGACGTTTGTTCGGCGCAGTCTATTGGCGCGATCTGCAGCCGGGGTTGTCCTATCTCGCGCCCCGTCCCTTTGTGCAGGTGGATAAATGGCCGGTGAAAGAAGTGAAGTACATTACAAATGCGAACGCGTACGAATTGATTTCGGGCGATCTAAACCTTCTCGCGCTTACCATCAATGCGCAGTATCGCGTAAAGGATCCCTATACTTATCATTACCAGATCCAAAATCCGAAACAGATCATTCAAGATGCCATCAAGGATCATCTGCGCGAGTTTGTATCCGCCCGGAATCTGGATCATCTGCTCAGTTTTCATCGCGCAACCCTGGAGCAGCATGTCAGAGATTTGTTTGCGGGTACTGTCGAGCAGTCGCGTCCTGTGTTTGAGAGCATTGAACTGATCGATGTAAATCTGGTGCGTATTAACCCGGTGGCGGAAACAATGAGTGCTTTTCGGGAAATCTCGAGTTCTCAGGAGGATCGAGAGCGGATTATCATCAATGCCCAGCGTTTTTTGACGTCGTTAGTTCCCCGTGCACATGGAAATGCGATTTACGAATTGGAACAGGCGAACGGCGAAGCGTTCAGAAAAGTGACCACTTCTGCCGCTGAAGCAGATGCGATAAAAGTCGTGGCCTCGGCAGTGAATCGCGCGCCCACTGTTCTCCAGACCATGTTGTGGCGGGAGAAGCTGGAAACCGCGCTTTCTGGCAATGCGAAAATTATCGTTCCCAACAAGCGGAGCCTCGAAAAGGTCGCGCTGTGGAAGAGTAAGCCAGCGAATACAAACGCGAACGCCCGGCCTCGATAGGGAGAAAGATTATGACTTTTAAAAGAATTGTCACAGCTATTGTCGTGGTTTTTATCGGTGTAATCGCGTATAGCTGTTTTTACACCATCCATGAGACGCAACAAGGCGTGTTGACCCACTTTGGCAAGATCTCGCCGCCTGTGAAGGAACCCGGGCTGCATGTCAAATGGCCGTGGCCAATATCGAAGATATACAAGGTTGACCGGCGCATACAGACGCTCAACGGTCTTACCCACGAGTTGATTACGGAAGACCAGAAGAATGTCCTGGTTGACGGTTATACGATGTGGCGTATCAGTGATCCCATAAAGTATGTCGAAGCCATCCGAACTGATGTAAATGCCGTTGAGCGTTTGCGGGAACTCTATTTTGCAAGTAGCGGTATCGTCATCAGCAATAGGGCACGCGATGCGTTTATCAGTCTGGGACTGGAGCACGAGGACCTGCACGAGGCGTGTCGCGAGATGCACAACAGGATCGCGCCGATCGCCAAAGCCAACTATGGGATTGAGTTGATACGGGTCGGTATCGTTGAATACACTTTGCCGGTAGAGAACCGACCGAGCGTGATCCAGCGAATGATTTCCGAGCGTGCACGCATTGCCACCCGCTATCGCAGTGAGGGGGAAGAGAAGGCGATAACCATCGAGGCTCTTGCTATCAACGAGCACGAAAAAATTATGGCCGCCGCCCACGCAGAAGCAACGACTATTCTCGGTAATGCCGAGGCTCAGGCAATGGCATTGCTGGGTAAAGCCTATCGGGAAGATCCGGAGTTTTACAAGTTTATCCGCGCACTTGACAGCTACGATCTGATCATCGATAAAAACACGACGCTCATGCTGCCGGCAGATAATGAATTGTTCAAATACCTGGACAGCAAAGCAATACCCAGATAAGATGGGGCTATAACGATGAATGAACAACAACCATTACCGCGCAGTACGCGCATGATTTACGCCGCCTTTGATTTCGTTGGGCAGTATCCCAAAAGGCGAATCATCACGGTGCTCGTCGCGATAGTCGTCGCTGTGGTGTTGGGCAGCGGTTTCTATATTGTAAAGAAAGAGGAAGAGGCCGTGGTTCTGCGTTTCGGGAAGGTGGTCAGTATGGACATAGGTCCCGGGATACGCTACTGCATCCCCATTATCGACGAAGTTCATATTCGCAAGGTCAAGCGGATCGTCCAGCATCAGATAGCCAGTAAGAGCGGTGGCACCGCCAATTTTACAATATTGTCCGGGGATACAAACCTGTTTGAGGTGGATATCGCCCTTCAATACCGGATAGATAATCTGAGAAATTTTCTGTACAAATCTGTCGATCCTCTCGAGGTGGTCTCCATGCTCTTGCGGGAAGAGTTGATCAATATCATGGGGCAGAATTTTATTGATCTGATCCTGACTTCCAACCGCAATATCATTCAACACCACCTGTTGGTTAAGATCACCGACCTTCTTGAAGAATATGACGTTGGCATAGAGATTGTCTCTCTCAACATCGTCGATATAAGCCCAATTGCAGAAACGATTGCGGCATTCCGGGATGTCAACGATGCGATTGCCGAGCGTGCGCAAGCAGAGAGCAATGCCAACCGCACGCGGGAGAAGATGCTCGCGCACAGCAGGGGGCAGGCGGAGGCAGTGGTGATGGATGCCCACGCCAGGGGGCGAGAACGCATTGTGCAGGCTCAAAGCAGTGCCGACGCATTCCGCGCTCTGCTCGCCGAGTACAAAAGTCAACGAACGCAAGTGGCTATCACGCGGTACTGGCAGCGCATGCGTACGATCTTTTCAGAAGCGAGTCTGTCTGCGGTCAATCCCCGCAACGAGGCGACGATCGATATCAACATGATAGAAGGTCTCGCGGGGCATACACCCGCAGATATGTTGCTGGACGCGCCCCCGGTTGACGGTCAGCTCGTCGATAGACCTTCTTTTTCAACGGCGCGGCAGCAGGATACGCATACTTTTGAAAATGTTAATGAGGACAAACACTTGCTGGACGGTCAATTCCACAAAAGGCGCGCGGAACGCCATCACCAGAGAGTTGCCAATATGAGATCACTGATATTCGACATGCCCAGTGTATTCTCTCATGAGCATACGACAACCCATCCCCAGACCAACGTGCGACAGGCAGACCAGCAAGCGGTGATTGAGACGAAAGCTGCGGAAAGCATGCAGGACAGCAGCAAAACCATGGATAAGGAGAAAAAAAGTGAGTCTGCGCAATAAGTCCATATCGATGGGCATAGCTTCCTGTCTCATCCTGTTGGTGCTCACCCTGCCCTCGGCGGCGGCTCCGGGAGTTACTGATAGTACGATTGTGTTCGGACAAACCGCTTGCTTTTCGGGTCCAAACAAAAATTTGGGTTTGTGGTATCGCGCTGGCATTTTGACCGCTTTTCAGGAACAGAATGATCGCGGCGGAGTGTATGGCAGGTTGTTGAGGCTCGTTTCTTTAGATGACGCGTACGAGCCTGATCTGGCAGCCGCGAATGCAGAGAGATTCGTTTCCGAAAACAATGTGTTCGCCGTCATCGGCGGCGTGGGAACGCCGACCGCCAAGCGCATTGTTCCAGTGCTGCGAACGGCTCAGATTCCCTTTGTGGGACCGTTTACGGGGGCCGACTTTTTGCGCGAGGCTAAAAAGTATCCACACATCATCAATCTGAGAGCTGGCTACTTTGACGAGATCTATGAACAGGTGCATCACATGATTGACGATCTCGGCAAAAGGCGTTTCGGCATTATATATCAGGATGATGCGTTCGGGCGTTCGGTCTTGAGAAACTACAAGGAGGTTCTCGATAGCCGCGACCTTCCCATACTGGCGAAGACCTCCTACTCGCGGAATACACATGCCGTCCATGCGAGTCTGTTCGCATTGGATAAAGCCGATCTGGACGCCATCCTGATCGTGGGAGCCTATGCCGCCAATGCGGAAATTATCAATCTGGCCAATTCTCTGGGACATAAATACATCATAGCCAATCTGTCCTTTGTTTTATCCCGCGAGTTGGAGAAGCGGATCCATTCGCCGAGTGATAGGATCGTGGTGACCGAGGTGATGCCAGACGCTCAAAATGTGAATAGTCATGTCGTGCGACAGTTCCAACAAGCCGTAAAATTGTCACCGGAAGACCATCAGCACCCATTTAATGAGGTATGTCTGGAGGGTTATATATTGGGCCGATATCTCATCGCTGTGTTGGATCGTATGGCCGGTGAGTTGACGGGCGCGCTGCCAGCGTCATTGCCGCGGGAATACAAAACGGAGGTGTTGGGGAATATGGGCGATAAGTTGACGCGAGAGCAGTTCTTGAAAGATGCAATGTCACCGGCTAAGCCTGTCGTGATTGGCGATTGGGTCATTCATTTTAAATCCGGTGAGAATGCGGGTTCAAGCTATATCAGACTGATCCATTTGGGTGACGATCATTCTGAAAAGGAGAATCATCCTTGAAGAATATAGACGAATTTTCTGTCGAAGAGATCGGCGAAGAGTGGTTGCGTGAGCTTTATAAGGTTGTTGCTCTGCGGCGCGGTACCATGTTCAGGATGATTACCGAGACAGCACGCCTGTTGTTGTTTGGCAATGCAGGTGGTGCCGCGTTGATTATCGGTTTTATGAGTGCATCCACGGGTGGTGAAGATCCCGCTTATCACTGGGCTTCCTTGCTGACACTGCTTATGTTTGCGGTGGGAACGCTTGGATCAGCTATGGCTATGATCCTGGTCGCCGTGGTCTCGGTCAAGGAGGCTCACGGTGCAGAGAATGCATTGAAACGGTTTGTCGATGGCGAGATTGACCGAACACAGGTGATGTTTACGGTTGAAGAACAGACTTTTCGCCTCGCCGATTACGCTACGGCGGCCGGTATTGTCAGTGCTGTGGGATTTCTGCTTGGTGGATTGAGCAGTATTATTCTGTTGATCATTTTCTTTTGATAACAGTCTCGATGGTAGGCGTACTGGTCGTGTCTGTACTGCTATTTCCCTTCCTTTTTTCTCATCTATTCTTATTCCGTACATCCATTCTACCCCATCTCAGATTATTGTGAACCAGGTTCTGGTTTAAAACTGTGGATTCAAATTTTCTCATACTTTTATTGGGATACGCCCTCGCTATCCTTGCCGCGTCTTTGCTCGGTGGATATTTGCCGACAATTGTTACGATGACGCATACGCGTATCCAGATAGTGATGAGTTTTGTTGCGGGGTTCATCCTTGGCGTCGCGCTGTATCATCTCCTGCCGCACGGTCTGGTATTGATTCCCGGTCCAGGTGCTGTCGAAAAAGCCGTGGGTTTGATGATGTTTGGTATCATACTGATGGTGTTGTTGTTGCGTATTTTTAATTTTCATCAGCACGAATTTGGCGACGAAGCAGGTGATTTCCCCCATGAACACGAGCATGCCCACGAACATGAACACAGCAGTTCCAGGAGGAGGCTGATCAGTATCTGCCTGGGGCTGGGGCTGCATACGGTGACCGAGGGGATCGCCCTGGGTACCAGCATTCGGGTTGGTGAAATACATGGAGGTGAAGCCGGTTTGGCGGGACTCGGAGTGTTTCTTGCGATTCTTTTGCACAAGCCACTCGACGCGTTTTCTATTATCGGTTTGTTGCAGGCCGCCGGTCATAGCCTTCGCACTCGGATAGCAGTCAATGTCGGGTTCGCTATGCTCTGTCCGGTGGTGGCTTTGTTGACTTTTTTGGGGATTGGGCTTCTGGGGCATTGGGAGGAAGAGGTGGTCGGTTATGTGCTGGTTCTGGCAGCCGGTGCGTTTCTGTGTGTTTCCCTGAGTGATTTGTTGCCGGAAATTCATTTTCACAGTCATGACCGCGTCAAGCTCACTGTGGCTTTCCTCATGGGGATTGTGCTCGCGTATGGGTTGTATTTTATCGAGTCCGGGGCTGTGCACGGGTTGGAGACGCACGAGATGCATTGACAGAAAAAATAAGAGGTTCGTATAAGAAAAGGCGGCTCCATCATGCGATGGACCGCCTTTTTGCTGAAGCAGAAGGAGACGTTATGGGATCGATAAAGGCAGCAGTAGTGGGGCTTGGGTTGGGCCAGCATTTTGTTCGTGCGCTGGTTGGGCATCCGGATATAGACAGGCTTGTTCTGGTGGATCCAGACGCCGATCGAGCCGAAAGGGTTCACAGGGAGCACGACGAGGTGGATGCCGTCTATGAGATGATTGAGGTTATGCTCGAAAAGGAGCGTCCTGACGCGGTGTGTGTCGTGACTCCCGATCATCTCCATCGACCACATTCAACGGCTTGCTTCGAGGCTGGTGCCCACGTGTTGCAGACAAAACCGCTTGCGACGAACCTCGAGGACGCGCGTGCAATTTTGGCCGCGGCAAAGGCGACGGGGAAGAAAGTGATGGTAGCGCATGAGCGCAGGTTCCGGCCGCGCTTCAAGCGAATCAAAGCGATTCTCGATGCTGGCGAAGTGGGCGATCTGATCCACCTCCGTATCGATGCGATTCAGGACAAACGCGGGCAATTTGCGCGTTCGCCGTGGTATGCGTCGGTGGAGGCGGGGCGGAGTGCCTTGAACGGTTCGGGCATTCACGAAGTGGATCTCGCGCGACATTACGCAGGGCGACCCGTCGAGTCTGTCTGTGCTTTCGCCAATCGACTCGGCAATCTGGCGTTCCCAAGAGATAAAACAACATCCGCTCTGTTCCAGTTTGTAGATGGTGTCGTGGGTCAGGTCACGGTGACCTATGAGGCGCGCTGGCCGCGTTCGAGTTTTTTTGACGATACGTTCCGACTGGTTGCTTCTGAAGGCATGATTGTGGGACCGCATGTCTATCGCGAAGGGGCAGAGGACTGGGAAGATTTAAGCGGTTTGGACAACAGTACAGCGTCGGGGATCGCGGGGGCCGTTCACGCGTTTGTCGATTCGGTCGTGAACGATGCACCGATCGCGGTGACTGGTGAAGATGCCTTCGACTCGCTCGCGGCGGCATGCGCGGCCGATACATCGGCCGAACGGGGCGAGATGGTGTGCCCAGAGACGCTGGGTTGACGTTTTTATGTCCGCCACAATCTGCCTTTATCTGCGTCCATCTGCGGATAATGTTCTTTTCATGCCCGCCACAATCTGGGGACCCTGACGGGTATTTCAGTTACCGGCCAGTATTCGGGGGGCGCATCTTCCCAATGGGGGACGGTGCGCGCGTCTCGATCAAAAATGATCTGTCCATTGCGAATTGTGAGCCGACAGATCAGGCGTTGATCTGTGTCTATTCGCGTATAGCCGCAGTCTTGAAATGAGAAGTTCCCCTTTTCGAGAGCGAGGACTGCAACATCTGCTTCCGCACCCACTGATAGGGTGCCCAATTCTGACCGTCCGATTGCCTGCGCTGGCGTCGCGGTTGATCTGTAAATTACGTCTTCGAGGGTCATGCCCATTGCCAGACATTTTGACATGGTGTCTTGCATGCTGAATACGGTACCAGAAATATTGCCCATGTGCAGGTCTGTGCTGATGGAGTCGGGGGCAAATCCATTGGCGATGGCTCGCGCGCCGTTTCGATACCAGAAGCTCGCAGCGCCGTGTCCCAGGTCAAACCAGATTCCGCGTTGTCTGGCTTCAAACATATACGGCTGGACGTTTCCGTTGTCATCTACTACGGGGAATTGCCTCGCATAGACATGGGTGTGAATATCACCCGGGCGGAGTTTTTCGAGAATCAGTGCGGGATAGGGCCGTTCGGGACGCGGCCAAAAATCGACCATGACGGGCATGCCGCATCCATCGCCCGCTTCAACTGCTTTTTCCACCGATTCCCAGGGTGGATGCATTGCGTCAAATGGCGCGCTTGTCCAGTAATGTGCTGTTTTGATGCCGACGACTACTTCGCTGTGTTCGAGGGCGGCTTTTGCCGCGCTATCTACGTCAAAGGTCTGGATATCCTGCTCGGGCGCGCCCATACCAGGTGCAGAGATATTTACATAGGCCAGGACCCGCGTTTTTGCCTGTTCCATGACGGTTTGGCGAAAATGCGCTATTTCCTCACATCCCGCGGTTCCCGTATCTACGCATGTTGTTACGCCAGAATGTGGGAAATGTGCATCTGGGTTCAGGCTTGAACTGAAGAGGCCCTCTCCTGATGCTCGGGTGAAATAGGCATGGATGTGTATATCGATCAATCCGGGCGTTATTATCAGACCAGATACATCTACCACATGGTCTGCTTCTTCCGCGGCGATATCTGTTTCTACTTTTGCAATTTTGCCATCTGCAATTCCCACATCGCATAATCCGTTCACCTTGTTGGCTGGATCAATTACCCGCCCGCCTTTTAACAGCAGGTCGAATTTACCTTCGGCCATCATTAACCTCCATTCGCGTTTTTCGGATGTTCACTGCTTGAGTATTATGTATCATAATCGTATATTTAACAAGTGTTGCGCCAACCGTCCAAACAGATGAAAATTTTTGGAATTAAGCCATTGATTGCCAATACCAAAAGATGTGTGCGCGTTTTTTCGATTTTTTTGTGCATTTTCTTTTTTTCGACGTGCAACCAGACACCGCCCCCTCCAGGTGCAGATTCACCCGTTTCTGAATCTGTGATCCCGTCCATTTATTCTTACTCTATTGTCAATACCTATTTGCACGATCCCAATGCGTTTACCCAGGGTCTGGTGTTTGAAGATGGTTTTTTTTATGAAGGTACCGGAAATTACGGTGCGTCAACTATTCGCAAGGTTATACCTGCTACAGGCGAAGTTTTGGCAAAGCAAAGCATTGCTCCCAATTTTTTTGGCGAGGGGGTCGCGATTTTTGGCGATCGTCTGTATCAACTTACGTGGAAATCGGGTATATGTTTTGTGTACGACAAAGACACATTTGAGTTGCAAGTCCAGTTTACATATTCCACGGAGGGTTGGGGACTTACACACGACGGCGAAAAGCTGATTATGAGCGATGGTACAAATATTATTTATTTTCGGGATCCCAATACATTTAGAGAAATTGGGCGTGTCGAAGTGACCGATAGTACGGGTCCCGTTCATTATCTCAACGAGCTTGAATATATCAAGGGACAAATTTTTGCCAATGTATGGCAAACCGACCGCATTGCCTGCATTGATCCCAAAAGTGGTAGGATTACAGGATGGATCAATCTCGCGGGTATTCTCCCTCAAACTGATCGCTTGCACCACCGCGTTGGCGTGCTAAATGGCATTGCCTATGACGCCGCGACTGACCGCATTTTTGTTACGGGCAAGTGGTGGCCCAAATTATTTGAGATCAAACTCGTTCAGTAATAGGAGTTACCCATGAAATGGACAGAGGAAAAACTCGCACAATACAATGAACAGGGCTATCTCTTTATGCCCGGTTTGCTTTCAGCCGACGAGGTTGATGCACTCAATAGCGATGTTCCGCTTTTGCTCAATGGGGAGAACGACGGGTTGCATCGGGAACGCGAACGCGGCGGTGCTGTGCGTCAGGTTTATCTCGCCCATCGGAGTGTTGACGCTTTTCAGGAACTTATCAGTCATCCCAAAATCCTGCATCCCGTTCGGCAGGTTCTCAAAGACGATGTGTATATCTGGCATTCGAAACTCAATGTCAAGGATGCTTTTGAAGGCACGGTCTGGCTGTGGCACCAGGACTATGGGTACTGGATGTGGGATGGGGTTGGTCCGCGTCTCGTATCCGCTATGGTTTTCCTCGATCGGGCAACGCTCAATAATGGCTGTTTGATGGTGGTGTCGGGGTCTCATAAATGGGGACGTCAGGAGCACTATGCAGATACGGTTACGACGAGCTATAAGCAGTGGTGTATTGATACAGATACTCTGAAAGAAAAAATTTGTGAGGAAGATATTGAGCATATTACGGGCAAACCGGGCGATGTGCTGTTTTTTGATTGCAATATCGTGCATGGATCAGGTCACAATATGTCGCCATTGCCCCGCAAGACATTTATCATCGCGTACAATGCCATATCCAATAAGCCCCGTGTGGTGGATAATCCACGACCCGATTGGGTGGTGGCTCGTACGTTTGATATCGTTTGACTTGAGATTAAAAAGGAAGTAATCTATTCTCCTGACCATCACATAGGAGGTTGAGATGTCTGCTATAGCAACTGCTCCGCGCACCAATGGTAGGGCTGATTCTCTTACAAAGATGAAGATTGTAGATTGCGATGTACACCATTCGCCGGGCAAGGGCGATGCGCTTTATCCGTATATGCCGCGTCACTTTGTCGAGTATATCAAAGATTTTGGCACGATGATGCCGAGACTCGGATATACGAATATGCCGGGAGGCGGTGCGCGAAAAGATCTGTGGGAGGATCCAAAGCAAAATCCCTCCCATCAGCCACAGGTTTGTATTGAGAAGCACCTCGATGTGTATGATATAGATTATGCGGTTCTCACGGGTGGGCCTTATGCAGCAGCTGTTCACAACAACCCGGACTATGCTTCGGCTTATTGCAGTGCGTTTAACGATTGGACAAAAGATCACTGGATCAGTGCTGATCCGCGGTTTCGGGCTTCGATCCATATCTGTCCTGTAGATCCGCAACTCGCGGTAGAGGAAATCGATCGCCTGGGTCCCGATCCGGATTTTGTGCAGGTTATGATGCCCGCTGGTGCTCGCATGCCTTTTGGCAACCGCCATTACCATCCCATTTACGAAGCCTGTAAGAGACACGGGTTGCCCGTTTCGGTTCATTTTGGGGCTGAAGGCGCTGGCCTTGCAGCACCACCCACTGCTGCGGGATATCCCACCTATTATCTCGAGATGCGGATGGCACGGCCCCAAATTGCACAGGCACATGTCACCAGTCTCGTTGTGGAGGGCGTGTTTGAGAAATTCCAGAATTTGCACTTTATTTTTGTCGAGATGGATACTTTCTGGCTGCCGGGTCTTATGTGGCACCTCGATCTCGATTGGCGCGCGCTGCGCGATTACACGCCGTGGGTTAAACGCCTGCCCAGCGAGTATATCCGCGAGCATATCCGTCTGGGCACGCAACCCATGCCCGATATACCCGGAGGGAAAGAAGATCTGGAGACGTATTTGCGCTGGATGCACGCCGAAGATACCCTCATTTTCGCCAGTGACTATCCACATTGGGATTGGGATGAGCCTGGTCACGTCCTTCGCAATATCGATCCCGATCTAAAGAAGCGAATTATGGGCGAGAATGCCGCTGAGATACTTGGGCTTTTCTGATGTCGAAACACAGGGTAGCGAAAATAGCGGATTTGCCCCCTGGCGAGCGCAAAATTGTGACGATTAATAACAGGGAAATTGGTGTTCTCAATGTGGATGGCAATCTCTATGCGCTTCGCAATATTTGCCCCCACCGCCTGGGTCCGCTCTGCAAGGGGCGCGTACGTCCACTCGTCGTTTGGGAAGGGGAAGAGGTGTGCGATGAGCGCTTTACCGATATCGGCCATGAACGCGAAAACGAAATTATCAAATGTCCCTGGCACAACTGGGAATTTGACCTGAAGACCGGCAAATCGATTACGGATGACGATTTGCGCGTGCGTACCTATCGCGTGGGGGTCGAGGGTGATGATGTTGTGCTTTATCTCAGGTGAGATGTGAGGGGAAGGGCGGACCTGATTACTGCCAACTTTTTTATAGAGATACTTTATGCAACTTACTTTTAGTACCACGGTTTGTCCCGATTTACTTTTGCCCGATGCTCTGAAAGTTGCCACAGAAGCGGGTTTTGATCGCATTGAACTTTTTCGCACGTTTAGCGAGAGTTCGCCGGTTCACGTGGATACATCGGTGCGTATAGTGCGCGAGCGTCTGGACAATGCGGGCGTTACGCTCACGGGTCTCAATATTCGCAATATCACGGGACGCAATTCCAGCAAGGACGAACGCGATTTGAGATACAATATGCGCCAGGTCGAATGGGATATCCATCTTTCTCGCGCTCTGCGGCTGCAGTGTGCCAATCTCAAAGGGGGTGCTCGCACAGACGAAGCGCGGGAAGATTTTATTACGGGTATTAATCACGCGCTCGAGCGCATTCCCAATTTTACTCTCAACATAGGCAATCACAAAGGGAATTTGTTCGAGAATATCGAAGATTATCAGGGCATTTTGCCCGAGATTCCCGATCGCGCCAGGGTGTTGATGGATACGGGTCATCTCCTTTCAGCAGGTGTTGATGTGCGGGCTTTTGCAGAAGCTTTTGCCGATCGCATTGGTCTTGTTCACCTGAGAGATCAGAAGGGGGAGACACCTGTGCCTTTTGGCGAGGGCGATTTGCCTTTTGAGGATGTTATCGGTATTCTCAATGGCGCGGGTTATGAGGGTGAACTCGTCATTGAATTGGAAAAAGTCACCTGGGGCGAACCTGCCCAGGCTTGTGCTGCAGCGCGTGTATATGTCGAAAAAATTTTATCCTGAATGAGCCTATGTCCCATGCACTGAGCAAACATCTGCTCGTCGATCTGCACGGTTGTCCCGCCGATCTGCTCAATGATGTCGCCGCACTTGAAGCGGTTATGGTTGAAGCTGCCCAACGCGCAGGTGCCACGGTTATCAATAGCATGTTTCATCACTTTTCGCCCTTTGGTGTATCGGGTGTTGTGGTCATTCAAGAGAGCCACCTGACCATCCACACCTGGCCAGAGCAGGGTTTTGCAGCGGTTGACCTGTTTACCTGTGGCACGCAGACCAGACCGAAACGCGCTTTGACCCACTTAAAACGCGCACTTCAATGTACGCAGATTGAGGTTCGACAATTCATGCGTGGGCAAGGCGATTCATCGGCTGCAGAGACCGATCACAACATTAGGGAATGACAGTTAATCAAAACAGTAAAACGCCCGTCGATCGGTGTACAACTGCGGTAGCAGTTGATCCCGACGGGCGTTTTTTGCATAATTTAACACTTCTATTTTAAGTTTTCTTTTTTTGGGAGGCCCTCATGACAGTAAGCCATGCCACTGAAATTCGATCCACGCTCATCGAGATGTTTGAGGCTATTGACAAAAAAGAAAATATCGCCGAGCATTTGCTCAAACTCGACGATATTCAGCGCAGCCTTGATCGCGATACGCCAGCACAACTCAGACATTTTCTCGAGCGCCGTAGTTATACCAAAGCGCTCGAATATCTCGATACGGGTACGTTTACCGATGATCCCAACCGCCCCGACTGCGACGACCACCCCCATTAGTTTTCAGGAGTTTATCTATGTCTGTCACAACCCGCACCGATATCAAAGGTATTTCTCGTTTTTTGTTTACCGAAGGTACAGATGCTGACCGTCTCCACCTGCACGTTTCAGAAGTGGGTCCAGGCCAGCGCGCCCACCCGCCACATCGACACGATGGGTGGGAAATTTTTTATGTCATCAATGGCAATGGCGAAGTTCTGTACGGCGACCAAACACATCCGGTCAATACGGGTGAAGCCATGCACCTGGAATGCAGTATTTTGCACGGGATAAAAAATATTGGCGATGCCCCGCTTCAATATGCCGTGATTATTAGAAAATGAGTGGCAGATCAGTAGCGTTTTCGCAACACATCCATAATGTGTGCGGAGAGCGATTGCACGGTTTCGTCAAAATTTATATTCTCAACGTTTATGATGCGATGTGCTTCGCCTATTTCTAAGATATGTTGTTGAATTTCCAAAATGGCATCGAGGTTTTTTACATAGTGGTGCGATGTCCTTTGCAATGCCTCTTCACTGCGGAATTCAAAACGTTCGGCATATTGCTTTTTGTCATCTAAGTACAAGATCATCCAGATAAATGTCGCTCGATCTTTGTACGCGCTCAAATCGATCAAATCGGGCAAGAGATGTACCCCGTCAATCACCAGATTGACATGCTCTTCAATAGTGCGCTCAATCATCGCTCTTACGCCAACGCCAACGCGAACCGCTTGCTCGCGGAAAGCCTGCACAATCGGTGGGTGCTCATCGTCCAACTCTGCGCCCGTATGTTTCCAGGCAGAAAATGAAGAGGCGTGCAATGCGGGCATCAGTTCGGGTGCGATCATCAGTCGCATAATTTGTCGAATGGCATCGGTGGATGCGACGCGCGAAATTTTTAGCTGGTTGGCCAGTGCCAGTCCCACAGAGGTTTTGCCCACCCCACTTGCACCACTGATGAGAATTATGAGTGGCTTGTGTTGTCGATCTTTGCGAAATCGATACCATGCCTCATAGCGCTCGGCATAACGAGAACCGTAGCTGTCTTTTAAGATTTTCAGCGTGGTCTTAAAAAGCTGGGATCGCTTAATTACCGTGCCTTGTGACCTCGAAAGTAGTTGTTCGACTTCTGAGGCAATCTGGTGTGTGAGGTCGTGATCCAGTCCAATGGCTTCGAGCGAATCGGCGAGTCGTTCCAGAGAAAATAGCGTCCTGTCTTCGCCTTCTTCGATAAAAATTTGCCGCGATGTGGGTTCCCAAAATATGGCATCGCCAATCATCCGGTCACCAAATTCGCGCTGTACCTGTTTTTGCACCAACTCAGCCATGTCTTCGGCTTTGATGTCTTTCGCTTTTTGAAGTGACCGACGGATGCCGTCCGCAAATTTGTATGCCTCTTGAAATGCGAATCCATGCTCAATTAAATAGTGCGCCAGCATGCCGCGCAAAAATGGAATCCTTTTTTTGCCATCAACAATTGTCGCCACGGCAATCTCCACGAAATACAGCTTTTTTTAAAAACCTATATCCGAACTTAGTGAACCTTTTGCACGGTGTCAAGTCTCTGTATCACAGCCCGATAGAGAGGCGAGAAGGGGTTACGTGACCAACTAAAACGCGAGGTATTTTATGTCTGTACAACCGAATGTCTTGTTGATTTCGACAGACCATTGGCCGGCGCATCTTTTGGGATGTGCTGGTCATCCTGTTATTCAGACGCCAACGCTGGATGAATTGGCGCGAAGTGGTGTGCGTTTTTCCAATTGTTATGCCGAATGTCCGGTGTGCATTCCGGCGCGGCGCACGTTGATGACGGGTACTACGCCGAGAACACACGGGGATCGCGTGTTTAAAGAGACACTCGAAATGCCCGATGTGCCAACGATGGCGCAGACGTTTCGCAATGTGGGATATCAGGCGTATGCCGTGGGCAAGTTGCACGTGTTTCCACAGCGGGATCGCATTGGGTTTGACGATGTGATTTTAGATGAGGAGGGGCGCACGCAGTACGGGGTTCTCGACGATTACGAGCTTTTTTTAGGCGATCAAGGCTATGCGGGCGAGCACTTTAACCACGGTATGAGCAATAACGAGTATGGCGCGGTGCCCTGGCATTTGCCCGATGAAACTCATGCGACGAATTGGGCGACTCAGAATATGGCGCGATTTATTAAACGGCGAGATCCCACGCGCCCATCGTTCTGGTTTATTTCTTATCGGCATCCACATCCGCCGATTGTGCCATTGCAAAAGTATCTGGATTTTTATCGGGATATGGAGATCGATACGCCGTTTATGGGCGATTGGGTTCAGTCTGGGAATCTTCCCTATAGTCTTCAATCGATGACTGCGCGGGGAGACAAGCATAGTGCGGTGCAAATTGAGATGGCGCGGCGTGCATTTTACGCGCTGTGTACTCATATTGACCACAGCCTGCGCGTGCTGATTGGCACGCTGAGAGAGGAGGGCTTGCTCGACAATACGATTATTTGTTTTACGTCGGATCACGGCGATATGTTGGGCAATCACAATATGCTGGCGAAGCGTCTTTTCTACGAGGGTTCGGCCAATATTCCAATGATTTTGCTCGGTACTGCTGGCGATGAGCGGGTCGGGTTCAATCGGGTGGATGATCGCCTGGTGGGGTGGCAGGATGTGATGCCCACGTTGTTGGATCTGGCGGGTGTAGATATTCCCGATACCGTGGAGGGGATGTCGATGGTTGGCGAGCAGAAGCGGGATTGGTTTTACGGCGAGGTTGGCGAAGATGCCCACGCGACGCGGATGATTTGCGATGGGCGCTACAAGTTGATTTACTATTCTGTGGGAAATTACAGGCAGCTTTTTGATCTGAGCACGGATCCCCAGGAACGCGTGGATTTGTCGTCCGATCCGCAACACGCCGAGGCCCTGATGCGGTTGACCGAGCTTTTGATTGGCGAACTTTACGGCGAGGATGAGAAATGGGTGGAGAATGGACAATTGGTGGGTCTGCCAGACCAGCCGTATCATCCCGGTCCCAACCGGGGGTTGACCAGCCAGCGCGGGCAGCACTGGCCTCCACCACCAAAATCCGATATGCCCCAGATTCAATGGCATGCGTGAGAAGATGAAAACCGAAGAATGTCAATGGAGGATTTATGCCATCGCGATTGTTTAATTCACATCCAGATCACGGGATTCGCGTGCCATGTGAGGTGATGGAAGCTTATGTGCGTGCGCTTTTTCTCGCTGTGGGTACGTCTGAAGAACACGCGCAGCATATGGCGGTCACGTTGACGGCAAATGATTTGCGCTGTGTGTTTAGCCACGGTACGCGCCAGGTGCATAGTTATATATCCGAAATGAAGAATGGGCATACCAATCCGCGGCCCAATGTGACGGTGGTGTCTGAGTCCGAGGCGACGGCTATACTGGATGGGGATGGCGGGTTGGGGTATTTCCCATCGCATCGGGGAACGGAGATGGCGATTGAAAAGGCGTTAAAGGTGGGGGTGAGTACGGTGACGACGCGCAATCACTTCCACTTTGGCGCAGCGGGCAATTATTCTCGCATGGTGCTTGCCAGCGATTGTATTGGGATGGCCCTGTCTTCTCACCGCTATCGCCCGCATCCAGATGCGACGGTTATGAGCGCGTCGGGTGGGTCGCCGATTAGCATTGCCGTACCCACTGGGGAACAACCCCCTCTGGTTATGGATATGTCGGCGAACTTTATTCCATATAGTGAAGAATCATTTGAGAAGTTTCCCGCTGCGGTTTTCAAGGGGTTGGGACTGGGGGCTGTGCTACAGGCGATGGGAGGGATTTTGGCCGGTATTTGGAATGAGGGATATGAGTTTACGGGTGCAGGTGAAGGGGCAGCGCCACATCAAGGGGCGTTTATTGCGGTGTTTGACGTGAGGCGATTTGCAGATGTGGAGGTGTTTAAGCAGGAGATGGATCGCTATATCGGCGAGGCGCGCGCCACGATACCCCTGCCGGGGCACGATCGCGCCGAGTTGGCCGGCGGCATGGAATGGCAATGGGAAAAGGAACACCGCGAGATCGGTATTCCCATGACCGATGATCACCGCGACCTGCTGGAGAAAGTGGGCGATAGTGTCGGGGTTCCATCGCCGTTTGGGGAATTTGAAGGGTCGAGATTTTAGAAAGGTATTAACCAACAGGAGGATCAATGCATGAGCGATAGACCGAATATTCTTTTTCTTTTTGCCGATCAGATGCACGCTTTTGCAATGGGGTGTATGGGAACAGAGGATATTCATACGCCAAATCTGGATAAGCTGGCGCGAGAAGGGGTTTTGTTTCGAAATTGTTATTCCAATGCACCGGTTTGTACGCCGTTTCGCGCGACGCTCATTTCGGGGCAGTACGGGTCGCAGACAGATACGTTGCGCAATGGGCGGTATATTCCCGAGGGGACGCGCACACTGGCGGGCGCGCTGAATGACGCGGGGTATCGAACCGGTTGGGTGGGCAAGTGGCATTTGGGCGCAACGGGTAATGTGTGGATCCCACCCGAGTTGCGGGCGGATTTTACGGAGTTTATCGGGTATCAGTGTTATAACGATTTTTTGCATAGTGTGAAGTTTTACGATGAAGCGGGCGATGAGCATTGGTACGATCATCACCGAACAGATGTGACGAGTGATATTGCGATTGAGCGCATGGAGAAGATGGCGGAAAACGCGCCTTTCGCGCTGTTTGTGTCCTATCAGAATCCGCATTATCCCGAGCAACCGGGATATGAATACGATGAGATGTATCGGGGCGTGACTATTGCGCGGCGTCCAAATTGTGAGGAGGTTGATCCCTATACGAGGACGCATAGTCCGCCGAGTCCCAAACCGCAGGAGAACGATCCGATTTACCAGCGCTATGGTGATGATTTAGATGAATATCTGCGCGCGTATTACGCGATGGTGACGCAGTTGGATGCAAATGTGGGGCGGATGATGGATGCGCTGGATCGCCTGGGGTTGCGGGATAATACGGTGGTGATGTTCACGTCGGATCACGGGGATTTGCAGGGCAGCCACGGAGAGATAAATAAGGGCAAGGCCTGGGAGGAGTCGAGTCGCATTCCCCTGATTGTTCGCGCACCGGGGGGCGCGACAGGTGCGGTGGTGGATGATCTGGTGTCTGGTGTGGATTTTTTTGCGACGTGTGTAGATTACGCGGGCCAACCTCCCGAATCTTCGGTTGAGGGCGATAGTTTTGCGCCTCTGATGAGCGATCCTTCTCAGACCTTAGACCGACCGGTGTTTTCAGAGATGCAGCCCTGGTGTATGGTGCGCGAAGGCGCGTTTAAGCTGGTGGTGGAGAAAGAAGGCTTTGTGGCAACTCATCTGTTCGATTTGGAAAATGATCCCTATGAGATGAATAATTTGCTGAACGATCCCACAAATGCCGAGAAACAAGCGCATTTGTACGATGTGCTGCAAAATTGGTACAGGCGCGTGACGAGGTGATTGCGGATCGTGCTGAGAATGGAAAGAGGAGCAAGAGAGGGCCAGCAGGGAGAGATCAAATAGTAAAGGTCCAGATTTGAAATTCTGGGAGCACTTTTCTCACTACAAATACACTGTTCTTGCCTTTTCAGTGGTTTTGCTTTTTTTTATACTGCCGTTTTTGGAAGAACACGAAGGACAGGATTTTGTACCGTTTCTTTTCTTAATGGTGATGGCCGCGGTGCTCTGGACTTTGAGCCTTCCCAGATGGCTATTGGCGTTGTGTTTGGTGCTCGGGTTTCTGGGATTTGGATTGCATTTAAGTGGTAGCCAAAATCCAACGGAGGGAACGCCTGAAAGGTGAGCTTACCCACAAAGGAATAATTATGAATAACATAAGGTGTTTTGCGTTTGGTGTTTTGTTTTTTTTCTTATTTTTCGCAACCAAAATTTGTGCTCAAAGCGAAAAAACGCACATCCAGATTGGCGTACTTGTAGATGCTAAGCAACAGCGGGTAAATATGCTGATTGAGCAATTAGAGCGCGAATTAGACGCACTTTTGGGTGCAAAATTTCATATCCAAATTTTGGAAGACAATATTCTCAGTGCAGATTGGTCTGCAGATGTTGCCGCCAAAAACTACCGACATCTAATGCAAGACCCTGATATAGACCTGATCATAGGTTTTGGGATCCTGAACGGTTCGGTAATCGCACAACAGAGCACCTTTCAAAAACCCGTTATTGCACTGGGCATTTTTGATCCCAAATTGCAGGGCTTACCCACGCCAAAAAAAAATAGGTCGGACGTGCATAATCTCACCTATATTCTCTGGTCTCAGCGATCTTTGGAAAGAGATCTGGATGTTTTTTACGACATTTTTCCATATCAAAAGGTAGGCATTATTTTTTACGGCGAAGTGTCGGGTTTTCTTGACGGATATATGGTTTTTGTAGAAGATGTCATGAAAAAAAATCGAACTTCATTGGTATTGATTCCATTTACTGACAAACTTGAAATCCTGTCTATGGTTGCCCGTCAGGATATTGATGCTGTCTATATTGGGTATTTGGGACCCCATGAAGGTACTGAGAAACGCGCATTTATTAACGCTGTAAATGAGAGCGGGATGCCTTCTTTTGGTTTTTCTGTCGCCGATGTTCAGCAGGGCGTTTTAGCTGCCATTGCGCCAGAGGAAAATTTCTCCAGAATCATTCGGCGCATTTCTCTACATGTCGAAGCGATTCTCAACGGCGAAGATGCCGCGCATTTGCCTGTTCACATGAGCTTTGAAGAGAATTTGACGCTCAATATGCAAACCGCCCAAAAAATTGGATTCTCACCCAAATTTACCGTTCTTACTCAAGCTGAATTGATCAATGAATTTGTTCCGGAAGGTGTACGTACCGTGGAGTTAATTCAGGTGATGCGAGAAGCGATGAACGCCAACCTCGAGCTAAAAATCCAGGAAGGTACTGTCAATGCCGCGCAAAAAGATGTGGCCCTCTCGCGCACCCATCTTTTTCCTTCTTTGAGCTTTTATGCTACAGGGGTGCAGATCGACAAAAAACGCGCTGAAAACTCTTTTGGACTGCAACCACAGCGAAGCATCACTGCAACAGCGGGAATTGAGCAATTAATTTTTTCTCAACAGGCCATAGGCAATGTGTCTATTCAAAAAGATCTGTTGCGTGCGTCACAACACCGATACGAAACATTGAAACTCGACATTGTTCTGGATGCGGCCGTGGCTTATTTTCAGGTATTAAAAGCCAAAACAGGGCGCGAAATACAGCAAGACAATGTGATACTCACCAAAAGAAATCTCGAAATTGCCAGACAGAGGGAAGCTATCGGTTATTCCGGACGTTCGGATGTCTATCGCTGGGAAAGTCGATTGATTGCGGTCAATACGTCATCGCTAGTAGCCAATAACAATGTGGAATTGGCAAATATCCAATTAAATCAATTGCTCAATCGCCCTATTGATGAGGCATTTATTACACGCGAGACTACGTTGTCCGATAGTCTGTTTGGTTATCTCCACACTGTGAGAGAATATATTGATACGCCCAAATCTTTGAGTATTTATACGGATTTTCTCATTGAAGAAGCGCGGCTCAATACCCCTGAAATTCAGCAAGTTGAGGCAAATATCAATGCGCTCAAAAGATCGCTTCGATCATTGGAACTTGCACGTTTTGTACCAACCCTTGGCCTGGGTGCAGAATGGCAGCAGGTCCTTTCCCGCAGCGGTGTTGGCTCAAATGTCGCTGGCGTCAATCCAATTGATAATCCCTGGCGTGTGAGCCTCAATGCTTCTCTGCCACTTTTCCAGGGCGGTGCAATCCGCGCGAATATTCAACGGACGCGGATCGAAATTGGCAAACTCGAGGATCAAAAAGCGCGATTGATGCAGATGCTGGAGTTGCGCGTGCGGGCTGCAATTCTGGATTTAACTGTCAAAACGGTTGATCTTGAGTCCTCTCAAAGATCGGCTGAGTTGGCGGATAAGAGTCTGGCACTGGTACAGGATGAATACGCGCAAGGCCGCGTTTCTATCGTCAATTTGGTCGATGCACAAAACGCGGCATTGAGCGCGAAATTGCAAAAACTGGATTCGGAGTATGAATTTTTGATCAGCGTGTTAAAAACCGAGCGTGCTGTGGGAGAATTCAGTTTGTTGAGCACAGATGAGGAGCAACAAAATTTCCTCAATCGCTTTGAGGTTTATTTTAATCAGCACGCCCATTGAGCAATCCTTTCATCAAACTGAGAGAGGTAGTCCTATGAAACCAAAACACATATTGACCATTTTTTGCACAGTTTTGTTCTTTTCCTGTGGTGGTGAAAAACCCGAAAAACAGGAAATTATCAGGCCTGTTCGCTATCAGCAAGTTTTTCTTTCTGGTAGCGAACAAAGCAGAATTTTTTCTGGCGTGTCCAGGGCTGGCACCGAATCAACGTTGAGCTTTCGCGTTGGGGGTATTGTCGAGGCGGTGAATGCCAAAATTGGCGAAAAGGTCAACAAAGGCATGAAGCTCGCTTCCATTGACAACTCAGATGCACAACTCAACTATGAAAAGGCACTCGAAACTTTGAGAAAAGCAGAGATTCAAAAAGACAATGCGCGATCAAATTTGGACCGGGTAAAAGAGTTGTACGAGAACAATAATGTGTCTTTAAGTGAATACGAGGTTGCGAAAGACAGATATGCTTCGGCAAATTCTGCCTATAACACAGAAAAGAGAAATGCAGACCTGAAGAAACGAGAGCTGGACTATTACGCGCTTGACGCACCGATGGATGGTATTATCTCACAGGTTGCCATAGAAAAAAATGAGCAGATTAGTCCGGGTCAGGCCGTTGTTACAATCACGTCTCAAGATGATATCGAAGTCAGTGTGGGTATGCCAGAAGCATATATCTCTCGCGTTAAAATCGGCGATAAAGTCTCTGTGAAATTTTCGTCTCTATCCGATAAAATTTTTGATGGGACGATTTCGGAAGTATCTTTTGCCACTGGTCTCCAATCGTCTGTCTATCCGGTGATTGTAACAGTTGAACACCCAACCAGCGACATCAGACCAGGCATGTCGGCAGATGTAACATTTAATTTTTCTGCTCCCAATCGCGCATCAGAAATAAAATTAATTGTTCCGGTTGGTGCTGTGGGAGAAGATATCGACGGCAATTTCGTATTTACATTGACAGAAAAGGAAAATGGCCTTGCCATCACGCAGAAAAAAAAGGTGACGATAGGTGAATTATCCCAGGAGGGATTTGAAATCATTGAGGGATTGCAAAATGGTGCACTCGTCGCAACCGCAGGTGTAGAAAGTCTTAGAGATGGCATCACGGTGAAATTGTTAAAATAATGGAAAAAAACTATGAAGATCACAGAATTTGCCATTAAAAATAATGTCGTCACTTTGTCCCTGTTATTTGTAATTTTCGCGGCAGGATTTTCCGCTTTCGAACAGATGCCACGAGATGATATGCCGCCATTTTTGGTGCGTGTCGCCAATGTCGTGACAACTTTTCCAGGTGCCAGCCCGCAACGGATGGAACTGCTCATTTCAAATAAAATCGAAGAAGTGTGTCAGGAAGTACCTGAAGTAGATTATATCCAGAGCGAAAATCGCACAGGTGTATCGATTGTTACGATATTTCTCAAGGATAGCGTACGCGATCTTCAGCCCATTTTTGATAAGTTGCGCCGAAAAGTCGATGCGGTTCGCAACCAACTGCCCTCTGGTGTTACAAGTGTGAATTTCAACGACGAGGGCCTGTCAGATGTTTATGGTATCATCCTGGGGCTAACGGCAGACGGGTTTACGTATGCAGAATTAAAGGAAGCAGCAGACGCCATCCGCAATGATTTAATTAAATTGCCAAATGCTGCAAAAATAAAAATTGTGGGTGCTCGTGAGGAGCGCGTTTATCTCGATTACGACAATGCGCGCCTGGCGGAATTGGGGCTTACGCAACAAAAATTAAAAAATATTATTTCCAGTACCAATATCGTTTTTTCTGGCGGCGATATTGAAGTTGGTGATGAGCGGATTATCCTGGAGCCGACGGGAAATTTTGACCTGATAGAAGACATAAAAGAGATCATTGTTTCTTCGGGAGAAGGCGAATTGGTATTTCTGGGCGATATTGTCAATATTTATCGCGGCTATGTCGAACCTCAAAAATCAATAGTACGCATTGATGGAAAACCGGGATTGGCCATTGGCGTCAATCTCAAAAAAGGCGGCAACATTATTGAATTGGGAAAAGAAATTGATGCGCGTCTTGAATATTACCAGACTGTTTTGCCCTGGGGATTCCAAATTATTAGAGCTGCTTCTCAGGATGAGGTTGTAGATGATTCCGTGAAGAACTTCCTCGGAAATCTATACCAGGCTGTGACCGTGGTGCTCCTCGTCATGTTGCTCTTTCTCGGGTTCCGCACAGGTTTGATTGTGGCTTCTTTGATTCCGATGGCAATTATTACTACGATATTGTTGATGTCGCAATCTGGCCTGGGGCTGAACCAGGTTTCGCTTGCTTCTCTGATCATCGCGCTCGGCATGCTGGTCGATAATGCCATTGTTGTTTCCGAATCTATTATTGTCAAAATGGAAAAGGGTGCAAAAGCTATTGATGCGGCGATTACGTCTGCCAGAGAGTTATTTATGCCATTGCTCATATCCTCATTGACGACATCAGCCGCATTTCTCGCTTTCTATCTGGCAGAATCGGTCATGGGCGAAATCATGGGCGAATTATTCGTGGTGGTAAGCTTAGCACTTCTCTCTTCCTGGCTCCTCTCAATGACATTGATACCGCTTTTGTGTATCTATTTTTTGAAAGTAAAACCAAAGTTAGAACATACCGGACCGAATAGATTACAGATATTTTACGAGAAAATTCTGGTGACCAATCTACGCCGACCTTTTCTATTTTTGAGCGGTGTGGTCGTTGTCTTCGCCATCGCCTTGTGGTGCTTTCGCTACATTCCCTTCATCTTTTTTCCAGATAGCGAACGCGCCCTGGTCACCGTTACCATAGACCTGCCCCTGGGTAGTACCATCGACAGAACAGATGAGGTCGTCACAGCCATAGAGAACCACATTATAGAAGAACTGCTGGTTGAGGAAGGTCGTGCGGAAGGGGTGATTTCGTTTTCTTCATATATCGGCGAAGGTGCGCCCAAATACGATCTGGGCTACACTGCGCCAGAAGCTTTGCCCAGTTCTGCACATATTTTGCTCAATACCAGTTCTTCCGCTGTCAATCAGCCTGTAATTGATTCTGTTGATAATTTCATCTTTCAAAATCTACCGGAAGCAAAAAGCAAGGTGAAGCGATTGTCTGGTGCTGGCAGTGGCGGCGACGCCATCGAAATTCGCATTTCCGGAGATAATCCACAGGTACTCTACCAATTGGTGGAAAAAATTGAGGCCAAATTGCACAGCATTGAGGGAACAAAAAATATTCGCGATAGCTGGGGGCCACGTACAAAAAAATTGATTGTTGATATAAATCAACACCGCGCGCGGCTTGCAGGTGTGACGAGTCAGGACATTGCCGTATCTTTGCAAACCGCGCTGATTGGTTTGCAAACTGGGCAGTTTCGGGAAGGCGATAAAATTATTCCAATTGTGATGAGAAATAATCAGGTTGAAGGCCGGCGCATTCAGGATCTGGAGAGCCTGCCTGTCTATGTACAGCAAAGCGGCGAGAACGTGCCTCTCAAGCAGGTTGCAGATCTCAAAATTGAATGGCAAGCCGCAAAAATTTTGCGGCGAGATTTGACCAGAACGATTTCGGTTACGAGCGGACTGCAAACTGGATATACTGCTGCAGAGATTATGAATCAAATGGAATTATGGTTGGAACAACAAGAGATGCCTTCCGGATATGCTTATGAATTGGGAGGGGAAGCAGAAGAAAGTGCAAAAAATATTGGGGCGATTATGAACTATCTACCCATGTCGTTTTTTATTATTGTCCTCTTGCTCATCGGTCAATTCAATTCCATCCGCAAACCCTTGATCATTTTGCTGACCATTCCCTTGGGCTTAATAGGGGTGATTTTGGGGTTGTTGTTGACCGGCTCCTATTTTGGCTTCATGCCTTTCTTAGGGGTTATTTCTCTATTTGGCATTGTGATCAACAATGCAATTGTTTTGATTGATCGCATTCAAATTGAAATGGATGAGTTTAAGCGCACACAACAAGATGCGATTGTGGCTGCTGCTCAACAGAGGTTTCGCCCCATTATGCTTACAACGGCAACCACGACTTTGGGGTTGATTCCGCTATGGATTGGCGGTGGTGTTATCTGGGAACCTATGGCGATCACAATTATCTTTGGATTGCTTTTTGCCACGATTTTAACACTGTTGGTCGTGCCCGTGATGTACAGGCTCTTTTTTAAGGTGCCTGCCCCTTAATCACAGGTCAAAAAATACGAACAAAAAAACGCCCAGTCTTGTCAGGACTGGGCGTTTTTCGGGTTTTGGAGACAAACCTATCTGGCGGTGCTGGTTGCTCGTCTGGTGGGGCTGCATTTAAGTAGCAGCGGTTGATTCGATTGAGGATGGTGTTTGGAAAAAGTCGGGGATATCGACGGGTTCACCCAGGGAAAGGTTCATGAGCATGTCGTGCATGCAGAATGCGGGTTCATTTTGGGCGGGTGCAATGTGACGGTGTGTGCCATCGGGCAGGAGTTCGCGCGATTTGATATTGTCGGCAAAGCAGGTGCTGAGGAGTTCTGTTTTTATCCGTGCAATCAGGTCCGGATCTTCGATGGGGCAAAGCGTTTCTACGCGCCGGCGCAAATTTCGAGGCATCCAATCCGCACTGCCAATGTACACATCGGGATTCCCGTCATTTTCAAAGTAGTAGATGCGGCTGTGTTCCAGAAATCGCCCGATGATGCTGCGCACTCTGATGTTGTCGCTTATACCGGGGACACCCGCACGCAGGCAGCATATACCGCGCACAATCAGGTCAATTTGTACGCCGTTTTGCGATGCGCGATACAGCGCGCGAATGACTTTGGGGTCTTGAAGTGAATTCATTTTCGCTACAATGCGGGCTGTGCGTCCTTTGCTGGCATGGTCGATTTCGCGGTCGATTTTTTTGAGGATGGAATCGAGCATGGTAGAAGGTGCAATGAGAAATTTGCTGACCTGGGGATGCGCAGATTGCGTGGTGAGCAGGTTAAAAACTTCGGCTACATCATTTGTGATGTCTTCGCGTGCTGTGAGCAATCCCAGGTCCGTGTAAAGTCGGGCGGTTGAGGGATTGTAATTGCCCGTGCCGATGTGGGCGTAGCGGCGTAGCCCGTTGTTGGCTTCGCGCCTGACCAGCATCGAGAGTTTGCAGTGCGTTTTAAGGCCCACAACCCCATATACGACGCATACACCCGCATCCTGAAGGCGGCGCGCCCATCGAATATTGGATGCCTCGTCAAATCGCGCTTTGAGTTCAACGACCACCGTAACTTCTTTGCCCGCTTCTGCTGCGCGGATCAGGGCATCGATAACGGGCGAATCTTCGCTGGTGCGATAGAGCGTCTGTTTGATGGCGAGCACATCGGGATCGGTTGCAGCCGAATTGACGAATTGAACAACGGGTGTAAAGGCATCGTAGGGGTGGTGGAGCAGTATGTCTTTTTGTCTGATCTGGTCAAAGAGGGTATCGATTTCCTCATACGTCTGGTCGGGTGGGTGATAGGGGGAATATTTCAAATCGGGTCTGGGGGTCGCGCTATAGAGTCCCATCAAACGGTTGAGGTTCACCGGTCCGTTGACCTGATAAACCTGGTTGTTTTTGAGGCTGTATGTCGATTGTAGGCGCTTGACAAGTGCCCGGCTGGCATCGGCTTCGATTTCGAGGCGGACCGTGTCGCCTTTGCGCCGATTTTGCAATTCGTCTTCAATGGCGAGCAACAAGTCGTCGATTGCTTCTTCATCCAGGTAGAGATCGCTGTTTCGGGTGATGCGGAAAGCAGCCGAGTCGAGGATTTGATATCCCCGGAAAAGTTCGGGAATGTGCGCCTGGACAATATCGGCGAGGAAGACAAAGTCGATGCGCTGGCTGTCTTCTTCTCGGGGCAAGCGGATCAGGCGCGGCAATAGACGGGGTACCTGCACGACGCCGAGCAGTGTTTCGTCTTCGCGGTTTTTGAGCAAAAGAGCGATGCACAGGGCTTTGTTGATCAGGCGTGGTAAGGGATGTGCAGGGCTGATGGTGAGTGGGGTTAAGACCGGGTAGAGTTCTGCGTGGCAATAGTCGTCGAGGAAGGCTTTTTCGCGGTCGGATAGTGTGCTGATGGTGCGTATGTGAACATCTGCATCGCGCAATGCGGGAAGGAGTTCATCATTCCAGCAGGCGTATTGTTCCTCGACCATGCGATGGGCTTCTTTTGCGATGGCTGAAAATTGTTCTTCGGGCAGGAGGCCATCGGGACCGTAGTCGGAGATGCCCGCTTCTACTTGCTGAAGCAGGCCCGCTACGCGCACTTCAAAAAATTCGTCGAGGTTGTTGGCCACGATGCCCAGGAATTTGACCCGTTCCAGCAAGGGATTGTCGGGAGTACGGGCTTCTTGTAATACGCGCTGGTTAAAACGCAGCCATGAAAGTTCTCTGTTAAAATAGAGACTGGTATCGCCGAGGTCCATAACACACTCCGGGGGAAGATGCAACGGAATTGCGCTATTTGTCTGATATTATAATGATACCGGGCAAATTGTCAAATAAAAACGGTAATCTTTTAAGGTCGGATGGGCATAAGTCCATCCGACCTTTTTTTCTGAATTTGTTACCCTGCGAAGAGAATTAAGGACATAAAAAATCTCCGGATGATGGTGAAAATGATGCATTTGTAACACAACTGTCGCAGTTATGTGATCAAAATGTAACCGTTGTGGAGGTAATTTATAGCGTTATGGTGTTGCCCTATTGAGGACACTGGCTTATTTACTTCATTCAGGAGGAATAGCACATGCGCGTTTGTAAAGCAATTTCGAGAATACTGTTGTGTTTGGGTTTTGTATTGGCAGGACAGGGTGAAGCTGTAGATACTAAGCTCCTGGGTGTTATGTTTGCCGATTATTATATCGTCAGGGGAAATGGAGAAGAAGAGAATGGCTTTCGGTTTCGACGCATTTATCTCACCCATGACCTGAAGTGGAATGATGCTTTTTCTGGGCGGGTTCGGCTGGAGGCCAAAGATGCGGGGTTTAATAGTGAGAAGAAAATAGAACCTTTTGTAAAGCACGCGTATTTGCGCTATCGCAAAAATGGCCATGCGCTCTATATGGGGCTGTCGGGTACGCCAACATGGAACGTATCGGAGTCTGTTTGGGGTTATCGCTCGGTGGAGAAGACCCTCATGGACCGAAAAAAAATTGCCTCTTCGGCTGATATAGGCATTGCATATCGCGCGCGATTGGATGAAGCTGGAAAGTTAAATGCCCAGATTATGCTGGCCAATGGCAGCGGACAGCAGTCCGAGACAGATCAATACAAGAAAGTTTACGGTCTGTTGCATTTTAATCCCGGTACCCTGAATATGACGACTTATATAGACTGGGAAAAACGCCCAGATAATCGAGATCGCACGACTTTTGCTACGTTTATCGGGTTAAAAAAGAAAAATTTCCACGGTGGTTTGGAAGGCTTTGTGCAATGGCGCAACCATACGACACAGGTGCGGGGGCTTTCACTGTTCGGCGCAGGACAGATTGGCGAGAAGATAAAGGTGCTTGTTCGCAGCGATTTTTTTGATCCAGACGATAAGTCTGACGACGATGGGGAATATTGCTTTCTCGGAGGGCTTGACATTGAGCCGGTAAAGGATATTCACATTATGCCCAATGTGATGGCCACAAGTTTTCAGGCTCCAGATGTGGATATGGAGATGATTCCGCGGATGACGTTATATGTCAGGTTTTGAGCATGGGTTATTACATAAATGTAACGAACGCGATACAGGTTTGTTTTTTGCATACTATAACGCAGTGAGTTCATAACATAAGGGAGTATTGAATGACCAGAATGATTTATACGATCGCATGTGTGGTTATTTTAACACAGGCTGTGGCTCAGGCGCAGCAAGATTCGCCTGAGCCAATGTATCAAAAAGTGAGTGGGATTTCCGGCAGTGCCAACAGCATTGGGTCAGATACGATGAATAATTTGATGACCCTCTGGTTGGAAGGCTTTCGCAAGTACTATCCCAGTGTGACAATTCAGGTCGAGGGTAAGGGGTCGAGTACTGCACCGCCCGCGCTGATTGAAGGTACCGCGCAGTTCGGGCCTATGTCGCGCCCGATGAAGGCTTCGGAGATAGACAAGTTTGAAAAGCATTTTGGATATCCACCAACGGTGTTGCGTGCCTCGCTGGATGCACTGGCTATTTTTGTCAATAAAGACAACCCGATTAATGGGTTGACTTTGCAGCAGGTAGATGCGATTTTTTCTAAGACGCGACGCGGTGAGTATCAGGAAGATATTGCGAGATGGGGGCAGTTGGGTTTGGGAGGCGATTGGAAAAATGCCGCATTCAGCCTTTATGGTCGCAATTCCGCGTCGGGTACTTATGGGTTCTTCAAAGATCACGCGCTGTTTAAGGGCGATTTCAAAGATGAAGTGAAAGAGCAACCGGGGTCTGCCTCGGTGGTGCAGGGCGTGGCCGAAGACAGGTATAGCATGGGTTATAGTGGCATAGGTTACAGGACATCTGGCGTGCGCGTCGTACCTCTGGCGTTGGAAACTGGCGAACCCTTTAGAGAGGGTACGATAGAAAATGTTATAGATGGATCTTATCCTCTGGGGCGTTTTTTGTATTTGTACATCAACAAGGCACCCAATAAACCTCTCGATCCGCTGGTGTGGGAATTTTGTAAGTTCATTTTTTCCAAAGAAGGGCAAGAGATTGTCGTTAAAGATGGCTATATGCCCGTGCCCTATCAGGTGGTTAAAGAGGAACTCGAGAAATTACAGTAGTTAGATACCCAAATACTCTATCTCAAAGGTGGGACGTTAGACGTTAGAGGGCTATCCGGTTCTCAGTTAGAGGCGAGGAACTGCGACCAACCCCCCAGCCCTCAGCCCATGTCTCTTGCGTCTCACCTTTTGCGTTTTATCTCTTATTATGGCACTTCCCACAGAACCAACATCAAAGCGACAATTGCCCGGCATCACGCCAGGGGCACGTCTGATGGACCGCGCTGGACAGTGGGTGATCACTGCTGGCGGCATCGGGGTGATCCTGTCTGTGCTGGGTATTTTTCTTTTTGTTCTGATGGAGTCCTATCCCCTGTTTTTGAAGCCGAGCGCGTCCAGGGTGCATACTTTTGATTTTTCGCACCGTGAACCCGTCCTGTGTACGGGGGTTGATCCCTATCAGGCCGTGATGTTTGTCGTGCACGAAGCGGGGATTGATTTCGTGGATATGAGCACAAAATCGGTGACAGAATCTGTGTATCCCCCCGAATTACAGGGGCGGCGCATTCGGGTGGCTTATCGCGCTCTGGATAACACGCACGTTGGTTTGGGTTTAGACGATGGTACAATGCTGGGTTGTCGCGTGAATTTTGCCGTGGATTACGATGCGGAGGGAAAGCAGATTGTGACGCCGTCTTTTTCTGTTGAATCGACCATGAATCTAACCGATGAGGCTCTTGAGCATCTCGTATTTCGGCACGATGGGAAATCCCGCGGTACAGTGCTTGGTATTGCGGATTCCGGGCAGCTCGTTTTGGGGATTTCCGAAAAACAGCGGGGTCTTTTGGGCAGTGGCAAAACAACTGTTCGTCTGTACGATTTGGCCGCTGACATCAAAGGGCGCGCCAGGGTGGGTGCTGTGACGAAATCGGGACGCTATGTTCTGGTGGGTACAGATCGCGGTGAAGTATTTCGATGGGAAGTTGGACGGGCGAGTTCCAGGCCCAAATTGTTGGATTATTTTCGGGTTTCCGATCAGGGGGTGACTGCGCTGGATTTTGTGCTGGGTGATGTGTCGCTCGTCGTGGGCGATGTGGGTGGCCGCGTGTCTGTCTGGATGCCCGTCAGGACGTACGAGGGTGATAATAAAAGGATGTTCAAAAAGATCCACACTTTGCGGTCTCATCCAGCGGCGGTGACTGCTCTGGCGTCGTCTGCTCGAGACAAACAGTTTTTATCGGGCGATGTGTCGGGGGTGGTTGCATTGCATCATATGACATCGGAACAGACGTTTTTTCAATTGCCCGGTGATGGTGCCATCCAAACGCTGTCTTTTGCGCCAAAAACAAATGGCTTTTTGGCTGTGAGCAAGTCGGGACAGGTGACGGATTTCGATCTTCAAAATCCACATCCCGAAGTGACGTTGCAAACGCTTTTTGGCAAGGTGTGGTACGAGGGATATACGGAGCCTCAATACGTGTGGCAATCTACGGGTGGGTCGGATGATTTTGAACCCAAGTTGAGTATTGTACCTTTGATATTTGGCACTTTTAAGGGTACACTTTACGCCATGTTATTCGCGCTGCCTCTGGCTATTCTGGCGGCGATTTACACATCGGAATTTGCCTCTCCCAGCGTGCGCGGTGTGGTCAAACCCGTGGTTGAGTTGATGGCCTCGCTTCCCAGTGTGATTCTGGGCTTTTTGGCTGGCTTGTGGTTGGCACCGTTGCTGGAAACGAGAATCGTCGGGGCGTTGTTGTTGCTGCCCTGTGTGCCCATTGTCGTGGTGCTGTGCGCCTGGGGCTGGGGGCGGATACCCGAAGATTTTGCCCGCAGAGTCCCCGATCACTGGATTTTAACTTTGCTGGCGGGTATCGCGTTGTTTACGCTCTATTTGTCGTTTGCACTCGGCCCAGTAGCCGAATCGCTTTTGTTTGGTGGCAATTTTCAAAGCTGGCTGCTCGGAACAGCGGGTACGCGCTACGATCAGCGCAACTGTCTCGTGGTGGGCTTTGCAATGGGTTTTGCCGTGGTACCCATTATTTATACGATCTGTGAAGATGCCCTATCGAGTGTCCCACAGCATCTGCGTGCCGGGTCACTCGCGCTTGGTGCAACGCCCTGGCAAACAGCTATCCGCGTGGTGTTGCCTACGGCGAGTCCGGGTATTTTTTCCGCGACTATGATCGGATTTGGCCGCGCTGTGGGCGAGACGATGATTGTGTTGATGGCTACGGGTAATACGCCGATTTTGGACTGGACCATTTTTAATGGCATGCGGACTATGTCGGCCAATATCGCTGTGGAGATTCCCGAAGCACCCCATGAAGGTACGCTTTATCGCGTGTTGTTTTTGACAGGGGTTTTGCTGGCGGCGATTACTTTTTTGGTGAATACACTGGCAGAAGTGGTGCGGCAGCGTTTGCGCGAAAAGTATAGCAGGATTTGATGTTTTGGAGATGGATGTGAAAAATTTACTGAATAGAGGCCCTTCAGCACATGTTTGGAAAACAGGTGTGCCTTTTATCTGGTTGACCGGCAGCGCGCTGGCACTTTGTTTGCTCATGGTTATAGGGCTGGTCGCGCTGGTTTTGTACCATGGTACCGGATTTTTCTGGCCGTCGGATATCGAAGCTGTGGTACTCAAAGATGGTCGGAAAGCGCTGGGACAGCGCTGGGACAAACAGGAGATTCCCACATCAAACCGAACGGGGTCCGGGCAATTTCGCATTCAGCTCAAGGTGGGCAATCGCGATGTGTATGGCAGCGATTTTCAATGGATTGATGAATCGGATATTCAATCGACGGATTATCCCGGAGATGCGGTGGTTTTTGAGCGGCGCGAGTGGGGCAATTTTTACGGGTTTATCGAAGCTCTGTACGAAGGTGAAACCCGCGTGTCGAACACCTGGGATGTGTTGCAAGCACAATTGTATGAGACGCGAGAGCGACACGAACAGATTCGGGAAATTGAAAAAGATGCGATTGGTGACTTAAATCGGCAAATCGAAAGTTTGCGACTAAAGAAACGCGAGATAGAATTGGGCGGTGGAGATGCCGATGAAATTGATGCGATTGATCGAGAGAGCCGATCCTATTGGGAAGCTTATGAACAATTGGCTGACGAACTGGCGCAATTGCGTTCAGCCAACGAGATTTACCGCGTAGATGTGCGGCTAATTGGCGGCGAGGTGCGGCAGATTGCCACAGCCGATATCGTGCGTGCATATCGTCCCAATCAACTGGGGATTTTGGGAAAATCGGGCGTTTATTGCGAGCGCATCGGGGAGTTTTTATTCGATGAACCCCGCGAGTCCAATACAGAAGGTGGGATATTTCCCGCGATCTTTGGCACTGTTATGATGGTTTTTTTGATGAGTTTGGCGGCTGTGCCATTTGGCATATTGGCGGCGCTCTATTTGCGCGAATACGCCAGGCAAGGTATCTTAGTTAGAGGGATTCGCATTGCGGTTAATAATCTGGCGGGTGTACCTTCTATTGTTTTTGGTATGTTTGGGCTGGGATTTTTTGTTTACGGTATTGGCGGAAGTATCGATCAGTTCTTTTTTTCCGAAGCGTTGCCCACGCCCACGTATGGCACTGGCGGCATTCTGTGGGCGTCGTTGACCCTGGCATTGCTGACGGTGCCGGTGATGATTGTTTCAGCCGAAGAAGCGCTTTCTGCCGTGCCGAGTGATGTGCGTGCCGGGTCGCTGGCACTGGGGGCGACCAAATTGCAGACTATTTTGCGCGTGGTTTTGCCCGGTGCGCTGCCGGGCATTCTCACGGGCATTATTCTCGTGATTGCGCGCGGCGCTGGCGAAGTGGCACCGCTGATGATTACTGGCGTTGTGAAATTGGCACCTTCATTACCCGTGGATGGTATCTGGCCCTTTTTTCACCTGGAACGCAAGTTTATGCATCTGGGTTTTCACATTTACGATGTGGGTTTCCAGTCGCCCAATGTCGAGGCGGCTCGCCCCATGGTCTATACGACGACTCTGTTGCTGATGGGAATTGTGCTGGCTCTGAATCTGGTGGCGATTCTGGTTCGCAATCGGCTTCGCAAGCGCGTTGGTGGTGCGACGTTCTAAACAGGTGAGAGAAAGGTATCGCGATGGCTGAAGCAGAACTTGCAGCAAATACACAGGCCGAAGCAATTGTCCCGGATATTCAAAATCCCATTGTCACCGTATCGGATCTGAATCTGTATTACGGCGAGACGCAGGCTCTTTTTGACATTGATATGCAGATTCCCGAGCATCGGGTGACGGCTCTTATCGGCCCTTCCGGATGCGGGAAGTCAACGCTTTTGCGGTGTATGAATCGTCTGAACGATTTGATCGATTCGGTGCGTATTGAGGGTGTGGTTACTATTGATAATGACGATATTTACGGTCCCGGATACGATGTGATTTCGCTGCGCCGGCAGGTCGGTATGGTATTTCAAAAATCCAATCCCTTTCCCAAGTCGATCTATGAAAATCTCGTTTACGGTTTGCGAATTGCAGGTGAAAATCAGCGGGCTGTACTCGATGAGGTGGTGGAACGCAGTTTGCGAGCTGCAGCGCTTTGGGATGAGGTAAAAGATCGGCTCAATGACAGTGCCCTGGGGCTTTCAGGGGGTCAGCAGCAGAGGTTGTGTATTGCGCGTGCAATTGCTGTTGAGCCTTCGGTGATCTTGATGGATGAACCCTGTTCGGCACTGGATCCAATTGCGACAGGGCGTATTGAAGAGACGATTGAAGATCTGAAAAAGCAATATACGATTGTGATTGTAACACACAACATGCAGCAGGCATCGCGCATTTCGGACTATACGGCGTTTTTCTATTTGGGACGTTTGATTGAGATGGCCGAAACGAGTGAGATGTTTACCAATCCGCAGCTCAAACAAACCGAAGATTATGTGACGGGGCGGTTTGGCTAAAAATGGAGTGATGGTTATGGAGCGTACTCTCGACCAGCATCTCGACCACCTCAAAGGTGAGTTGTTGAAGATGGGCAGTGCGGTGGAAGAGTCGATTGAACAGGCAATACAATCACTTGTAGAACGCGACAATCATCTCGCCGATGTGGTTGAAGAAGGTGGGCATTACATCGACGATTGGGAGGTGGCGATAGAAGAAGAGTGTTTGAGGGTGTTGGCTGTGCAGCAACCCGTGGCCAGCGATTTGCGTCTGGTGGCGAGTATTATTAAGATCAATTACGATCTCGAGCGCATCAATGATCAGGCGGTGAATATCGCACAGCGCGCCCGGTTGCTCAATCAGATGCCGCAATTGAAACCGCTGATCGATATTCCGCGAATGGCCGAGTTGGCACGGGGCATGGTCAGGGATGCGCTGGATGCTTTTGTCAATCGCGATGTGGAATTGGCCAATGAGGTGCGCCGAATTGACGATACGATGGATGCGTTGCGCGATCAAATTTTCCGCGAGTTATTGACGTACTTAAACACGGGTATTCCCTCGACTGTAGATCAGGGAATTTTGCTCATTCTCGTGTCCAGGCATTTGGAGCGCATAGGCGACCATTCATCCAATATTGCCGAAAATGTCGTCTATCTCGTTCAGGGACGCATTGTGAGACATAAGAAGGAGGAATTGCGGGAGGGCGAATAATTAACGGTTTTGTCGTTTAAACGACACGCGATTGTAACACGGCGATGATATTATACCCAAAGCACGACGTATTCTCCCTTATGGGAACCGGCCCGCGACCCGGTTCCCATTTTTTTGCCCCGAATTCAAATTCGGGGCTTTTTCGTTGACCCAAAACTATTACATGTGTATTTTACTGCCTATAAGTTATACTATATTATTTAATATAAATAAGGTGGTTGATCCCTTTGCCCAATTGCATAAAATCCGAAGCCCGGTTTTGCGAGCGCTGTGGGACTTTGCTCATTGCAAAAGCAGTTGAAGATCGGGAGAGGCCGTGTTGTCCGTCGTGTGGATTTGTGGCTTATCTCGACCCCAAGGTAGCAGCTGGGGTTATTGTAACTCTCGATGGTGGTGTCGTCTTGCTCAAGCGCAATATTGAGCCCGGGTTTGGCAAGTGGGTGTTCCCCGGTGGATATGTGGATGCGGGAGAGCCAACCGATGTTGCGGCTGTGCGCGAAGCCCGCGAGGAAGTGGGGTTGGAGGTCGAGATCGGTGAGTTGCTCGGCGTGTTGTCTTATGAAGGGGAACGGGTGGTGCTGATTGTTTATACTGGACGGGTTGTGGGCGGAAAGTTGGAAGGCAATTTTGAATCGCAGGCTGTGGCTACATTTGCCCCCCGGGATATTCCCTGGAATGATCTGGCTTTTGACACGACGAGGGAGGCATTGCAAATTTGGGTGGCGCAGTATGGCGAATTGCACAAAAAAGAAAGGGTGTTATGCTGAATTCTATTGAAGATGTTGAAGCGCGGTTTGCCGAGCAGGGGTATATCACGGACCGCACATTGGCAACGACGATTTTTTTGGCGCAGTCGCTTGGCAAACCGATTTTTTTGGAGGGGGAACCAGGCGTTGGAAAGACGGAAGTGGCCAAAGTTATGGCCGGTATTTTTGATACCGAATTGATTCGATTGCAGTGCTATGAAGGTATTGATGCCAATACGGCATTGTACGAATGGAATTATCCACGCCAGATGCTGGAGTTAAGGCTTGAAGAAGCGCGGGGAATTGACAAGGCTGAAATTGGTCAGAATATTTTTCGCGAAGACTTTTTGCTCAAGCGCCCTCTTTTGTCGGCTCTTGAGGGCAGCGTAGAAAAGCAACAGGTGTTGTTGATCGATGAGGTGGATCGGTCGGATGAAGAGTTCGAGGCGTTTTTGCTCGAAGTGTTGTCCGATTTCCAGATTACGATTCCCGAGATTGGTGCGATAAAAGCGATGCAAGTGCCGTTTGTCGTGCTTACGTCCAACCGTACGCGCGAGTTGCACGACGCGTTGAAGCGCCGGTGTTTGTATTTGTGGATTGATTATCCCACGTTTGGCAAAGAAATGGATATTGTGCGGTCGCGTGTGTCGGGCGTGCAGGATGAATTGGCACAACAGGTTTGCGGGTTTATGCAACTGTTGCGCAATCGCGATTTTTACAAAAAACCAGGTGTTGCCGAAACGATTGATTGGGCACTGGCTCTGATGGCTATGCGGGTTGAAGAATTGGATCCGCAGACGGTTGATGCGACACTGGGATGTGTTTTGAAGTACAAAGAAGATATTGAAAAAATTCAGGAAGATGGCCTGCCACAACTGATTGAGAAGGCCCGATTGTTAAAAGAACGCACGCAAGTTGGCGTTTAGGAGATTACATGCCAAGAACCATGTTGGGACGAGTTGTCGGTTTTTCAAGGGCTTTGCACAGTGCAGGCGTTGAAGTCAATGCGGGTAATCTCATCGATTTGTGCGACAGTTTTCGTTATATCAGTTTGCACAATCGGAGCGATTTTTACGCTGCTGCACGTGCGACGCTGGTGTCGCGCTACGACGATTTGGAGACTTTTGACGAGGTTTTCAGGGCTTTTTGGGCGCGGCCAATTTTGCCCGACGATATGACGCTGACCGATACGGAGGCCGGCGGGGATCCAGATCTCGATGTTCAGGCAGATGTCAATGAGGTGGTGGATACTGCAGATTTGCAGGAAGAGGCCGAGGGGGAGGGCGAATCCGAGGAGGTTGGGTATAGCCCCGATGAGGCTTTGATGGGAAAAGATTTGGCAGCAATGTCCGACCGCGAGATCGAGCAGGCCCGAAAGGTGATTCACGAGATTGTGAATATCATTGCCAATCGCCGCAGTCGCAGGCGGGTGCCCGAAAATCGGGGGGCTGAACTGGATTTCAGGCGCACCTGGCGGCGCAATGCGCTATATGGTTCTGATGGTGTGGAATTGATGATGAAGCGACGGCGCATCAAAAAGACCAAGCTGATGTTGTTGTGTGATGTGAGCGGGTCTATGGATTGTTATAGTCGCTTTTTAATTCGTTTCATCTATGCGCTCAAGCGCGAGATCCGAGATGTGGAGGTCGGGGTATTTTCCACACGGATGACCGCGATTTCGCGACTGCTCAAGACAAAAGGCATTGAAGAATCGCTCGTGGAAGTGGCTGATACGGTACACGACTGGGCGGGTGGTACAGATATTGGCGGGTGTTTGCGCGAGTTTAATGACCAGTTTGCACGCGATATGTTGCACTCGCGCACTGTGATGATTATTGTGAGCGATGGCTGGGACCGGGGCGATCCCGATTTGATGCGGCAAGAGATGGCGCGCTTGCGAAAGCGCGTACACAAGTTGATGTGGCTCAATCCGCTTTTGGGCACGCCGGGGTATCAGCCCCTGTGTTTGGGGATGAAGACAGCACTTCCATATCTGGATTATTTTTTACCCGCACACAATTTGGAGAGTTTGATTCAATTGGCTCGAACACTGCGGTCTGTTTGGAAGTAGGGGGATGTTATGGCTGGTCGAGATGTTTTTCAAGAGGCTTTGACTCTGATTTCTCAGGGTGAAAAGGCCGCCTTATCGACGATTGTGTCGAGCAAGGGGTCTTTGCCGATGAGCAAAAAGGCCAAGATGCTCGTGCGTCCCGATGGTAAAATTATAGGTACGGTGGGCGGTGGTTGTTTGGAAGCCGATGTGTGGGCCGAAGCCCGTCATGTGATGGAAACCGGGGCGCCGACGTTGCAGAAGTTTATTTTGACGGAAAAACACGCGGGCGAAAATGGCCTCAATTGCGGTGGCAATGTCGAGATTTTTACCGAGCCTTTGTTGCCCGGTCGCGCAGATGATATGCTCGGCGATATCGCTCGGGTTCGCAAAGTGCGCGGTTCGGCGGTGCTGGCAACGCTGGTCTCGGGCGGCGATCAGGTGGGCGCGAAGTTATTGGTACATCCCGATGGTAGTACAGTGGGGAGCCTGGGCCATGACCTTGCCGAAGCATGTGTGCGCGAAGAGGTGGCGGCTTTTGAAGCGATTCCGGAAAGTTTGCTCAAGGTCATAAAAATCGGCTCGGAACCCGTTGTGGTCTTTTTGGAGTCTATTTGTCCGGAACCCACGTTGTTTTTGTTTGGCGGGGGGCACGTTTCCCATGCTATCGCACAGATCGCGCATTCTGTCGGGTTTCGGATTGTGGTTATTGACGATCGGCCCATGTTTGCCAATAAAGAGCGGTTTCCCATGGCGAGTGAAACGCTGACGCTGGAGATGGAGACGGCTTTTGACCATCTGGTCATTGACGATTTGTCTTATGTGGTGGCTGTGACGCGCGGGCATCAACACGATAAGCCGGTCATTGAGCAGGCGGTTGATACCCAGGCGGCGTATATAGGTATGATTGGCAGTCGCCGCAAGATCGCGCTGATGTGGAAAGAGTTTGAGGCCAAAGGCATTCCGCGAGAAAAATTGGATGCTGTTCACGCGCCGATTGGATTGGATATCGGTGCAGATACACCCGAAGAAATCGCCGTGAGTATTGTGTCCGAACTCATTCGGGTGCGCCGGTCACAGGGAAAGCCCATTCATCAGGGTATATCGCTGTCATCGGTGTGAGGTAAATGACTTATTGTCGGGGGAGAATAAGAAGGTGGTACAGTACATAGCTGAGAACGATTTACGTGAGGGGGATGAATGAGAGGCGCGCGAGCGTCTTTAAGTCTGGTTTTCGAAATTATTTCAGAAGGGAGTTGACCATGACGAGATGGATAATCGCATTTGTTGCGATGTCGTTTTTATCCGCATCGGCGATGGCCGGAGTGACGGGTAAAATTGCGGGTCAGATTGTTGACAAAGATGACGGTGGCGGGTTGCCCGGTGCCAATGTGGTGGTTCTGGGGCTGCACAGTGTCTTTGGTGCGATATCAGATCCCGAAGGTAATTTTACTATTTTGAATGTGCCGGCAGGCACTTTTGACGTAAAATGCAGTTTTATCGGGTATCAGGATGTGGTGCTCAAGGGCATCAAGGTGTTGCCCGATTTGACTACCGAAGCTGATTTTGTGCTCGCAGCGCAAGCTCTGGAAATAGAAGCTATTGAAGTGGTGGCGGTGCGCCCACTGGTGCAGAAAGACAAAACCAGTTCGATGCGCCTCGTAACCAGCGAAGAACTCGAATATATGCCGGTTCGCGGGTATGCTGCGGCCACGTCCTTGCAGGCGGGTGTGACGAATCGGAATGGCACACTTTACATACGCGGTGGGCGGTTTTCAGAAGTCGATTATATCGTCGATGGCGTATCGCAGAAGGATTTGCAATTCGGCTCATCGACTACGGCCCTGAGTAATGGTGCTATAGATCAGGTGTCTGTGATTGTGGGTGGGTTTGAAGCGGAGTACGGGCGCGTGATGTCGGGCGTTGTCAAGGTGGTGACGCGCGAAGGCGGACAGAATTATTCGGGGTCTCTGGAACATATTACCGATGAGCTGAATGACCGCAGTTGGGCTGGTGCGCCCTCTTACGGATATAACACGACCGATGCAACATTTGGTGGTCCACTCATTCCCGGGACGAACGGGCCTTCATTTTTTGTCTCTGGAGAATACATTGATCGCCTTGACCGCAGCCCGCGCTGGGGTGTGGAAGTCCACGAGTGGGAAAAAGATCTGTTGTCACAGGAAGAGTACGATTTGCTCAGCGAGGGCATCTTGCCGCATTATACGCTCGAACGATGGAGTTGGCAGGGCAAGCTCGCGTTTCGGTTGTCCGACGAAATCGATTTGAAAGCCGGGCTTGTAGGCTCAAAAACAGATCGCTTGAGCTATAGTCACACATATCGCTATAATCTGCGGCATGCGCCGCGTGTAAAAAGAAATAACTATTCGGCATTTGCCCGCGTGACCTATACGCTTGGTGCAAAGACCTTCTTCACTTTGCAAACAAGTATGTTCGACCAGAATTTCAAGGGAGGAGACGGGGTTCATTTCGACGATTTGCACCACTATGCCCGCCCTCAGGGCAATCCGCGTTATGACGCGGAAAGTTTGTTTGCACGCGGCGATGTGGATTCCACCGAGATTACGCAGACAACGGAAACCATCAATGACCGCTCCATAACGTATTTTGAAGGCGATGAGGGGCGCATATATAATAGCTTTGAGCAAAGTAGCTCATTTTATCTCACGCCTATCGACTTTGATTTGACCAGCCAGATTAGCCGCAATCACCAGTTCAAGCTCGGTTTTGACGTGCAGATGCATCGGTTGCGTTATTACCGGCACCTGACCCCCAGTTTGATCTTTCGCGGTCCGTTTGTCAGCCCAGACGACAGGGGTGGCTTTCAGGATGTGAACCGCTACGGGTATGATTACAACTGGGATAAACAGGTAGTCGAGCCTCTGGATTCGACCCGCGACGCGCTAAAAGAGCCTATTTTGGCCTCTTTTTACGTGCAGGACAAGATGGAATACGATGGGTTGATTATCAATGCGGGGGTTCGGTATGATTATTTGAATGCGAGTACCGATGTGCTGGCGAATGAAGGCGTGCCACTGGGTGGCGATTCCACGCTGGATCCATCGGATCTGGCTGGCAATAGTGTGTATCACAAGCTCAGCCCGCGCCTGGGCGTTGGGTTTCCGGTTACAGATAAGACCGTGTTTCACATGAATTACGGCATTTTTTATCAGCAACCCAAGCTGGAAGACCTGTATGTGGGGCTGGATTATCTGGAATACAAAGCGCCACTGGGGGGATATTATTTTGCCTTTGGCAATCCGAATCTCAGGCCGGAAAAAACCACGGCTTACGAAGTGGGTGTGGTGCAGCAGGTGGGCGGTCATGCCAGTGTCGATGTGACGGCGTATTACAAAGCCGTGGAAAATCTCGTCCAGGTGACGACAATCCCGTCTGATCCCGCGGCCTTTGCTTCGTTCCGCAACACCGACTACGGAACCATCAAGGGGCTGGACTTTGGTTTGCTCATGCGTCGTACAGGGCGCACAACATTACGTCTATCTTATTCACTCGCTTATGCGACGGGCACAGGATCATCGCCACAAACTCAGCGGCGGATCGCGTGGACATTCCAACCCGGTGTGACCGAGCCTCCCAAATCTACTGCACCACTCGACTTTGATCAACGCCACAAAATTTCGGCATCGATCGACTATCGCTTTGTAGATAAAGATGGCCCGAGGTTCCTGGGCGGTCAACCGCTGTCCAATGCCGGGATCAATGTGTTGTTCACTGCCGGGAGTGGGTTCCCCTATACCCCCACATTTACGTATAATGAAGTGACCACAGGGGCTTCTTCGTCACGTCCTTCGGGGCCAGTGAATTCCAGCTATGGTCCCTGGACATTCAGGACCGATGTGAAGGCGAATAAGCATTTCAAAATTATAGGGCTTCAGGGCGATATATACGTGTGGGTGCTCAATTTGTTCAACCGCGCCAACGCAACCAATCCCGTGTATTCGAGCACGGGCAGCCCAGCGACCTCAGGCTGGTTGAATACAGACGAAGGCCGCAAATTTGTGGAGCGCTTTGGTCAACTGGGCGAAGACAAATACAAGCTCAAAGAGAAAAGCCCATTCAACTTTGGCACGCCGCGGCAGGTTCGCTTCGGACTCGCGCTCAGCTTCTAAATGGGAGATCAGGACATGAAAAGCTTTTTGAAAATATTTTGTGGTGTGATTCCTTCCACAATTATGGCGATGGGTTTGATGAGCATGGTCGGCATTGCGCTGGCTGTATCGCCCTCGCAAAAGCCGCGATTGGGTAAAATTAGCACTGATCAATTCTTCGATGTGAACAATATCTCAATGAGAGTGACAAACCAGGGATCATTTGCCTTTGATCCCGCGACCGGGGGTCCGGGTCTTGAATTTCCCAAGGGCACGGGCAAAACCGCGGTCTATGCCGCGGGTCCCTGGATTGCTGGGAAGGTCAATGGCGAGATTCGCGTGGCGATTGCCGAGTATTCGTTTGAGTATGCGCCCGGGCCAATTTTGCCCGACGGCACACCCGCCGACCCGGCACTCGACCGCTATCGGGTGTATAAGATCAACAGAGGCGACGGCCCGGAAAACCCGGATTACGCGCAGTGGCCGGTTGAAGACGGCGCGCCGGTCAATCCCGATGGCACGCCGATGGTGCTGGGTGATCAGACCCTGTGGGCGGTGTATAACGATGCCGATCCCGGTGTTCACGCCAATATGCAGACCGCGCCTTTGGGTCTTGAAATACAGCAGACGACATTTGGGTTCGACCGCACAGGTCCGCTTGGCAATGTGGTGTTCATGAAATTTTTGATTATCAACAAGGGGGGCAATACCATCGATAGCACGTATGTGTCGCTGTGGTCTGATCCCGATCTGGGACAGTTCGATAATGACCTGGTGGGTTGCGATGTAGAGACCAGCTTTGGATTTTGTTATAACGGATCAAACGTAGATGCGCAGTATGGTTCGTCACCGCCAGCCGTGGGATATGACTTTTTCAAGGGTCCTATTGGCGACGACGGTGTGGAATTGCCCATGACGTCGTTTAACAAATACATCAACGGTACGGATCCTCAAACCGCAGAAGAGACCTATAATTATATGAAGGGCGTTGATCCGGATGGCGGCGTGGCTCTGCACACCGATCCGATTACGGGTCAGGTGAAGGCATTTATGGTCGATGGAGATCCGGTTACGGGTACGGGCTGGCTTGACGAAAATCCGGCTGACCGCCGCTTGATGCTCACGGCGGGTCCGTTTACCTTCGCGCCCGGCGATTCACAGGAAGTGGTGGGTGCCATTATTATCGGACAAGGTCAGGATCGTCTCACGTCGATTACGGCCGCGCGTTTTAACGATACATTTGCACAATCTGCTTTTGATGCCAATTTTGAATTGCCATCGCCTCCGCCTGCACCCAAAGTATCCGTGGGGGTAACGGGCGATCACAGGGGCAATGGCAGAATTCAGTTGACCTGGGGAGATGACTCAGAAGTCGCTTCGGGCGATTATGCATTTGAAGGTTATAATGTGTACCAGGGCGAGTCGGTCGCTGGCCCATGGCGGCGTCTTTTGACTTATGACGTAGTCAATGGCTCGGCCATTATTTTTGACAGTCAGTTCGATGAAGGTGCCGGTGTGGTGGTCAACTCACCCGTGCAATTTGGTGGCGACTCGGGTATTCGGCGCTTTATCGAACTGACCGAGGATAAGGTTTTGGGCGGTAGGCTGGTGACGGGTAAAACCTATTATTTTGCAGTGACGGCCTATTCGTTGAATGAGAACAGGTCGCCAAAAACGCTCGAGACATCCATCACACCTCTGGCTGATGGGCGCATGACGTTTAAGCCTCTTTCGGATGAGATGATTCCGGCCAATGGCATTGTGCCGCGCGGACCCACTGCGGGTACGCGCTTCAATACCGTGGGTGTGGATAGTGCTGTTGAACACACATCGGGTGTAAGCGATGGTATTGTGGCTGTGGAGGTGGTTGACGATACACGGGTCACGGGCGCGTCTTACGAAGTGCGCTTCCGCGATACCGAGGTCGGAACAGTGTGGGATCTGGTCAATCTGTCGAGTGGTCAGGCCGTGCTTTCAGATATGCAGCAGCACGCAAATCTAAATGATGCGATTACCAATCCTATTGTCGAGGGTTTGCTCGTGCGCGTCACGGGTCCTCCTCTCGGCATGAAAGATTGGGATATTCCCTCGGGCGAGCGGTGGATAACCCCGGCGAATACCAGACCCGATTTGGCTGGTTTTTCTACTGAAGGCTTTGGTGGTTCGATAACGGGCGATGTTGCCCATAGTTGGTTTGGTCCCACGAGCATGTCGCCTTCGCAGTTGGTCAATGTGGAATTGCGATTTACGAGTGTAATTGAAGATGATGGTGAAGATCAGTACAAACCCCTTGATCTGACAAATCCCAATGTGTCGTGGGGATATCGGTATTTGCGCTCCGCGAACAGACCTGCACCTGCTCCCGATGAACTAACCCTGTCCAAAGTGCCTTATGACTGGAGTGCTTACATCGTCAATACAGAAGGTCCGGGTGTTTATGTGTATCAGGACCGGAGGCCTATTGCACTGTCGGCATGGGATGTCGAAAATAATCGGCGCCTTGAAGTGGGTTGGCTGGAAAACAATCTGGCCAGCGGCCTGGTCAATGGGGCCTGGGGCCCGCCATTTTACGAAGATGTACCCCATACGTTTGTCGCCCGCGAGTGGCTGTTCATTTTTGATCGAAATTATACCGAGCGGGATGATGATTCCAATTTGGCGGAGTTGTCTCAGGGCTTGATCAACGATGCGCCAGCACCGCCCATTATGTATATCCTTTTTGTTAATCGCCGCGAGGTAGATCGGTTCCCGCAGGATGGCGATTCATTTTTGATGGTCGCCAATAAGATTAATACCCCCAACGATGTGTTTTCGTTTAACACGCAGGGTGCTGTCCGGGGCGATCAAGAGTTGGCGTTGGAGGATTTGACAAAAATTCTGGCGGTGCCCAATCCGTATCTGGGGCGTTCGTCTTATGAATTTAGTTCGCTTTCACGCCAGATGCGCTTTACCAATCTTCCCGCGCAGTGTACGATCCGAATTTTCAGTCTGTCGGGCGATCTGGTGCGGACGATTGAGCACAATAATGGTCTGTCGTTTGACACCTGGGATTTGAAAACAGATCAGGGCGTGCTGGTCGCCAGCGGCATTTATATCGCGCATTTTGATGCGCCGAATATCGGTACGCATTTTATCAAGTGCGCGGTGTTTATGGAAGCTGAGACACTGAACTCATTTTAACGAACCGCTGAATGGAGGAATAACTTATGTTCAAACAGATGATTTTTCTGTTTGCCGCGCTGGCATTGATCGTTCAGGATGCCCGTGCAGGCGATGAGAGCCGCATCGGTACAGCCGCGGCACAGGAGTTGCGCATTCCAATTGGATCGCGCGGTACAGCACTTGGGGGCGCCATACTGGCTCATGTAAAAGGCGCCGAGGCATTGCAGTGGAATCCCTCGGGATTGGTATTTGGAACGCACAAGCGCGAAGCGATGTTTTCATATCTGGATTATATTGCGGATATGGATGTGAATTATTTTGCGATTACCACGCGTCTGCGGGATGATATTTCGGTGGGGATCAGCGCCCGCGTGTTTGCGGTGGGCGATATTGTTGTGACGACCGAGGAATCTCCCGAGGGCACGGGTGAGATACTCTCGCCGAAGTTTTCGTGCGTGACCTTTACGTATTCGCAGTTGTTGACAGACCGCGTGGCATTTGGCACGACGATCAAATATATCCACGAGGCGATTAAGCGCGAGGTCGCCAATGGCCTGGCGTTTGACTTTGGTTTCCAGTACAAAACCGCCCTCAAAGGTCTGACGTTGGGTATTGCCATGCAAAACTTTGGTCCCGATCTGAGGTTTGATGGTCCGGATCTGGATCGGGTGGTGAGATTGCAAGACGCGATTCCCGAGGCCGATCCCCAATCCGGGTCGCGCAGTTTCCGCACGTCACTGGCAGCGGCTGAGTTGCCCACGTCCATAGAAATCGGTTTTTCCTATGTTTTCTATGAAGACGCGCTGGGCAAAGCTGCTTTTTCAGCGACTTTCCGCAATAACAATCTGGCGACTGACGAGTATCAAGCTGGCGTTGAGTATTCGATGAAGCAAATTCTTCAGTTGCGCGGCGGGTATGTGGCTTCTCCAACAGGTGATGCCCTGCCCAACGGGTTTAAGAAGGAGTATATTCTCGGACCGACGTTTGGCTTTGGCCTCAATGTGCCCATGGGCAATATGGCTTTTCAAGTGGATTATGCCTTTGGCAAGACCGAGTTCTTTCAGGATAATCACTGGTTGACTGTGGGACTTGGGTTCTGATTTGTGAGGCGATAAATCAAAAAGCTCAGAGATCATTGCGATCTCTGAGCTTTTTTTATGTATGTACTGGCAATTAGTTGCTGCGATATTCTTTGAGCTTGCGCTGGAGGGTGCGAAGGCTAATGCCCAGCCTTTTGGCCGCATGTGTGCGGTTGCCACTGACGCGGTTGAGGGTGTGGTCAATGATGAGTCTTTCAATGGTGTGCAGAGGCAGTCCTTCAAACATACTCAAATCGATGTCTGCGGCATTTGAAATCTCTCGCTGCGGGGCATAGATATCGGAGGGCAGGTCTGTGGGCAATATGGTACTGCTTCTGACCATAACGGCGAGGCGTTCGAGGGTATTTTTGAGTTCGCGCACATTGCCCGGCCAGGGATAAGCCATAAGGTACGGGATTGTATCGAGGGCGAGTTCTTTGGGGACGAGGTCGTTGTCACTGGCAAAGTTTGTGAGAAAACCGGTTGCCATCGCGGGGATGTCTTCGGGATGTAGCCGCAAAGGGGGCATGTCTATGCGAAGAATATTGAGGCGATAGTAGAGGTCTTCGCGGAATGAGCCATTGGCAACGGCTTTCTTGAGGTCGTTATTTGTGGCGGCAATAATCCGCACATCGATATCGATGGGGTCTGTACTGCCCACGCGCATTATTTGCTGGCTTTCCAGAACGCGTAGCCACTTGGCCTGTACGTCGAGGCCCAGATCGCCGATTTCATCGAGAAATAGGGTGCCGCGATGCGCTGCCTCAAATACGCCTTGTCGGGTCGTGGTCGCACTGGTAAAGGCACCTTTGATATGGCCGAAAAGATGGCTTTCGGTCAGTTCTCGGGGAATTGCAGCACAATTTACAGTAATAAAAGGATGGGCGGCTCTGGGGCCGATGTCGTGGAGTGTTTTTGCAGCCAATTCTTTGCCCGTGCCGCTTTCTCCTGTGATGAGTACGGTTGTCTTAAAGGAAGCAAAGTATTGAATCTGTTCTCTGACTTCCACCATGCACGGCGATGTCCCTTGAAGCAGGTGTTCTGATTTGTCCTCTGCATCTTCGGTTAAGGCCAACGTCCGGTATTCTGTTGCACGCCGCAAAGCGATTTGCAGCACTTTGGGATCGAACGGTTCAGAGATGTGATCAATTGCCCCCAAACGCAGAGATGAGGTCATCGGGTCTATACCTTTTTGGCTGGAACTGATGATAATGGGAATAGATGGTTCTGTTTGTTGAAGGATCTTTAGAATTTCGAGACCATCAATGTCGGGCAAATCTCTGTGGATAACGGCAATATCAATGGTATTGTTTTGAATAAAAGAGATTGCCTGTTGACCGTCTATTGTCCTGTGAATATGGTGCTGGGGTGTTTGAAAGGTATTGGCGATTTGCTCAAATTGATCATCTCTGGGTTCAACAATCAGTATCTGTGTTTTCATAGGCCTCCCGGAATTAGAGATGGTGTTTGGAGAGTTTGTTAGTAAACGCTTACTATAATTAAACTATACGATACCTATTTGGTTCCACCATTAAACTATACGATACCTATTTGGTTTCACACTGAATTGTTAAAATTTGTATCTGAACCTCAAGGCGCAATCTGTTTTTAATCGCGTCTTGCTTTGTTTTTCAGGCGACACTATGACGCACTCAGCGACATTTTGACGCTGTTGGCACGACGGATTCTATCTGTGTTGTCAAAAAATTAAAAATATTTTTTAATCGATACATAGAGTCGGCATCGTCTTAAATACCTGCGAGTAATTGATCAGATATATTGATGAATTTTTGTCCAATTGATATACAAATCAATAAGTTAGGTACATATAGAAAATTGTTTGGCAGGATCTATGGAATAAAAGATAAAGATGTCTTGTCTTCGCATTAGAGGCTATTGGTGGCGGATCGCCAGCGCGTATAAAAAAAATTGGCACTCATTTTGCTTTAATAACTAATGATTGATGACATCTTTGCTATTAGGCGAGCACTGCTATGGAGAAGTGTTAGCCTCAGCAAAATAGTGTGTGTGGGAGGGAGACGCACCCTCCCCACACATTAGTATTGTGAGAATCCGAATAATGGCAATTCGGACATTCAATATCGAGATTGAGAAATCCATACTGAAAGGAGGGCGCGGGATAAAGAGATAATGCGCCGGGGTGATTGCAAGAGCAGTTAGTCTTAAACACATTTAACAGAAGGAGTTGCCAGATGAAAATTAGACGCTGTTGGTCTTTTTTTGCTGGTTTTTTTGCAGGGATTGGTATGCTCGCAACTGGGCTATTGGATCAGGCTCAGGCTCAGTGGCCTGGCAATGCCAGAATCTCAATGTCCCGGGGTCAGATCGGTCACACGCTCCACAATCCGGGCATGACGGGAAAAAAAGACAACGAGACAAAGCTGGCACAGTCTTCGTTTTCGTATCCTCAGGGCCGCAATATCAAGGTGTATTCAGGCGGTTCTGAGCGC
>JAJEDY010000006.1 GCA_022821275.1 Candidatus Latescibacterota bacterium | reverse complement strand
TGGCTATTCAATTTTCGCCGATTATCAAAGGATTATGAAGCCCAAACAGACAGCAGTGAAGCCTTTATTCACATCGGTATGATTTACCTCTTAATCAACAGACTCGCTTAAATAATGCATTTTTAAAACAGCTTCTAAATAATTCCGATAAATCTACTTTTCCAATTTAATATGCACCTCAAAACCTGTCAAGTGTTATAGACCAGAATACAGTAGATGTAAATACTATCCTTAACATATTATTTTTAAATGACTTGATCTCAATATATCGAATTTTCTAAAAATAACTCGCCCAGCCTATCTTGTCAGAGCTTATGGCAGTACTACCTGGCGATAAAAAATATCACGTCCTTGGCGACCTTTTCTTTTGTATGCAAATCCGTCACTGCCACCTCTAATTCATAGCGCCCCGCCTCTGATCCCTTCACGTCAATCTCCAGATAATTGTGCTCTGTTTTCTGCGTGCCTGTCTGCTCGTAGGAAATCGTTACCACTTTCTTTTGCTCAATACCCAGGAGTTTGCCGACCGCGCGCAAAATCGTCACAGCCAGGGGTTTGCCTTTGCGGGGTGATATTTGGTAATCCATCTGGTAGCGCGTTTGACCCAATTCGTCGTGTGTCAACCCATAGACTTCGTAATAAATCGTCACGGGTTGTCCCGGCAAATAGGTTTTGGACGGCATAGGCACGACTTTGTGTCCCCCTTTTACTTTTGTGGAAGCGTCTTCCACCACCAGACCGGCCATCTCAATGTCGGAAAGCATCAGCGAAGGACCTGTATATGGCTCCACTGTCAGCGATCGGGTATAAGCACCTCGCAGGTTGCCTTTCGGGCTGCGCACCTCCACCCCGAGGTGATAGTCGCCCGGCGGCATATTGAGCGCGATTTGATCCACGGCGAGATCACCCGCTCCCAGCGAATCCGTCGCATCTACCGCAAAAGGCAGAGGAGCCATCTTGCGATAAACGGGTCTCCAGGTGCTGTCAAATAACGCAATGCCCCGTTCCAAAATGCCGGTTGCCTGTACGCTGTCTGGCAAATTTGCCAGGGGTACGCCGTAATACACTTCCATGCGGCTGTGCTCGTTTTTCCCCTGAAAATCGACCGCATCAAAATGGAAATTCAACACATCGTCAAAGGGCGGCATAAGATCTGCCTGTGCTTGAATGGCCGATGCCACCTGTCGGTCCGGACGCCGGTCTGTCCACAGGGCCATGTTGAAGTGCGACTCACTGCGACCCTGCGGGATATCGGGATAGATGTAGTTTCCTTTCCGATCTAAAGCTGTGAACACCACCTCAATCCCCCCGGCGACATCTGGATAAATCCAATATTCCCAGCGCGTACCGCTGTCGATGGGATAGAGCGGATAGCCCCGCACCGTCTTATCGCTCGCACCTCGATCATAGCCGCTGAGTTCCACTGTGGGCTGATAGCGGTCCGTACTTACCTGATTATAAGATGTGGCGCCAAAACGGGAGCGATTGGGATTCAATTCAAAATCTATCGCCTCAAAATCGTTTACAGTGACCTCAAGCCCGTATTCATCCTGAATCGCCACATCTTGCAGGGATGTTCGCAACCTGCCCATCCTCGCGATAATCTCCTTGCGTCCATCTACTGGAATGCCCAGCCACAGACGCTCTTTGACCCGCACGACATCGGGATCCGTCTCATAGCGCACATCGCCCGAACGGCTCTTGTGCGCGGGTTCTCCATAGCGAATATAAATTTCCCCGCGCCTGTCCCACGGCTTGTGCCCGGTTGAAAAATGCTGCATCGCATAGAGCACCCGACGATAGTGCTCCACCAGACGCTCATTGCCCGGCGTAGCTGGCGTGGGATCGCGGCGCTGCCAGAACATCCGCACAAAGTCCGGCTGCTGCTCGGGCGGCAATGCCTCGTAAGTGGCCGTCTCTTTCAGGGTCGCAATAAGGCGAATATCTTGCAGAAGTCCGCGCGTGTCGTCATCTACGGTGCGCAAATACTCGGCCATCACCTTCTGCGCGTCGCCCGTCTGTCCCATCAATTGATACACACCCAGAAGCAAGGGAAGACATTCCGCACGCAGTTCGGGCCGCGTTTCCATCAACTCGCGCCACACGCGCGTCGCCCTCGCGCGTTGTCCCTGCTTCAACCATATTCGCCCCAGATCGAATCGCGCACGCGCGTGCATCGGGTTTACCACAATCTGTCGGGTATAGGCTTTCTCCGCTGCTTCGATCTTGCCCTCGCGTTCAAACACCCGCCCGAGCAAATACAGCAACTCGGGGTGATGCGGAGAGGCTTCAATAGCCTCTTTCAAGGCGTCTTCGGCTCGTTGTTTGCCCCCCAGTAAACGGGCAAGCGCGCGGTTGACCTGCGCGGTTTTCCAATTGGAGCGAAGAGCCAAAGCCTGACCAAATGCCGTCATGGCTTCGTCCCACCGCTTGCGTCCCATATGAGATATCCCCACACCATTGTACACTTCGGGCAATACCCCACCAGCGTTCAATGCCGAGTTAAATGTCCGTTCCGCATAGGGTAAGTTGCCCGCAAACAAATAGGCATACCCCTGCGCGGATCGTCCCATCAAATCGTCCCCATCTTCATCGAGAAGTACCTCGTGTACCTCAAGGGCACCTCTTGCCATTGCCGTATCCGGCAGCACCTGTCGAGCCGCATAGCGCGGATCGATATGCCTCGCCATTTCTTTGCGCCTGCCCATGGCTGTGATTATCGCCCCATTCAGGTCAGGAGGCGCACCAAAACCGAGTAGCGGATTGTAATACGACCGCGCCACAATCGGATTGCGATCCATCCAGAATCCGTAGATGAATGCCGCGCGGTCTGCGCGTCCCAGACCCGTATAAGTGGCTTCAATCTCGGATCCCCCAAACCGTTTTAATAAGTGTTGCGCTGTTTTTGCTCGCCGGTCGTCAAAGCCAGTAGCCGGAACGAGTGCGTCGCCTATCACTTCAAATTTTCGAGCCGATACGAGTGTATCCCGCCCCGCCGCGACCTGAACCCGCAACGTATATGTCCCTGGCAACAGTTCACGAGTGGGAATACCCTCGGCGAATTTGACTTCACCCCGATACCCGGGAAATGACCGCTGGTCGCGCCAGAGGCGATGCCCGTATCGGTCTTCTATCTGCATCTCCACCCGGTGGCTCTGATAGCCCAGATAATACACCTCAAAATACAGGTAGAGCGGATTCCCCCGTTGATATTGCCGCGCCGGGTTGGGCAGTATCAACCGCCCATCTTTTCGGAACATCTCAAGACTCTCTCCTGCCCCCTGTGGATTGAAACCAGAAGACAGGTACAGATCACTCATCCCCATTCTCCCGGGATCATAGGCGGGTACATCGAGAGAAAATACCGCCAATCCCGCCCGGTCTGCCTGCAAGTCGCTCAGGGTCAGTTCCCCGCGATAGCGACCTGTGGGCAGGCGCACTTGCACCATGTCATATACCATGCGGTCTGTATCGACGGTGGCTTCCAGCGATTCGGCAGTCAGCCTGCTTTCTGCCTCCACCTGTTGCACGACCTCTCCGTCGTCGTTTAAGACCCGCAGCGAGGGCTTGTACCGCGCGAGATAAATCCCCGAATTCTGCCTCAAAAATGCAAATTGCGCTACGGGAAAACGCAGGGTCACTTCTTCGAATCCCTCGCGGCCCCGATATCGAAAACTGCACACATCGATCTCAAAAGCTATGGACCCTTCTCCGCGCGGCGGGAGATCCATCTCGCTGGCGTGTATTTCACAAACAGCAACTATCAAAGTCAAAAATACCATCACAAGACGCATAAGAATTCCTCTTTGGGATGAATACAGAGAATAGTACGCAACAATTCTTTTATAAAATTACAAAAAAACAAAAAATTTTTCAATCGAATAGCCCTTGACATAATGTTTGGAAAGGCGTTGTTTGATTTTTATGACACGCATTTTATCCCCCATCCTGTACGCGATTTTCTTTCTTTCGGGCGCAGCCGCGCTGCTGTTTGAAACCCTGTGGTTCCGCCAGGCAGGGCTTACATTTGGCAATAGTATTACGGCATCCAGCCTGGTGCTGGCCGCATTTATGGGCGGTTTGGCTCTGGGCAATGGCTTATCTGCCCGCCTGGGCAGACGCGTCGCGCGTCCCGTGCGCGTCTATGCGCTGTTGGAAATTGCCATCGCCCTATCGGGTGTGGTCATCGTTTGGATATTACCCGCGCTTACCGCGGAACTATCGGCTTTTCTCGCATCTTTTCTCGACCAACCCCTGTTGCTCAATGCGCTGCGCTTGCTGCTGAGTTTTGCCCTTCTCATTGTGCCGACCACTGCGATGGGCGCTACCCTGCCCATTCTGGTTCGGGCATTGCGCGTGCGAGACGACGCTTCTGTATCTGGCAGTGAAGGTGGTTTTGGGATCGCGCTTGGACGGCTCTATGCGTGTAACACGCTGGGTGCTGTGATCGGCGCGGTCGCGGGAGAGGTTGCCATTATTGAATGGGTCGGCGTCCATGGCACGGCGTGGGTCGCCGCTGCGTTGGATCTCATCGCCGCTGGGGGTGCGCTCGGTATTGCGCGCTATTTCTCTGGCGCGCGCGAAGTAAGCCCCTCAAAATTGGACAAGCTCCCTACCTTTCGTGCCAGATGCTTGCTGGGTGCTGCCTTTCTCTCTGGTGCCATTCTTCTGGCATTGGAGGTAGTCTGGTTCCGCTTCCTCCACCTTTTTGTGCCAGCGACCACGCTTGCCTTTGCCGTGATGCTGTCTGTGGTGCTCACGGGGATTGGTGTGGGAGGAGGATTGGCCGCCCGCTGGCTGCGCCGCAATGCCGGAGCATTTCGCGTGCTTCCCGCCCTCGCCCTCGGTTCCGGGATACTCACCATTGTCACTTATCTAACCTTTGTCTATGTGGTGACGCCTTTTGGAACGGGGTACATTGGCAACATATCGCAAATCCTGACGTTATCTCTGGCTTTAATGTTCCCCGTATCTCTTCTTTCAGGCATCCTGTTCACCTTCACCGGTGCCGCGCTCAATCGCCACATCCAGCCCGACACCCGGGCCGCTGGCCTGCTCACGCTCGCCAATACCATCGGTGCTGGTCTGGGCGCGCTTGTTGCGGGTTTTGGACTGTTGCCGATTCTGGGCATGGAAATTGCCACTTTTGTATTAACTATCTGCTACGGTGTCGTCGCCTTTCTCGTTTCAAGTCTGCGCCGGAAACATCGGGTGTATTACATCCTCTTTGCCGCGTATCTTCTTATTCTGATCCTTTTTCCCTTTGGACGAATGGAGAATACGTACTTCCCCTTTGTCGCGAAACGCTTTGGCTATCCCGATACCTGGAAAATTGCCGGCACTCGTGAAGGGCGCACCGAGACCATCATCTATTTGGAAGGTGCTTATTTTGGCGTGCCAGTTGCATACCAGATGCTCACCGATGGCTTTTCAATGGCGTCGAGCAGCCTGGTCAATCGCCGCTACATGAAGCTCTATGTGTACTGGCCCGTCGCCCTCCATCCCGACCTCAAAAGTGCCCTGCTGATCAGTTTTGGCGTGGGTTCTACAGCCAAAGCGCTCACCGATACGCGGTCGCTCGAGCATATCGATGTGGTCGATATCTCCCGCGACGTGCTCGAGATGAATCGCATTGTCTATCCCGACCCGGATACACAACCTCTGAAAGATCCCCGGGTGCGCGTGCATATTGACGACGGGCGTTATTTTTTGCAAACGACGCAAAACCGCTACGATCTCATCACCAGTGAACCCCCACCGCCCAGACAAGCCGGAGTGGTCAATCTCTATTCGCAGGAATATTTTCAACTCATCTACGACCGCCTCTCTGAAGGGGGCTTATGCACGTACTGGCTCCCGGTTCATCATCTTAAACCCGAGGATACAAAAGCCATTATCCGCGCCTTTTGCAATGTTTTTAAGGACGCTTCGCTTTGGGGTGGGGCGGGTTTTAACTGGATGCTCGCCGGTTCTCGCAATGCCTCCTATTCTCCATCTGAAAACTCTTTTGGCCGACAATGGCGCGATCCCATCGTGCGTTCCGAACTTCGCGCCCTCGGCCTGGAGCGCCCCGAACAACTCGGTGCCCTCTTCATGTCTGATACCGACCATCTCAACGCACTCACCCGCGATACCCCACCGCTGGTTGATAATTATCCCAAACGCCTTTCCGTGGGCTCTTTCAACCGCGAACCCCATCGGGCATTCTACACCCGCTGGATGAATCCCCTGCTCACCCGCGAGCGCTTTGAAAAAAGCACTTTTATTCGCAAAATATGGCCTCCTGACATGCGGCGGCGCACACGCGATTATTTTGAAGCGCAGCGCCTTCTCGAAGCGACACTAATTTCCCAGACCAGAGAAACGCGCGATCAGGGCACTCGCATCGCCACGCTTCACACGCTTCTCACCCAGACCGACCTGCGGACGCTCCCGCTGTGGCATCTCCAAATTCAGGACGATTTACTCTATGCTGTTGATACCCTCCTCAAAGCAGGCGATGAGGAAACCCCTTACCTGCCCTATCTATCTGCACGCGCCCTGGCCGAGCGCAATTATACCCTATCTGCACGGTATTACGCCCAGTCTTCCGATCCAGCTCTGCGCTACCTTTATCTTTACGCACTGTGTATGGCTGGCAATACTGCCGAGGTCGAACGTCTTGCCGATGGCTGGAAAGACCAGATTCTGCGAGATACCGCGCAGCGTTTCTACTATCAATGGCTCGCCCAGACTTTTGATCTCGACATTCCAATTCCGTGAGAATGAATTGGACGCCCGAATCTCCATTGACTTTTTTTGGGGACTTTTTACTTTTGCTATATGTCCAGAATTATCTTTACATGTATTTTTGTCCTTTTCACTACAACGCATGCCAATGGCACACAACTCCTCGAAGCCGCCGATAAAGGAAGCCTGTCCGATGTGCAGGCGCGTCTAAGTGCTGGCGATAATCCAAATGCCCGAGACAAATACGGTACTACCGTGCTGATGGTCGCAGCCAGAGGTGGACATACAGAGATTGTCAATGCGCTTCTCCAAAAAAGTGCCGATCCCAATGCTCGGGGTATAAGTGGCGAAACCGCGTTGATTGTTGCGGCTTTTCAAGGACATATCCAAACGGTACAGGCGCTTTTGTCGGACAAAGCCGACCCCAATATTCAGGACAAGCACGGTGCCACCGCTTTAATGTCCGCGGCTTTTGATGGGCATACAGATATCGTCAATATTCTCCTGAAAAAAGGCGCAAATCCCCATTTGAAAAATGCCCATGGCGCCACTGCGTTGATGCCCGCAGCAGTAGAAGGTCACATAACCACGCTCCAGGCTTTGATAGACGCGGGGGCAGATGTCAACGCGCAGGACAACGACGAGCGCACGGCTCTGATGAGCGCGATTGTTGCAGGCCATACGTATGCTGTGAAAGTTCTTCTCGAAAACAATGCTGATCCCAATATCCGAGATAAGGACAATCGGACTGCTCTCACCTGGGCTTCAATCGAAGGCCAAACAGATATGGTGGATGCCCTCCTGAATGCGGGTGCCGATCCCAATGCCAAAGACAATCTGGGTGATACGCCCCTTTTGTTGGCCGCGTTCAAAGGTCATACCGCTATTGTCGATACGCTTCTGACAAAAGGCGGTATTCCCAATATCAGAGGAGGCGCTGGCGAAACCCCTTTGATGCGGGCTGTTTTACAAGATCACCGCCAAACCGTGCAGGTGCTCATAGCAGGTGGCGCCGACCTCAATGCAAGAGATAACATGGGCGATACAGCTTTGATGGGTGCTGCATGGGATGGTAAAACCGAGCGGATCGAATTTTTACTGGAAATGGGGGCGAATGTCAATGCGCCCGACCGGGAGGGTCGCACGCCGTTGATGGCCGCCGCGTTTGAAGGACATGTCCAGGCTGTTCGCGCGCTTTTAAGGGGTGGTGCCGATGTCGCAATTGAGGATAAAGATGGCGTTACAGCCTTAATGTGGGCCAGGGCAAAAGAGCATACGGCTATTGTTCATGAATTGGAACGGGTGGACGAATAATCCGCAGATGACGCAGATGAACACAGATAAAGGGCGAATAGACGAATAGACGAACCCCGCCCTACCACCCAAAGCATGTGCTGACATGATGTAAGTCAGTATCGTTAGAAACTCCGTCGTAGATTCACAGTGAGGATTGGAATTACGCCCTATGTCTGTAAAAAAAGAACATACGCTCTGGGTTGTTACGCCCGTTGTCGATCTTTCCTGCATCACTCTGGGCTGGTTGCTTTTCTTTTTTGCTCCCTACCTGTTTCCCAAATACTTCGATACCATCCGGATTATCTCTGTTACGTTTCTTTTTGCGACGCACCGCTACTTCACTTTTCTTCTCGTCTATTTAGACCGCGCTGAATTTAACCGCGCTCGCATTCTTTATACGCTTATTCCCATCCTCTGTTTTATCTTTGTCGGACTCTGTTATTTTTTTCGCATTGATGAACCCGAGATGTTCGCCTTCTGGTATCTCTTTAACTATTTTCACTTTGTTCGCCAAAAATACGGCATTCTCCGCATCTACTCCGGCAAAGCGCGATGGGGTCACAAACGCCTCGATGCCTGGACGATGTATCTCTGGGGGCTGGCAGGTTTCTTTTATCTTTTTGGTTCAGAAGCCGATGTCAAGGTCATGCACTATCTTCGCAATCTGCTCGACTTCACGCCTCCGCTCCTGATCTCCCACACTTTATATGGGCTGGCTATTCTGGTCACTCTGGCCTGGCTCTTCTATGAATTTCGCGGTGCTCAGGGTGTCAGTGTTCCCAAATTGCTCTTTTTTGCCTCTGTGGTCTTTCTCTACGGCATTGGTCCCACCCTATCGGCAGGCGCCATCTACATTGCTACCAGTATCAATCACGCCTCTGAATACATCGCTCTGGTCGCGCTTACGATTAAAAACAAAGTCCGCACTTCGGCTCTTGACGCGCCACTTCTCAACAAGGCCGCCAGTCATATTGTACGCAATACATTCCTCTTTACCGCTGCTATCTGCGGCATTCTCTATGGTCTTTACGCCTATTCTCTTTTTGCCTTCCTCTTTTTTGCCTACGGAACCTCATTTGCCCACTTTGTTCTGGATGGTATAATCTGGAAACTCCGCCGCCCCAAAGTCGCCCGAGAAGTAGGGACAGCTTAGCGTTGGCAAGTCTATCTCGCTTCTGAATTGATGAATCTAAAGCTCTCCTATAAGCGTGTAATACGCTTAAGACCGTGTATAATTTTCTTGTCACAGGCCACAATTTTCGTTATTTATTTATACATCTCATCACAATTATTACAATTGTAAATAAATGTAAATAATGTAAATAAATGTAACTACAATCGTAAAAAAAGGAGCCACCCATGAAATCACTGAACCGGCGCACATTTCTCAGGAATGCAGGCGTATGTCTGGCATTGCCGTTTTTAGACGCCATGATCCCCGTGGGGCAGTCTGCGAGTCGTGCATTTGCCCTTGCCCGCGCACAAGCCGCCAAGCGGCTGGTATGTGTTGGCAACCCCTTCGGAATGATCCCCGAGCGATTCTTCCCAACGGGAAGCGGAGCAAATTACACACTCCCTTCACTCCTGCAACCACTATCAGCGCACCAGCGAGATTTCACCATCTTTTCCAACCTGGACCACGGCGTAACCGGCGGACACCGCACCGCGCATACATTCTTGAGCGGCATCCGCATCAAAGACGCCAAAATGATGCCCGAAGGCAACATCAGCATCGATCAAAAAGCCGCGGAATTTGTGGGTGTCAACACGCGGTTCCCCTCGTTAAACGTGAGCATCAATGGCCACTGCGAAATGGTCTGGACGCGCACGGGCGTGCGCGTGCCGCCAATTAACAATCCCCAAAAAGTATTCCAGGCACTCTTTGTAGATACCACCGCACAGGAAAAAGAACAGCGTGCAATCGCACTCAACCAGCACGGCAGCATCTTAGACGCCGTCATGGGAGAAGCGCGATCCTTTGAACGCAAACTGGGCCAAAGAGATCGAGAAAAACTGGAAGAATATCTGACCTCTGTGCGCACAGTCGAGAAAAAGCTGGGCATGTCCAAAGCGTGGCTGGACAAACCCAAACCCCAGGTCAATATGGAAATGCCGGAAAACGGCCCCTTTGTCGAAACCCTGCCCTTGATGTACGACCTCATTGCCCTATCACTGCAAACCGACTCCACGCGGATAGCAACCCTGGAAGTGGGCATGGGAATCAAAACCACGGACCTGGGCTTGAACACGAATTACCACAAATACTCGCACCACGGCAAATTGCCCGAACTCCTGGAAGGCCTCACAATCATTGAAAAATACCAGATGAAACACCTGGGCCTGTTCTTCGACAAACTCAAAGCCATTGAAGACCCCGCCGGAGGCACCCTGTTTGACAACACCATGGTATTATCCGGCAGCGGCATGGGCAACGGCAGTTCGCACTCCAACAAAAACCTGCCCATCTTGCTCGCGGGTGGCGGATTCAATCACGGGCAGCACCTGGTATTTCCAGAAGCAAAGCCCCAGCGCGTTCCACTGAGCAACCTGTACCTATCGATGTTGCAAAACTTTGGACTGGAAATCGATCACTTCGGCCAGAGCACTGGCACGCTAAAAGGATTCGAATAAAAATGAAAAAAAGCATTCTATTCCTCCTGATTGGCATCTTGTCCTCATCGACTGCCTGGGCAGAAGGGGATGCGACATACAAAAATACCGTGCGGACATTTCTATCCCAGCGGTGTTATAAATGCCACGGCGCAGAGCTTCAAAAAGCAGACCTGCGGTTTGACACCCTCACGTTGGATTTTCACAATGAAGATGTATTGCTAACGTGGCAAAATATCGCCGACATGTTAAACCTCGGCTTAATGCCGCCCTATGAAGAGCCGCAGCCCGAACTCGCGGAAATGATGCCCGTAATCGACTGGATCACCGCCTCGCTAAAAGCGCATTACGAAGCAGAAGAAAGCACGGGCGGACAAACGGTCTTGCGCCGCTTGAATCGGAATGAATACCGCAACACAATTCGGGATCTCTTGCATCTGGACCTGACCATATTCGACCCCACAGATGCATTTCCCCAGGACGATGAAGAACACGGATTCGACAACATCGGAAAAACACTCGTCATGTCGGACTTCCTCGTCGAAAAATATCTCGACGCCGCCGATCAAATCGTACAACGCGCCGTATTGCCCGGCCCACCGCCAGAAGTAAAAACTCACGAATTCACCTTTCCCATCATGCGCAGTGCCGGTGGATTTTTGACACCGGCAAGCCGCCGCTTGAAACAGGGATACGACGAGATATTCCGTCGCCCCGATGACCGATGGGGATATATGTCCATCGACAGATTCCGACAAGGCGTGCCGCATTCGGGAATGTACCGCGTTCGCGTTCGCGCATCTGCACACAACCAGCAACACCCTTACGACAGAGCGCTGCGAACAGACGAAAATGAACCCATACGCATGGGCATTGTCGCCGCATCCGGGCGTTATGGCGACCTGCGGCAGAGCAACACATCGGATATAACATTGGCCGAATTTGAAATGATCGCAGACGGCAAACCCCGCGATTACGAACGCGAACTCTATCTGGATGAGTCTTACGTGCCGCGCGTCACCTATCCAAACGGACCGATCACCCTTTATTGGCGGAGCATTCTGAGGCGTTATCACCCCCAGCTATACGACAAAACAGACCGGCGCAAACTGTCTCAACAAAAAGACCAGGAACTCGTACACCGACAAACAGAAGTCGCGGTCATGAATTATCTGGGACCGAGCATTCGCATATACAAAGTCGAAATCGAAGGTCCCCTTTACGACCAGTGGCCCCCGCCTTCGTACACGAGCATCTTTGGCAAGCGCGATCCCGACAAAATCAAACCGCGCGATATCCTGACGCGCTTTGCGACGCGCGCGTATCGCCGCCCGGTCAAACACAGTGAAATCGCGCACATCCTGCAACTGGTCGAGCAACACGAAAAAGCCGGAGCCTCTCGCATACAGGCCATCAAAATGGGCTTAAAAGCCATCTTGTGTTCGCCCAATTTTCTCTATCTCTACGAAAACGAAGGTCAATTAGACGACTACGCCCTCGCGTCCAAGCTATCGTATTTTCTCTGGTCATCCATGCCCGATGAAGAATTATTCGCGCTGGCAAAGAAAAAGCGATTGCACAAACCCGAGGTTCTGCGCGCGCAAATCAACCGCATGTTAAAAGACGAAAAAGCGCAGGCATTTGTAGAAAACTTCACAGAGCGATGGTTGGCCCTGTACAAAATCGGCGAAATGCCGCCCGACCCCCGCAATTTCCGATTGTACTATCAGGCGCATCTCGAAGACGCGATCAAAAAAGAAACCCACGCCTTTTTCCAGCACATCCTCGACAAAAACATGAGCATCGCGCATTTCATCGACTCGGACTTCACCTTCATCAACCGCGACCTGAGCTTGTTATACCGCATAGAAGGCGTAGAGGGCCGGGAATTTCGCAAAGTAAAACTCGACGATCCCAAACGCGGTGGTCTGCTGGGCCACGCCAGCGTATTGACGGCAACATCGAACGGAATCGAAACATCGCCCGTGGTGCGCGGGGTATGGGTATTGGAGAATCTATTGGGCACCCCACCCCCGCCACCTCTGCCCGATATCGAACCGCTCGAACCCGACATTCGGGGATCGACGACCATTCGCCAGCAACTGGCAAGCCATCGTGAAATCGCCACCTGTAACGAATGCCATCGCCACATCGATCCCATAGGTTTTGCACTGGAAAATTACAACCCCATAGGCGCGTGGCGATATGGCTACGGTCCCAAAAAACCAAAAATAGATGCATCGGATGTCCTGTCTGACGGCAGCAAATTCGACGGCCTTGTGGGCTTTAAGAAAATCTTGATGCAAAAGAAAGACCAATTTGCCCGCTGCCTGACAGAAAAGATGCTCACCTACGCGACCGGACGCACACTGGAAGCCACTGATCGTCCCGAAGTAGATCGCATCGTACACAATTTGAAAACACAGGGTTATGGCTTAAAAGACCTGGTCATGCTCGTGGCGACGAGTGAGCCATTCTTGACCAAATAAGTCGCCAATTTCACAAGAAAAAATAAAAACGCTCTGGTATTAGAAACCAGGGCGTTTTTTTCTTTGTCAAAAAATGTAAAAATAAATTTAAAAATGTTATCGTTTTTGATTGACCCGCCTCAATTTGAATATTAACATGCATTTTAGACAAAATGAACCATCCTTAACAAACAGAAACCAGCGAACTGGATCGCGGCTAAAACCCTGCCGCGATGACGGTCTTTACTGGTCCCTACCGCTCGTCAGACAAAATCTGCGCCATCCGCGTAATCCGTTTCATCCGCGATCCGAAAGGAGGTTATGCCTATAATTTGAGAACAGAAGTGTTTTACCCGCAGCATGCAAATCGTCACAAACCGCAATAAGGAGGTCGTTCTATGAGATTTATTGTAACAGCGTTATTAAGTCTGGCCCTTGTGGGGCCGGGAGCGGCAGAAGTGAACGGCACCTGGTCTGTTGGGGTGACCGGGCAATACGACATGCCGCTGTTCAAATTGAACCAGTGGTTCCCCTCGGGAGGCATTGACATCGGGGGAACGGTCTCTCGCATCAACAACCCGACCTGGACATTTGAACTGGACGCGCGGTATGCCAAATACGGCTCGGGAGAACTGGAAAACCGCAGATTCCTCTGGTCGGTTGACCTGCAAGAATACGAAAGCTCAAACGCCAGTTCGGAAATGACCTGGTTCACCATAACCGCCAACTATATTTACCACTTCAACGGCGGGGGTGAAAAACTGAACACCGGGGGCGGCGCGCCATACTTCGTCATCGGATCGGGCTTTTACCACTACAACAACGAAATCAGCGGACTAATTTACCCCGGTCAAAGCGGAACGCTGGACACCAATTTGATACAGCGCCCCGAATCAGATGTTCGCACAGCTCTGGGAGTAAACGCCGGTGTGGGCGTCGAATACTTCGCCTCTCAGAGTTTTGCGTTTGACCTTCGGGCACAATACCACGTCATCTGGGGCCATGTGCGCCCCCTCGAAGCCTGGGGCTTACAAGAGGCATTTCCATTTCACAAACTCAACATAGGTGTTCGACTCAAGTTGTATTTCCCCAAATAATAACGGAGGTTCAGCATGCGTTTTAACATTCGTTTGGGCTGTCTCCTGCTCCTGGTCGGCGCACTATGCGTCTTCCATCCGGGCGATGGAATGGCAGCCACAACAGGAAAAGTCACCGGTGTGGTGGTAGATGCCCAGGGTGAGGCGCTACCGGGTGTCAACGTAGTCGTAAAAGGCACGCGGCGCGGCGCTGTAACCGATACAGATGGCTACTTTTTAATATTAGCTGTCGATCCGGGCGTGCATGAAGTGGAAGCATCCCTCGTGGGCTACCGCACCGAAACCATACAAAACGTCCTGGTACAGGTCGAATTGACCACCACAGTAAATATCGTACTCCAGGAAGCAGCCGTAGAACTCGGCGAACTGGTCGTCATTGCCGAGCGGCCTGCCGTGGAACCCGATAAAACCGTAAGTCGCTATATCGTAGGCGTCGAGCAGGTCGAACAGGTTCCCCTCGCGCGAAACGCGGCAGAAGTCATCGAACTACAACCCGGCGTATCTCTGGACGGCGCCATGCGCATCCGCGCAAGCCACACTGCCTCGGTAACCAATGGCACCAATGAAGTCTTTGTGGAAATCGACGGTATTCGCCTGTCCAACGACGATGGCGTAGCCGAAAACAACACGCCCTCACAGGTCAATAGCCTGGCGCGCGGGGCATTGCAAGAAGTCGCCGTCGTCACCGGCGGTATGAACGCCGAATACGGCAATGCGCAGGGTGGTGTGATCAGCCTGGTGAGCCGCGAAGCCAAAGAGCGATACGGCGGCCTGGGCGAATATCGCCTGACCCTGCCGGGGCTAAAACACTGGGGCGCGAACGTCTATAACAGCCCGCTATTAGAAGGCAATACCCCAGATACCGGCAATCCCAATATAGATGCAACGCCTTCGGATTACGACAAAGCCTTGGGCCATTTTTTGGAAGGCAACGTCTCTGGACCGATCAATCCACAACTCGGATTCTTCCTCAGCACCTATACAGATCGGCAAGCATCCGTTTTTCCAGGACCTTCCAATCACGCGCCCTTTAACCTGAACACATCGGCCAACGCGACCTATCGGCCGGGCGACAAGTACAAAATTAAGCTCGGCACCACATGGGTGTACAAAGATGGGTTCAACAACGGCTCGACCAGCGTGGTACGCGGTCCGGGTGGCGCAACCACGGGCGTGCCGCCGGGCGGCGTGCGCGGCATCTCGGAAAGCGGGCGCAACCTCTACCTGCCCGCGGGGTATAGCTCCTCGGGCAAGTCGCCGCGCACCGATCAGGTATTTTACGGCGTCTTGACACACACCATATCGCCCAAAACATTTTACGAAGTTCGCGTCTCTTTCCAGCGCACATCCCTCGATACCAGCGATGTGCCGTCAGAGACAACAGATATCGTTCGCGGTGCAAACGGATTTTACGGCACGCGAGATATCCACGCCTTTAGCTGGGCGCGGCGCACGCGCATCCTGTTAAAAGGCGACTTGTCCAGCCAGGTGACGCGGGGACACTTTGTAAAAGCCGGCTTTGAAATCATTCGCAACAGCATCGAACAGCAAGATATGATTTTCAACACAACCCGCGAACGCAACATCCGCTTGCTGGGCAAGGGCGACCCCATCGTGGGCATGGAACCTTTTAATCCCGCGACTTACGCGGCTTATATCCAGGACAAAATGGAATTTGAGGGCCTGATCGTCAATCTGGGTGTGCGTTACGAAGTCCTCGCGCCCGGCGAATCCTTTGGTCGCGCCATGGACCACGTCACCTGGAACCACTACAACTCGCTGACGCGCTGGCGAAACGTACCCATCGTGGATTCGCCCACGCAGACAGCCATCAGCCCGCGTCTGGGTATTTCGCACCCCATCACAGATCGTTCCACCATCCGATTCTTCACCGGCCGCTTCCACCAGTTCATCGGTCTGCAAAGCCTTTACAACCGCACATGGCGAGCGACGGGACCGGACAAAGATCTGAACGGCAACGGACAAATCGACGAGATGGAAATTTTCAACGCCCTGGTCTATCCGCTGGCGGGCGAATTTGGCAATGTCCACATGAAACCCGAACGCACGACCAACTTTGAGGTCGGCTTTGACTACAACTTCTACGGCGATTACGTCCTGGGCCTGACGGCTTTCTACAAAGATCAGGAAGGCACGCTATCCAGCGGTGGATCGGACTTCTTCATCGATGAACCCGTATTTGGCTTCAACTCTTCATATACCCACGCGTTCTTCAATCGCCGCTTTGCCACATCTCGCGGATTTGAGCTGTCCTTCCAGAAAAAATTCAGCCAGATGACCGCCCTGTACGTGGCTTACAACGTCAACTGGGCCAAAGCGCACCGCGGCGGCAAATCATCCTGGGAATGGTTCATCGCTCCCACGGCTCAATATGTGAACAGCGACAAGTTCTTTGCCGGCGTCACCGTGCAAGCCGACGGCCAGGAAGTGCCCCGCGCACCAACGGCCGAAGAGCGGAGGGCATTCGCAGAAAAGGCCAATGAAATTGCTCTGAAATACAAATTAAAAGCAGATGTGATGGAACCAAAGAGCAATGCCTTCTGGGAACAGCCAGTCCTCGTCGAAGACGGACTGTACTCCTTCAACATCGCCAACTACAGCATTCCCACCTTAGATGGCGGTCTGGACAGGCGCAACTTTGCCAGCGTGCAATTCCTCTTCTCTGCACCGCCGGATTTCCACGTTGCTGCTCTGGCCGGATTCCGCGCGACCATGGTCTGGCAGATGCAGACCGGCGGCGCGTTCTGGTACACGCCACCCACCGGACCCCGGGAGCGTCGCAACGGTCCCCCCACCACAGTGACCGATGTCAGCTTTGAAAAAGACTTTGGACTGGGGCAAACGGGTACAGCCACGACATTCCTGGAAGTCCGCAACCTCTTTGGACAGCGCGACGACACGAGCACTGGTTTCCGCTGGATCCAGTACGGCCTCCAGAAACCGCCGCCCGGAGACAGCAAATTCGATACATTCGGCGATATTTCCGAACTGACCCGCTACAACGGCGGGCTGGGCAGACCCCGAACCATCGTGGCCGGGGCGCGGTTTAAGTTCTAAAAGCATCCGCAGATGGACGCAGATGATGCAGATGAATACAGATTCTAATCCGCGTCATCCGTTTATCCGCGTTTATCCGCGATCTAACAGGAGGAGCATATCCATGTCTCTGAAAAACTCGAAAAAACAATGGCTCTCGGGTCTGATGGTATTGTGCCTCATGTCAATCGGCACAATAGATTCGCAGGCGCAGGTGGTCTATAGCGCGTCGCGGCACATGACCCGTTCGCAGGTGTGGCTCTCGTTTACCAACTCCGGTACGTCGAGCATGCACTATCAGGTAACGCCCTCTCGGGTGATGATGCGAATGTCCTACCCGGGCGAATTGTATTCCCTATACGCCCTGCTGGGAACCGAAGAATTTGTGGAATACTGGGGCGATAAAGCATGGGGGTCGTCCGCACAAAAGGCATTTACAAACATGCACTCGGCTGGTGAAGGTGTGCTGGTATTGACCAATGTGGGCGGTGAAAAGTACGTATCGGTCACAGGCCCACGCACGCCCACCGAAGACGTAATCCCCATGAATTACGACATCGCCAACTCAAAAGAAGCCTCGTGGGGCATCCAATCCATTGTGCCCAATCGCGGTGTGGGTCCAGGCACGGTAAAATCCAACTGGTGGCAAGGTGCTTCGCCCCAATCCGCTGACCCGGCCAATTTGCGACCCTACGAAATTCACAACTTCGATTACGGCATTTATCCGCCCGTGCAAAATGCAGGCGAAGAAATCCATATCACGCAGTGGCAGACGCAGCACAACATCGTCATAACGCGCAAAGCACATGCGTGGAGCCATCAGGATTTCGACGACTTCTTTATCATCGAACTCGAATTCGAAAATCGGGGCGGACAGCAACTCGACGACACCTACCTTGGCGTCATGAACTCCATGTACGTCAACAGTTCTGGAACATCTTTCCGCTGGGGTCATGAAGGCGGCCTGGTCACCTATCGCCGCAGTCAGGCACTGGACGACCACTATCGCTACAGCGAGGCTCCCAACTTCGAAAACAATTCCTTAAGTGGGTTGTCTCCTGCGGATTTCCAGGGCAAATACATCATGTACCAGTGGGATGGCAACTCCCCATCCAGCTTTGAAGAAGACACGGGCGACCCCTACTTCTCCGACCTGGAAGTCACGGCTTTTCCCGGCAGCAAGAGCAGGCCCGAAGGCATGCCCATTGCACCGGCCTATCAGTTTATGGCTCCCCTCGCCTTTCGCAATGCCGGGAGTCACACATTCAACGCAGCAGACGCAGCAGAGGGCTTTGTCGATCCACAGGGCGAACCCCTGTCGCACTGGTACGAGGTATTTGGCCGCCGCAACATCGACGACCCCACCCGGGGCGCGTTGAGCATGGCCGCCCAGTACGACTTTTTCACCTCGCCCACAATGGCCAATCCGCCTTCTGAACAGATGCAGTGGGAAGACCTGATCTTTGGTCCCTACAGCCTATCACCCGGGCAAAAAGCCAAAATCGTGCTCGCCTACGGCTTTGGATCATCCGCCGAATTTGACATCAATTCGCAGACGGGTTATGCCAATGACATCACCAAGTGGTCGTGGAACGTGGGCGATATTGGCCCAGACGCACGCAAATCGCTCTTAGCCAAAGGCGAAGAGGCCATGCTGCGACACCTGGAACACGCGCAATTTGCCTACGACAACGAGTACCAGATACCCAACGCACCCCCGGATGTAGATTTCTTCCAGGGGAGCAATGCCCAGGCCAAAATTACGCTGACGTGGTCAGATGCCGCGGAAAAAGCCGTCAACCCCGAATACGGTCAGGCCGACGTGGTCGCCTATCGGGTCTATCGCTCAATCTGGCAGGAAACCGGACCATGGGAATTGGTAGGCGAGGTTGCGGCCGGTACCAGTCAGGGCGGCACGTACACCTGGGTGGATGAAAATTCGCTGGCCGGATTCCAATTCGCCTACAATGTGCGCTCTGTTGCCAGCCCCAAATCATCCTGGTCCGAAGGCTCTAAAACCCTATCCGATCTACCCGAGACCGTGCGCAAGCACCTCACGGAAAATGGCTTGGAGAGCGGATGGTCGGCAGCGGAACAGCGCATGATCGTTCCGGGCAGCCCAATTTTGGCCGCCAATGACGCCGCCGACAATATGGAGAGACCAGTAGTAGTGGTCCCCAATCCGTTTAGTCTGGCGCAAGCCCAATCCAATTATCAGGGCACGCTCAAACTGCGCTTTGTAGGCGTACCACACCAGGCAAAAATCTCCATTTTCACGGTTTCGGGAGATCTCGTTGCCGAAATCAACCACAACGATCCAACGGCCGGGGAAGCGCAGTGGCTCTTAAAAGACCGCTTCCTAACAGGTGAAGCCACCTCATCCGTGTACTTCTTTGTGGTGGAGTCCCTCGTGCCTGCCAGTCGCGGTCAAAAGACCAAGGGCGCGTTCATAATCAACCGTTAAAACACGAGGATTGATACTATGAAAAATACGATATCCGCAGTGCTGATCGTTTTGATGGCACTCGCCCTATCGGCTCCGGCCTCGGCGCAGGCACTCTTCCCAGAAGCCGAAGAAGTCCTGAATCCAGAGGGCCGCAGCAAGATCAAGCCATCCACATTCAATTTTTTGAAAGTGACCAACAATGCCCGAGTTGCGGGCATGGGCGATGCTTTTACCGCGGTATCCGATGGGATAGACGGCATGATCTGGAACCCGGCGGGTCTGACCAAAGTGAACAATCTTGCATATACCTTTGGCTATACCCAATGGCTGGTCGAATCGTCATTTGTCACCGGATCCCTCGCCTACAACACCGGACAGTGGGGCGTACTGGGCGTATCATTTGTGAACTTCACCCTGCCCGATATGCCCGAAACAACCACCATGGAACCAGATGGCACCGGTGCTATGGTGAACGCGGGCGACCTCGCCATCGGCATGGTTTACGCCTATCAATTGACCGACAAGCTCTCGGCTGCGGCCTCCCTGCGCTTTGTCCAATCCGCGCTGGGACCAGAGACACTCAGCGCAGTCTCCGTGAATGTCAGCACCTTGATGTACACGGGCTTTCAAAGCCTGCGCATTGGCATGAACATGAAAAACCTGGGCGGAGAGCAGGAAATTGTGAGCGAAAAATCGGAAATGCCTCTGGTATTCCACACCGGGATAGCCATGGAATTGTACGGCAATCTCGGCGACCCCGTATCCCTGACCGGCTCGTTTGAAGGCGCTTTCTTCACCGACCGGGAACAACGCTGGAATTTGGGCGGTGAACTCTGGGTACAGAACCTCATCGCGCTTCGAGCGGGTTATAAGATCAAATACGATGTGGAAACCTGGAGTATTGGCGGTGGTCTCAAGGGGAAATTCGGTGGACGACACATCGCCTTAGACGTGTCGTATAGCAATTTTGGCGATCTGTTCGACCCGCCCCTGCGCCTGAACCTCTCGGGTTCGCTGTAGGAGGAGTCTGACAAGGCGTATTTCCCTTGTCCTCACAGGTGTTAATTCTTTTTCATACCCCGCCGGAATTGGAGCACAATCCGACTTCCGTGCGGGGTGTGCCATTTGAACTAACAGGAGAGATGTTTGGCCGAAGAACTGCAATCAGATTCAACGGGTGAACCCGTAAGAGGCATAACACTCCGCTCGGTTGCCCTGGGCATTGGCATCGTAATCTTCATCAATTTGTGGGTGACGTATGCCGAGACCGTGGTAAAAACCTCCCGCCTGAACCTGAGCGTATTTCAAATAACGCTCCTCGCCGTCTTCATCATCCTGATCGGGGTGGTCAACCCTCTGATCAAATCTGTAAATCGCCGCTACGCCTTTGCCCCCGCCGAATTGCTCTCCGTCGTCGCCATTGGCATCGTGGGCTGCGTCGTGCCCACATCCGGCATCACCGGATTTTTGATCGGAGTCATTTCCACCCCCTTCTATTTTGCCACACCCGAAAACGGATGGGCCGAGTACTATCACCCCAACCTCAACTCCTGGGTAGTACCCACCAATCAGGAAGCTGTACGCGCCTTTTACGAAGGCTTATTGCCCGGCAGCGCCATCCCCTATCGCGTGTGGCTGGCACCGTTGGCGTGGTGGGGCAGTCTGGTGGTGGCCGTATTTGCCGTTTCCGCCACACTGATGATCATCTTGCGAAAACAATGGGTAGAATACGAAAAACTCGCCTATCCCATCGCCGCCGTACCCATTGAAATGTCGCAAGACGCCCTCTCTGCGCGTCTTCTCCCCGCATTCATGCGCGGGCCCATGTTCTGGATAGCAGCGGCTATACCATTTTTGATTTTTGTCTGGCACTCCCTGTCATGGGCATACCCGCTCCTGCCCAGCATCGGCATCCTGCCGCACGGAGGGTATTTCCGCTTCACGCGCTACTCGCCGGGCATGTACATCCAGCCCATGCAATTTTTGACCATCGGCTTCGCATACTTTGCCAATACACAGGTGCTATTCTCAGTCTGGTTTTTCTTTTTACTCCACGTCCTGGAAGGGGGCATTTTTAACCGCCTGGGCTATCAGATCGAGCGGTCAACCGATTCATTCAGCGCAGACCCACCCACCGAAGCCTGGCAGTGTTTTGGCGCACTCGCCTGTCTCGTAGTATGGCGATTGTGGGTCGCCCGGCGGCATCTGCGCGATGTCGTTCTCAAAGCACTCGACAAAAAGCATCCAATAGATGACCGCGAAGAAATTCTTTCCTACCGATCGGCAGTTTTAATTTTGGCGTTTAGCCTCATCTACGTCTTATTCTGGCTCCTGCAAATCGGAATGGACCTGAGCACCGCATTGATTTTCATGTCCGGCGTCGCCGTCATCTACATCGGCATCGCGCGCGTGGTATCAGAAGCTGGCGTCGTGTATTCGGGTGCCACCGTAACGCCGCAGGCATTTGTCATGGACCTGCGCGGCACCCACGTCATATCCGGAAGCAGCATGACGGCCATCGCATTGTCCTACTCCCTCATCGATTATATGCGCGGGCTGTTCACCCCGGCACTGGCTCAATCGATCAAATTGGGCGACCTGATCCGCGGCAACCGCCGTCTGTTATTCTATTGCGTGGGTATTGGCGTACTCGCCGGATTTGTTTCTTCCGTATGGCTTATGCTCCATCTGGGTTATACGCATGGCGCGTACAATTTCCCGCGCTTCCCCTTCTTCAGCGGCGACCCAAAAGGCATCTACGGATCTACCCTGACCATGATGCGAACGCCCAAAGCACCCGACCCAAACCGCATCATCTTTTTTGCCATAGGCGCGGGCGCAATGGCATTGTTGACATTTTTGAGATACCGATTTTCCTGGTGGCCCATCAACCCCATCGGCCTGACCATTTCCGCTGCGGATAACACGGCTTCGCTGGTCATGCCCGTATTCATCGCCTGGGTATGCAAAGCCTCTTTGCTCCGCATCGGCGGCGTAAACCTCTATCGCAAAGCCACGCCCCTATTTTTGGGCCTGCTCGTCGGCTACACAGCCGGCGTCGCCTGGTCATTTCTCGTCGATGCCATCTGGTGGCCTGGTCAAGGGCACTCCGTTCATTGGTGGTAAAGGCAGGGACTGGGGACTGGGTGGACTTCTCACTTCATACTTCTTAAATGGCAATACAAACAGATTATATAACTGAAACCGATCCCCTGCGGGAAAAGGGACTAACCGTCCGCTCGGTGGGAATTGCGCTGGGCGCAGTGGTATTCATCAACCTGTGGGTGACCTATGCCGAAACCGTGGTGCATGCATCCAGACTGAACCTCAGCTTCTTTCAACTCACATTGATGGCCGTATTTGTCTTGCTGGTCGCAGCCGTCAACCCGCTCTTGAAAGTTCTGGGATCACAACACCGCGCGTTCTCACCCTCAGAACTGCTGGCAATTGCGGCCATCGGCATGGTCGGTTGCGTGGTACCCGCTTCGGGCGTAACCGGATTTCTCATCGGCGTCATCTCCACGCCGATCTACTTTGCCACACCCGAAAACCGATGGGGCGAATTCTATCATCCCAATCTCGACTCGTGGGTCGTACCCATAGACCCCGAAGCCCTGCGCATGTTCTACGAAGGCTTGCCACCCGGCGCGTCCATGCCCTGGGAAGTGTGGCTAATGCCCCTGCTGTGGTGGGCGAGCTTCATCGTTGCAGTATTCGCACTATCAGCCAGCATGATGGTCATATTGCGCAAACAATGGGCAGAACACGAAAAACTGGTCTATCCCCTCGTGGCCGTGCCCCTGGAAATGGCGCAGGATGCGCGGTCTAAGCGACTGTTACCGGGATTTATGCAGGGCAAGTTATTCTGGATCATGGCCGCAATACCCTTTTTGTTATTTTTGTGGAATTCCCTATCCTGGTTTTATCCGCTCATGCCCGGAATCGGGATCTTTCCCCACGCCGGAAAGTTTAATTTTACGCGGTATTCTCCCCACGTCTATCTGGAACCCCTGAACCTGTTCACCATCGGCTTTGCGTACTTTGCCAACACACAGGTCTTGTTTTCCGTCTGGTTTTTCTTCTTATTACACGTCGTAGAAGGCGGCATTTTCAACCGCCTGGGCTACCAGATAGCAAAGTCAACCGACTCGTTCAGCGCCGATCCCCCCACCGAAGCCTATCAGTGCTTTGGCGCGCTGGCATGCCTGGTCGTATGGCGATTATGGGTCGCGCGGCACCATTTGCGAGACGTCTTCCTGAAAGCATTTAGAAAGGCGTATCCCGCCGACGACTCCCGAGAAGTACTGGCGTACCGCACAGTGGTCTTTGTATTTTTGGTGAGCCTGTCTTTTGTACTCTTCTGGCTCTGCCACATCGGCATGGACATAACAACCGCACTCGTCTTTCTCGGTGCGCTATCCATCATTTATATCGGTCTGGCGCGGGTCGTATCAGAAGCCGGGATGGTGTATTCGGGCGCCACAGTAACACCGCAGGCATTTGTCATGGACATGCGCGGCACAGAAGTCATGTCTGCGGGCAGTTTGACGGGCATTGCCCTATCGTATTCCATTGTCGATTACATGCGGGGGCTATTTACACCCGGCGTGGCGCAATCGATCAAAATGGGGGAACTCATCCAGGGCAATCGCCGCGCATTGTTATTCTGGGCTGGGATAAGCGTTTTGCTGGGACTGGCCGCATCCGTATTTTATACCCTGCACCTGGGCTATTCTCATGGCGCGTACAATTTCCCGCGCTTTCCCTTTTTCAGCGGCGACCCAAAAGGCATCTACGGATCGACGTTAGTCATGATGCACACGCCCAAAGCACCCGACGGCGAGCGCATGGTCTTCTTTGCAATCGGAGCGGGCCTGATGGCATTGTTGACCTTCTTGCGCTACCGGTTCCCGGGCTGGCCCCTGCATCCCATCGGACTCACGCTATCGGCAGCCGACAACACCGGTCACCTCGTCATGCCCGTCTTTATCGCCTGGGCGTGCAAATCCGTAATCATGGCCGTCGGCGGTGTAAACCTCTACCGCCGCTCCAAACCCGCGTTTCTCGGCCTGCTGGTGGGCTATACAGCCGGGGTGGTGCTATCATTCCTCATCGACGCGCTGTGGTGGCCGGGGGAAGGACACCTCGTGCATTATTGGTAGAAAATGTGATCCGCAGATGGACGCAGATGGACGCAGATGGACGCAGATGGATACGGATGGATACGGCACAGGAGGGAATTACATCATAGTGGAGTGAAGAATAAATAAAGATAACTTTCAGGACGATTCTGAGTCTTCAGATTCTGTATCGGGTGCGGGGAGTATAGATTCTGCCCATTGGACAACGGCTTGGGCAAGTCTCACCGCTTCTTGATATTCTTCTTCGTTGACTTCTTCTACTTCATCTGGATATCGCCCTGAAACCGCATAGTCTGTAAGGCTTGTAGCGGCATCTACATCGGCAGGTAAAACAATCTCTTTGGGAAGCAGGTCAAGGAGTGTTCTGATATTGTGCGTTTTGGGATAAGAGATGTTGTTGATAATCAGGACAGCTTTCACTGCTTTCTCAACTGCCTGTTGAGTATGAAAACACAACTGCTCGTAAAAACTATCTTCCGGTAAGGGAACCTGTGCCAGTGCCAAGTCCCCTCTGGCATACCGGAGCCACGCTGCCGGATCGCTTGAATCAGAAATTTCATGCGACATAAATGTCCTTTCCCTCGTGCAAGATCGTTTGATAAATCAATCCGATATTGTTTTTATTTTTTTCGAGAATCTCAGGCGTCGTCACCAGAATATCAAAGGGAACCCCGAGTCCGCGAATTTCTCGATAGAGATGCTGCGCCGTTCTTCGCCTGTGAACACCATTGGGCATGACAACGAGTACATCCACATCGCTGTCCGGTCCCATCTCGCCTCGCACAGCCGAGCCAAAGAGGATAATTTTGAGCGGGTTGACAACTTCGACAATTCGCTCTACGAGTTGATCAATGACATTCGCATCGGGTTGCATGTCTCACGCTCCAGAAAGCAGAACTCATCTCTGCTGAAACATAGCTTGATAGGCGTTAAAAGTCAATGCGAAGGACGATAAGTGGTCGCCCATGATTTTTATAGGAAAAAATGAAAACCTTCTGGATTAAGGATAGAGTTGCGCTTATGGACAATTTTCGATAAACTTGGTAATACGACCTACAGATTCAAAATCAAGTAAAAAACAAATTGGGGTATTGAATGACCCAGAACGCACCGATGATGCACGATAGCTCCCCAAAAAATAAAACCGCCTTAGAGTATCCCCTCATCGTCAAGTGGTCAGAAGAAGATCAAGCCTTTATCGGCTCGTGCCCTGGCATTATAGGGCCGTGCTGCCACGGGCAAGACCGCGGACACGTACTCCGACAACTCGTCCAGATCGTGAATGATTGGCTGGCAGATAAGGAAGCGAATGAATCCAGGGCTACGCCATCCTGGGCTATCGAGCAAGAGACCACCGCATGAGCAAAGACGAGGAGTACATTGTCCGGTTCATTGGTCAAGTGTGTCACAAGCTTGCAAACCGTTTATCTATTGGTCTGCTATGAAGAGGCGTCTTGAATGCATTCAAAGACGCCTCTTACCTGCTTAACACCTCAAGGTGGAGGTTTCTAATGACATGGTCTCGAATCTGTATCCTCTATACACTCCTCTGCATCCTACCCCTGGATCAGGCGGCGGCAGACCAGCGGGACTCCCTGTTGACCCTGGGGCAACAGTACCTTCGGGAAGGACAGACAGAAGCCGCGGTTACGACATTCTCTAACCTGACCAAAACCTTCCCAAAAGACGCGCACATCCAATCTCGCCTGGGCTATGCGTACTTAAAAAACCGCGACTTTGAAAAAGCGGAAGCCGCTTTCAAGATGGCCAAAGGTCTGGATAAAAATTTGGCAGAAGCGTATGTGGGCCTGGGACTCGTCTATGCCGAACGCCCGGCCTCGGGCCTATCGGCGTATAGCAACTTCCGCAAAGCCGTAGGCGAAGCCAAACGTGCGACCAAACTCGACTCGACTTATGGACCTGCGTACCGGCTACTGGGCGAATTGTACGAACGGTTTCAGGAAGACCACCAGAAAGCCGTAGATTACTATCTAAAATATATCCAGGTGGAATCGGACAACCCCGACGGACTGTACTATTTTGGCCTCGCCTGCGTACAGGCCGATCAACACGACCTGATTGCGGCGCACATCATCCCCTATATCAACGCAAACGATCCCGAACTCCGCCTCTTACCCCTCGCTGCTACAGGCTATTTTCATCAAAAAGAACACCGCCTTGCCCTGAACTATTTCGAACGCTACTTACAGCGCGTTGACAAAACCGAACGCGCCTATTACACCGACATATCTCTCGTCGCCTCAGAAAAAGAATGGCACGCATATCAGAGCCTATCCGAAGAACCTGAAAAACTGGACTACCTGAACCGGTTCTGGCGGCGGCGAGACTCGGATCTACTGACCCAAATCAACGAACGCATCGTAGAACACTACCGGCGGGTATGGTATGCGCGCACCTTCTTTTCCAAAAAAATCAGCCCCTGGGACCAGAGGGGCGAAGTCTATATCCGGTACGGCGAACCCGATTATCGGTCTCGCTCCAACCAGCGCGAATTTGTAATATCGCCAGAAGTAGAAGCCGTTCGCAACCGAATGGCAGCCGACATCTGGGGACCGGCCGCGACCTATCACACATTCACGGGACCCGTCTTTCCCATACGCAGCCAGCGCAAACCATTTGAAGGCAATATCACAAACGAAAGCCTGAACACCGGTGTATTTGGCACAGACGCAGGAGAAGACGACGCCGTCCTCGCCCTGAACCCCGGGGAAGAAGCCGAAACCCTGGGATTCCAATTTGTAGTACCCGACCTCGTCGCATCCAGTCCCTTTGACATATCGGTCGCCCCCCGAACAGAGCAGCGATTCTTGAATTACAGTCCCGTAACATCAGACCGCGAATTCGAAACCGTACCCTGGGAAACCTGGACATATACGCAACTGCAAGGCGGCGTGGAATTTACCTTTACCGACGAAGTCGGAAACGGACATTTCGATTTTGCGCCCATGCCGCCCTTGCCCCAAAGCGACAACCGAATTGCCAGCGTGGCGCGGCTCATGGAATACGCCCCGGGGGTCATCTATCAGCAATCTATCGGCGCCGTACCCGACTATTATCGCCCCAGCGTGGGCAAAGACGCCCTCCACTTCTTTTACGACGTCGCGGATTTCCGTGGACCAGACGGCAAAACCATTGTAGAAGTATATTACGGAGTACCCCCGGCAGAAGTAACCGTGGGCAAAGGCGACCGTGACTATCTCATACACACAAAAGCCACCCTCGCCCTTGCGGACGCAAGCCATGAAAATATCTACCGCGCACACGAAATACTCTCCTACCAAAACAGCCGGGAATTTCCCAAAACCCGGGGCGTATTCATCCCCGATGTCATACGCATTGAAGCATCTCCCGGAGAAAAATATCAGCTACAGGTACAATTGGAAGACGAATTATCCGGGCGCACGGGCGCGTACAAACAGGAACTCGCGGTTTCCAACTTCAACTCCGAAAGCGTAAAAATCAGCGGCATTCAGTTAGCCTCCTCAATCGCCGAGACAGGCACCAACGACCGCCTCAGAAAAAAAGACATCTACGTATCGCCAATGGCTTCCCGAAGCTACCCCCTGGGCAGTCGGGTATTCGCCTACTTTGAAATCTACAATCTGAAACGCGACACCTTTGGACAAACCCGCTACAAAGTGCAGTACCGCGTACAATTTAACCCGCGCAACACCGTAGGCCTCGCAGGCGTCATCACCTCGGGAATTCGCGCACTTCTGCGGCAGCAAAAACCCCAGGTCTCTGTAACCTATGAACAGGTGGGCACCGACGAAGAAGAACGCGAATACGTAGAACTCGATCTAAAAAAAGCCAAACCGGGGGTAAATATGGTAGAAATCACCGTACAGGACAAAGTAAGCGGAGAAAAAGCAACGCGAGAGGTCGTATTTTTTTACGGCGGATCGGGATAGACGAATAATCCGCAGATGGCGCAGATAAACACAGATGAAGGGCGAATAGACGGAGCGGGGTACAACTGGTCGTTTCCCAGACCAGTTCATAGACGAATAGACGAATAGACGAATAGACGAATAGACGAATAGACGAATAGACGAATAGACGAATAGACGAATAGACGAATAGACGAATAGACGAATAGACGAATAGACGAACCCCGCCCTACCACCCAAAGTCAGTGCTAATCCCGATTCGTAGATTCGTAGATTCGTAGATTCGTTGATTCGCGCTTTTATTCAGGAGACCCCATGCCCATAACCGACGCCCTTCCCGGCATGAAACGGGAACTAAAATTTTATCCGGCAAAAAATGACGCGCCCAAAAAACTGACGCGGGCGCAAATCCAGCACTTCAACGAAAAGGGATACATCTTCCCCCTCGATGTCTTCACCAAAAAAGAAACCGAAGCCAATCGCGCGTACTTTGACAAACTCATGGGCAAAGCACAGGCAGCGGGCAAAAACAGCTACTCAATCAACGGATGGCACCGCAGTTGCAAAGGCATCTACGACCTGCTCGTCGATAACCGCATCCTCGACTACGTCGAAGACCTGCTCGGACCCAACCTCGTCTCGCGCATGACCCACTACTTCAGCAAAATGCCCGGAGACGGCAAAAAAGTCGCCTTTCACCAGGACGCATCCTACTGGCCCCTCACACCCTCCAAAACCGTAACCGTCTGGCTCGCCATTGACGATGTTGATCTGGCAAACGCCCCCATGGAAGTCATACCCGGCTCGCACCGCCACGGACAAATACCCTTCGAACGCAGCACACCAGAAGAAAATAACGTCCTCGGACAATCCGTTCACTACGCCGAAAAATTTGGCGTCCCCGTACCCTTAATCATGAAAGCCGGGCAAATCTCCATCCACTCCGACTTATTGCTACACGGCTCCAGACCCAACACCTCGCAACGGCGTCGCTGCGGCCTCACCCTGCGCTACATGCCCCCTGAAGTCCGCACCCGAGAAACCGACCACGCGCCCGCTATCTTATGCCGCGGCAGTGATCCTTCGGGATACTGGCAACACACACCCCGTCCCGACGGCGATGACATCCCGAAAAGAAAGTGAAAAACCTATATCACTGTCCGTTTCCATCTACCCTTTAGATAGGACGCCCAGACCAGAACGCCCTGGATAATACCGCCAATCAGCCAGGCAATCCAGATGCCGAGGGTATCCATCCCAAACAGAAATGCCAGAACATAGGACAACGGCAGCATAACCACCCATTGCGCCAAAATCGTGTAGTAGAGCGGGGGCCTGGTCTCACCGCCACCTGCCAGGACGCCTGCGGACACGATGGACAACGCGGAGAAAACCTGCGCAATCGTAAAAAACCAGAGCATGATATAGCCCATATCAATGACGGCTACCGAATCGGTGAACAGATCGACGATTTCCCGGGCGAAGGCACAAATGATAATGGCGCAAACAACGATAAACACCATACAGAGCCGAATCGTACTCGCCCCAAAGCGTTCTGCTTGCGGTATTTGTTTTGCGCCCAATCGCTGCCCAACCAGAGCAGTTGCCGCTACGCCAAAAGCCAGCGCTGGCATAATGCCGATCATCCGCATCTGTAGCCCAATCGTCAGCGCGGCGACCGCAGTAGTGGGCTGCGAGGTCCAACTCGCCACCCGATAAAACAGGATACGCGCGCCATTGCGGAAAAATCCCTGAATGCCCGCCGGCACCCCGATTCGCATCATCCGCCCGATAATATCGCGGTTAAAAGACAGACGCCAGGTCCAGCGCATCTGCACACGCGAGCGCCCGGAAGTAAGCAGCCAGAAACCGACAATACAACCGACTGCCCGCGACGCGAGCGTACCAACTGCAGCACCACAAACCCCCATCTGCGGCAGCCCCCAGGCGCCAAAAATCAAGCCATAGGTGAGGGGAAGCTTCAAAATTATGATAAGACACGAAATTTTCAACGGCGTTCGGGTATCGCCGGCACCGCCAAAAATCGCGCTGATGAGAAAATTGAGCATCATAAAAATGACGCCGCCAAAATAGATGCGCAGGAAAGGCACGGCATGGCCGAGCACCTCGGGCTGTGCCCCCAACAAGATCAACGTGGGGCGGGCGATCAAGCCCCCGAGCAAAGCCATCGCAATGGACAGCAGCGCCCCCATCAAAATCGCTTGTTGCGCCGTATGGCTGAGGTCCTCGTGGCGTTCAGCCCCGTAAAATTGGGCGACCAGAGTACGCGACCCGGTGCTAATCGCCATCGCCATGACCATCGTCAAAAACAGAATTTGCCGACTGAGTCCCACCGCTGAAATCGCTTCCGGACCCAGTTGCCCGACCATGGAGATATCGATGAGACCCTCCATTGCATCGAGCATCGAAGCAGCCACCACGGGCCAGGCAATAGCCCAGACCTGGGGCAGGACAGGAGCTTGATCTGTGGGCGTTGTAGGGGTGCGAGAAGCCGATCCGGATTGGGGCATAGGTGTGCTCAGTCGGCAGTTGGGTGGGAAATAGTGGGGAGCACGAGCCGCGAAGGATGGGCTGCCGAGTGATGTACGGCATTCGTCGCCCTCACCAGCTCGGTATCAGCCAGATCGTTCCTTCCCGTATTGTGATTGCGATCGTGATTGGGGAAATCGCTGGATGTGATCTCCAGACGGATGCGATGGCCCGGTTCAAAGCGGCAGGCCGTTGGACCGAGTTGAATGCGCAACGCCACCACCGTCCCCACTTCCAACAGTTCTTCAATATCGAGGCCGTTGCGGTGACGCACGCGCACCATGCCGTAGCACATCTCCAGCGCGGGAGCCTGGTCCCCGTCTGAGGCCGGGTGCTCATCGACCAGGCGCGCAAAAAAGTCCGTGTCTGGCGCTGACGAACTGACAAAGAGAACCGCTTCTGGATAACCGGCAATCTCCACGGCTTCAGTCAGGGGCGCGGAGCGGTAGCAGAGGATGTCATCGCGATCCTCCAACAGGCGCCGGTCCGACGGACCCGTAAACAACTGCTTCGTCCACAAAGTCGGCACCGGGTCGTGAGGATCGTAGTCAAAGAGATCGACCTCGACACCGTCATTTTCACCATCAACTGAAAGCCGCCCAGAACCGCCAAATCCGGCATTGCCGTCGCTGCTCAACAAATATGTGCAAGGTGTCGTGTTCGGCGGCGGCCAGGTATCGGCCTCGCGCCAATACCCCCCCTGCCCTGCCATCGCAAAATAGCGCACTGCTGGCTCGAGATCGATACCATTGTCGTCTTCTTTGAGCCAGTAGTCAAACCAGCGGATAATCAGGCTCGGCAGATCGAGTTCGGCATCAGGACCAAAGTCAAACCCCGCCACCTGCCGACTACCGAGACTCGGATGATTCCACGGGCCAGCGACCAGCTTTGTCTGCGACCGCACACCCTCGGTGCGACCATTGCGCTGCATCAGTTGCAGATGCCGCATCGAGCCATTGCAGTGATCGTACCAGCCGCTAAAATCGAGATTTGGCACCGCGACTTCCCCGTGTACCTCGTCGAACCGCCACGCCCTCCGGTTTGGGTGCTCGAGCCAGTCTCTCGCATACTCCGCCAGCCCCGGCGGCAGATGGCGCGTTAAATCGAGCCACGGCAGGTAATCGAGCCATTGGCGCTCTATATCCTCGTTCCATCCCTCCAGCGCTTCCGCTGGCGTGTGCGGCGGCGGCAATCCCTGGCGTCGCCGAAGATCCGGAGCCATAGAAGTGAGCCACCACTTAATGCGCCGTCCCGGCCGGAACCCGCCCGGCCAATCCACCTCTGTCAATTCCAGTGGAATGGTGTACGCGCACATCGCCACCAGATGCGGCGGACGCAATTTTGCCAACTGCCACTGCATCCAGGCATTATAAGAGGCTCCCAGAGTCCCCACCCTGCCATTGCACCAGGGCTGCGCTGCCAGCCACTCCACAGAGTCGTAACCGTCTTCGGCATCCCCCGTATGCGCCTCGGTAAACGGCACCCAATCGCCCTCAGACCCATAGCGCCCGCGCGAATCCATACTCACCACGGCGTAACCGGCGCGCACATAACGCTCAAAACCGGCCTTCGGACGGCCGTATGGCGTGCGCAGCAAAATTCCAGGGAAGCGCCCCTCCGCATCGGGACGGAACACATCCGCCGCCATCCGCACGCCATCGCGCATCGGCACCCGTACATCGGTCTCAGTAAGAATCTCCATAGCATTATTCATCGCACAGGCTCCGTATCAATAGTACCCATCGGCACCTCGAGCAAATCCTCTCCGAGGATCACCTGACCGTCGAAAACCTCTCCCACCTCGTGCAGCACCCGTTCCCGCACGCCGGGCGTTTCCAACTGCTCCGTCAAATGAACGAGAACCAGCGTCTCGACCCCGGCATCCCGCGCTGTAGTCGCCGCATCGAGATGGCCAGAGCAGCAACTCGTCAGGCGTTCGTCATCGACCGCGCCATTGATGAAATGGCACATGTGCAGCAGCACATCCGCACCTTTTGCCAGATCCGTAAGCCGATCCACTGGCGCTGTGTCACCGCCGAATACGATAGTACCATCAGGTGTAGTCAAACGATATGCCAGACAGGTGAGTTGGGGCTGCACGTGTACCACCTCTGCCACATCGACCTGCCAGTTGTCGGTCTCGATCCGATCTCCGGATCCGACCTCGCGCACCTGTGGATTGGGCCTCTCTCGCGGCATGGTGCCGCCGCGCGCCTCGTACACAAAGTGGCTGCCCGGGTGCAAAGTACGGGCAGCCAGATCCGGACCAAAGGCACCATCGGCAGAGAACAACCGGTGCGCCATATGCGCTGTTGGTGCCGGGCCGTACACCTGCAATTCCGGTATCTGGCCAACGCCCTGATCCCAGCGCGTCAGCACCAGATAGGCGAAGTCGATACAGTGGTCGTAGTGCAGATGGGTGAGGAACAAATGATCGACTGAGGGCAAGTCAAGACCCGCTTCGAGCATGCGCCGCACCGACGCTGGACCGCAATCGAAAATCAGGGTCTCGTCACCCGTCTGGACGAGATAGCTGGAGCCGCCGCGGTGCGCGAGCGGAGCGGGCGTGCCGGTACAGAGGAGTTGGAGTCGCGTCATCTCTTTTATCCTGTCTTGTAGTTCATACGCGCAGACAATATCCGACAAATTTCACCAAAGTGCAATGGCAACTCTTCATCCTTTGTGCAACCTTCCCAGAATCTCCTGAGCCACATCCATATTGAACTGATGCCCTCCCTCGAACCGATCCACAAACAGATCCTCTATCGCACCTGCAGCCCGGTACGCCTTCCGAATCCGCGCCAGACCGCGCGCTGCCCAATCGTGAGGAATAAGCCGGTCCTGCGTCCCAATCTCAATCACCATGGGCCGGGGCGCGATCAAAGAAAAAATCTCCGGCGTATCTCCGTATCTGAGCAAACCGGGAATCAACTGCGCGCCGCACTGACTCAGCGCCTGATAGCGCTCCTGATACAAATTCATACACCCGGACGGAACCGCGATCTTAATCCGGGAATCAAAAGCCGAAATCATCATCGTCATCCGCCCTCCCAGCGACAGCCCCGCGCACCCCAGCCGCTCTCCATCGACAAAATCGAGCGCCTGTAAAACATCCAGAGCAGCCTCCAGATCGCACAAATGGAGCGCGACCACAGTCGTACCCAGCAAAGTAGCGCACATATAATTCCGGGGACAAAAATCAGTCCGGGGACCGGGATAACCGGGCCGGCGCTCTCCAAACCCCCGAAGATCCGGAGCGAGAACCACATAGCCCTGCTCTGCAAACCCGTGCCCGAAATCGTAACTGCACTTATCGATCTCAGCCTGCCGCTCGGGCGTATCGTTAAGCCCCACCACACTATCCTTCCCAAAATGGCCGTGACCGTGAATACAGAGAAGACCCGGCGCCTTTTCCCCCGGCGCCATCCCCTTCGGCATTAGAAGATAAGCCGGCACAAAAACCCCGGACTCCGTCTGATAAGAAATCCGCCTGCGCACGTACAAACCGCAGTCAATCTCCTCCTCAAACTCAAGACAAAGCGCAGCCCGGTCAGGCCGGGGACCAATCAGCCCGGTCAGCACGTCTCGAAACCGCTCTTGCCAGGCGCAAAAATCCTCCGGCGTACTCCCCTCAAACAGAAGATACGGCTGCGCCTGATCGATCAAACGGGAAAGATCGTCTTCAAAAGATATAGGTCGCAAAAAATCCTCCTTTGCCTAATCGCGCGCTCCCCGTATTGGATGAATCTCTCGAAACTTCTGAAACTCCCAATAGGCGTGGTCTGCCGCGTACCCGTTTGGAACCTCGTCTGTCTTTTCCAGCCGCTTGTACGCCACACGCACATGGAGCACCTGCGGTTCATCCACGGGAAGCGCGTTCACCTGCCAGTTAAAATCCCACGCGGGGCTACTCTGCCCCGGAACAATTGATCCCCCAGCACCCGAAGGAGAAAGATAGAACCGGAACCCCGGATAGTCATCCGCCATAATCAAAAACATCATACTGCGAATAATGCCAAAATAAAAGGGATAATCAAACGTATGTCCCGAATCCGAATGGCTGAAGTTCCGCTTCCCATCCAGGAATGTCGTAGCTACATCCCGCCCCCAGGGTTCGCGTTCATCCACCGGCAGATCGGTCGGAAAAATCATCGCCCCCTGTCCGTGAATCGGATTGTAATAATAGGTCCACAGCCCCTTCTCGATAAAATGAATGCCGCCATCCAGCGGAGAGTTGACATAGCAACACCATCCAAAGGAATAGCCTTCCTGTGGCCTGTGCCCCTCTCTGGCCGTAGCGGCCATTTCATAGTCAATATAATGTGGCGGAACCAGTCGATAGACCCCCCGCGTCTCCACGAAATTATTGGCCTCTGACGCCTCCTTAAACAACTCCACAGCGGTCTCATCTACCCGCCGCACCGCGGGCCGTTTCCCCCGATGGTGGCCCAAAAGCAACACTCCGTTTCCCTGCGACACAGCGGTATGACCATCTTTGATCGAAGTCAGAAACCAGACCCCGCTGTGCTGATCCTGACCAGCGCCGTGGTCGGTATCGTCTCCAATAATCGCGCGCAATTCGCCGGCAGAGATAAAGTAACATGGCTCAGACATAGGTATTTCTCCTTATCTACCAATAGCGGACCAATTGAAATAACAAACCGAGGACTACTGATAAGATACCCACCTAAACGGGTCAAGTCCAGTCGATGCTTACGTCCGCAATTTGAGAAAAGGCCGCTTGAATGATTTTTGATACTGCTACTCACCTCGAGTACAACACAAAAGCCTGTTGATCGTAGTCGATTGACAGGCTTTATTTTTTATTTAACTTACGGAGGCTCAGGAATTTGAAGGCGCGCTAATATGAGGAAACTATGGATCGGAAGAGATTGATCAACATAGCCGTAATAGGCGCGGGAAACATCGCCACGCGGCACCTGGAAAACCTCGTGTTTCTCGGAGGCAATCGCATCGCCGCGATATGCGACCTGGACGAAAATCTGGCGCGCGCCAAAGCCGCTACATACGGGGCACAGGCATACACAGATTGGGAAAAAATCTTTGAAGAAATCGAGGACCTGGGCGCTATACTCATCTGCACACCTCCCGTTCTTCGCAAGCCAGTCATACAGGCCGCCGTGCAGAACAACGTGCCCTTCCTCTGCGAAAAGCCCCCTGCCCAATCCCTGCGAGAAGCGCGTGAAATCACCGCACTCCTCCGGGGTACGAATCTGGTACACAGCGTCGGCTTTAACCAGCGCTACGCGCCCTCTGTAGATCGATGCCTGGAACTATTGAAAGGCAGGCAGATCAACCTGGTAGATGCCGCGGTAATCACCAGCCCGGGATTGACCCGCAATCTCGGAGCCGACTGGTTTTACCTCAAAGAAAAAGGCGGATCATTATTCGACAACACCATCCACACCCTCGATGTAATCCGCTATATCGCAGGTGATATTGACGCTGTACACGCCCTTGGCAGCAACCTCACAATTCCGATCAGCGACTGCTTCACCATCGAAGACAGCATGTCGATCAACCTCCAGTTCTCCTCCGGAGCAATCGGCAGTGTACTCCTCTCCTGGGCCTGCGCACAAAGGCGAAACGACCTCACCTTCTTCGGCAGAGATATTCGGCTCTCGCTTTCCACCATCCCCCCCAGAATAGAAGGCTCAATCGGCGCGCCGAATGAAAAAGCCAAAAGCATATCCGAACAATTTCCACAGGGACCGGCCATGGGGCGAAGCGGTGAAATCCACCCCAATCGACAACCGCAAGACCCACCCGACCCTCCACATTTTAAAGAAATAGAAGTATTTTTGAACGCCATCCGCAACCCATCATTGACCTCTGCGATCCGATCAAATTTTGCAGATGCTGCCCGCACCACAGCGCTGCTCCATGCCATCGAAGCCTCCATAGCCAGCGGAAATGTAGAAAAAGTTTTTCCCATAACAGAGGACCACCCATGAATACCAAACCCGACATCATCTTCATCTGTTCCGACCAGTGGAACGCGCGATATCTAAGATGCGCGGGACACCCGCAAGTCCAGACCCCGCACCTCGACGCACTCGCGACCAGCGGCTGTATCTTCGACGCGGCCTACACGCCATCGCCCGTATGCATGCCAGCGCGCGCATCGCTCGCCAGCGGCCTCTATCCACACGCGCACGGATTCTTCTGCAACTACACCGGCAAACTATTCCCATCCGAACAAATCACCCTCTTCCGCTGCCTGCAAGAAGCCGGCTACACCACCGCAAAAATCGGAAAATACCACTACTTCAGCCTGGAATGGGGGCAGGACTATGAAGACTATCGGGACTACTACGACCAGCTCGGTCTGGACTGGGCAGAAGAAACCTCGACGCCATTCCAGGGACCCTTCCTGAACACGGGCTACAGCCGCCTGCTAAAAAAAGAGGGCCTCCTCGACACCTTCATCACAGACATTGGCGACCGCTACGTAGATGGACAATACACCCCCCAGCCCTCACCACTACCACCAGACCTGACGCCAGACGGCTACGTCTGCCGGCAAACCCTGGCGTACCTCAACCGCGCACCGACTGACAAACCCCTGTTCCTCTTCGCCAGCTTTCCCGGACCCCATCCACCTCTGGACGCACCCGGAAAATACGCCAAAATGTACGACCCCGCCGATATCGTCCTCCCAGAAAACTACAACGAAAAACGCTGCAAATACGGTCGCCAGGCCATCGCCGAAATGACCGCCCAGTACATGGGCAAAATCACCCACTTTGACGACCGCGTAGGAGAAATCATAGCCGCTCTGAAAAAACGCGGCAACTGGGAAAACACCGTCATCGTATTTACCTCTGACCACGGAGAACGCATGGGTGAGCACGGCCTCGTCTCCAAAACCGGCTTCGAGGAAGGATCCGCACGCGTACCCCTCATCATCGGCGGACCAGTCGTCGCCAGCGGACACCGCAACGCCTCACCCGTCTCCTTCCTGGACCTGTTCCCGACCTTCCTGGACCTCGCAGACGCGGAAATCCCCGACTATTGTCAGGCTGAATCACTCCTCCCCATCGTCATCGGTAAAACCGACAGCGTTCACGACGCCGTCTTCTCTGAAATCTCTCGCCAGGACCAATTCTGCTACATGGTGCGCGACGCCCGGTGGAAATGGTCCATCCAGGCTCAAAATGAACGCCTGTACGATCTGCAAAACGACCCGTCTGAAATGCAGAACCTGGCACAATCACCCGCACATGCAGACACAGCCCAGCGCCTCCGCAACAGACTGCTCACATTTCTCACCGACACACAACTCAACCACGCCCGCGGGTACAAACCCCTGTTCACCCGCATAGGCATGCAATTCCCAACAGAAGACCCCGCAGAGAGAAAACGCATCATCCACGACCGCTTGCGGCAAGTCCACAAGTAACGACCAGATCACGCCATCTCGAACCTGTACACTACCATGCCTGTAATACTCACCATCAACGCCGGCAGTTCCTCGATTAAATACCAGTGCTTCGACATGCACACCGAAGAATGCCTCGCAAAAGGACATGTCGATCGGCTACTCTCTACATCCGCAGAATTGTTTTACACGCGGCGAGATGGCGTCACCCATCGCATTCCCGTACCGCAAACCGCTCACGAAGCCGTCTTTCAACGCATCTTTGAAATCCTTCTCCACCCGGAAAAGGGAATCCTCCGCGCACCCGATGAGATCCAGGCCATCGGGCACCGCGTTGTACACGGCGGGAGCCACTTCGCGGCCTCGACCCGAATCACGCCCGAAGTCGAAAAAACAATCGAACAGTGCGCCCCCCTCGCCCCACTACACAACCCCTTCAACCTGCGCGGAATTCGCGCCTGCCAGACCATACTACCCGACATCCCACACGTTGCGGTATTCGACACCGCATTCCACCAGACCATCCCGGACTACGCCCACATATACGCCCTACCCCACACCATTTCCGAACAATACCAAATTCGACAATACGGATTCCACGGCATATCGCATCAATACGTCGCCATGCGCGCAGCGGAAATGTTCGGCTCGCCCTTGAAAACGCTAAAACTGATCACATGCCATCTGGGCAACGGCTGTAGCATCACAGCCATCGCCGATGGAAAATCAATCGACACCAGCATGGGCTTCACACCCCTTCAGGGACTCGTAATGGGAACGCGCAGCGGAGACATCGACCCGGCGATCATCCTCTACCTCATCAGAGAACACCAGATGACACCGGATCAAATCGACCAGATGCTCAACCATCAAAGCGGCCTCATCGGTGTATCTGGAATCAGCTCAGACCTCAGAGATCTAATCGCCGTCCATGAGGAAAATCGGCGTGCGGCACTGGCAATCGACATCTTCTGCTACCGCATCCGCCAGTACATCGGAAAATACGCGGCAGTCCTCGACGGGATAGACGCGCTCGTATTCACCGCCGGAATAGGGGAAAACGCGCCACTCATTCGGGCGCGCATCTGTGAAAAACTCGGATTTCTGGGCGTACATCTCGACCAGGCAAAAAACGAGGGCAACCCCATGGATGAAGCAATTCATCATGAGACCGCCCCGGTATCCGTACTCGTCATCCCCACCAACGAAGAACTGATGATCGCGCGAGACACGCTACATGTGATTAAGAGCTAACACAGCGTGACCGCAGAACTTCTCAATCTACCGGGATGCGGTAGGAACTGCGACTGATATTCTCGTGGTCGGATGAACGGGCAACCCTGAGCGCGTGCTCGGTCAGTGGAAGGAAGGAATGGGTTTCGGCGTGCAGGGAAATAAAACCTTCTGCGTACGCGCAGCGCCCCGCGCTGCCAAACGCGCCGTCGTTGGTCTCGATCCGTTTCCGGGCATAGGCGCCGCCGTATCCCTGGCTCACCAGACAGTCCAGCGCCGCCAGCTTTTTCTCTACAACATCGGTGATATCGATGAAGACATCGTTGTAGTAGCCCCCCTCGGAGCCCCAGACCTGCCGGGGAATCCCCGCACCGCCTCCCCCAAAATAAAAGACCTGCGCGACCCGGTGGGGGGGATTCCGGTCACCGGGGTCAACGCTGTTGGCCAACCCGATGGCGTGCATCACGATCTGCCCGGCGGTGGCGTGCGCGTTGGTCAGGCCGTCACCTTCTTTGGGAAAGTGGGTCAGGACGATATCGGGACGGAGTTCCCGCAGCAGCCTTGCCAGGCGCCTCACCGTCTCGTCCTTGACGAGCAGGACCGAATCATCGGCGCCAAAAAAGTAGATCTTTTCTACACCCAGAATCGCACACGCCGCGCGAACCTCCGCCGTTTTGACGTCAGAGCGTTCCTGCATCAGCTTCAGAAGCTCGGCCCCGTCCGGCACTTCCTCCTGGTGGAACATCTCGTCGCTGATCACGGCATCGTGTACCCGTGCGCCGTGGGTCAGCACTGCACACCGCACATCGTCGCCGCGGCTGACGTGATGGGCCATGGTGCCGCCCGATTGGTCAAAGATATCGGCCGGATGCGCCCCGATGGAGAGCAGCCGTAGTGATTCTGTCATTCTTCAGTCCTCCCACCTGGATTGGCGCGTAAGGTCTCGAGATTGTGGGTCAGAACCTGTGTGCCATAAGCGAGAATATTGCCGACATTCATAAAGCGGTAGCCCCAGCGAAGTTTTTCCTGGATCTCGGAAAGATCCACAAGCGTGGTACCGGCGACAATGCCGGATCCTTCCAGCCGCCCGGGAACATCCCGCATAATCTCCTGGACTTCCCCGGCGCTGGTTTCGGTAATCTTTCCGACCGATGCGGACAGGTCGAGCGGTCCCACGAGCAGGACATCAATGCCCGCGACCTGCTTGATTTCATCAATATTGTCGTAGGCCTCCTGGCTCTCGATCTGAAGGATCAATACGGTTTCTGCATTTGCGGTTTTAATGACGTGGTTCCAGTCTTCGCCAGCTATGCGGGTCCACATCGGGGAAAGCCCGCGCTGTCCCTCAGGGGGATAACGGGCATATTGCACTGCCCGGGCAGCTTCTTCGGCGGTGTTGACCTGGGGCACCATCACGGCCACGGCACCGACATCGTATGCCTTCTTGATCAGAGCCGGGTCGTTCCATGCCACGCGGATCATCGGCGCCACGCCGTTCTGCCTGGCAAGAACGGGAATAGCGTCCAGGGATTCAGTGGCAAACGGAGCGTGTTCAGTATCGATCCAGACAAAGTCTGGCCGGGCCTGCACAATGGTTCCAAGGACGAGGGATGAAGGGACCGGCAGGGAGGTCCCCAGCACGATCTCGCCCTTTCTGAGTTTCTGTTTGAGAGGATTGGGATACATTCGTTCTCCTTACTTGCGTTCCCATCGGCTGGGATTGAGGCCAGGCGCGTGACTGGCCATGTTGGACGGTTTGTTACCTCCTTCGGGGATCCAGTGGCGGGTGTTGCGATCTCCGAAAAAGGGCTTCACTGCATCGGGCAACGCGGCGACGGCCTGCGGATCCCACGCTTCAACTTTCTGGACAGGACCAGCCCAGGCCGGGCGATAAGCAATAGCCAGCATCGAGCGGGGCCAGTCGCCGACATTGGGGAAGTTGCCGTGGAAGACCTTGTGGTTGATAAACATCGCAGAACCGGCTTTTGCGGTAACCAGGACCTCCTCTGGATGGGACTCAAAGCGCTGGTATGGATTGCCGTCTGCGTGCATGGAAAGGTGCGATCGGGGAAGTACGCGGAATGGGGAGACCTCCGGGGTCAGGTCATCCAGATAATACAGCACCCGAACCATGACCGGTACGCTACCCAGATAACCAAAAATGCGCGAACCGTAGGGTTGGCCGTCCGTATGGAGGCTGATGCCGGGGTGCCCTGGCTCTGAGCGGGCATAGCCGTAGTGCGACAGGATGATATCCTCCCCCAGAAGCTCCCTCAGAAAGGCGATTGTCGGAGGATGGGCTATGAGGTCGGTGATCTCACCGCCGAAGAACTGGATATCACTCCGTCCCCGCTGGTGAACGCTGTAATCCACCGGCGTGGTATCCAAGCTATCGGTTATCGCCTTGAGCCGGGCCAGATGCTCGGGCGTCAAAAGATCGGGAATCAGAAGATAACCCTCGACCTCAATCTGGCGAATGCGCTCGCCCGAAGTCAGGGCGGACCAGTCGCGGTCATCGATACGTGGATCAGACATATTGCCTCCTTTGCGGTTTCCGAAGAGGCAATATAAGGTCTGTATTGCTCTTTACAAGCGGAATATGTTCCATGTGGTTCATCTCTCTCAGCCTATTCGCAATTTTTTGGCTTGTTCTTTATCGTATTATGGTATAATTATATATTTCCCAATAAAATTCCTCAACATAAACGGAGCATCACATGATAGACAAAACCCACCTCTTTGAAGGTCGAACAAACGGGTATCACATCTACCGCGTACCGGGCATCCTCTGTACGCAAAACAACATCCTCCTCGCCACGGCAGAGGCGCGACGCGGCAGAGGCGGCGACTGGGACGGCAATGACGTGGTCATGCGGCGCAGTGCGGACAATGGTCAAACCTGGGAGCCACCCATCGTCGTTGCCCGTTACGACACGTATGGCGAAGGCCCCATCAGCAACTTCGTCCTGATCTCCGACCACAAAGACGGCGCGGTTCACGCCCTCTACTGCCACAACTACGCCCGCGTATTTTACATGCAAAGCAAAGACGACGGCGCCACATGGTCCGACCCCACTGAAATCACAGATGCACTCACACCCTTCCGCGAAAAATATCCCTGGCGCGTCATAGCCACTGGACCCGGGCACGGCATCCAACTTCAAAACGGACGCCTCATCGTACCCATCTGGATGTCGGACGGCGGCGGCACGGAATTTGGCCCGGGCAAACTCGGGCATCGCCCCTCCACAGTCGCGGGCATCTACAGCGACGACCACGCGCAAACATGGCAGCGCAGTGACATTATCGTGCGCACAGAAGGCGAATACATCAACCCCAGTGAAACGCTCCCCGTTGAACTCAACGACGGGCGCGTCTTATTCAACATCCGCACGGAATCCAAACGCCATCGCCGCCTCATCACCATGAGTCCCGACGGCGCGACCAACTGGTCAGAACTGCAATTTGACGACGCCCTGCTCGAACCCGTGTGCATGGGCAGCATCCTCAAACTCCAAAACGGCAACATCGTTTTTGCCAACCCCGACAACCTCGAACGCGAATTTACCAGACCGGGCCGCGTCTCTTATGACCGCAAACGCCTCACCGTCAAAATGAGCACCGACGACTGCCAGACCTGGCCCGTCTCCAAAATCCTCGAACCGGGACCCTCGAGTTATTCCGACCTCGCCCAAACGGCCGACGGCACAATATGCTGCATCTACGAAAACCAGGTCTTCACGCGACAAAACGACACGCGATACGTCACCGTCGCCCGCTTTGACCTCGAATGGCTGGAACAGTAAAATAAAAAAGAAAGGAAAAAATGGACACCTACGAACACCGCGAAATGATACCCATAGGAGAGGATGAGACCCCCTACCAATTGCTCACAACCGATTATATTTCAACCGGGCAATTTGAAGGCCAGGAAATCCTCAAAGTCGAACCCGAGGGCCTCACCATGCTGGCGGACCGCGCCATTCGAGACAGCGCGCACCTGCTCCGCCCCGCACACTTAAAACAACTGACCAAAATACTCGACGACCCCGAAGCCTCGGACAACGACCGCTTTGTCGCCATTGAAATGCTCAAAAATGCCAACATCGCCGCAGGTGGCGTCCTTCCCATGTGTCAGGACACGGGGACGGCCATCATCATGGGCAAAAAGGGCAATCGCGTATGGACCGACGGCAGTGACGAAGCCGCGCTCGCACACGGTATAACCAGAGCCTTTCTGGAAACAAACCTGCGCTACAGCCAACTGGCACCCCTCGACATGTTTCAGGAGGCAAATACAAAAACCAACCTCCCCGCACAAATCGAAATCTATGCCGAAGAAGGGGATGCGTACAAATTCATGTTCATGGCCAAAGGAGGTGGCTCCGCCAACAAAAGCCTGCTCTATCAAGAAACCCGAGCACTGCTCAACCCCGAACGATTGCGCGACTTCATCGACCAGCGCCTGCGCGAACTCGGCACAGCTGCCTGTCCACCCTATCACCTCGCCCTCGTCATCGGCGGCACATCCGCAGAATACACCCTCAAAACCGCCAAACTCGCAAGTGCCAAATATCTCGACACCCTGCCCACGCAGGGCAATGAATACGGCCAGGCATTCCGCGATCTCGAAATGGAAAAACAAGTCCTAAAAATGAGTCGCGAACTCGGCATTGGTGCGCAATTTGGCGGCAAATACTTCTGCCACGACGTACGCGTAATTCGCCTGCCCCGCCACGGCGCATCCTGCCCCGTCGGCATAGCCGTATCCTGCTCTGCAGACCGACAAATCCTGGGAAAAATAACGCGCGACGGCATCTTCCTCGAAGAATTGGAAAGCGACCCGGCAAAATACCTCCCCGAAGTCGATGAAGAAGCCCTCAGCGGCGACGTCGTAAAAATCGACCTCAACCAGCCCATGGACAAAGTGCGCGAAACCCTTAGCCAATATCCGGTCAGCACGCGCCTATCCCTCTCCGGCCCCATGATCGTCGCACGCGATATTGCCCACGCCAAACTCCAGGAACGCATAGACAGCGGCGAAGGACTTCCGCAATACTTCAAAGACCTGTGCGTCTATTACGCAGGACCGGCCAAAACACCCGAAGGGTACGCCTCTGGCTCATTTGGCCCCACAACCGCAGGGCGCATGGACAGCTACGTCGATTCATTCCAATCAGAAGGCGGCAGCATGGTCATGCTCGCCAAAGGCAATCGCTCGCGCCAAGTGACAGAAGCGTGCAAAAAACACGGCGGATTTTACCTCGGCTCCATCGGTGGACCCGCCGCCCGTCTCGCCAAAGACGCCATACGCAAAGTCGAATGCCAGGAATATCCCGAACTCGGCATGGAAGCGATATGGCGCATCGAAGTCGAAAACTTTCCCGCATTCATCGTCGTTGACGACAAAGGCAACGACTTTTTCTCGGGCTTTATGCGTCCATAAAGGAGCAACACATGCGATATGCAAACATAGGCGGCGTCAGCGTCTCGGGCCTCTGTATTGGCGGCAACCCGTTCAGCGGGTTTTCGCACCAGACCAGAGAACGCAGCAAAGAAATGACCGATTATTACACCCCCAGCCGCATCAAAGACACCTGGCGACAGGCCGAAGAACTCGGCATCAACACCTTCTTTGGGCGCACCGACGACCACATCATGGGACTCCTCGAAGAATACTGGAATGAAGGCGGCAACATCCAGTGGTTTGCACAAGTATGCATCGAACGCGGCAACCCCGACGCCTGGCGCAAATGGCTCCGCGCATCCATCGAACTGGGCGCAAGCGGCACCTATATCCACGGCGGCGTGGTCGATAACTGGTACGCCACAGAACAGTGGGACAATTTTTACGAAGCACTCGACACCATGTCCAATGCGGGCGTCGCATCTGGATTTGCAGCCCATCAACCCGCGGCACACGAATGGGTACGCGACAACCTCGACCCCGACTTCCAGATGTGCAGTTATTACAATCCTACGGACCGCTCTCGCAGCGCGCACCACCGTGACGAAGACGAAAAATGGGACGAAGAAGACCGCGCCAAAATGCTCGACGTCATCGCCACCATCCCCTGCCCCGTCGTACATTACAAAGTCTTCGCAGGCGGCAACAAACCCATCCTCGAAGCCTTCGAAACCATGGGCAAAGCCATGCGTGAAAACGACATAGCCCTCGTCGGCTTCTTCCTCAAAGACAACCCCGACATGATGAAAGAAGACATCGCGCTCTTCGAGGAATATGTCGAGGGTGTAGCCGTACTCGCGTAGCGATAGTTATTCCGAAACAGTAAATTTCTCAGGAGAACTACCATGCCAACCTATCAATCTCGCTATTCAGCCGAGGAAACAGCGCGGCGTGGCGATGAAATATACGAGCGCGCTATCCGTCCCCATGTGGAAACAACACACTACGGGAAAGTCGTTGCCATCGACATTGACACTGAAAGCTATATCATTGCCGATAATGCCCTTGCTGCATCAGAGCGTCTCCTTAAGCAATATCCCAAAGCTGAAATCTGGTGCGTACGCGTTGGTCATCGTGCACTGCATCGTATTGGCGGACGCCCCCTGAAGAGGGTTCCATGATCACGGGCATTGTCAATCCCGACTATGAAGCAGTTATTCATCTTTTAGTACAAGGCCCGACAGGACAGGAACGCGAGGTTAACGCCGTCATCGATACGGGTTTCAACGGTTTCCTCACATTGCCTCCCATTCTTATCACAACACTGGGACTGACCCGCCTGAGTCGTGGCCGAGCAATATTAGCCAATGGCACTGAAGACATCTTCGATATCTACGGTGCCACAGTGCTGTGGGATGGCCAGCCAAGATATGTTGAGACAGACGCGGTGGATACAACACCGCTCGTGGGAATGGCTTTACTCAATGGTTATGATCTGCACATTCAAGTTAAGGACGGTGGCCGTGTCGCTATCCAGGCGGCACCTTAGCTGAACCACTTAAAAAATAAAATATCCATGAACTTCCCCACCCTCACACACGCCCAGCGCATTGACAGATTAGCACCGCCATCAGGCAAAGTGCGCGTGGTGCTCGACACGGACACATATAACGAAGTCGATGATCAATTCGCCGTGGCGCACGCGCTCTTATCCCCCGAGAAAATCTCGGTTGAAGCCATCTACGCCGCGCCCTTTCACAACCAGCGCGCCAGCGGACCGGGCGACGGCATGGAACGAAGCTACGACGAAATCCTCCGTCTCCTCAACCGCCTCAACATCCCCAACGACAACCTCGTATTTCGCGGCTCCACAAACTATCTCACAGCACCAGACACACCGCAGGACAACGACGCCGTACGCGACCTCATCGACAAAGCCTTGGCATCTCATGACCCACTCTACGTCGCGGCCATCGGCGCCATCACCAACGTAGCCTCCGCCATCCTCCTCGAACCCGAAATCATCAAACGCATCGTCGTCGTCTGGCTCGGCGGGCACGAACACAGCTGGGCCAACACCCTCGAATTTAACCTGCGACAAGACATCCTCGCCGCGCGCATCATCTTCGACAGCGGCGTCCCCCTCGTCCAGATCCCCTGTCGCAATGTCGCCTCTCACCTCCTCACCACATTGCCCGAGCTCGAAACCCATGTCGCGGGCAAAAGCACCATAGGCGATTTCCTCACCGAAACCGTTCGCGGCTATCACAAAAACCACTACGCATGGGCAAAAGAAATCTGGGACCTCTCGACCACCGCTTATCTCGTCAACCCAAACTGGGTCACAACCCAACTCGTACACAGCCCCATACTCACCGATCAAATAACCTGGAGCCATGACCCCAGTCGGCACTTCATGCGCGTAGCCACGCAACTCAACCGCAACGCCATCTTCGCCGACGTATTCAAAAAACTGGAAAAAGCTGGTTAGATTGTCACACACAACCCAACACAAGGAGTTTTACATGAGTGCAGCACTGGATTACGGCGTCCAAAGTTTTTGCTTTCGCTACTTCAAAGACAACGCCGCCGTCGCCCAAAAAGTAAAAGACATCGGCCTCGACAAAATCGAAGTCTGCCAGGCTCACGCCGACTTCAAAAACCCCGACGCCTGGAAAGACATCGTCAAAACCTACAACGACGCGAGTGTCTCCGTCATCTCCATCGGCGTACAAACCTTCACGGGTGACCCCGCTGAAAAATCCTACTTTGAATGCGCCGCCATCGCAGGCGCCAAACACATCTCCTGTCACTTCCAGCTCGAATCCTATCCCAAAGCCATCACACAAGTACGCGCCTGGAGCCGGGAATACGGCATACGCGTGGGCATCCACTGTCACGGCGGATATCACTTTGGTGGCCAACCCGGCGTACTCAAACACCTCATCGGCCTCGGCGCGCCCGAAATTGGCCTGTGCATCGACACAGCCTGGGCCTTGCAAATCGGTCCCCGTCAGGGCAACCCCGTCAAATGGGCAGAAGATTTCGCTGGACAAATCTACGGCATCCACTACAAAGACTTCGTCTTTGACCCCAACGGTCAATGGCATGACACCGTCGTCGGCGAAGGCACGCTCGACCTCCCGGGTTTTGTCGCGGGCCTCGAAAAAGGCGGCTTTGACGGCATGGCCGTCATCGAATACGAAGCCGACGTCGAAAACCCCGTACCCGCTTTAACCCGATGCGTCGAAACCATGCGTGCATTAGCCGGGTAATCGCGTCAATTTATCGACAAAAAAAGAGCGAGTCAAAAAGGACTCGCTCTTTTCATTTTAGCAATTTTTTATCAAGACACTCATTTTGAGCTGATCACGTCCTCCTCCATCCACCTGCGAAAAATATAATCGCCAGCCTCCCACTCCTCAATCCCTGATGTTGTTTCTGAAAATACTCAGCGATAGCAGGCTGTTCAAGCCGGATAGTGCAGATATATCCGAGATGTTGTTGGCGGAAAGAAGCAGTGATGTCAGGCTGGTCAAGCCCGACAGAGGTGTGATGTTCGAGATGCTGTTGTTGTCAAGATTCAGCGTTCTCAGACTGGTCAAGCCCGACAGTGAAGACACATCAGACATGCTGTTGCTGTGAAGAAACAGCCATTCCAGATTGGGCAAGCCGGACAGTGAGGACACATCTGAGATGCTGTTGTTTTCAAGATATAGCTGTTCCAGATTGGTCAAGCCCGACAGGGGCGAGAGGTCGGAGATGTTGTTGTTGTAAAGAAGCAACACTCTCAGCCTGGTAAATCCTGAGATTGCAGACACATCCGAGATGCTGTTGGTGTCAAGAATCAGCCGTTCCAGATTGGGCAAGCCTGATATAGCACCAGATAGTGCAGAAAGATCTGAGATTGAGTTGCCGCCGAGATCCAGCCTTGTCAGGTTGGTCAAGCCCGATAGAAGCGAAAAATCGGAAATATGGTTACTATTAACATAACCCACACGAGACACGAATTCCGTGCCGAGGTCCAAATTTGTCAGACCGGTTGCAAATTTGAGTCCGGTTAAATCGCGAATATCCGAATCCGATGCCTCAAGACGTGTCAAACTCGCCATCTCTGCTCGCGTGATCAACGCCCCGCTCGCCTTGCCCAGTGCAGCTTCAATTGCCGCGCGCAGGCTTGCATCTGGTATGGTAACCTGAGTCTCCTCACTACCACCACCGGCCTCTTTACCAAAGCTATTGCTAAAGAGCAGAAAATCGCCAAAACCAATCGCACCATCGCTATCCAGATCATACTGCGCTTCATATCTCCCATCACCCTGACACGCCCCAAACTGACCCGCAAATGCCAAAAAATCGGCAAAGCCTACCCTCCCATCGCCGTCGAAGTCCGACGTAAGAGATTGAAACGGTAACTCAACGCGCGTATTCAGGGTTACAATCTCAAATTGTCCACCCCGACTGAGTTCTGCACGCACCAACCGAATCGCTGTACCCGAAAACGCAGCCGTGGCGCGAAAGCGAACCGTGCCCACCAGACCACCATCGGCAGTTGCACGACCACCCAAAGATGCAATACCTATCTCGACAAAACCTGTACCTCGCTCTGGCAGTGCCTGAGCATTGGGCAACACATCGCCCACATCAAAGTCCTCATACACAATCTGACTCGCGTCGTATTCAAAGCGCGCAGCAAGGCCATTCGCATTCTGAATACCTGTGCCGAAAATCTGAATGGCGACAATTTGATCAGCGGACACATTGAGAGACGTGACGGCTTGATCGCCCGCCGCGCTATCCACATCCAGCGAGAGAGAAAAGCTACTTTGCGCCGAAAGAGACAGGGGGTATATCAAAAGCGCAAGTATTGACAGAATAAACAGAACCTGTTTACGCATCAATTGTCCGGCCTCCATGTGCTCTCAGAACGCACAACAACCCCTCTCTCCTGAAGGGCTGGGATATGCGTCCTGTATGATATGGTACTCAACGGATTACCCCGTACATCAACCCAATCTCCATTACCCAATCCCGTATTTACAACCAGAGGCGAAAGGTCCGAGATGCCGTTGGCGTAAAGAATCAGCCTCTCCAGACCGGTCAAACCCGATAAGGGCGAAAGATCCGAGATACTACTGTTGCGATAAACAGCCAGATTTGTCAGATTAGTCAAGCCAGATAAGGGTTTAAGATCCGAAATGCTGGTGCGGGCAAGAGACAGTGTTATCAGATTGGTTAAACCCGATAGGAACGTAGCGTCTGAGATACTGGTGCGGGTAAGAGACAGTGTTGTCAGGTTGGTCAAACCCGATAAAGGCGTGGCGTCCGAGATGTTTGGATTGAAGGAAAGCTGCAGATATGTCAGGTTGGTCAAACCCGATAAAGGCGTGATATCCGTGATGGTGTTATAGTGAAGCCGCAGATATGTCAGGTTGGTCAAACCCGATAAAGGCGTGATATCCGAGATACTGTTGTTGTGAAGATACAGCCTCTCCAGGCTGGTCATACCCGATAGAGGCGTGAGGTCCGAGATACTGTTGTTGTGAAGATACAGCCGTTTCAGACTGGTCAAGCCCGATAGAGGCGTAACGTCCGAGATGTTGTTAAAGAAAAGATACAGCCTCTCCAGATGGGTCATGCCAGATAGAGGCGTGACATCCGAAATACTGTTGTTGTAAAGCCACAGCAATCCCAGATTGGTCAAACCCGATAAAGGCGTGATATCCAGGATGTTGTTGTCGGTAAGAAACAGCCATTCCAGGCTGGTCAAACCCGATAAAGGCGTGAGATCCGTGAGCCTGTTGCGGGAAAGACTCAGATATGTCAGATTGGTCAAACCCGATAAAGGCGTGAGGTCCGAGATTCTGTTGCCGGAAAGATTCAGATATATCAGGTTGGTTAAGTCTGATAAGGGCGAAAAATCCGAGATGCTGTTGCTGTTGGCATAACGTCCTTCCACTATCTCATCACCAAAATCCAGCAATATCAGACGGGTGGCAAACTCAAGCCCGGTCAAATCCCTGACGTTTGCATTCCGTGCCCTAAGGCGCGTCAAAGTCGCCATCTCATCCCGCGTGATCGGCGCACCGCTCGCCTTGCCGAGACTATCCTCAATAACAGCGCGCAGCTTCGCATCTGGAATGTCAACAGGCGCCGCCTCGTCACCACTTTTGCCAAAACTGCTGCTAAAAATCAGAAAATCGGAAAATCCAATTTCACCGTCGCCATCCAGATCGTATCTGGCATCATAACGCTCATCCCCCTGACGTGCTCCAAACTGACCTGCAAACGCCAAAAAGTCGGAGAAACCAACCTGACCGTCCCCATCAAAGTCCGGAGTAAGGTCTTGATCGCCCACCGTACTATTCTGCGCCGAAAGAGGCAGCGGATACATCAAAAGCGCGAATGTTGATAGAATGAACAAAATCTGTTTACGCATCAGTTTCTCCTTTCCTCAATCCCCAACAATTCCATCATCTCATCGGGTATCTCTTGTTCTTTCTCTGCCACCGCAGGCTTCAACGCGCCCCAATGTACCTCAACCCCTCTGTCCCGAAGGGCTGGGATATGCGTTCCCTGTGATATGGTACTCAACGGATTATTCCGTAAATCAACCAAATCCCCACTGTCCAATCCCGTGTTTGCGACCAGAGGCGAAAGATCCGAGATACTATTGTTGAAAAGACGTAGCCATTCCAGCTTAGTCAATCCTGATAGCGCAGACACATCCGAGATGTTGTTGGTATAAAGAACCAGCCTCTCCAGACTGGTCAAGCTCGATAAAGGTGCGATATCCGTGATATCGTTGTTGCGGTAAAGAGACAGATAAGTCAGGCTGGTCAAACCCGATAAGGGTGTGAGGTCCGTAACACTGGTGCGAGCAAGAGACAGAAAAGTCAGATTGGTCAAGCCAGATAAAGGCCTGATATCTGAGACCCTGTTGCGGGTAAGATACAGTCTTGTCAGGTTGGTCAAACCCGATAGGGGCGTGGCGTCCGAGATGTCGCGATTGAAGTCAAGCCACAGTGTTGTCAGATTGGTTAAGCCAGATAGGGGCGTGAGGTCCGTGATGCTGTTGTAGGAAAGAAGCAGTGTTCTCAGACTGGTCAAACCTGATAAAGGCGTGATATCCGTGATGCTGTTGTAGCGAAGAAACAGTGTTCTCAGACTGGTCAAACCCGATAGGGACGTGATATCCGTGATGCTGTTTTCGTTAAGAAGCAGTGTTGTCAGATTGGTTAAGCCAGATAGGGGCGTGAGGTCCGTGATGCTGTTTTCGTTAAGAAGCAGTACGCTCAGACTGGTCAAGCCGGATAAGGGCGTGAGGTCCGTGATGCTGTTGTAGCGAAGATACAGTGTTCTCAGACTGGTCAAGCTCGATAAGGGCGTGATATCCATGATGCTGTTGCGATCAAGAGACAGATAAGTCAGACTGGTCAAATCCGATAGGGGCATGATATCCGTGAGCCTGTTTCTGGAAAGATTCAGATATGTCAGACTGGTCAAGCTCGATAGAGGCGTGAGGTCCCAGATCCTGTTGCTGGAAAGATTCAGATATGTCAGATTGGTTAAGCCGGATAGGGGTGTAAGATCCGAGATGCCGTTGCTGTTGGTATAACGCCCATCCACTCTCTCATCACCAAAATTCAGGCTTGTCAGACGGGTGGCAAACTCAAGCCCACTCAAATCCCTGATCTTCGTATTCCGTGCCTCAAAGCGCGTCAAACTCGCCATATCACCCCTTGTGATCGGCGCACCACTCGCCTTGCCGAGGCTATCCTCAATAACAGCACGCAGATTTACATCCGGAATGACAACAAGCACCACCTCGCTACCGCTTTTGCCAAAGCTACTGCTAAAAATCAGAAAATCGGAAAATCCAATTTCACCATCGCCATCTAGATCATACTTAGCATCATAACGCCCGTCCCCCTGACGTGCTCCAAACTGACCTGCAAACGCCAAAAAGTCGGGGAAGCCAACCTGACCATCCCCATCAAAGTCCGGGGTAAGGGCTTGATCGCCCACCGTACTATTCTGTGCTAAAAGAGACAGGGGATACATCAAAAGCGCGAATGTTGATAGAATGAACAAAATCTGTTTACGCATCGGTTTCTCCCTTCGTTACACATTTCTCGCAATTAAAGTTGATCGCTTCAACAAATTTATGCGAAATAATTAGCACATTATTTCAAAAAAATAGCCAATTAAAAACTCGTTGTCAAGATTATATTGCGAAATAATTAGCAATATTTTGATACTCAGAATGAATACCCACAATCGGACCATCTACAAACTCTTCTTTTCCCACATCCGCAGTCCGGTGAACCGCTATTTCAGTACGAGTACGGTTCCATCATCTCACCAGGTACTTCTATCTCCTCCACTGCGGGTTTTAACGCACCAAAACGCACCTCAACCCCTCTGTCCTGAAGGGCAGGAATATGCGTGTTGAGTGATATGGTACTCAACGGATTATTCCGTACATCGACCACATCTCCAGTACCCAATCCCGTGTTTGAGACCAGAGGCAAAAGGTCTGATATGCTGTTGTTGTAAAGCCACAGACTTGTCAGATTGATCAAACCAGACAGCGCTGACACATCACTGATGCTGTTGTTGCGAAGAGACAGTTCTTCCAGCCCAATTAAGCCTGATAGCGCAGACACATCACCGATGCTGTTGTTGTAAAGCCACAGACTTGTCAGGTTGGTCAGTCCAGAGAGTCCAGACACATCCGAAATACTATTGTCGGAAAGATACAGCCGTGTCAGGTTGGTCAATCCAGAGAGCACCGACACATCCGAAATACTATTGTTGGAAAGAGACAGACTTTCCAGTTCAATTAAGCCTGACAGCGCTGACACATCCGAAATGCTGTTGTTGTAAAGCCACAGACTTGTCAGATTGATCAATCCAGAGAGTCCAGACACATCCGAAATGCTGTTGTTGGAAAGCCACAGACTTGTCAGGTTAGTCAATCCAGAGAGCACCGACACATCCGAAATACTGTTGTTGGAAAGATCCAGACTTTCCAGTTCGATCAAGCCTGACAGTGCTGACACATCCGAAATACTGTTGTCGTAAAGCCACAGACTTGTCAGGTTAGTCAATCCAGAGAGTCCAGACACATCCGAAATACTATTGTCGGAAAGATACAGCCGTGTCAGGTTGGTCAATCCAGAGAGCACCGACACATCCGAAATACTGTTGTCGGAAAGAGACAGCCATTCCAGTTCGATCAAGCCTGACAGCGCTGACACATCCGAGATGCTATTGGAGGTAAGATACAGACTTTTCAGACTGGTCAAACCCGACAGGGAAGAGAGATCGGATATTTCGTTGCTATTCACCCACCTATCTCCCACTCTCTTTGTACCAAGATCTAAACTTGTGAGACTGGTCGCGAACTCAAGCCCGGTCAAGTCTCTAATATTCGCATTCGGTGCCCAGAGGCGAGTTAAGGTTGACATCTCTCCCCTTGTAATCGTCGTACCGCTCGCCTTGCCGAGACTATCCTCAATAACAGCGCGCAAATTCGCATCCGGAATAACAACTTTTGTTCCACCACTACCCTCAGGCGCAGATACCTCCTTGCCAAAGTTGCTGCTAAAAATCAGAAAATCGGAAAATCCAATTTCGCCGTCGCCATCCAGATCATATTTCGCATCATAACGCCCATCTCCCTGACGTGCCCCAAACTGACTTACAAACGCCAAAAAGTCAGGGAAACCAACCTGACCATCGCCATCAAAGTCTGGAGTAAGGGCTTGATCACCTGCCGTACTATCCTGTGCCGACAAAGACAGCGGATATATCAAAAGCGTGAGTGTTGACAGAATAAACAGAATCTGTTTACACATCCTTTCCTCCCATATCTACGACAACGACTCCACCGCCTCAACAAGTGCCTCAGCCGTAATCCCAAAATGTGCCCAAGTCGCTTCGAGACCTTCCGACGGCGCAATCCTCGGATCCGTAATCCCCACATGCGCGTGGGCAATATTGCACGAAGAACCCACCAGCCCTGCAAACCCGCGCAAACCCGTCTCAGGCGTCCCAATTTTTCCATCTTCAATCGTCACCACACCCTCGTAATTCGCCAGCACATCATCCAGCGCCCCATCGGGCAGCGGCAACCCATTCACCACATACACATCTGTCGGACTGCCCTGCGCGAGCAAAACCTCGGCAGCCTCCGCACCCAAAAAAGCCGGCGCACCAAAACCCAAAATCGCATGTTTTGCCCCATCGTATTTGCGAAAAGCCGTAATCGGCTCCCATTCCTCTCCCGGATTCCACAAAAACCCCGACCCATCCTGCTTCTGCAAAACCGGCAAACCCGAATCGCGCGGCACCCCAATAATATGCCCGCCGTAATGCGCCGCCATATCCTTCACCGCCAAAAACGCCACACGCGCATCTGCCGGTGCGTAAAACCGGTGCAAATAGGGCAAATACGTCAACCCCACATTAATCCAGTCAAGCCCCCAACCCGAAAAGTGATCGCGCCCTGTACACGCACCCACATGAGAGAGATGAAACACCACATTAATACCCTCATTCACCCCATTCAAATTGCGCTGATACTGCCACATATCAAACCCCTCGCGCGCAATCCCCTCAAAAAACGCGGCAAAAGTCGAAACCACATTGAGCTGCGGCTCGTGCGAACTCATCGCCAGACCATTGGCAATAAGCGTTGCGGCTTGCTCCTCAATACTCATCTCAAACTGGTGATCATCTCCCAGATGTGCCCGGGCAGCCGCCAACTTCGTCGAAGGATCCAAATCGCAACTCACCACAAACACGCGATCGGGATGCGCCTCAGCCACCAGAGCATAAGCCGCGGCCGCACCATCGCGCGGACTCGCCTTCTCAGTCGGCAACTCAGCCGCCGCTGCCTTCTCCGCTGGAATCTCCAAATTCGCACTCCCGGGTGCTGGCCTCGCCCTCGTAACAACCGTACGCGATCCATTCTTACGAAGTTCTGCAAGCGCCTCTGCTTGTTCAGCCGTCGCCTCAAACATCGCCCCTCCGAGCACCTCTGCCTCAACGCGCCCCTGCATACTCCCATCGTGATGATTCTCTCCACCCGGCAAATCATTCACCAAAAACAAACACTCTATCATCGGCACTGTATCCCGGAAACTCATCAGCGACCCCGGAATCCACACCTGCTTATCCATCGGCACATCGTGTTGCGCTGCAAACGCCTCCACCGCCTCGGTTACCCCATACTGCTCGCCAAAAGTCCCCAGCGTCACATTCTCTCCAGAAAACCCCGTGGGATAAATCAGACTCGGCCTGCCCTGCTGCGCGAGACCATACCCCTCTCGGTAAGCCTGATAAAGCGCGGCATTATCGTGAAGCGACGCAACCTCTATCACCTCCACACCCATCGCAGAAATAGCACTTCGCGGATCCACATCCATAATACTCGCCGTACTACCCGACAACTGAATGCCATTGCGGTGCATCACATAAGTAATCGGCGCACCGTGTACACTCGCGCCATTAAAACCATTGAGACCCTGCCCCGAAACCCACCCCGCATCCCCACAATGGGCAATTACCCAGGCATCGTCACACAATGCCTTTTTGCCCAACGCCAGCCCCACAGCCACCGGAATCATCACCCCCAAACGCCCGCCATTGAGCTGTGTCCCCCCCGGCAACCATGCCACATGCCCGGGAAAATCCAGCCCCCGCCGAAACCGCTCGACAACGCCCTCTGCAGCCACAAAACCAAACGCCGCCAGCGCCGAATAATACCCGACACTCGTATGCGCGTGCTCAATCGTATAAGTACGCGTATCGTAATCCGCCACAGACAGCGTCATCAACAACCCCGGAATCAATTCCAATCCCCCGCCCAGATGATCCAATTCCCCAATCTCTGCCAACGACGTCAGCGCCCGAATCGCAGTGCGCGCGCCCTCAATCTGCAACGCCGTCAACGCCCGGTCTTCCGCTTCGCCAAGCGACCCGGTCGCCGCAATATCAATATGCAGCCCCAGAACATCGGACGCGACCTCATCCCCGAGAAACTGCGTATCCTTTAACAGCGCATCATTGCGCGCCCCTTGCTTATTTGCCAACGCCTTCATGTTCGACATAATCTCTCCCCAGCCAGTGATAAACAGATCGTCATACGGTAACAATCCTAAAATAAACGTTCATTCCACAACAATCCAGAAAAATCCCACACATAAAATTCTGGCATCAATAGCAGGTCTATATTATGTTTCATCCTTCCCACCACCGATGGGTGCGGGCGACCACAGGGGGTCGCCCCTACGGAAAATCTCACATCTATTCAAGGAGCCTACCATGCCACACACCATGATCGCCGCGCAAATGTACACCGTGCGCGACTTCACCAAAACCATATCAGACATCGTCGAATCCGTAAAAAAAGTAAAAGCCATGGGTTACGACGCCATGCAAGTCTCCGGCTTTGGTCCCATTGACCCCGCAGAACTCAAACAAATAGCCGATGACAACGACATTGAAATCTGCGCCACACACACCGGTTTTGACCGCATGCGCGACGACACACAAGCCGTCATAGACGAACACCTCCTCTGGAACTGCAAATACCCCGCCATCGGAAGCCTGCCCCAATCCTATCGGGAAGACGGAGAAGACGGATATATCCGCTTTGCCAAAGACGCCTCCGAAGTCGGACGCAAACTCGCCGACGCGGGCCTGACCTTTGCATATCACAACCACAACTTTGAATTTCAAAAATTCGGCAACCGCACCGCCCTTGAAATCATCCTGCAAGAAACAGACCCCAAAGCAGTACAACTCGAAATCGACGTGTACTGGGTGCAAGCAGGAGGAGGCGACCCCGCTGAATGGATCCGCAAAGCCAACACCCGCATCGACCTCATCCACGTCAAAGACATGGCCATTGAAGGCCGGGAAACGCGCTTTGCCGAAGTCGGCGAAGGCAACCTCAACTGGCCCGCCATCTTTGAAGCGGGGCGCGAATCCGGCACGCGCTGGTACATCGTCGAACAGGACCGCTGCTACGACCGCGACCCCTTCGACAGCCTCAAAATCAGCTACGACAACCTCCGCGCCATGGGGCTGTCGTAACCCTTTTCACCCCGGAGTTCCCCATGCCTTACACAGATCACATCGAACAAGCCAAAGACCCCGTCACCTGCGCTGTACTCACCATCAGCGACACGCGCACCGAAGCCGATGACAAAAGCGGCAAAATCATAAAAGAACTGGTCGAAGCCGCCGGTCACAGCATCGCGTTTTACCGCGTCGTCAAAGACGAAGCCGACCAGATACGCGCGCTCATAAAACAAATCGCCGAAAAAGGCGAATGCCACGTCATCCTCACCAACGGCGGCACCGGCATTGCCGCGCGCGACACCACCTATGAAGCCGTCACAAGCCTCCTCGAAAAACGCCTCGACGGATTTGGCGAAGTATTTCGCTTTCTCTCCTGGGAAGACATCGGATCGGGTGCCATGCTCTCGCGCGCCGTAGCAGGCGTGTACAAAGACACCATGATCTTCTGCATGCCGGGATCATCTGGCGCCGTACAACTCGCCATGGAAAAACTCATCGTCCCCGAGCTATCACACCTCGTCTGGGAAATCTGGCGACAAAAATGAACGCGGATGAAAAGTGAGAGGTAAACACAGAGAAAAGATACAAAAGGAAATGTTATGAACCGTCCCCTAATCATACTTTTTGTTCTTGTATTCTTCTTCCAACCAGCAGGCGCAAAAGCGGATTGGCCGAACTGGGGCGGTCCCAACAGAGACTTCAGAGTCAACGATGCGGGCGTTTTTCCCTCTGACCAACCCTACGCCCTGAAAATCGTCTGGAAAAAGCCCCTCGGAGCCGGGTACTCATCCATCTCGATTCGCGGCGATCTCGCCGTAACCATGTACTCCGATGAAACCTTTGATTACATAATCGGCCTCAACGCCGAAGATGGATCAGAACGATGGAAATACAAAATCGGCACTGCATATCTCGGTCACTACGGCTCGCAAAGCGGTCCCCTATCAACGCCGATAGTGACAGAAGACAAAGTCATCGCATTAGGTCCCCGGGGAAAATTGTTCGCACTCGATGCAAACACGGGAAAAAAACTCTGGGCGATAGACCTCGTCGCAACCCATCGCGCCACAGTGCCATTTTGGGGCTTTACCTCATCCCCAATTCTACACGACAACCGTCTCATCGTCCAAACCGGCGGAACACATGCGGTCTCGGCTTATGACCCTGCATCAGGCGACTTGATCTGGTCGGCATTTAGCGACTCAGTCAACTACCAATCGCCGGGTCTATTCGCCTTTGACAACCGCAAACACCTCGTCTTCTTCGGCAACAAATATCTCGCGGGTCTATCTCCTGAAACCGGTGAAATACTCTGGCAATTTGCACACCGCGGACAGACCGGCGCAGGGCATACCAGCGGACATCCCGTCGAAATTGGTGAGGGGCGATATTTTGTAAAAAACGGCGGCATACTAATCGGCCTGAGAGCCGACAACGAAACCTTTGCCGCCGAGGAAATCTGGCGGACGCGCCATATTCGGGGAACGTATAGCTACGCAGTCTTTAACACAAATCTCCTGTTCGGCTATAACGGTCGCATCCTCACCTGCATCGATACAAACACCGGAGAACGCTTATGGCGCTCGCGCGAGCCGGGAGATGGCTTTCCCATCATCGTGGATAACCACCTCGTAATCATGACAAAAGAAGGCAACCTCGCCGTCGCACAGGCTTCGGGCGAAAAATACCGCGAAACAGCCCGCTTAAAACTCTTCGACGACATTTCCTGGACGCATGCCAGCCTTGCCAATGGCAGATTTTACGCACGCAGCATGTCGGAAATCGCCTGTATCGAAATCGTACCAGAAACACAAGTAGCAAAATCAGATGCAGAAGACATCGCACCAAAATCGCGCTTTGCACAATTTGTCGAAAAAGTAAAACAATCCCCAGACAAAAAAACGCAAATCGATCAATTCATGGCACAACAGAAAAGCTTCCCAATCCTCGAAGGCGAGAACCTCGTGCATTTTGTATATCGCGGCCAAGCGGAAGACGTCACCATAACCGGCGATCACGTAGGGCGTCGATACGACCACCCCATGCACCGAATTGAGGAAACGGACTTCTTCTATTCCACGGCACAACTCGAACCCGACGCCCGCATCACCTATCGCTATACACTGGACTTACAGCGAACCATCCCCGACCCCCTCAACCCGCGACAAATTCGAACCCTCTTCTTTGGCCGCGCATCCTATTTCGGCATGCCGCGCTGGCGTGCGCCCGACCATCTCAAAGCGCGGCCAGATGGTATTCACGGCAAAATTGACACCATGCGTTTTGAAAGCGCGGGAATTGGGGGAAAGCGCAACCTGGAAATCTATCTCCCGGCGGGCTACCATGAAAGCGATGAACAATACCCCGTCGTATATGTACACGCTGCACGCCGGCAGTGGTCGCTGGGAAAGATGAATATCTCGCTGGACAATATCATCGGCAAGCGCGTGCGTCCTGTCATTGTGGTCTTTGTTCCATCACTCTTCAGGGGAGGATACGCAGAATACGTGGGAGAAAAACGCGATGCGTACAATCGGATCTTTACAAAAGAGATCGTGCCCTACATCGACCAGACATATCGCACCATCAAAAACCGTGAAAACCGGGCAAATATCGGGACAATTTACGGCGGATTTATGGCATTTTACGCCACCTTTACACATCCCGACATATTTGGCAAAATAGGCATACAATCCCTATCCTGGGATCAAACCGCAGAAGCCAAAGATGCACACATGGTCTTTCAGGCATCAAAACATAAGCCCATAGATATATATCTCGACTGGGGAAAATACGACTTGCGAAGTCCAATGGAGGGAAATGATCTGGGCAAAAGCACGGCGTCATTTGCCCAACTACTGAAAAAAAGAGGTTATACCTTTACCGGAGGCGAAGTAAACGATGGTGCGGGTTGGGCGAGTTGGCGAAACCGAACGGACAAAATATTTGAAACGCTTTTTCCTCTCTCGGATTGATTCAGTTTCCCTGTTTCCCGCTTCTTTCTCTCTCAGGTGATCTCGGCGGAGGACCGCTGCGGTCACCCGCAGCGCGATTCCTGCGTCTATTGCGCCGCTTTATCTCTTCCAACTCTGCATGAATGGCTTTTTGAATTTCAACGCGAGACGCACCATCGGCAATTAGTTTGTCAATTTTTTTTTGGAGATCAGACATCTCGTCTTCTGTCAACCGAGAACTGGAGTAATCGGGTCTCTGCCCCTCCCAATTAATCCCCATCACAGCCAACTCGTCGCGTATCTCTCTGTAAATCCTGTGATAGGTCGCACCATTCGCTTTTAGAGCCTCGGCCTTTTTGCGAAGTGCAGACATCTGATCTTCTGTCAACACCGCACTTAATCGCGTCAAAAATGTTTCTGTTAAATCTACGCCAAAACCCTCGAGTTCGGCAAAAATAGCCCTTCTAATCTCAGAGAGTTCTGCCCCTCCCTCGAGTAATTCATTGATCCTCGCCTGCAGAGCCGTCCGCTGCGCTTCCGTCAATTGCGCTGAGAGCACCCACAACAGCGCACTTCCCCGAGATCGCTGACTTAGACGATGGCGGAAGGTCACGCGATCATCAATACCATCGCCATCCTCATCGACAAAAGCCGCTGGCGACTCCTCTTGCTTTTCTTGCGCCTGAGCAACCGCATCGCACCACAGCGTTGCGGTCATCAAAAGTATGGCAATTAAACACCGTTTCATATCTGCCATTTCCTGAAAATGCCAATTGTGGTCGCAGGACAACCACAGGGGGTTGTCTCTACGTATAATAATCCAAGCCCCTGTACCGTCCTTCTATTTCGACAAACCCGTTGCCCGTCTTGTTCCGAAATCATTGTCGAGAATTGTAAATCTCCTGTTCTACCCGACCCGTCTTTGTTTTATCTTCAAGCGGAAAAATCAACGTAAACCTCGCCCCGCCCTCTGTCCTATTCTCCACCCGCACCTGCCCTTCATTTTGCATCACAACGCGCTTCACAATCGCCAACCCCAGACCCGTACCGCCTCTATTGGAACTTTCATCTACCCGATAAAAAGGCTCAAATATCTTTTCTCTCAAATGTTCGGGAATACCACAGCCATCGTCCTCCACACTGATATGAGCCATTTTATCCACTTTTTGCGCCTTAATCCAGATATGACGCTCAGCATGTCGCACTGCATTGGTAACCAGATTGGTAAGCGCGCGTTTGAAATGCGTCTCATTTGTCCAGATCAACAGGTGTTCACTATCGATATCCACAGAAATATCCCCGCGCAATTCTGATACCATCTCGCGCAGTTCTCGCACCTGTGCATAAACATCGACCTCCGTGCGATGTGAAATATCCTGTTCTAATCGCGCAAAATCCATCAACTCTTCAACCAGATCATTGAGTTCATACACTGAGCGTTCAATGCGCTGAATATCCGTATGCTGATCCTCCAATACACCATTATTCTTCAACTGATTTAAGAGAAAAAAAATACGTGCCAGAGGCGTCCTCAGTTCGTGCGACACCGCCCTTAAAAGCTCCCGTTGCCCATCTACCAACCCCTCAATGCGATCGGCCATACCATTGAAACTACGCGCCAAATCCGCCACGGCATGGCCCTTCCCAACCGGGGACCGGCTGCTCAAATTGCCCTTCCCAAATCGCTCGGCAGCATCCGACAATGCGTAAACTCGCCGTTCAAAAGGGTGAATCAAAAAATAAATAGCCCCACCTATACCCAACAAAATTGCAACCAGAATGCCAAAAAATAAAACATCGGTCTGAAAAAAGAAATTGCCGCCATCGCCCTCACCATCTCCTTCTTCAATCAAATTATCCTGCCATCGAATCATCTCCTCGAGAAGGTATGGTCCCAACACAATAACATCGCCATTGGGTGCCATCTGGTATGTCTGCAATCTTTTCTCTATGGAAATCGTCACAACCTCTCCAGCTTTCAAACCGTCTTTCTCAGCCGAAGAAAGCGGCAAAACAAACAACGGCTCCAGCGTAATGGGCATGCGATGCGTCAGACTGAACATATTGAGCACCAGCAACTGCGCCACGGGATCCGAATCCACAGCCTCAATTTCCTCGCGAACCATTGCGATAAGCGCTTGAGTCTTGTCCTCAAAATCAGCCTGCCGAACAGAGGCGACCCACTGCTTTGACATTGCCAAAAATCCAAACGCACTCAAAAGCAAAACAATGGCAATTCCCGCATAAATACGGATAAACTGTTTCCTCATCGGTCACTCGCCTGTAAAAGTTAGAAGGAAGAAGTTAGAAGGAAGAAGGCCACCCAACACCACCCCCAGCGCAGGTGTTTCTTCATCCTTCACCCTTCATCCTTCACCCTTCATTCGCGGGCACTGACAAAAGATAACCCACACCGCGCACGGTCTTGATCGAAACAGATGTTGAATTATCTCCATCGAATTTTTGGCGGAGGCGTGAAATATACACATCCACGCTGCGATCCAACCCATCGTAATCGTAGTTAAACAACGCCTGATAAATATCTTGCCGACTCACCACATCACCGGCTCGATTGGCCAGATAATAGAGCAAATCAAATTCATAAGTCGTCAAATCAACAATGCCTTCTCCCATCCTGACCTCCCGGCGATTTGCATCCACTATCAAATCCCCCACCACCACCCGCTTTGGCGCCGTAGGTCTCTGAGGACTAACAGCCCTGCGCAACAATGCGCGCACCCTCGCCACAAGCAATTGGGGCCGTACGGGTTTGGTCACATAATCATCACCGCCCATCTCCAGGCCCAAAATTTCATCTAATTCTTCATCTCGAGCCGTCAAAAATAAAATCGGACCATCGTATTCTGGACGCACTTCCCGGCAAACCGTATATCCGTTCATATCCGGCAGCATAATATCCAAAATGACCAGATCGGGCGGAGAAGCCAAAATGCGATCTCGAGCGGCCTTGCCCTCGGCCTCGTACCAGACCACAAATCCTTCATTCTCCAAAAAATCGCACGTCAACTCCGCCAATTCCCTATCGTCTTCAACCAGCAAAATTATCTGATCGACCATGGGATTTATCTCTGTTTGGATTTACCTGCTCGCTTACACCAGACCCCTCACGGTTTCCACAATCTGTGCGCGTTGTGCATCGCTCACCGGTCGCCCTGGCGGCCTTGGATCTCCACAATCAACTCCCAACCGCGCACTCAACGCCACCTTGATCACCGAATGAAAGCCACCGCCTGCACTCAACATCTCATAGGCACGCGACGCTTTATCCTGTGCTGCTTCTGCCGCCTTCAAATCCCCTGCTCGATACGCTTTCCAAATTGCCACCCACAATTCGGGAAACACATTTAGCGGCCCATCCACGCACCCACACGCACCAATAGTCATCGCCGGCAACATCAGCCGGTGATTGCCAATAAAACACGACAACCCCATCTCGGCAAACGTCCGCACATTTGAAAACGTCTGTGCCGAATGCTTTAATCCCTTCAGTTGCGGCACGCGGTCCTGAATCTTTGCCATCATCCCCGGCGTAATTTCCACACCTGTTGCCCCTGGCAAATTGTACACAAAGAGCGGCAAATCAGCAGCACCTGCCACAATCCGATAATGCTCGGCAATATCGTCGTCATCGCGCCGATAAAAAAACGGCGGCACACAACACAGCGCATCGGCACCCACACGGGCTGCGTGCTCTGCCAGCCGCGCTGCGCGATCTGTTGTTGGCGCACCCACATGCATAATAACTTTTGCACGCCCATTCGATTGATCCACAATCGCCGATGCAACCTGCATATTTTCATCATCGTCCAACAGCACACTCTCCCCAGTACCCCCCGCAACCCAAAAACCGTGTACACCGGCTTCAATATTAAACGCTACAATTTTGCGAAACACCGCTTCGTTAAACCGCCCATCCCGTCCCATAGGTGTCGCAATAGCAGGAACTACGCCCACAAAATCACCCATTCAAATCTCCCGTTTTTAGATTCATTGTCCCAGTGTGCGAACATCCAATCGCGTAACACTCACATGTCCATCGCGCAAAACCATACCATCTGTACCCGCGCGTTCTTCTACCTCTGGCTGATCGATATTGTGATGATACCCCTCTTCCGACGCCTCAAAGCACGACGTGTAAAACGTGTGTCCAAGCACTGTTGGTATAACGCGCCAGTCAGCAGATGGTTCAGCCGGCATATTCACATTCCACGTCACGGGATCAGACAAAAAATCTGTCTGATCATTCAAAAACGCAAATACCCGCTGCAACATCGCACGACAATTTTCCAACAACAATTCCCGCACATCGGATTGCATCGCGCGATCCTCAACCCACTGTCGAAACACATGTCTGGGTAAAACCTGTGACAATGCCACAGCTGGCAATCCCGCGATATTGGCTTCCAGAGCTGCTCCAATCGTCCCCGATGAAAGCATGAAACTCAACCCCGAATTACTACCTATATTAATACCCGAAATCACCAGATCGGGCTTATCGCCATCAAACATGTGATAAATGCCAAAATTCGCGCAATCCGCTGGCGTCCCCGAAAACGAGTATGTCTCACACGCAAATCCATCCAACGGCTCAATGTGAAGCGTGCCAAACCGCGTCATCGCCTTGCCCTTCCAACTCTGTTCCTCAGCAGGCACCACAGCCTTCACATCTCCCATCGCCTGAAAATAATCCACAGCAAACAAAAACAAAGGCGAATCCAAACTGTCGTCATTCGTCAATAAAATTTTCAAAAATTACACCCCAATCTCCTCAAAAGGATACATCGGCTCGCGGCGAAACGCGTATTCAAAACCTCGCATATCCGCCGCAGTTGCCCCGGGGGTATCCACCCGAATCAAAGCCGTACACACCGGCTGGTATGCCGCAACAGGGGCATGCACACCCTTGGCCACAACCACCTGAAAATCGGCTGGATCGAGATCGCAACTCGTCATCAAACCCAGACTCACGGGCACAGCGCGCCGCGATGTCAAACTAATTGTAATACCCGTATCCGTCTCCACAATCGCCGTAGGACCCATATCAAAAGCTGTCCGCCCGCCGTGTCGCACCTCGGATTCTCTGTACTTCCCCGCGTGCAGACTGCGCACCCGCACCTCTGCTCTTAAAGGTTTACCGTGTAAATCGTCCGTCTTGCCGCCGATATCCAGCACCACGCGATTTCCAACCCCTGCACCTCGCGCTCGCTCCTGTGATTCCGGATCAAAAATACACACAAAGCCCGTCGTATTCCCCCGCCCGTGCAATTCGTGCAAAATCTCCGTACCATCACCCGCCGATCCCCCACCCACATTATCCCCCATATCGAGCAAACAAACAGGTCCCTCTTGTCCCACCGCCATATCGACAGCCTCGGGAACCGGAATATACTCTCCCACAAACTCCGCGCGGTGTGCAAACAAATAATCCGATAGCCGATTCGCCAGCACCTGTGCCCGATCCCTATCGCCATCTGTCACCACCACAAATGCCGACCCCATCTCCTCGACATCGGCATACGGAAAACCCAGCACAACACTATTCGACAAAACACCCGGTTCTTTCAACATCTCATCTGCCAACTCATACATCGGCAAACACGGCGGCGCAAAAGTCGATTGACGCTCAATATTAATCCCAATACGGGGAAAAGCCCCCGCTTGCACAGGCGCCACCTCTCCCTTCAGGGTCCGCACCATCAACGCCGCAGCTTCCAGACCGCGCTGCTTCTGATCGAGATGGGGATTCGAGCGATAGGCAATCGTCGCATCGCACGCCGCAACCATGCGCGGCGACAAATTGGCGTGCGGATCAATCGTGCAAATAATCGGCTTCTCAGACCCAACCGCCTCGCGCAAACGCGACAACCAGTGCCCATCCATATCGCGGTACTCATCGCCCTCGCCAGAATTTGCCCCATGAGGTGCCACGAGATACCCATCCATATCACCCACAGCCGCCACCTCATCAAACATCAACCGCATCAATTCTCGACACGTCTCTCTCGTAATGCGACCAGAAGGCGTTGTACCCGCATGAAAAATCGGCAGCGCGTCTATGCCTGCCGACTCCAAACCTTCTAAAAATCCACTGACCTCGTGATGTCCACCCGAATAGTGATCATACATCGCCCGACCCGTAAAAATCCCGTCCCGTCGGAACGAATCCATAGTCGTTGGCGTGCTGATAAACGTATTCGACTCGTGCAACACCGAAATAATGCCCACGCGCATTGGGGATATGACTCCTGTTAGATCTCCACAACCAGATACGTCTCCTCCACCGTCACCTCAAACGTCTCTGCCACATAAGGGCCCTTCACCAATCCCGCCATATCTCCCTCGTCCTCTATCTCTGCGCCCTGTGCTATCTCCACCTCATAGCTTCGCACGCGCACACTGGAAGGATCGACCCACGACTGCCCCGTCTTAATATCGTATTCCCAGCCGTGCCATGGACACCGCAAAATCTCCCCCTTGCGCGTGTACTCGTATTCTCCCGGCACCTTTGCCGTCACAAAACCCGACACCCGCCCCTTGCACAGCGCGCCTCCCTGATGGGGGCATCGATTCCTCAGGGCATAAAACTCGCCGTGAACATTAAACACCCCGATCTCCCGCCCCTCAATCGTCACCAGCTTCCGCTCACCCGGTGGAATCTCATCAACAGTTCCGATAATATGCTTTGCCATAACAATCCGTTTATAATGAATACAGTGTTTCCCAAGATGATTTCAGTTGTATTTCATCATCATGTGTCACTCGTCCCAAAGAACGAGAGATATAGATTTTCTCCAAACATGTAACTTTTGCCAACCTCACCCATGATGCTCTCAACAATCCGCTTTCAGACCAATTTTCCAATTTAATATCACCTTGACTTGAACGTTCTCGAGATGTTATAGGTACCACCACAATATCGGCGTCACCAATGTCTAATACAACGAGAGCAGGCCGTTGTTTATGCTGATCTATTCCAGACTGAGGAAAGCTAATCAACACAATATCCCCGAACTCATAAGTCATCGTATATCTTATCTGCGTCGTCGTAAGCCGCCAAGAGTCGCTCTTTTGAGAGGTGGTACCAATCGCGTTCCTCTTCGTCTTTATCCGGAACTGCGATCATAATATCACCTCCTGGATTATCAAGTACTGGTTGGCTCAATTCCAGATGAGTTGCATCCAAAATTTTGGCCTTAATGATTTTCATTTTTTGCTCCTTGTGATCATGCCAACTGATACAACGCCCGTGCATTCTCCGCCAGAATATTGCGCCGCACATCCTTGTCCATACCCGAAGGCAGGGCCACATCGGGCGCGTCAAAATCCCAGTGGGGATAATCCGTGGCAAACATCAACTTATCGTTCATATCCATATGATCCATCATCTGAAAAAAGTACTCGCGCTGTGGGGGTTCTTCCATAGGCTGCGTACTGATCCAAAAATGATCGCGGACATACTCCGACGGCAACCGCTTCAAATGCGACAACTCCACCTTCAACTTCTGATAACAATTATCCAGCCGCCACATCAACGCGGACATCCACGCAAATCCTCCCTCAATCAACACCACTTTCAAATCTGGAAATGCCTCAAACACGCCTTCATAAACCAAACTCGTCACCTGCGCCTGAAATGCCGTGGGCATGCCACCGTGATCCTCAATATAATGCGAAGGCTTGCCCGCGCCCGTAATTGGACCCGCGCCTGTACCGCCAAAATGAATCGCAATCGGAAACCCATTTCTCACCGCAGCCTCATACATCTTCCAGTACTTGCGATTGCCCAGAGGTTCCATTGTCCGCACCACGAGAAGTACCTGCACAAACCCAGGATGATCGCCCATGCGGTCAATTTCTGCCGCGGCCAACTCCCCATTTTCATACGGCACAATAACAGATCCGCGCAACCGGGGTTCGCGACCGAGCCACGCATCGGCTTGCCAATCGTTCACCGCCCGTCCCATCGCCTCTGCATAACGCAAATTTTGCTGCCCACCCACGCCGATCAAAGGCGTCAAAATGCCGTAATCCATATCCCACTCGTCCAGCAATTGCGCACGCAAAAACTCCAGATCAGATCCCGGCGGTCCCGAAGGCGGCCATGCATCGTGACGCGCGGCATTTGGCACAGCGCGGGGATACGCCGATCCGATGCGTCCGCGCCCACCAATAGTCCGGTGATAATCGTGCCATTCCTCCGCCAGATACTGAAACCACATATCCCCCGATTTCATCGTCACATGAACATCGCAATCAATCACGGCTGTCTTCTTTTGTCTTTCTATTTTCACCTCATCTATCAGCGTATCAGCCATCTCAGCCTCCTTGAAATTCAAGACGCCATTCAACCACATACCTATAGATTATAATCCAACATATCGTGGAAAGCAAACCCGATATGCGCTGTATCTGTATCATTCAAAAGATAGGTCTTTATCTTTGCAAGATCAAATGCCCAGCCTTGACAGTAAGGAGATTTTTAAATAGACTCTGTTGGCGGTTATTAAAGACTGCGGATGAATGAGATTATTTATTATGGGGTGTGCATAATTCATTTGTTGTGGTAAAACGACCTATAAAGCTTTTTAGAAGCTGTTTTAAAATTATCGGTAAGCCCTGAATCGGAGCAAAAAATTAGGCAAATAGGGTGGATATATCGGCGATATGGGGCGTTTTGGCTAGCATCAGGCGGTTGATTTGACAACTTTTCAAAGACTGTTCGGGT
>JAJEDY010000004.1 GCA_022821275.1 Candidatus Latescibacterota bacterium | reverse complement strand
CCCCGATTTGGAAACGCGCTATATGTCCGCACCTGATGGTTCATATGACCTCATCCTACTCAATAGTTTTTTTTTAGACGAAGGATGTATTGGGGTTACGGAGCGTCTCCTTTTTCCCTGCCTACCATCTAATGCGATTCGTATTCGGCGTGCGGTCGGCTTCCGTACCGAGCGGGAACTCCAGTGGTGCGAATCATTGCGTTATGATTTGGCCGATTTAGCCAACTCACTGACTGACCAGAACGGCGTTGATTTGCCATCCGTCACGGATCAGCAGGCTGCGCTACAGTTCCTGTTGCAGCTAATATTCCGCAAGCGCGACTTTCGAGACGGACAACTTTTCGCCATTTCACGATTACTCCAAGGCCAACCGACGATTGCACTTTTACCCACTGGTGGTGGCAAGTCGTTGATTTATCAGTTCAGCGGTATGCTACTACCAGGGATGACAGTGATTATAGACCCTATAATCTCACTGATGGTTGACCAAGTGACAAATCTGCGTCGGTCTGGAATTGATCTAATAGGTGAAGTATCCAGCCAGCAATCCCATGGTGACAGGGAAACTGTATTGCGGAATATGACCGCAGGCAATCTGGCATTTGTTTTCATTGCGCCAGAACGCTTGCAAAGTGAGGATTTTCGCAATCGACTCAGAGGAGTAACCGGAAAATTTCCCATTTCACTTGCCGTGGTGGACGAGGCGCACTGCGTCTCTGAATGGGGTCACGATTTTCGCCCTTCGTATCTCCATTTGCCGTTCAATTTACGTAAGTACTGCTCCGACGCGAGTGGTCTCTCTCCAACGCTGGTCGCATTGACCGGTACGGCGTCTTTTGCTGTACTCACTGACATTCAGATGGAAATGGGCATTACCGATGAGAATGCAATTGTTCTGCCTAAATCCTTTGACCGAGCAGAACTTCAATTTGAAGTCGAATCCGTGATGCGCCGTGAAAAATCGGTTGCGCTGACGCGATACCGGGAACGTCTTCCCCGTGCCTTGAGATTAAATCCACAGAATTTCTATCGCCCTCAAGGAAGCGAGACGAATGGCGGTCTGGTATTTTGTCCTCACGTTAATGGTGATCTCGGAATTGATAGCGTGGCGAAGCAACTCAGCCACAACAATATCTATGGCGGAACAAAACCGAAGAATTTTACCGGTAACTGGGACGATTATAAGCAAAAAATCCAGAATGACTTCACCGACAATCGCGTCCAAGAATTGGTCACGACTAAGTCTTTTGGGATGGGCATTGATAAGTCCAATATCCGCTACACCATTCACTACGCGATGCCTGAGTCCGTAGAGGCTTTTTATCAGGAGGCCGGTCGTGCGGGCCGTAACGGACAGGCTAACTACGCACGCTGTGCTATTCTGTACAGTGATGACAATTGGCATGCGGCACTGGAAATCCTCAATGAACCTGACCATCAAAAAGCACTGGCGAATCTTAATCAATTGGGTAGGGACAACCAGGGTGACCTTTTTGTTCACCTGTGGTTTCTGCTGAACTCGTACAAGGGTAGGGAGCAAGAAAAAAAGGATACGTTGCAATTGTGGACATCGGAGCTAGCTAAAAAAATTGAAGAATTACCAGTCGGATCAATCAATACTGCGCTACTGAAATTTGGGAAAGATAATGAACGCGAGAAATCCGAGCGGGCTATCTTTCGTCTTGCGTTGCTGGGCCTGGTTGAGGATTACACTGTTGACTGGCAGTCTCGTCAGTTCGAGGTTCACATTAAACGTATAACGCCTTCAAACATAAAGGAAAACCTTCGGCAGTATCTGATGAAGTATAAGTTTGCAGAATTTGCCGACGACGCAAGCCATTCGGTACTGACCGACACCGTAGAAAACGCTCTGAGGTCTGCGGTTAATTCGCTTATTGATTTCGTTTATGATGAAATTGTTGCGAAACGCAAGCAAGCCATTCGTACCATGGGTGAATTGTGCCGTGGTTTCAGCAGTGATACCGACTTTCGGGAGGCCATTCTGGCATATCTACAGGAGTCAGAATTTACTGATGAACTGCGCGGATGGGTGGGCCGCCAGTTCGACGAAATTGGCCTTGATAACATCAATAAACTTTTGAACCTGGTATCATCATTGGAGGAGGTTAAACGATTGATTGGCACTACACGCCGTATGCTTGACACAGACCCTCAGAACGTGGCGTTGCGCTATCTATCGGTATGCACACGGCTCAGGAGTTCCACCGAGAGTGACGCCAGTGTGCTCGACGAGGCGGATACGCTTACCAGGTTGGTTCAGGAGTCTGGCGAAAGCATCCGTGACCCTTATGGTATTTTAGTAGCAATGCTGGAAGACGCCAATACGCTGAGAGACACGGTTGCAGAAAAAATTGCCGATTCAATGTTGCGTCAGTGCGGCACCCTAACTATGGCCAGGTATTTGTTGCGTAGCAAGGTTGCTAATTGGTCCGTCGTCCGTTGCCACTCTCTCACCTTGCTTATGGCAAATGTACTACGATCAGCGGAAGACAGCGGTTTTTATACAGCACTAACCCAGGAGCATGACAATGGTTGACACCGATAAAATTCTCGAGGCTGAACAGGGCATTCAGAACATCGCTGCTGAATTGGGCCGAATGCGGGATGCAGCGACAATTCTTGAAAGGGGTAAGGAACAGAACGAAGCAATACGGACTGCCGCAGAACAACTGGTAAGCGAGTTAAAGCCTTTCATTGGTGTCTGTGGAGAAATAATTACAAAACTTTCCGAGTTGAACATCCACGAGCAATTGGATAGGCTTGATACAGAAATAAAACAAAACAGAACTTTTGTTCAGGCAAGCAACGAGAACACAGACAATGCCATCGCAAAGATTAGTAATCAAGTGAATGAATTGCACAACCTCGCGGAAAAGTTAGCGGAAAAACAACGATTGAATGAAGTAGAGATGGAAGTAAAGCAAATTGGCTCTTTCGCCAAGGAAACAGCCAAGAGCACAACTACCGCTATCGCAAATATTGATACCAAAGTAAATGAATTACACAACCTCGTAGAAAAGTTGGCGGAAAAGCGTGGGATATTTTTTTCTTGGAAGTAGGATAAGTTATGGGAGATGCATAGAAACCGCCTATCCAAAAGAAAAATTTAAAATATGATGCTGAATAACCATTGTCTCAAGCTACCATCCTTCGTAAGGACTCCATCCCAATTTGCGTCCTCAGACCTCTCCGTGTTTGAGAGCAGCATTTTGGGACTATCTTTATTGATTGGCAAACAGTAGGTCGCCGAAGGCAATCTGCGCCAGAACTATGGTGGATGGTCAGTTGCCTATATAGACTGGATCGCGGCTCAACATCCTGCCGCGATGACAGCACTGTTGATAGGGTTGATTGATGCGTAAAGACCATATCATGAACACCATCGTTATTGGCGGTGGGCAGGCCGGCATAACACTGAGTTATTACTTACAACAACGCGGGATCGAGCACCTCGTATTGGAACGCGACCGGGCGTTCTCTGCGTGGCACAACTGCTGGGACAGCTTCCGGATGAACACCGCCAATTGGATGAACACCTTGCCCGGCGTGCAAAAACCATTTGCACCGCACAAAGCCTGGTACGACACTGCCACGCGCGAAGAAGCACTCGACTATTTTTGCGCGTATCGCCAGATGGTCAACCCGCCAATAAAAGAAGGCGTCACCGTCACGCAAGTCGCCGAAGGAGAAGGAACCTGGAACGTCCATACAGACACCAAAACCTATCAAACAACCAACGTCGCCATCTGCACCGGGCATGCAGCCCAACCCTTTATACCAGACGCCGCGAAAAAACTGCCGCAATCAACTCCTCAGCTACACTCATCGGCCTATCGAAACCCCGACCAGATCACAACCGCAAACATCCTCATCGTCGGCAGCGGAAGCAGCGGCGTTCAAATCTGCCTGGACCTGGCACAATCGGATCGTTTTGAAACCCTCTCATTTGCACTCAGCGGCAACGGCGTCGTCCCCTGGTCAATTCTGGGCATCCCCATCGGCGTATTCTCCCGCATGCTCCCAATATTTGAAATCCAGAGACAAACCCTGATCGGACGGCGTATTATGCACCAATGGCAGGGAGGCGACCCCGCCATGGCCCCATCGCCGCGTTGGCTTTCAAAACACCACGGCGTACAACGGGTCGGTCGCGTAACAGATGCCGACCACCGCGGAATCATCTGTGCCGACGGCAAAATTGTCAGCCTGAAAAACCTGACCGTCTTATGGTGTACAGGCTTTAGACCCGACTACAAATTTATCCGCGTACATCACCTCGAATCCGCATTTGACAAAAACGGACCTATTCACAAACGCGGCGTCTGCATCCCCGGCTTGTTCTTCGTCGGCTTGAAATTTCAACACACCGTCGGATCACATCTCTTGCGTGGCGTGGGACGCGACGCGGAATACATCGCGCAGAAAATCGCAGAAAGGAACCATCGCAATGCCCCGTGAACAAAACATCCGCCTGGGCCTGATCGGCTGCGGCGGCATCGTCCAAAAATCACACCTCCAGGGCCTGCTCGACATCCCCAACCTCGTAACCATCTCGGCAATAGCCGACCCCATCCCCGAAAACAGAAACCGCGTTGGCACAGCCGCAGACATCGTATCAGAACAACGCTACGAAGACCATCGCCACATGCTCGCCCGCGCCGAACTCGACGCCGTCATCATCGCAACCCCCCATCACCTGCACGCCGAACACGTCATCGAAGCCGCGCAAGCGGGCGTCGCCATCATCTCGGAAAAACCCATGGCAACATCCCTCGAAGAAGCCGATCAACTCCTCGACGCCGTAAAAAAATACAGCGTTCCCTACGGCATTATACACAACTTCCTCTACACGCCCGGCACCGCAGAAGCCCTCCGGCTATTGCGCCGAGAAAACACGGGCATCCCCCAAACGGGCCGCGCCCTCTCTCTCTTTGGCAAAACAGAAGACCAGGCCGACCCCAACAGCGTCTGGCGTGCATCCAGAGCAGCCGGCGGCGGCTGCATCGGCGACAGCGCCTACCACGAAATTTACCTCATCGAAACCATGATCGGCTCACCCGTGCGCTACGTCGAAGCCCGCGTACAGACCAAATTCTTTGACTTTGATGTCGATGACGTCGCCTTCCTCCTCTTTGAACACGAAAACGGCGCAATCTCCACCGTCTCTACATCCTGGGGCATGCCCGGCGGCGACCAGAGCACATGCGAAGTCTATACCCGCACGCACGGCATCCGCATTGTCGGACGCGGGCGCGAACTCCGCTACCTCGACAAAGCCGACCGCAGATGGCGACCCGTTGACCTCGACCACGGCCTCGACAATGACGCCCTGTCCCGCGCTGGACACGCCAACTATTTTGCAGCCACCTTCAAAGCACTCGCAGAAAGCAAACCGCCCCCAATCACCGCCGAACACGCCCGGCACAACCTCTCGCTCATCCACGCCGCGCACCAGGCAACCACACAGCGCAGGGCCATCGACGTAACCGAACTATAAAAGGAACTTCCATGTCCAATCCCAACATCATCTACATCTACGGCGACGACCTCGGCCGCGGCATGCTCTCCTGCTACGGCCAGAAACACTTTCAAACCCCCAATATCGACCGCCTCGCCCGCGAAGGCCTGCAATTCACCCGCGCCTATGGCTGCATCTTTTGCGCCCCGGCGCGCGCCAGCCTCATGACCGGCTACCACGACGCACACGCGGGCCGATGGACCTTCACCAGAGGCGGTCTCTACCGCCCCATGGCCGAAGGCACGATGACCTTTGAACACATTGCCGAACTCATCAACAACACCGGCCTTCAAGAACGCCCCGACGAAGTCTTTCTCGCGCAAATCGCGCAACGCGCTGGCTATGTCACGGGACAAATTGGCAAACTCGAATGGGGCTTTGCCACAACACCTGAACGCATTCGCAGGCACGGCTGGGATTACCACTACGGCTTCTACGACCATCAACTCTGCCACGGCTTCTATCCCCCATTCCTCTTTGAGAATGGCGACATCGTCGAAATACCCGGCAACACCCATCCCGACTGCGGCAACCACCCCGGTTCAGAATCTCCGGAAAACGCGGCCATCCGCCACGACATGACCGGGAAAGTCACCTATTCTCAAGACCTCTTCAACGACAAAATCGTCGATTTCCTCCGCAAACATCGCCACCAACCCTTCTTCCTCTTCCACCCTTCACAACTGCCCCACGGTCCCATCTCCGTTCCCGAAATTCACCCGGGCGTAAAAGACGCGTCAGAACTCACCGGCTTTGAAAAAGAATACGCATCCATGATTCTTCGCCTCGACGACACCGTCGGCATCATCCTCGACGAACTCGACGCGCTCGGCATTGCCGACAACACCATCGTCTTCTTCAGCTCTGACAACGGCCACGAAATCTACGCCGCACAACAAGGCCGCACCGTCAAAAGACAAAACCTCGACGGCATCCGCTATGACGACATCACCACCCGACACACAACAGAACAAAGCGGCGACATCTTCAATGGCAACGACGGCATGGCCGGCCTCAAATGGACGAGCTGGGAAGGCGGCACCCGCCTTCCCTACATCGCGCGCTGGCCCGGTCACATCTCCCCCGGCACAACCGATCACATGATCGCCAATTACGATTTTATGCCCACACTATCCGATCTCACAGGGCAGGAAACACCTGACGGGAAAGATGGCGAATCCTTCTTGCCCACCCTCCTGGGCAATGAGCAACGCCCCCACGCACCCGTCGTCTTTTCCTCGCGCCTCGGTCCCGCGCTCACCACAGCCGAAGGCTGGAAATTGCGCCACATCAACAAAACCAACGGCTTCCAACTCTACAACGTCCTGGACGACTACCGGGAGGAAAACGACCTCGCCGCCGAATATCCCGACAAAGTCGATCAACTCGCACGCCAACTCCTCAGAGCCTGCGACGGCAATTTTGCCCACGGCAACCCCGATATGCATCTGGCTCACGCCTATTTGGAGGGAAACTCATGAACCACCTCACACCCGACGAAATCGCCCAATTCGACGAAGAGGGATACCTCGTATTTGAAGGACTCTTCGACCACGACCTCAACGAGCGCATCAAAGCCGATGTCGATCAACTCATGATCGACCGCGAAAAAGGTGAACGCCCCATGCTCATGGCGTATCCAGAACTCGGCCTGCTCACATCTGAACCCGGTGTTGTAGATCGCGTAGCCGATCTGATGAAAGGCAAAAAATTCGTCCATCACCACATCCACGCCCGTTGGCAACTGCCCGGAGAACGCGGGGTAGCGTGGCATCAAGATTATGCACAACTCCCCCACACAAATCGCTCGCATCTCATGGTCCACGTATTCATGTACATGGACGGCCTGAACGGCGAAGTGGGCGACCTCCTCGTCATGCCCAGCACCCACAAAAAAGTCATGGCCAACGATGCCTTTCGCCAATTTCAATTCGAAGACCTGCCCGGCTCGCGCACCATCGACAACCTGGCCCCCGGCTCCATCATCATCGTCCACTCCGCCCTGCAACACGCCCGCCGACCCAAACCCGGCGGCGGCATTTACAAACGCTACTTTATCGACACCTCCTACTGCGAAGAAGGCATCCTCTGGCCCTCCTATCCCAACATCGCCGAAATCAACCGCGTCGCACTCGAAACCGGCTGTGACCGGAACGGCAAATACGCCTTTCTCTACGACACCAGCCAGTTCTTTGAACGCAGGGATTACATGGACAGGTTCAATGAGAAAAATCAGGGCAGTATCGCGTTGCAATTGTAGCATGCGATCATAAACAAAATGTCCTTGATTAAATAGAGGTATTATGAAATATTTATATATCCAACCACCCATAACACCAAAAAGGAACCCAACATGGCAGACAAACCCGTCTTATTGACCGACGCGCAAATGCAACAATTCATCCGCGACGGATATCTGATCCTCCACCCCGACTTCCCGGAGGGATTTCACGAAAAAGTCTATAAACGCATCGATGAATCCTTTGAAAAAAACAGCGGCAGAAATCCCGGCAACAACCTCCTCCCCGCCGTACCAGAACTGCAAGACGTATGGGATCACCCCATCGTTCACGGCGCATTTTCCAGCATTCTCGGACCCGATTATTATTTGCACCTGCACCGCCACGTCCACGAAAGCCGCCCGGGCAGCGATGCGCGCACCATGCACAAAGACAGCTTGCACAACAGCCGGTTCTGCGCCGATCAAAACCGCCGTCACCACCACTGTCGCTGGATGATGGCGATGTATTACCCCCAGGACACACCCCGCGAAATGGGACCGACCAGCGTAACCCCCAGATCGCAGTACATCACCGCCCGCGACCAGGAAGGAGAACACCTCTTCACAGCGGGACCCGCGGGCACCGTCGCACTCATCCACTACGACATCCTGCACAAAAAAGAAGCCAACTTCACAGACATCACGCGCCACATGGTTAAATTCCTGTTCACGCGCATGACGGAGCCTACCGAACCGACATGGGATCACAGCGATGAAACCTGGGCCGCATCCGACGATCCACAAGAACCGACATGGCAGGCCATGTGGAACTGGCACCTGGGCAAATCACCCGAACACGCGAGCAATGGGACATCAATCGAAACCCTGAGCGAACAACTCGCCAATCCCGACGAAGCCGCCGCGCTCAACGCATCCTACACCCTCGGATTACAGGGCGAAAAAGCGATTCCCGCCATGATCAACGCACTCAAAGACACGGAAGATGAGAACCCGTCTCGAAACGCTGGATACGGGTTCACAAACGTCGGCGAAGCTGCCGTACCCGCACTGCTCGAACTCACCAAAAATCCGGATCCAAAAATCCGCATGCGCGCAGTCGATGTACTCGGCGACCTGGGCTTGCGTGCCAGATCAGCCACACCCGACCTCATCGCCCTATTGCAGGACACCGACGAAGACACACGCGCACATGCCGCAGAATCCCTGGGCACCACCAGTCAGAACACCACGGAAGCCGTGCGCCCGCTCGCCGACATCCTATCCACGGATGAAAGCGACTTTGTGCGACGCAACGCCGCCCTCTCCCTCGCGCGATTGGGCATCTATGCCGAAGAAGCCATTCCCGAATTGGCAGATGCCATGCGCGACGGCAACCACTACGTCCGCGGATTCGCCGTACACGGCCTCTATCGCATCGGCACGCCCGAAGCACTCAGAGCCGCCATGCATCGCCTCCAGGCACTGCGCTGGGACAGCGAACCCAGAGGTCAGACACAAAGAAGACCCAAAAAGGTAGCTTAAGAGATGACCTGGACCCCCGTGACCAAACACATCTCAACGCCTTTTGCGGAAAACGTCTCCCCCGACAACGCCCTGCCAGAACACCCGCGCCCTCAAATGGTGCGCCAACAATGGCAAAACCTCAACGGCTTGTGGGACTACGCCCTCGAACCCATCGGCACCACCAGCGCACCTACTGCCTGGCAGGGTCAAATCCTCGTCCCCTTTGCCATCGACGCCCCTCTCTCGGGCATCATGGAAATCCTCCGCCCGAACCAGCGTCTCTGGTATCGCCGAAATATTACCGTCCCCGACGCATGGGCGGGCAAACGCGTACTCCTCCATTTCCAGGCATCCGACTGGGAAACCAGCGTCTATATCAACGGCGAAAAAGCGGGACAACACCGAGGCGGATACGACCCCTTCACCTTTGACATCACCGACCATTTAACAGACGGCACGAACGAACTCATCGTCTCCTGCTGGGACGCCACCGAGCAACAGCCGCAGGCCCTTGGCAAACAAATCATGCCGGAAAACCGCCAGGGATTTCGGTATCAACCCACCGGCGGCATCTGGCAAACCGTCTGGCTCGAAGCCGTACCAGAGCAATCCATCCGCACCCTTCGTCTCACACCCGACATAGACAACGAAAAACTAAATATTGTTGTCTCAGGCGAAAACTTAGAGAATTGCCAAATTCAAACAATCGCCTATGACGGCAACCAGCAAATAGCCGAAACAACCGGACGGGCCGGCCACACCATCTCTCTCGACATCCCAAACGCAAAACTCTGGCATCCAGACCACCCCTTCCTCTACGACCTCAAAGTCAGAGTACAGCACAACGGCGAGACCATCGACACCATTGACAGCTACTTTGGCATGCGAAAAATAGCTATCGGCGAAGACGAAAACGGCATCAAACGCTTTCACCTCAACGACAAACCCATCTTTCAGCTCGGTCCCCTGGACCAGGGCTATTGGCCCGACGGCATCCTCACCCCGCCATCTGACGAAGCCATCCTCTTCGACCTCCAGTACCTGAAACAAATCGCCTGCAACATGGTGCGCGTACACGTCAAAACCCATCCCGACCGCTGGTACTATCACTGCGACCGGCTCGGCCTATTGGTCTGGCAAGACATGGTCTGCATGCCCAAATTCGGACAAAACGTCACCCCCGAAGCCGCACAACAATGGCAAACCGAATTTGACAACATCATGGACTGGCTGCACAACCATCCCAGTGTTGTCCAGTGGATCATCTTCAACGAAGGCTGGGGCCAACACGACACCGAACGCCTCACAGACCACGTCGCACAACGCGACCCCTCGCGCCTCGTCACCAGTGCCAGTGGCTGGGCCGACATGGGCACGGGCGACATCTGCGATATACACGACTACACCTTCTACCCGGCCACAGCGCAACAACAAAGCGCCAATGACCGCATCGTCCTCCTCGGCGAAGCGGGCGGATTCAACCTCTGCATCCCGGGACACACCTGGTACGACCACGAAGAACCATCCGAACACATCGACCACATCAACGACATCACCCGCCCCACATATCCGACGCCTCAAGCGATGGAAGACGACTATCGCTTCTGGATCGAAAACCTCCGCGCAATGGTCGGCCTCACGCCCCTCAACGGCATCGTATATACCCAGATCACCGACGTCGAACACGAACTCAACGGCTGGCTCACCTACGACCGCAAAATCTCCAAAATCGCCCCCGACGAACTCGGCAACATCCACGCCACACTCTGGGATCCCCCGCAATTTGAAACCATCATCGGTCCCCGCACCGAATGGCGATACAGCACGGGCGACGTATCCCCTCTCCCCGCCATACACACCTCGCCCCGCGCCAACCTGCCAAACTGCGGCGGCGACTGGTGTCAAACCCACTTCGACGATGCATCCTATAACGCGGACAAAGGCCCATTTGGCACAACAGAAGGAACCACATCGGACGCCCCCATTTATCTCCGCACCACCATCGACCTGAATCAACGCCTCGATAAACCCCTATTCTACGTCACCTCATCTGCCGACTGCCAGATCTTCATCAACGGCCAACTCATCCGCAGCCTCCGCGTCAGGCAACACACCGCACCTATCTCGGAAACCTGCGCCCTGCTCCATCCCGACGAATGCGACGTCCTGACTCCTGGCAAAAACACAATCTGCGCCATCCTCTTACCCTCTCAAAGACCCTCTTATCTCAGCATCCAACTCCTCGACATGAAATAAGGAGACACATGCACCCCAACATCATCATATTCCTCGTCGATGACATGGGCACGGGCGACACCAGCGCGTATCAGGACTGGACCGGCAACCGCGACGACGAACAACTCCACACCCCCAGCCTAAAACGCCTCGCGCGCCTGGGCGTGCGCTTTACCGATGCCCACACACCGTCAACCGTATGCACCCCCACGCGCTATGCCCTCCTCACCGGACGCTATTGCTGGCGCACGCAACTCAAACACAAAGTCGCCTTTGGTCCCCACTATCCGCCCCTCATAGAAAAAGAACGCCCCACACTCGCCACCATCCTCAAAGAAGCCGGCTATCGCACGGGCATCTCGGGAAAATGGCACGTGGGCCTGACATACACAAAATCCGACGGCTCACCCGCCGAGGGATGGGACGACGCAGACGTGCGCCAACCCCTGACCGACTGCCCTGAAGAACACGGCTTTGCCTACCACTTCATCACCAACCGAAGCCATGGAACCTCTGCCAATGCGGGCTGGATCGAAAACCGCCGCTGCATCGGCGCAACCGGCAAAAGCCCTCACGACATCGCGGGTTACGACCTGTACAAAACCGGACCGATGAACTTCCAGCACGCCGTCGGCTTTCTCGATGATCATCTGGACACAGACGACACAAAACAACAACCCTTCTTCCTCTACTACGCCGCCAATTCCAATCACACGCCCCACACGCCGTGCGACGCCCTCAACGGCGTACCCGTCGCGGGACAGGCACACTTCAAAAACGGCAAGCGCGAACTCTCGCGCCCACACGCAACCACCAACGACCCCAATGGCTGGGAAAGCACCGAATGGGGCAAACAGCGCGACCAGGTCGGCGGCTGCGAGCACAACACGCCCGAACGCCTCGACTTCATATACGAAAACGATGTCGCAGTCGGCCAATTGCTCACCTACCTCGAAACCCACGACGACCCGCGCAACCCGGGCCATAAACTCATCGACAACACCCTCTTCATCTTCTCCAGCGACAACGGCGCGGAAAACGCGGGCAAGGAATCCAGCGGCTACTACCGCGGTCGCAAAGCCCACATCCACGAAGGCGGCCATCGCGTACCCACCATCGCCTTCTGGAAACAGGGCAACATCGGCGACGGCAACGACGCGACACCCGGGCGCACAAGCCACATCACGTATGGACTCAACGACCTCATCTTATCCATTGCAGACCTCGTCGGCATCGAAACACCCTCACGCGCGGGATTTGCCGAAGACAGCACCAGCATCGCGCCCTTTCTCACCGGCCTGAAAGACGACGAATTTGAACCCCATCCCCTCGTCCTCCACGACGACTACATCATGGGACCCATGCTCTCGCTGCGAGATGGCGATTGGAAACTGATCGTCGGACAAGAACTCATTACAGAAGGCAAATTAAAACACCACGCCCTCTTCAACTTAAAAGACAACCCCACAGAAGACGAACGCCAGAACCTCATCGCATCGGAACAACACAGCCACCTCATCGAATCCCTATCCGAAAAACTGCTGGACATCTATCACCAGAGGAACACCCATGCCATCACCCTTCCCCGCTAAACTGCCACATGAAAAACCGGACCGCGAACTCAGCGCCTCAATGGAACGCATGTACGATATATGGAATCCCCATGAAGATCGCAGCAATGAATTCTTCAGCAACTTCAAATACTCACCCCTCGAAGGCTTCCCCCGAGAACCCAACGTCTCTCGCCGCGACCCATCCAAAGTACTCCGCATCGACGGCACCTATTACGTCTGGTACACATGCCGACGCACAAAAGGCCCACCCGTCGGACACGAAAACGCCACCGACGACATCCCCTCTGTCGATTGGGACCTCGCAGACATCTGGTATGCCACCAGCGAAGACGGCTTTCACTGGGAAGAACGGGGACCAGCCGCCACGCGCCCACCAAAAGGCGAATTTGGCTGGCGGTCAAACTGCACCCCCGACATCCTCGTCTGGAAAAACAAATACTACCTCTACCACCAGGCATACAGCGAAGTCATTCAGGGCGGCGACTCGTGCCCCGTCACCATCGCCATCGCCAATTCTCCCCATGGACCCTGGACGCGACTGGGCAGACCCATTGTGGAACCCGGCGGACCCGACGACTGGGATTGCAACTGCGTACACGACCCCTTCCCCCTCATCTACAAAGGCAAAGTCTATATGTATTACAAAGGCTCCCCCGGTCAAAAACGCGGCGGCGCAAACATCATCCGCGCCCAGGGCGTTGCCATAGCCGACCGTCCGGAAGGACCATACAAAAAATCACCGCTAAACCCCGTCCTCAACTCCGGCCACGAAACCTGTCTCTGGCCCTACAAAGAAGGCATCGCCGCAATCGTCAGCCTGGACGGACCCGAAAAAAACACCGTGCAATACGCGCCCGACGGCCTCCATTTCGAAATGAAATCCCTGCTCCAGGTACCCCCCGTCGCGCCCGGACCCTTTGTACCCGACGCATTTGCCGACAACGGCGACGGCCGCGGTATCACCTGGGGACTGTGCCACATCAACCCGGACGGCGGGGGCAGCATGAGCGAATCCGTCCTCGCCCGATTCGACTGCGACCTCAGCCGCGACATTGACCGTCCCCTCTTCAAAAACAACAACCTGCGCTTTGACGAACCCACCTACTTCCAGCGGGTCCTCAAATTGCCCGAATACCTCCAAAAGCAAATCCTCAAAGAACAGAATGATACCGACCAAAACACCATTGGAACCTTCAAGGAGCCATCATGAAAACGATCTACCGTTCAACACTCGTGCAAGGGATGTGCTGTTTCCTGCTCATCGGCGGACTGCTCGTCCCAGCCGCAGAGGCAGTTGAGTTTCGCACCGAAGAAGGTCAACTCCAGCAATCAAAATTCGTCATCGCCGTACCGGAATCCTGGAACGGGAAACTCCTGCTGCTGGCTCATGGCTATCGCCCCGAAAATGCGCCCTTGAGCGCCGAATTTCGCACAGAGTCACCCACGTACCAGCATTTGCTTGCCGATGGTTGGATGATCGCATCTACCAGCTACCGCCGCAACGGAGCGATCGTCGTCGATGCGGTAGCGGACATCGAACTGCTACGCCAGCACATTGTCCAAACTTATGGCGCGCCTGAACGCGTACTTGTACAGGGTAGCTCAATGGGTGGTGCGATCGTGACACTGATCGCCGAGACCGCTCCCGAAGGTTATGACGGCTTGCTCGCGTTGGGAGCGGCACTGCAAGTGCGAGATGCAGAGCACCCCCACGAATGGCGTTATACCCCACGTCTCCCGTTGCTCTTCGTCAGTAACCAGAGTGAAGCGAAGGGACCCCAGGCGTATATCCAGAAAGCGGCAAAGGCACCGAGTGTGCCAGTATTCTGGTCTGTGGCACGCGACGGACACGTTAACCTCAGAGAGATCGAACGGGAAACCGCGTTGCGTGCGCTCGACGCCTATCTGGACACCGGCACGATAGAACGAGACAAAGATGCGACCATCGCTCCGGATCATGTGTCGTCTGCTGAATTTAAGGACGGTGGGGCTTACACAAAGATAGAGAGTCTCTCCTCGACCTACGGCAACATCAACACCGAATTTATCGAGGGCGACCTGCAGCAACTTGGTATCTCTCCCAAAACCCGTTTTCAGGTCAGCTATGGGGCGCAGACGTTCACAGTATTGCTTGCCACCACCTATGGAGACGTACCACGGGGAGAGTGGGTTGCATTCCTGACAGCGGAAGGCCGCTTGAGGATTGCCCGCAACTACGAAAACGCCTCAAAGACACTTGGGTGTAAGGAAGGCGACAAAATCTTCATCGCGCCCGCCAAATAAACCTTATAGGAGATCCCATTGTTTGAGGCTACGGTTGACATGGGAAGTCCTGGGAAGGACAATATTTATGGTCATGGATGATCGGATTTGTCGCAGATAGATATAACGCCTTCTGTCTTTCATGCAGGAGATTTTGACGGCGATTTAGATGTAGATATTTTAGAAGGCATCACGAATACTCGCATATCTATTCGCGGTATTCTCTTGACACCTGAGCATCGCGTGTTATTAATTCGCATGCAAGAATATGCTGATGTACAAGGACGAGACATGTTTATAGAGCACATCAAACTAAAAAATCTGCTCTCCTTCGGGCCTGACACCGAAGCACTGGAACTTCGTCCCCTGAATGTTCTTATCGGCCCCAACGGCTCCGGAAAGTCCAATCTTATAGAGGCGATTGGCCTGCTGAAAGCCACACCCAGAGACCTCACGGTCCCAATTCGGGAAGGTGGTGGCATCCACGACTGGATTTGGCGAGGAGATCCCCAAGCATCGCCAGCCCATATCGAAGTGATTCTGGATAACCCAAAGGGATCGGCACTGCGATATTGCCTCGGATTCGCCGAGAGGGGCCAGCTATTCGAGTTGACAGAAGAGTTGCTAGAAAACAAAGAGGCATACAACTCTGAGACAAATCCCTATACCTATTACGAGTTGATCGGCGATAGTGCCCTTCTGAACTACAGTGGTGAGTCGCACAACAATGGTGAAACGCGACGTCCGTTAATCCAAGAACAGATCGATCTGCAGCAATCCATTCTTGCCCAGCGGAAGGACCCGAATCAATACCCGGAACTGACATGGCTTGGCGAAACATTTGACCGCATGCGACTCTACCGCGAGAGTTCCTTTGGTCGCCGCACGCCGCCGCGTCAGCCACAACCAGCAGATCTGCCCAATGACTTTTTGCTCGAAGACGGAAGAAATCTGGGACTGGTGCTGAATCGGTTGAAGCGGGAGCCAAAAGTCAAAGATCGCATATTGGAAACCATGCGCCAACTCTACGAGGGCGTGATTGACCTGGATATCAGCATTGAAGGCGGAACGGTTCAAGTCTTCGTCCAGGAAGGAAATATCATAGTTCCGGCAACGCGATTATCTGATGGTACGCTGCGCTTTCTGTGCCTGTTGGCTATCCTTTGCCACCCGAATCCCCCACCACTGGTCTGTATTGACGAACCGGAACTGGGCCTGCATCCCGACGTTCTGCCAGTCCTCAGCGACCTGTTGCGCGAGGCATCGCAAAAGTGCCAGCTTATTGTCACAACGCACTCCGGCATGCTCGTGGACACCTTGACCGATACACCGGAGAGCGTCGTAGTCTGCGAAAAGCACGACGGCAAGACGGAAATGCACCGACTTGACAAAACCGACCTTGCCGAGTGGTTGGAGCGTTATAGCCTTGGGGACCTGTGGACCAGAGGTGACCTGGGAGGGAATCGCTGGTGAACATCAAAGTCTTTGTGGAAGGTGGCGGGGAAACGAATTTACTGAGGAGCAAGTGTCGCGAGGGTTTCCGCAAATTTTTTAGCAAAGCTGGCCTGGAAGGCCAAATGCCGCGCGTAGTCGCAAGTGGTAGTCGGCGAGATGCCTTCAATGATTTTCGTGCAGCAGTCCGCGGGGCAAAAAAAGATGACTTCATCGTGCTGTTGGTTGACAGCGAAGACTCCGTGGCAACGGGATCCTGGCAACACCTGAAAGCACGCGATAATTGGGACCAACCCTCGGGCACTACGGACGACCAGGTACATCTGATGGTGCAGTGCATGGAGGCGTGGTTTCTTGCCGACAAGGACTGTCTCGTTGCGTACTATGGAAACGGCTTTAACCAGAGGACGCTTCCCGCTCGTCAGGATATTGAGAACATCGCAAAAAACGATGTGTTGAACGGCCTAAAAAACGCGACCCGTTCGGGTGTTTCGAAAGGAGAATATGAAAAGGGGCAACATGCGTTCGATATCCTCGCGCAGATTGCCCCCGACAGAGTGATTGCCGCATCGCCCCATGCGAAACGACTCGTCGATACTCTGAAGGCAAAAGCCGAGTAACCGGACATCTATACCGATGCCTGCGTCAGCCCTACCGATCACCTCTTCACCAAGGCCCCTATGCAAACACCCTTCCCGGCTAAAATGCCACTTGAAAAACCGGACCGCGAACTCAGTGCCTCAATGGAGCGCATGTACGATATAACGCTATAAGGCCAGCCATGCCCTGATCATCAAGCCCAATACAATGGCATTAGCGGTCAACTGAGTCTGCGGTTTCAAATTGCTTTACTGCTGCTAAAACAAGAAAGAGCGGACAATCTCAGAGTAAATTGTCCGCTCTTGCCTTCCTATTTCTAAAACCGCTATTCAACTTCATATTTCAGTCTATAAATCTCATTACTGCCCGAGAGGCTGTTAAGAGTAACCTCTTTCACTGGTTTATTAATACCCTCAACCCGCCACCGATCTAACGCAAAATTCACATATTTTTCCTCGTGCAGATCGAGAAATCGTGCATAGACTTCGTACCAATATCCCTTTGTCTTACGTTCGCGTTCTATCTCTATCTCTTCCTTCGCTTTATCGAATAAACATTTCAACTCTCGGATCATCCGCGTATCCGGCGCGTTCTCTATGTTGCGAAAGTACGCTATTACTTTTTCTTCAGGTGGTTTGTCCTGCATGCTTTGGTTTACACGTTCTTTGAGTAATATAAAATTTCCAAGGCGCCTTTTATTACCTTTGTCTTCAATTTTCTTTGTAGTATCTGCAACAGCCCAGATGTGTTCTAAGTGATAAAAGTCATTGGGATGTTGAGGATCTCTCTCAGCCAGATATTGCTCTAATTTTTCCCCACTTCCCTCCTTGCGTTCCAAATTTCCCTCATAACTTGCCAGAAAGTATTTCAGCCATGACCAGTGATAGTAGTCTCCTGATTCATCTATATCTAAAGTCAGATGTTTGATCAGGTTTTTGTCTTTGGCATTATTATTTACAAATTCGCGCAATCGTTCTTCCAGCCATGATGCATTGATCAGCACATCATCACGAGTTTTTGGATGATGGTTATAGAAATCGTGAGCCAACCTAAAAAGTTCTCCCTGCTTGGAATCAGACCGGGAGGCAATACCTGTTCCGTAGAATCGAAAGTTGAGCTTTTCAATCAGTTGCAATAAAGGCACTCTGGTTGAGGGTTCAGTTTCGCGGTTAAATATTGCAAGAATCAATGGAAGAACGGATGCCAATACAGGTTGATGCCCAAGACGAGTCAGGCATTCTTTTTCTTTATCTTCAGTTACTCCTTCTCTTGTGTAAAGTTTCCGATAAGTATGCGCTGATTTGTCGAGAAATTCGACAAACTCTTCGAGCTGCTCCCAATCGCTCCCTGTGGTAGGGAACCGGTCTTTCAAGTTGTCATAGACGTTGAAGCTTTTGTTTTTCTTAGCGTCCTGAAATACGATCCAGCAGTTGCGAAGGAACCCATTTTCGTCATCGTTGGATGTGTGATTACAGCTATTAAGGTGTCCTAATATTTCTGGCCACTTGTCCTTCACGGCGTCTTTTAACTTCTGAACGTCATTCTTTTCTGAATAATATATAAGATAGTTTTTAACTTTTTCCAATTCACTCAGTGGTTTTCCCCGGTTATTGATCACTTCGAACATGATACCTATTTCTCTTTTGTCATCGGGAGCGTACATCAGAAATCCGAGTTTGTTTGTAACATATTTATAGATTTCAGAAAGAGATGTTCCATTTTCAGGTCCTTGCAACCATTTCTTAAACTGATCAAATGCATCAACAATGTTTTGATCGCCCTTGTTTTTAACTTTTCCACTGGAGTCTGAGTCGGGTTCATCAACCTTCTCCCTAAACAGAGAGTCCTGTTCATCTGATAAGATAAATTTGCGACGGATGTTTTTTCTGTCCTCGGTTTCCTGTTCAATAAAGCAATGTCTCAAATCCTCTGGTTCTGGAGCGTTCATTCGTTTACAGGCATGAGCGATGCAGGACAAGAGAATTATCAGAGTTGTCAGTCGCTGTTGACCATCTACTATTTCGAATTCTTCCAATCGGTCATTATCCTTTGAGTCTTTCCTGACTGCAACCAATGTGCCAGTATAGTGGCTGTGTTCTCCGTTCATGCCATATTCTATATCCTTGAGTAAGTCTTTACGTTGGTCTTCCTCCCAGGAGTATCCGCGTTGATAGTCAGGGATACTGAATGATCTTTTTCCCTCAGCAAAAACCTGCTTCAATGTGAGTAATTCAAGATTGTGTTCAATGGTGGACATACAAAGCCTCCCGTGTATTGGTCAACTAATAAAGATAGATCTGTAAATGTTCTCGGATAGCCGAAAAAAGGCCGATCTTCCTTATCAATATGAACAGATGACCAATGTATAAAAAATAAATCACAGATGTCAAGATCAATGGTTCGGACACTTTTTGATCGGACCTCAATTAGTCAAAAGTCCTAAGTATCTATAATACAATGGGTTATATAATTATCTGTTTTTTGTCAAACTCAGGATACAGGTCTAAGTTGCAAATAAAACATGGGACATCATCTAACCTATTGATTTCAAAGAACCTCTACATCTAAAAACTATCCGATACTATATCCCGTTCCTTTGCCGTTACGCTTTCCTCCTTATTTTTTTACATGTCGTTGAAGATAACAACGATTCCTGTCGGGATCCGCTCAGTCAAACGATAGGTACGAATTTGTTTCTTCCTGATACACGGGTTTCAGTGCGTGTATATCCAGACCAACGTGCTCAGAAATAACCATCAGATCATTTGGTCTATCCAGTCTGCCACTTAGAAACCTTACCGTGTAAACGTCATCATCCTGGTAATACGTAATATAGCAAGAAGATGCACCATTCGTTGCGCTCGGTGCCATTGGTAACAACATCCAGAAGTTGCCATACCAATCTACACCATAGCGTTCACCTTTTGCACCCGTCAGGCGATACAGGTTATCCCGCCCACCAAATCCATCCATAACCGTTTCTATAAAGTCATTCACATCGTCGTCACAGGCAACATATTCGGGAATCTCCTGAGATGGGATGTAAAACTCACGACGCGGTTCTCTTTTAGCCTGAAGAGAAAAACCGGATAAACAAATTTCTGTTTCTTCCCAATCTTCTTGTCCCAGTCGGTGAAAAAAGTCAAGACCCATAATATTTCCGGCGTCTCTGTGTTGTGTAACAGCCTTTATCTTTTTTATACAACCGGCGTCTCTGCCACTAACGCGAGAAAAAAACGCTTTAATCTCTCTGTTTATAAGCGTCCGACCAAAGAACTTTTTCTCCTTATTTAACAGTCGCAAAAAATTGTTCTCACACGCATTCGTACGGGCATAATACGTCCGGCTCTTACCCCCACCCTGCAGCGCACCTTTCGGAATAATCAGAACAGCATCCTGCTCAAAATCTTCCCCAAAAGAGATGATATGCTCGGCAAACTGTTCACTATCATGCTGATTGAGAACAAAAAATGTTCGCTCCGAAGAATCCTGCCTGCCATCCCTGAATTGCCCCAAAACCGATATTACGCGATAACGCCTGCTTATCAGTTTATATAACAAATTGGTACTTCGCTGTAAATTTTCTCTTTTGGTATATCTCTTGCCCTGCCCACAATCTCGTGCTGTGCGATATGCCGAAATGAACGCACAATCATGTTCATTATCATATCTGAGAAAGCGGGATGATAGCCCTGATTCGGTTAAAATATCCATAAAAATGTCCTTTCCTTATTGATTCCGTCCGTGATTATGCCTGCTCTGGGCGTCAGCATCACTGCAATATCTTCTGGCAACTTCACATCATATTTTTCTTCAAAATCCTCAACATTTTTGTAATCTTCACAAAACCACTTGATAATATCCATACCCTTGCTCTTGACAACTATCAGGTCTGCTCTGGCGTTATTCCATCTGCCCATGCGTAACCACGTCTCCCCTCGGTAGTAATAGGCCATAGTGTAATCCGGGTATAGCGCGATGGCCTTGTCGAAATCTTCAATAGCATAGTCATACGCGCCTTTATCCCTATAAATTTTGCCACGATAGAAATAGGGATCAGGATTATCCGGGCTCAGTTCCATAATCGCGCTGTAGTCTTCAATAGCCCGGGCACTCTCGCCTTTAAATTCGTAACAAAAACCACGCAGGAGATAGTGCATTTTATCGTATGGGTTCAGTTCTATAGCTTTGGTGAAGTCCTCAATAGCCCGGTCATGATCGCCTTTATCACTGTAAGCATTGCCGCGATTGTTATAGGCTTCCGCATCATTCGGGTTCAGCTTTATGATTTTGGTAAGGTCTTCAATGGCAGGGCCAGTCTCGTCTCGATCAAAAATATCTAAAATATCCATAACATGTCCTTTCCCAGTAAATTCCATTTTTCGCAATGTTCAGAAGCCAGTCGGGTTGTTGCCCGGTTTTATGCGGCATTCTTCGGCGAGGGCCTGTGCGATTTGTTCAGGGTCGTCCATGAAGCCCAGGACCTCTGCGCGCTTCCGCACGTTGGCAAAGTCCGCGGGAGTGAGTTTGGTCAGCGCAAGTGCCGAAGACGGTGCTTCGCAGTTGAAGAACAATTCAAAGGCGCGGTTAATGCGCGTGTAATCCAAAAAGTAAAACTGGATGCGAAATAGGAAGCGGCGTGCGGCAGCCTCGTCGAGGCTGTCTCCCCGGTTCGTGGTGCAGACAAATGGGAGGGGGTGCCGCTCCATCTGGCTGAGCAATTCGTTGACCATGCTCACTTCCCAACCGCGTTGGGCAGATTGCCGGTCCATAAGAAGCGAATCCACTTCGTCGAAGATCAGAAATGCGTTCTTCTCAAGAGCCTCGGCAAAAGCCGATGCAATCTGTTGCTCTGTCTCTCCGACGAATTTGTCCAAAAGATCGGATGCCCGTTTGCATAACACATCCATGCCCATCTGCTCGGCGATGTAGCGCGCAAAAGCCGTTTTGCCCGTACCGGGAGGACCAGACAAGCAGAGTGAGAATTGGCGCGAGTCAAGCGCGACGATCCGCTCGACCAATGTTGGGAGATCCTGATCGGCGTGGATGAGGGCCGGGTCGTATTGTGCTATGGGCAACATGTCGGGAGAATGGATGCCATAGCGCAGTCTTTCTTTTTGATCAATATTGCGCTTGATGGTCTCACTGAGTTTGTGTTTTGTCGCGCAGGTAGAATGATCTCGCATGAGAACAGCCTGTTTCGTCGCTAAAGTGATATGGCGAGGCGTTACTGTGTTTTTGTGTGCCAGTTCTTCGGCCAGTTGATGGGTCTCGATATCTGTCATACCCGCCTGACGCAGGATGCCTGCATAAACGGTTTTTCGGTTGCTAACAGGTATATGGCGGAACTCGATGGCGTATAGAATGCGGTCGATGAAGAACGACTTAAACATGCGGTAGTAGCCAATTGAGTTACACGTCCAGATAATGGGCACCGGGTTTACTTCGACAATGCGATTGAGCCAATGCTTTTGCGGCTGGCGAAAGTCTTCCATCTCATCGAAGAGAATCGCGGCATCAGGTTCATCTGATAGGGCTTCGAGGGCATAATCCAATGTCTCTGTGCGGCCTGCACTCGGGCGTGCTTGTGGACCGATTTCATTTTCCCCGATGGCGTATAAACGCGCGCCAACCTCGCCGCAAAGCGTGCGTGCAAACTCGGTTTTCCCAGTGCCCGGCGGTCCGTACAGGAGGATATTGATCCCTTTCTCTTTTTTCTCTATCACTGCGGCAAGGGTATCTCGCACAGCGTCCGCGTCTTGTCCGAGGTGCGAAAATGCCGCCCACGGAACCTCTGCCTCGATGGGAGGTCCCAGGCGCGGACGGGCGCAGTGTGTGGCGACGGTGCGTTCCAGCCGCTCGCTGAAGTGGTAGATGTCACGCTCGCCACCACCGATGAGGCGAGTGGTTTCGATAGCTTGTGCCAGGATGGCTGGGGGACACTCGAGTTGATCGACAAGACGTCGCGCGCATGCGGCTGCATCAATGCCCTCGATATTGCTTTTTTCCAACATCTGTTGCAAAATTGCGGTTTGGCGGGTCGGGCTGTGGGCTTTGAACGTGAGGACATAGGTAAAACGCCGCAGCATGCTTTCGTCTAAGTGATCCAGACGATTGGCTGTGTAGATCACCGGTACAGGGGTATTTTCCAGCAGGCGATGGTTGATAAGGCGGGTGCCTCGGATGGAATCCAGGACATCCTCGGCTTCGTCGCACAAGATCGCAGCATCGAGAACGGGTCGCAAGAGGGCTTGAACCACGCGCAAGGTGTTGCGGCGTCTGGTGCCGGCCTCGGCTGCACTGTCGAAGGGTTCCTTATCTTCCCGGTTCGGCTCGCCGATGGAAAAGAGGGATGTACCAGCCGCCTGTGATAGAGTTTTGGCAAATTCGGTTTTCCCAGTGCCTGCCCGCCCGACCAACAGGATATTGACCCCCGGCGTAGATATGTCTTTGTGTCGCTTTTGCGTAGCTGCGCGAAGCAAGCGCACGGCCTCATCTCGATCCTCGAGGTATGCGAAGTCGCTCAGGTGCAGCGTGGCTTCGCAGGGCTGACCGACCAGACGCGCCACCAATTCGTCTATATCTCGTACGGGCGGATGCCATACGCGGGAAAAATATTTATGTGTGTAGTCGGTGGGGGCAATGCGTTTAGCAGAGCGCAGACCTTCCAGGTCAGTGATGCCCGCATCGGCCAGTTCGCGGAACGCATCCTTGACGTCTTCGCACGCGCAACCCAACAAGGCCGCGGTCGCTGTGAAATGGTCATGAATATCAGAGAATTCATCCCACAAGCTTTCGGTCAGAGAATCACAGTCATAACAACATCTCAGGGTGAGTAGTGCGTGTGCCACGGGTCCCAAAGAAAAACGCTGGACAATGAGACGGGTTGCTATCTCTTCACGGGAAGGTGCGGGCTGCTGTTGTATTTTCCCTTTAAGCGTTTTTATCGCGTATTCGAAGAATTGGTTTTGCTCTGGCCGATCGTCATCTCGTTTTCTCTTCAGTTCGAATATCCTGTCGTACTCCTGTTGGAGAGAAGGGTCCAGTGTTTCCAGTGGATCAGTATAGTGTCTGATCCAGTCGTGTATTGCCTTTTGCACCCTTCGATCCCGCTTTACTTTGCCAAGTGCGTTCAGCATGTAGATGCGGTTTATGTACATGCTGTATTCATTGATGTATAGACTGTCTTCATTGTCAATCATGGGTAGAAACTCCTTTCGCGCTCGTGTTCTGTGATTTATATGCCTTATAGCGATGCGACTCCTACGACGGTATTTCATAGGTAGAACCTCCCTTCTCCCTAATTCGATTTTTCTCCTTTATCTCAATGTCTGAAGTTACGCAATCAACCGCCCATTTTGTGTTCTCTGTGTTCCAAACGAAAATTGAAGCAAATACCGTGCCAAAGTTTGGACAATAGCTCCCTTTGTGTTCTTATTTGGTTGCTTTTCTCTACTTTTCTTTGCTTTTCTCTGCTTTTCTCTGTATTCTCTATGGTTTGCGTGGTTATTTTTTATTTTTAATTCCAACCGGAGACCCAATGTCCAACCCCAACATCGTCTATATCTTCTTCGATGACCTCGGTTACGGAGACATCTCCTATCTCAATCCCGAATCCAAAATCCAAACCCCCAATATCGACCGCCTATCCGCTGACGGCATGTGCTTCACCGATGTTCACTCCTGCTCCGCCGTGTGCTCCCCTTCGCGCTACGGCGTCTTAACCGGACGCTACTGCTGGCGCACCCGACTGCAAAATGGCGTCCTCAACGGATACTCAGAACCCCTCATCGAACCCGACCGCCTGACTGTCGCGTCCCTGCTCAAACAACACGGATATCACACCGCTTGCATCGGCAAATGGCATGTGGGACTGAACTGGACGCGCAAAAAAGGCGTTCAGCGCCTCGAAGATTACAGACTCGGATGGGACCGCGGCGAAGCCATAGACTTCACCCAACCATTTACTGGCGGACCGCGCGATCTCGGATTCGACTACTTTTACGGCATCTCCGCATCCCTGGACATGCCGCCTTATGTCTATCTCGAAAACAACCGCACAATCTGCGAGCCAACAGCCCGTGCTCCCAGAGGCCTCTTTGGCCGCGAAGGACACGCTGCCCCGGGCCTCAAACCCGAACACGTCATACCAGACCTCACAAAAAAAGCGGTCTCCTTCATCGAAGAAACCGCAACAGACAAAGACCCCTTTTTTCTCTACTATCCCGTAACCGGTCCCCACACACCCATCGCCCCAAACAAAGCATTTACAGGCAAAAGCCAGGCCGGAAAATACGGTGACTTCGTCGTCGAATGCGACTGGGCAGTTGGGCAGATCATGGACGCTGTTGAAAAAGCCGGCGCCACCGATAACACCCTCTTCATCGTCACCAGCGACAACGGGCCAGAACGCTTTATGCACACGCGAAAACAAGAATACAATCACTACAGCGCCTATCACTTCCGCGGCTGCAAACGCGACAACTGGGAAGGCGGACATCGCATCCCCTTCATCGCCCGCTGGCCCGAAAAAGTCGCAGCCAGATCCTTCAGCGACGAAATCATCTGTCTCACAGACCTCATCGCAACAGCCGCCGACATTGTCGGCCATTCCCTTCCCGAAAATGCCGGCGAAGACAGTTGCAGCATCTTACCCGTCCTGACGAACCAGAACGCGACATCCATCCGCGAAGCCACCATACACCATTCTTCCAAAGGCGAATTTGCCATCCGCCAGGGCAACTGGAAATTGCTCCTCCACCAAAGCTCCGGCGGCAATGATTATCCCGACGATCCGTCAGATGATGCCCCCGGCCAACTCTACGACATGGAAACCGGCTACCGAGAACGCGAAAACCTCTACACACAACACCCCGAAATCGTATCGCGATTGACCGATCTGCTCAACCAGGACAAAAAAAGGGGCCGCAGTGTCCCCGCATAAACTCGGAGGAAGCGATGAACGCTTCGGACCTATTTGTCAAAGCACTGGAGAATGAAGGCGTGGGATATATCTACGGCGTGCCCGGAGAAGAAAACCTCGCCTTTCTGGAAGCTCTCCGCAAATCGAGCATCAAACTCATCTTGACGCGGCATGAACAAGGAGCTGCGTTTATGGCTGCGACCTATGGACGGCTCACGGGCAAAGCGGGCGTCTGCCTTGCCACGCTCGGTCCCGGCGCGACCAATTTTGTGACAGGTGCCGCGTATGCCCAACTGGGCGGCATGCCCCTGCTCATGATCACGGGACAAAAACCCATCAAAAAGAGCAAACAGGGCCAATTTCAGATCATCGATGTCGTGAGCATGATGGAACCCCTCACAAAATACACCCGACAAATTGTCAACGTAGATATGATCCCCTCCATGGTGCGAGAGGCATTTCGCCTCGCCCAGGAAGAGCGCCCCGGCGCCGTACATCTGGAATTGCCGGAAGATGTCGCCGAAGAACCAGTCGATGAACACACCACACCGGTCTTTAACATCAGCACATGCAGGCGCGGCGACGCCAATGAACGCGCCATTGACGACGCGGTAAAAATGATCAAAGAAGCCACGCGGCCCTTGCTCCTCCTGGGCGCGGGCACCAACCGCAAGCGCATCTGGGAATCCGTGGCGCACTTCCTCGATAAAACCGGCATCCCCTTTTTCAATACCCAACTGGGCAAAGGCGTCGTTGGCGGCCTCCACCCCCTGTTTTTGGGCACCGCAGCACTCTCCGATGGCGACTATCTCCACTGCGCGATTGAACGCGCCGATTTGATCATAAACGTCGGGCACGATGTCGTGGAAAAGCCGCCATTTTTCATGTCACACGACGAAGGGGCAACCCGGGTCATCCACATCAACTTCCAATCGGCCGTGGTAGATAATGTCTATTTTCCGCAACTGGAAGTCATCGGTGACATTGCAAATACGATCCAGCGCCTCGCCGACAAAACCGGCAAAACAGCCTCGCACGATTTCGACTACTACATGCGCATCCGCGACCAGATTCAGGAACACATTCGCCTGGGGGAAAACGACAACAGCTTCCCCGTAAAACCACAGCGCATCGTCTGGGACGTCCGCAAAGTCCTGCCCGAAGACGGCATTATTGCGCTGGATAACGGCGTGTACAAAATCTGGTTTGCACGCAACTACCCGACCACGCAACCCAACACCGTATTGCTGGACAACGCCCTCGCCACCATGGGCGCGGGCCTGCCCTCGGCAATGGAAGCCGCGCGGTTTTATCCCAACCGGCGGGTCATGGCGATTTGTGGCGACGGTGGTTTTATGATGAACAGCCAGGAATTGGAAACAGCCGTAAGACTCAACCTCAATATCGTTGTCTTGATCTTAAGAGACAATGCCTACGGCATGATCCGCTGGAAACAATACGGGATGGGGCTTCCCGATTTTGGACTGGAATTTGACAACCCGGATTTTGTCATGTACGCCAACAGTTATGGCGCGCATGGGCACCGCGTGAAATCCACAGGAATGACCGTACCCCTGATAGAGAAATGTTACGCCAAAGGCGGCGTACACCTCGTCGAAATACCCGTGGATTACTCTGAAAACCAGAAAGTGCTCGTAGATGAACTACAAGCAAAAACTTGTTTATTATGATGTTAGTGCTTTCTCATTGTTTTTTGCTACTATTTGTCAACAAAGTTGTTGACAAATAGTGACCCGTAGTGCAACAAATATCTTGCACCAGTACCGCATTTGGTTTTGCCTGTCAGCAAACCATTGACCTTTTTGAGGCTTTTTAATTTTATTCCATGTTCAGGATTATCTTCACTTGTAATGACAAAATAGGAGACGCGGAATGCCACAGCGAATTCTCGCGCGGGCAAAAGACAAGATCAAGACCATCAACGAGGACATGCTTAATTCCAAAGGATTAACCGAGGCAGAGGCCAGCGTGGCTGCTAAAGTAGGTCTCATTGATTCAGAACAAAAGTACTGGTGGCTGGAGTCATGGCAGAAAGGCGAGCGGGAAGCTGAGCAAGACGAGCGAGAGGACCGATCTTCCAGTGCATTTGAAACGACAGAGAGCCTACTTGCCCACCTCCATAAGCAGTGTGCATGAAAATCGTTTTACTCATGTTGCCACCTCCTCCTGAAGATAGGAAAAGCCCAACGGTTTGAAGAGGCCGTTGGGCTTCACAAAAATAAGGTCCTATTACACCTTTCGCTACACTTTAATTTCCCTTCTTGCTACTTCAGCCAAACGATCCCACTGCTCATCGGTTGTGGCCTCAAAACGTTCTGTCCAGGCCTGATCATCTTTCAGGTCAATTAGAATACGTGCGGCAATGGCATCCCGCTGGTCTTGCGGCAGTTTTTGAATCTCTGCGACTACCTGTTCAAGTAAATCAGCCATTCCTATAGCTCCTTTTATAAATATGCTCTGCTGACTTAAAATATAACTTCAAATGACGATATTAACCAGATAGTTTTCTTGCCGAGCGCCGCCCCTAATCCATCAACCTCACATTGTATTGTCGCGCAGAGGGCCGGTATCCCTGATACAGGCTGTCATCCAGAGGGTACGGGGTATAAATATAGATCGCGGAATCCCACGGATTGTACAGAACCAGTTCTTCCCGTTCATCTCCGCACACATCTGCCGGAATGCAGTGATACCATGCCATGCGTCCAACGGGTCTGGGATCCGGAAGACCCGGCAGTGAGATAGAAGTCCCCTCAAGAGGCCGCCATAGCATCCCACCATTGTACAGAAGCGCAGGCGCATCCGCTCCATTCCAGTACACGACCTCCATACCCGTATTATTGGGCGAAGGATTGAGGCGGAAATCGTTGAGACAATTCCCCTTTGTATCCACCACCATGACATCCGTATTATGCCCCTGATAGCGAATCACCATCTGGGGAGACGGATCGCCCGCGCTAAACCGCGCCACCCGGACCTCCTGACCGTGGGGAACCTTCTCCTCGCCAAGACGCAGAACCACATTCCCGCAATCGTCCATCACATGCCCAAATCCGGAACAGATGGCGCGCACCTGCCCGTTATCCCACTCCGCGATAGATACCGAATCCATATTCCATCCAAGTTGCTCTTCCCAGAGCACCGTCCCATCAGAATCTAACAGAAAATACCCGCCATTGACCTCATCCCTGCAATCGCCGTCAATATCTCCAACCGAGGGAATGTACGCGGGACATCGGCTGTACTCGGTCCACTCGGATTCATAGGTCCACAAAACCTGAAGATCCTTATCAAAAGCAATGACCGTGCCCCCGAGCTTAATCACAAAATCTCGAGGCGTATCAGTCCCGCGAAAATTGGCAATCATAATACGCTGATGCACCCAATTCGCTCCCCGTCCCCGACACGACCGCAACTCAGCGGGATTTGCCTGCTTCTCAAGATCGCCAGTCGCCCCATCCCGAATCTGAATGACGACATTTGCCATCGAATCGGCATCGGCCTCAACCGCAGGATCGAGAAAAAAGCAGATAATTTCCTCAGCACCATCGCCATCAATATCGCAAATAGCGACAGGACCGGGCCGGCTGGGCTGGACGCCCCCATCTCCCACCTGCCATAGAACCTCGCCATCCGCAGTAAACGCACCGAGAAAGCAGGGCTTCATGCCCCCGCCATCATGGGCATCGTCAACAGACCGGTACACCAGAAAATCCGCCTGCCCATTACCCTCGAGATCACCCATCCGAATATCGCCGCCATAAGTACCCTCCTCTGCCGTGACGCAGAACTCAGGCGGAATCTCCACGCGCTTATACAAAATCGGGCTACCATATTCCATCGGGTTGCTCCCTCGTCATTATGTAGTTAAAAAATTTGCCTTGAAGGAATATAAAACTCTGAGTATGATGAAAAAGGAAATTATATACAAAACGTCCGGTGTGTCCGGGTACGATGGAAAGTGTGGAAAGTAGATAGGATTTGATGTTTGCTACATATTGAGGATCTCACATGAGCATAAAAAAGTTCTCTTTTCCAGGTTCAAACTTTGAATCTGGTATGTATGGATTAAGAGATAATACGACGGGCAAATATTTAGGACATGTGGAAAAAGAACCAGAAAAACTTGGTTTTTATCCTGTGGTTGACGGATTGTTGCCTGAAAGATGGCTGGTAGATATAGAGGGTCTTTGGGGTGAAAAAGAAGCATTGGATATTTTGTCCGAACATACGAGGATACACAGGAAAAATTTAGAATTGGTACAGCATAGTGAAAATTTTCCTGTATTATCATTTTATCCTGTTGTGAGGACAAAAAAGATGTCCAGACAACGCTTTTGTGCCACAGTTGAAAAAATTTACAAAGAACCAAATTATTGGTTTAAAGGACCGGAAGAATTGGAAATGGTAAGTTTATCCGATGTGTTTTTGGTTTGTGATAAGTGTGGAGAAGTATCAAATACACGAGTACTATTTCATTATGGTACATTTGGAGAAGCTATTACATGTACTTATACATCCGTGAGTAAAGGAAAATGGGCTGAGTACATTACTGAAGGGGATATTATACATTTTTCTGCACGGTACGGCCAACGAGGGGGCGAGCCAGAAGAATGGACATTAAAAAATATCACAAAGGTTGAAGTACATCGTCGTAAAGTTATTCGTATAGATACAATGTGATGTGTTCGAGATTTCGTATAATTAATTCGTGCGGCGATTGAGGAAAGTTCGGATTTAGTGTTATCAGGATGCCTCAAAAATCAACTTGCGAAAATGAAGACTCGGACTCCGTAAAATTTTCAGAAAAGCGTCAGGGGCGTCGTGCAATCTCCCTTTAGACTGAATATGGGGAGCGTAAGGACGTGTCTTTTTTGTTTCCTTGTTACTGTTAATATCCACTATGCTTACAAACCGGTACTGATAGCCACCAAGAAATTCTTCCCCTTCCCAGAATGACCTTCCTATACATTTGCAGTAACTCATAAAGCATTGTGCGCCTTTCAGTTGTTCTTCAACATGTGCTGCCAATTTATAGTTCCCCGCTTGAGTCTCAATATAGATAATCCACTTTTTCGAATTCTCATTGGATACAATTACGAAATCAGCCCGCTTGCGTTCACCCTTTGATCCCTCAAAGATAGTAAGGGGATCTTCAAAATCTTCCGCTCTAATAACAATTGAATCATGAGGTAGCCCTTTGATTTCAACAGTCGTGTCACCCTGCTTGTCTGTCAGTTCGACAGAGGGCCTACCTTGCCCTTGTTGCAACGGAACCTGCACCGCGGATATGAGCATTTCTTGTAATATTTCAATATCACTCACGAACCTTACTCCGCACCCCACACGATATCTTCTAAAATCCTGTTCATTTCATCAATGGTCTCGTCAAAGCTGGGAGCTTCAATACCAAATTTTGGATCAATATCGGCTGGCACAAGTGTATGCCTTCTTCTGCGTCTCTTTTGTCCTTCCTCTAATGGTATCAAATCTTCTTGAGCTATATATACTTTAACCTGATCTGAACGGATCAACTCATCATCCCGATAACCGTTTTCTTTGGCAATTCTCTTCAAGTGTGGCTCATCGTGATTAAGCATGATAAGCGTATTTAGCTCTTTGACGATGTAATCGCTATGGGTCGTTACAAAGACTTTAATCCCCAAATTCACCAAACGCGCAAAAAGTCTGGCAATGCGGCGTTGATTTGCCGGATGAAGGTTTAACTCCGGCTCATCCACCATAAGCATATCCCCCTTTTGAGCGATACAACGGAGGTAAAAACCCATATCCAATAATGAGCGCACGGCGCTTGAGCTTTGGTCCATCGTCAACTTGATCCCTGTCCCTTTTGGGATATAGTAGAGTTGGTCATTTTGTGTTATGGTGTAATCGCCACCGACAATATCCGCAAATTCTTCCAATACATCGGGATGTTCTTTGGTGATAAAGCTTTTTCTTTTTGAAATGTATTCAAGCTGACCTGTAAATTCTACATTGGCTTCTATTGGCGAAGGATAATTTTGGTACCCTTTGGACAGCAAGTCCCGAGAATCAGCCACTTTGTTTGCCTGTGCCATCTCGTCAAGCAGGCGGTTGCGAGCAAAATTTAGATCTCTCCGAAAAACAGCCACGCCAGTACGTTCGGCTGAAGTAATAAAGGGAAAAGGAAAAATGGGAAAAGGAGGAGATTCACAAAAAATAATATCACTGATCCTATTATGAATAAATCTGTTTGCCGTATGGTAAAGCATTTCTCTTCTCAGCCTTTTGTTTTTTGCCAGCAAAGTGAATATTACCTCTTCAGTCCCTTTTTTCTTTCTACAACCAAAGTGCCATTCACCATCAGGCTCCCAATTATCGCCATCCGTGGACATCATTTCGCGTTCATATTTCATATTGAGTATATCGGGAATTTCTATCTCAATGCGAAATTCACTGTTACGAAACTGACCTTCTGTGGCCGCAAAAACTTCATCCAGTTTATCCCTATACTTCTTACATGCCTCCGCAAGAATTCGATTTGCCGTTTTCACATATTGTGATAAGTCGATATTGAGAACATCATCTGTAAGCAACCTTTGTATCTGAGCTTCACGAATCGAAAAATCCACAAGTTCACGCCAGGATCGCAGGAAACCGTACAGTGCATAAGCCATATATGTTTTGCCGGTATTATTTTCACCGCAGATAATAGTCAAATCACCCGGCGAAAATTCCGCGTATTTTAATATACCAAGATTTTTTAATCGTATTCTCATACCAATACCTCCACCACATGCAGCAAATAGATTGACCGCTAACTGCTGATCGCTTGTAAAGTTTAACGACAACAGCCGCAGGGATCGTGGAAAGAATACGGTAAACCACAATCTGTTGCAACTCAAAACCATGTACAATGATCCGTATGGAGTCTGAAGCGGTGTGTGAAGGCGGGTTATTCATACATAGCAGTGTCAGCAGTTCAACGAAAAAAACCTTGAATGAATGAAATTCTCTGAGTATGATGAAAAAGAACTGGATGACTGCGTTGTGTTGCGCGTGGCGACTCAAAATCTTCTGGATCGCGGCTCAACTTCATGCCGCGATGACACACGGACGGCACGGGGGCCGTCCCCTACAACACCGTGCCACGATGACAACCACCAACGTCCAACCAGTCTCCAGCCCCTTTTTTTATCTGCGTCATCTGCGGATTACACTTCACACCTATATCCCATGAAACAAACCCACCACCTCAGCAAAAACTACCTCACCATTGCCATCCGCAACCTATTGAGACATCCGGGCTACTCCTTGATCAACCTGTCGGGACTGGCGCTCGGGATGGCGTGTGCGGTATTGCTCGCCATCTACATCGCCTATGAACTGAGCTACGACCAATTTCGTCCAGAAGTCGCGCGCACCTACCGCGTCATGAAACAAACCCGACACGCAAACGGGCGAATCGCGTGGAACACGGGGCAGCAGGGACCACTGGCAACCGTGTTGCCCGAAGAATTTCCAGAAATAGAAGACGCAACGCGATTTTGGGCTGGACTCAGATGGGTAAAAGCCGGAAAAAAATCATTTGAACAGATGTTCTGGCTAAGCGACCCCAACGTATTCGCATTCTTCGGCATCGACGTATTGACAGGCGATCCCAAAACCGTATTACAGGACCCATTCTCCGTCGTCATAACAGAACCCATCGCCCGAAAATTTTTTGGGACCGATGATCCAGTTGGCAAAACAATCACCGTAGATCACAGCCTATTTGGTGGCACATATCAAATCACGGGCATAATTCGACAAGCACCCCACAACTCGCGGTTTCAATACGACTTCATCACCGCCACCATGCCACAGGGCGTGCGCCAGCGCAGATCGTGGGACCACTGGTTATCGCCATCGTACTCGCGCCCGGCAAACACATATCTGCGCCTGAAACCCGGAGCCAACCCCGAAGACATCGCCTCCAAATTGGCGGAAATGGTCGAACGCCACGCGGAAATCGCAGAAGACGAAAGCGAAACCGTGCGCTATTATCTCCATCCCGTGTCGCGCATGCACCTGTATTCCAAAATCGATATGCCCGGATTTACGGGCGACGCGGGAAGACCCTACAAAGACATGCAGCAAATTTACCTGCTGGGACTCGTGGGCTTCTTTATCCTCACAATAGCCTGTATCAACTTCATGAACCTGTCCACAGCCCGGTCCGTTAGTCGCGCGAAAGAAGTGGGACTCCGAAAAGTCGTGGGCGCGTATCGCTCGCATCTGGTGAAACAATTCCTGGGCGAATCCCTCCTCTTATCCGCCCTATCCGCATGTATAGCCCTCGGATTGGTATATCTCGCACTGCCCCCATTCAGCGCATTCGTGCAGGAAAACCTGACACCAAACAGCGGATTGATCCTCTGGATCCTGGGCATCACCCTGTTCGTCGGGCTATTATCCGGCAGCTATCCCGCGCTCTACCTCTCCTCATTCGAACCCGCGACCGTCTTGAAAGGCAGGACAATCAAAGCCGGATCAGCCCAGGCCCGCGTGCGGAAAGGACTCGTCGTATTGCAATTTGCGATTTCGATTATATTAATCATCGGAACCATCATTGTAGCCGAACAGATGCAATTGATACGGGAAAAAGACCTGGGATTTAACAAAGATGAAGTCGTCGTCGCCTCAATCTTCCGGCAAGACCGATATCAAAACAATGGCGGACAGTTGCAAAAGCGGTATCTTCAGGTCAAAGACGCATTCGCACAACACCCGAACATCTCGACCGTATCGGCAACATCAGACCTGCCGGGAAACAGCTGGCCCAACCGCGAGTGGTTCTTCCCGGAAGGCGACCTGGACCGGGGCGTTGAAGTGCGGGTATTTGGCGCAGACGAGGCATTTATAGACTGCTACGATATTCCCCTCTTGGCCGGGCGAAATTACGACCGCACGTATGCGGAACGGGCGTGGGAAAGACGCGGCAAACCCGGCGAATTATTCGTCATAAACGAAACCGCAGCAAAAGTATTTGGCTGGACAGACCCCGTGGGCAAAGTACTGAACTCACACGTCCGAAAAGGACATGTAATCGGCGTCGTCAAAGACTTTCACTATCGGCCCCTCTACGAAACCATCGAACCACTGGTCATCACAGCCGCGTGGTATCGCCTCAGCCACCTCTCAGTGCGGATTCGACCAGCACCCGAAACAATGGCATTTCTACAACGCACCTGGTCGCAATTTCTTCCCAATCGCGCCCCTGCCATCGCCTTTGCGGCCGACGAATTGGAACGCTGGTACCGGGACGACCAGCGCACGGGACAAATATTCAGCGCGGCATTTATCATCGCGATCTTTGTAGCATCCCTGGGCCTATTTGGACTGGCAGCCTTCACCGCGGAACAGCGCACAAAAGAAATTGGCATACGCAAAGCAATGGGTGCATCCGTCTGGAACCTCGTGATACTCCTGTGCAGAGACTTTATCATCCTCGTCGGCATAGCAAATCTGATCGCCTATCCGATAATTTATCTGGCAATGGACCGGTGGTTGCAGCATTTTGCCTATCGGATCGAACTCAGCGCAACCCCATTTGCACTCGGAAGCCTCCTCACATTGGGAATCGCGCTATTAACCGTAAGCACGCAAGCGTGGAAAGCCGCCCGGACAAATCCTTTAGAGACATTGCGATATGAGTAGGGGCGGTGCCCCTGTGCCCGCCCGCTCTCTGATGAAACAGCCGATGTTCAATTTTTAATTTCTATGCAATACCACCTCGCACAACTGAAAGCGTTTTGTGACGCGCATCCAATCGAAGCAAAAGTCCTGATTGTCCCTGCCATGACCATAGGGCACGACCTGACAATCGCACTTGCGGCAACGGGTTATTCCTATCTGAACCTGCAAATCGAAACCCCACGCAGCCTCGCGGAAAAAGATGCGAGTGCCCTGCTCATCGCGGAAGGGCATGCGCGCATGGCGCAAGACGCGGACTTATTCTGGCTGGACGAAATGATTCCCCAGGCTGTAAGCGAAGTCAACGACGATTACTTCGCGCAACAGGCCACCGCACTCACGCGCCCATTTCTGCGCACATTGCGCGTCCTGCGTACAGCGGGGTTGGAACCCAGTTCGTTCTCTGCGAAAGGCCTGCGGCATCAGGTATTACAGCGACTTTACCAGACATATTACGCGACATTTGAAAGAGATAAGATCTACGACAACGCCGTCTTGTATCAACATGCATTGAAACATCTAAAATCCTCCCCACAAAATACACACTATGCCATCCTCGACGAAACGCCATTACCCAGGCTGGCGTTCGATTATCTCCAAGAAAAAACAAAGGGATATATCTGGCGCATCGGGGGAAAAGATATGGGCATATCGCCTCCCACACACAGTGCAGCCGTGCGCTTTCCCAAAGCACCCTATCCCGCCGCCACGGGCAAAATCGGAGTGGGCAGAAACATATTCATATCGGGATTGACTTCCAGAGATAAATCTCAAATTCAACTGTGCGAAACCCTGGGCACAGAAACAGAAATCAGCGCCGTATTGCGCGACATAAGATCGGGAACCATACCGCTGGACACCGTCGAAATCGCCTACACCTCGAAAATGCCTTATGTGAGCCTGTTGTGCGATGCGGTTCAGCGATATGGACTGCCCGCCACATTTGCCGAAGGCAGGCCCATATCGACAACCCGAACCGGTCGCGCATTGGTGAACTTCTACCGGTGGGTAGGCACTGGAACCCCTGCTGACGAACTGATCATGATGTGTCGCGCGGGCTTGATCGCCTCGAAAGGCGCGCCTGTAATTGCAACCGTCCTCCAACAAGCGCGTATTGGCGAAAGCGAGGGGCATCAGAGATATTTTTATGCCCTGAACCAGATAAAAGCCGACATGCGCGATAGAGAAGCCGAAAACTCGGAAAGCGGTTATCGCGGATTGACCCTTGAAGAGATCGAAACCGTTGAAGAAGAACTGACGCGCTTATTCGACCTGATCCCCCAAAGCCCCAATGTATCGCTCGGTGCATTGGTCAATGCTGGCTTGCAATTTCTCGAACACTTTACAAACGCCGAAGAAGAGGTCCTCACCGCGATCCGGGATCGCCTGCACCACGTGGCCCAATCCGTGCGCCGCAAAGCCCCTGTACGCCGACTGGCAAACCGTCTAACAGAACTGATCGCCAACCTTTCTTTTAAAGCCGAAGCAGCCAAACCCGGGCATCTGGCAATAGCCCCGCTCCCACGCGCGGGATACACCAATCGCGCACATATTTACATCGCGGGCATGGACGAAGCCACCTTCCCCGGTGGCGCAACAGAAGATCCCATATTATTAGATGGCGAGCGCTCTGGCGTATCTGGTGAACTGGAACTGCGCCGCACGCGACCCGCCGAGCAAGTGTGGCATCTCATTCGCATATTGAGCATGGCATCTAACAAAGTGACATTATTATCGTGCCATCAAAGCCTATCCGACAGCCGGGAACGCTATCCCGCCGCGATTTTTCAACAAGCTGCCGAACAGATGGGCATTGACCCTGTACCTGTTACACGCGCCTTGCCCGAAAATTCTGCACAGGCACTGGACGATGCAGAGACATTGATGGCACACCATTCCTCTACCGACTACAAATCCGTTGTGCATCAGACCTTCCCCTATCTGGTTGCTGGACAAAAGGCGCGCCGCGCGCGTGAATGGGACGGACTGACGACCTATGATGGATGGCTCGGTAAATCTACACCCGAATTGGCGATTACCCCACAACACGGCATATTTTCACCCTCAAAATTGGAAATGCTCGCCCGATGTCCCTACCGGTATTTTTTGAACCATGTACTCGACATTCAGCCCATAGAAAAATCCGAACCCGACCCCACGCGATGGCTCGATCCCCTGTCCTATGGCGCGTTATTGCACAGCCTATTTCACAAATTCATGCAAACCCTGAAAGCGCGAGGCGAACGCCCGGATCGCGAACGACACGGCACACTCATCCAGGAACTCCTGCAAAAAGAAATAGAAGCGAAAAAAGAAACCCACCCCGTTGAACACGAAGCGGCGTATCGCGCCGACGTCAAACGCCTATCGCAAGCCGCGCAGGTATTTCTATCCGTCGAGTCCGACCAAAAAAACGCCGACCCCATCGGATTTGAAGTGAGCTTCGGATTTGGCGAATCGGGCGGGCTTAATTGCGCAATCCCCATAACGCTCGAACTCGCAGAAGATGTCGCGCTTCGCATCCGCGGGCGCATTGACCGCGTAGATCGAGTCGAAGACAACCTCGTAATTTGGGATTACAAAACCGGATCCATGGCGCAATACGACGAACGGGACTTGCTCAAACGCGGCACGCATCTGCAATGGGCTTTATATGCCTATGCTCTGAATTCGATCTTAAGACAACAGAACGAACCGAGTCGCGTACAATTATCCGGTTACGTCTTTCCCGGCGACAGAGAACACGGACGTCGGCTTTCAGACACGCCACCAACGCCTGAAACACTCGCCAATGTGTTGCGCCCCTTGCTCGAACTGGCGCGCAGCGGTGGTTTTTTTCACATTCAAAAATCCCAGGAATGCGACTACTGCATCTACAACCGCGTCTGCAGCAAAGAACGCCTGGACGCCAACGCCCTCGCCGCCGCGCGTGAAGAGATGGGCGACGATCCCGACTTTGCGCCCTTGCTGGACAGCCTGAACCGCTGGATGGGAATATGACCCTTCAAGATCAACAAGCACGCGATAAAATAGCCGACGCACTGGATCAAAATCTGATGGTGCTCGCAGGGGCGGGTGCGGGAAAGACCTATGCGCTGGTGCAGCGGATGGTGAACGCGGTGCAAACAGGTGTCGTACCCGTGGATCAACTCGCAGCAATCACCTTTACGCGCAAGGCAGCGGGTGAAATGCGCGGGCGATTCTTCAGTGAATTAAAATTGCGTGCCAAAAACACAGGCGGTGAAGATCTGAACCGCATTCAAAACGCACTCGAAAAAATAGATCAATGCTTTATTGGCACCATACACTCATTCTGCGGCCAGTTATTGCGAGAGCGCCCCGTTGAAGCGGCCTTGCCACCCGATTTTTCAGAAGTTGAAGAGCGCGAAGAAGCCGTCATGCGCCGCGAAGCGTGGGATCAATTTGTCCAAAAGAGTTTTCTATCCGAAGACCCACAACTCGCCAAATTTGAAGAACTGGGCCTGCGCCCGGAAGACCTGTATGGATTTTTTCAAAGACGCTACCAGTTCAGCGATGTACACCTCGTATGCGAACCAGTCCAAAAACCCGATTTATCGACCGCAGTTTCAAAACTCGAAACCTTTCTACAACGCACAGAAGCCTATATCCCCGATCCCCTCCCCGGCAGACGCGATGCCCTCCAGACGGCATTGATGCGCGCGCGATTATTCCTGTCAAACCGGGGGATACACTCCGATGCGGATCGCATCGCCCTCTTGCAAATACTCACCGGCAACCTCGGTGTCACCCTGAAAAGCTGGACGCCCAATCAGGATTTTGCAAAGCACTTGCGAGACACCTTATTCCCCGAATTTCAAACCGAAATACTCAACCCCACCCTCACCAGATGGCGACAATACATCTACCAATTTGCCGCTCCCTATGTCGATGTGGCAGTCGATGAATACGCCAGAACCCGCCGCGAAACCGGCCGCCTTACCTTTCAAGACCTGCTCGAATTGGCCGCGCGATTATTGCGCGATCACCCCGAAGTCCGCCGTCACTTTCAGGAACGATATCGCTGCCTATTCGTAGATGAATTTCAGGATACCGATCCCATCCAGGCCGAAATATTGCTGTATTTAACCGGCGAAAACTTGGAAGAAACCGATTGGCGCAAACTCACACCCCGCCCGGGCAGTCTATTTTTAGTAGGCGACGGCAAACAATCGATCTATCGCTTTCGTCGCGCGGACGTCGAAACCTTTGACCTCGTCCGCAACCGCATTGAAAACACCAATGGCGATATCGTAGGCCTGAACACGAACTTTCGCTCATTGGGGTCCCTCTGTGATTGGATCAACGCGGCATTTGAACCCCTGTTCGCTGCGCATAAAACCCCCTATCAAGCCGAATTTGCGCCGCTATTCAAATACAGACCCGATGGTGAAACAGACGCAATCCGCCGAATCTCAATCGACAAAGTCTTCCGCAACAACCGAAGCCAGATCGCGGAGCAAGACGCCGAGCGAATTGCAAACTTCATCGCAGCGGCTATAGAAGGCAAAGTGGAATTTAATGGAGAAACCGCCAACGCATCGCCGGGCGACTTTCTCATCTTAACGCGCACCTCTGGCTATTTGTCCCATTACGCCCAGGCACTGGAGAGGCACGGTATTCCCTTTGACATCATAGGAGGCGATCGCCTTGGCGAAGCAGACGTATTGCACACACTCGTGGATTTTTTGGAAACGGTTTATATGCCCGACAATCCGCTTCCGCTACTCGCCTATTTGCGGGGAGGTCTCGTCGGCCTGGGAGATGATATCCTCTATGAATTCAAAAAAACAGGCGGTGTTTTCAACTGGACACGCGATCTGCCCAAAGGGATGGATCCAGAATTACACCGGACCTTCGCGCAGGCTTATGAACATCTCAAAAACGCGTCGGAATGGCTACAATCCCTATCGCCCGATACCGCTATAGCGCGCTGTGTAGAAAAACTCGGCCTCCTGCCCTTTGTGCATACCCAGCCCATGGGCGCAACACATGCCGGCAATCTCATCCGCATCTTATCTCTCATCCGCGAATGGACAGCGCAGGGATTGCATTGGGGACAGGTGGTGACCGAACTGCGTGCCCTCATCGACGACAGAGACTACAAAATTGAACAAATGACCCTCCCTTCCGCACAGGAAGACATCGTGCGATTGATGAATCTGCACCAGGCTAAGGGATTACAGGGCAAAATCGTCTTCCTCGCCGATCCCTATGACACGAGTTACACGCGCTATGGTCCCGAGTTTCACGTATCCCGCACCAGCGACGAACCCTTTTTGTCACTACCCATTACAAAACCCCGCGGCCCCTATGCACGCGAGGTCGTTGCCGAGCCTGTGGATTGGGAAGATGCCGAAACCGAAGAAACGCGATTTTTACAAGGCGAAGAACTGCGATTGCTCTACGTAGCGGCAACGCGCGCAGAAAACTTGCTCATAATATCTACCTACGAGGAAAAACCCGACCATGGGCCGTGGTCGCCACTCTATCCCCATCTAAAAAATGTGCCAGAGTTGGCGTATGACAACCGTTCACCGCATTCTTCTCCGGAAACGCCATTGACCAAAACGCCATCTGTAGAATTGGAACGAAAGCAAAGAGATCAATTCTGGCAAACTGTACAAAAACAATCCTTTGAACTCGCACAGGTGACTGATGACCGGGCGGACATCACATATTCAGACGAAGGGCGATCAGCAACACCAGTGGGTAAGGGGGCGGCGTATGGCACCGTGATCCACCAGATATTCGACGACGCCATCAACATGCGATTGCCCGATGATCCCACACCTTATGTCGCGCATTTGCTGAATGACGCAGGTGCAGACGCCGGGTTTCTACCACACGCACTGGACGCATTGCAGCAATTTCGCAACTCGGAGATATGGACGGAAATACGGGCATCGGAAACAGTATATACCGAAGTCTCTTTTGCCGTATCGCAAGCGGAGAACAACCCCTCGCCCAACGAAATTATTCGCGGCGTTATCGATCTGGTCTATCGCCTGCCTGAAGGATGGAAAATCGTCGATTACAAAACCAATGCCGTGAAAACCCATGAAGATGTACACGCACTGTGTGAACAAACGGCCGACCAGGTGAACACCTATGCCAGACACTGGGCGAATTTTACCGGCGAAACGGTTGTTGCAAAGGGTTTGTGGCTGACGGAAAGACGTGAATTTATACCCGTTTAAGCTGTTGTTTTTTTTTGATAATTCTTTGGGACACAGAGGGTTTTAAGACAAAAAGGAAGGTTGACAAAATCGTTAAAATTCAGTAAATTATGGTGTCTGTAATTGAACGAAAAATCAACCATTTTTGAACCTGAAAAAACGCTTCATTCAACACCTCAAAAAATCATTCACAAAGAGCTTGACGCGCTTGGGAGAGACGCATTCATGAAAGTATCAATAGAAAAAGATGAACTCCTCAAAGGTATCCAGGCTGTAATTGATATCGTGCCCTCCAAAACCGCATTGCCAGTATTGTCCAATATCCTGATTGATGCAAACAATGGCAACGATGTGTGTTTGAGTGCCACAGATCTCGATATATCAATAACATGCAAACTTTCGGCCACTGTTGAAGACGCCGGGGCAACAACGGTTCCAGCGCGCAAATTCTCAGAAATTGTGCGCGAGTTGCCCGAAGAATCCCTATCTCTCACCGCCGAAGAAGGCCGTGTAACGCTTCAGCGACAAAGTGACGCCGAAGGAACCTATGCCCTGATGTCAGTACCCGCCGACGATTTTCCCGAACTGCCCGCGGAGATCGATGGTCCCGAGATCGCATTTCTATCTGATGAAGACCTGGATTCTTCGGCCGATAGCAGTGTTCTCAGCGAGATGATTTCTAAAACGATCTTTGCCGTGTCTCGAGACGAAACGCGCCCGGTACTCACAGGCGTGCTCTGGCAGGTTGGCAATGGACGCATGACCATGGTGGCTACAGATGGTCATCGCCTGGTCAAATATTCGCGGATACAGGATGGGTTGCCCGATCAAAATAGAGAGGCGATTGTTCCCCCTCCTGCTTTGAATCAGGTGGTAAAACTCATGGGCGGGGGGGAAGATCTTCAAAAAGTGCAACTCGGACAAAGCCATGTGCTTTTTTCGCTGGGCGACGAAGACGCCATCCAGATTTTCTCTCGACTGATTGAAGGTCCTTATGTCGATTACGAACAGGTGATTCCTCAAAACAACGGCAAACGTCTTCGCGTTTCGAACAGTCATTTGCTACCTGCTGTGCGGCGCGTATCCATTTTGGCGAGTTCTCAGACCCATCAATTGCGGCTCGAACTGAAAAAGAACGAACTCGCATTATCAGCTACCAGCCAAGAAATAGGAGGCGAAGCACGCGAATCTATGGGCGTCGAATACGATGCCGATGAAATGATCATTGGATATAATTCCGGCTATCTACAAGACGTGCTACGACGCATTAACTGCGATGAAGTGCTCTTTGAACTCGACAGTGCTGTTGCCGCGGGAATCATCAGACCCGGTGAACAACTCGAAGGCGAAGACTATCTTTGTCTCCTTATGCCCTTGCGGCTCAATGACTGATGTATGTCTCATCACTTAAACTCACCAATTTTCGAAACTTTGAGCAGGCTGAATTTACATTTGACCAAGCAAAAACGGCAATTTGGGCAGATAATGCCCGCGGTAAATCAAATGTTTTAGAAGCGTTGTATTTTTTGGCACTGGCCAAGTCGGGTCGCGGTGCCAGAGATCGGGACGTGCTCAGGTGGGGTGCTAACTATTTTGTGATCGAAGCCCAGATAGAGCGCGAAGATCAGTCCTTTCCCATTCGCATTGCCTACGATCCCCACGTTGGTAAAAAACAAGCCTCTCTTGCAGAGACCTCTCTTCCCCGCCTTTCAGACCTCATTGGCGCATTCAACGCTGTTTTATTCTCTCCCGAAGATGTGGATCTCGTATTGCGCGAACCGGCGCAACGCCGGCGCATTTTAGATATTCTCGTTTCGCAATCAAGCGCGTCCTATTTGGCTGATCTGGAAGGGTATCAGCGCGTTCTGGCACAGCGCAATCGGCTGTTAAAAGACCGCGGTTCAGCATTGTTATCACATCCCGAACACGTTGAACCGTGGAATGAGCAATTATCCGATTTGGGTGCTCGCATAATATCTCATCGTCTCGAAGCACTGGATGATATACAACATCTTCTATCTGAATACTATCGAACCATCGCGCCCACATCCGAAAAAATGAAAGCGAATTACCGCAGTCCCATATCTATGGAAACGCGCGATCATGGGCGGGAAATACTCTTCGAAGCGTTGACGACCCGGTTGCCACAGGAAACCGAATTGCGATATACACTTACGGGACCACATCGCGACAATCTGATTTTTACACTTGATGACAAAGCCGTACATCAATTCGCGTCCCAGGGCCAACTAAAAACCGTTCTGCTCTCCTGGAAATTGGCTGAAGCCACATTTTTAGAACAACAGACCGGTTGGCGTCCCGTTTTACTGATGGACGACGTGTTTTCAGAACTCGATCCCAAGCGGGCAAAAGCAGTATTGAACCTGATTCCCGATTTTGGACAGGTGGTCGTAACCTCAGCGCGCGATCCAGATTTGGATTTTGAAAAACACGGATTCCGGCTGTTGAAATTGTGAATGATACTATGGATGCCGAGACAGATAGACGCAAGAGTGGTATTTACAGGTATCGGGCTGGCGCGACATCTGAACCGGTTTCCGCAGGTGATGCCATTCGCCAGGTGGTGGATAGCCTGGGGATTGCGGAAAAATTGAGAGAACAACGCGTATTGTCATTGTGGGAAGAGATTGTGGGTGAAGATATTGCTGCTGTAACCCGGGTCGAAGGCTTTCGATGGGGACAATTATCTGTTTCAGTACAAAATCCCACCTGGCGGCACTGGTTGACCTTTCAATGCGAAACAATACGTCAAAATTTGAACCGCGAGGTTGGCGGTGATGTTGTAAAAACAATCTGGTTAAAATAGGCAAAATGTTTCTCTACACAGGAGTCATATATGGCAGATGCAGTTGAAAATGGATATACCGCTGATGATATTCAGGTCCTCAAAGGTCTTGAAGCAGTGCAAAAACGACCGGCCATGTACATTGGCGATACGGGCGTTAATGGTCTGCACCATTTGATCTGGGAGGTCGTTGACAACAGCATTGACGAGGCCATGGGGGGGCATTGCGATCGCATCCAGGTTTTGCTCAATGAAGGCGGGTCTGTTACAGTAACCGACAATGGCCGTGGTATTCCCGTTGATCAACATCCAGAAGAGCAGCGTTCCGCCCTGGAAGTCGTCATGACCGTGCTGCATGCGGGGGGCAAATTTGACAAAAAAAATTACGCGGTTTCGGGAGGTCTTCATGGCGTGGGCGTCTCGGTCGTAAATGGACTGTCAGAATGGTGTGAAGTCGAAGTGTGTTCCAAACTCATCGACCCCGAGGGACGGGTATATTCACAGCGCTATGAACGCGGGGTGGCCGTTACAGAGGTAGAAGATATTGGTGCGGGATCATCTACTGGAACCAAGACCACATTTAAGCCGGATGATGAAATTTTTGAAACCGTTGAATACAATCAGGAGATCGTGGCGCATCGATTGCGCGAACTGGCATTTTTGAACCGTGGGCTCACCATCGTATTAAAAGATCTCCGCGACGATTACGAAGAAATGTTTCACTATGACGGCGGCCTGAAAGCCTTTGTGGGATATATGGATGAGGGGCGTTCAGCACTCCATGATCCCGTGCATTTTGAAGGTGAGCGCGACGGCGTGGTTACCGAAGTGGCATTTCAATACAACGATTCTTACCAGCAAAATATTTTGAGCTACGTCAACAATATCCACACACTTGAAGGAGGAACACACGAAACCGGGTACAGAACTGCACTTACGCGAACATTAAATACTTATGGCACGAAAAACAATGTGTTCAAAAATGAAAAATTCACGCTATCAGGCGAAGACACCCGTGAAGGACTCACCGCTGTGGTCAGTGTAAAAGTGCCCGAACCTCAGTTTGAAGGTCAGACCAAAAGGAAACTGGGCAACAGCGAAGTGCGCGGCATTGTTGAATCGCTGGTAGGAGAAAAACTGGGCGAGTACTTTGAAGAAAACCCCAATATGGTAAAAAGGGTTTTGCAAAAAGCCATTGATGCGGCCCGGGCGCGAGAAGCTGCGCGCAAGGCACGCGAACTCGTGCGCCGCAAAGGCGTGCTCGAAGGGGGCGGCCTGCCGGGTAAGTTATTGGATTGCTCTTCGAAAGACAAAGAAGAAACGGAAATTTTTCTGGTAGAAGGCGACTCGGCCGGCGGTTCGGCAGCGCAGGGGCGGAATCGCGCATTTCAGGCGATATTACCCATGTGGGGCAAGTTGCTAAATGTGGAAAAAACGCGGCTGGATCGGGTATTGGGCAACGACAAATTGCAACCCGTTATTCTGGGACTCGGTGCAGGCGTTGGCGAAGACTTTGACGTGGAAAAACTGCGCTACGGCAAAATCATCATTATGGCAGACGCCGATGTAGATGGCTCGCATATTCGATCTTTGTTGCTCACGTTTTTCTTTCGCTATATGCGTCCGATGATTATGGAAGGGCGTGTGTACATCGCACAACCGCCTTTGTACCTCGTAAAAAAAGGACGCACAGAACGCTATGCTTATGACGATGCCGAGCGAGACCGATTCTTGGAAACGTTCGGCGAAGAAGGTAGAGGCGTGACCGTTCAACGCTACAAAGGTCTGGGAGAAATGAACCCCGAACAATTGTGGGAAACCACCATGGATCCCGAAACGCGCACGGTATTACTCGTTACAGAAGAAGATACAATGGAAGCAGAACACGCATTTTCAATGTTTATGGGTGATGATGTTGCCCCCAGGCGAAAATACGTTGAAGAACACGCACTGGAAGCGGAATTGGATGTGTCGGGACCGTAGAGACAGCGGCTGGGGACTGGGGGCTGGTTAGGCGATCATCTCACGTTTTATCCCGTATTACAACCTGTGGGGCTGATCGCTTGATAACAAAAAGGAGATGATGGACAATGATGATAGAACGATCGCGGGTGATCCCTGTTGAAATTGGCGATGAATTGAAGAAATCCATGCTCGATTATTCGATGAGCACGCTGGTCAATCGCGCATTACCGGATGTGCGCGATGGAATGAAGCCCTCGCAAAGACGCATTCTGGTGGCGATGAATGATCTCGGTCTGGGCGCAAATCGGCAGCATCGAAAATGTGCTCATATTGCCGGCCATGCCTCGGGCAATTATCATCCGCACGGTGAAGACATTGTCTATCCCACGCTGGTACATCTGGCGCAGGATTTCAAGTTGCGTTATCCACTCGTAGATGGGCAGGGTAATTTTGGCTCCATCGACGGGTATCCACCCGCTGCCATGCGCTACACCGAAGCGCGCATGGCCGGACCGGGGCAGGAGATGTTGAACGACCTCGAGAAAGAGACCGTCGATTATCGCCCCAACTACGACGAGCGCCTGGAAGAACCCAAAGTATTGCCTTCTGCATTTCCAAACATGGTTTGCAACGGTGCTGTAGGCATTGCCACCACAATGGCCACGGCAATTCCGCCGCACAATTTGCAGGAGGTCGCCGATGGCCTCGTCGCATTGATCGACAATCCCGAATTGGATATCGCTGAGTTGATGGAATATATCAAAGCACCCGACTTTCCAACCGGCGGCACCATTTATGGTATAGGTGGCGTTTTAGACGCCTATCAGACGGGACGCGGACATCTGAAAATTCGGGCAAAAGCCGATATAGAAGAAGATAAAACTGGGCGAGAAACCATTATCATCACAGAAATCCCCTATATGGTGAACAAGACAACGCTGTTGGAAAAAATGGCGGATCTGGTGCGTGAAAAACGCATTGAAGGGATTTCAAATATTCAGGATGAATCCGACCGCGATGGGTTGCGCATTGTGGTGGAACTCAAACGCGATGTGGTCGGGGATGTAATTTTAAATCAACTCTACAAACACACCCAATTGGAAACGACATTTGCGGCCAATATGGTTGCGTTGGTCAACGGACGACCGCAACAAGTGACCTTGAAGCACATGTTGCAGTGTTATATCGACCACCGCCACGACGTCGTAAAGCGACGCACGGAGTACGAACTGCGAGTAGCTGAAGATCGCGCACATATCCTGGAAGGATTAATACTCGCGCAGGCCAATATCGACGAAGTGATCCGCATTATCCGCGGCTCAAAAGATACCAATGAAGCGCGGCGTGCGTTGACACAACTCAAATTGTCTGCACCACAACTCGAATCGCTTGCAGGACAACACCTATCGGGAGAAGAACAACGCCAATTGTCCGAACGCCAGGTACAGGCCATCTTGTCCATGACATTGCAGCGATTGACCAACATGGAACAGCAGAAGATCGAAGACGAATATTCCGACCTGACGCAAGAAATTGAACGGTTGCGCTCTATTCTGGACAACCGCGAATTGCGTATGAATATTGTCAAAGACGAATTGGGTGTGATGCGCGAAAAATATGGCGACGAGCGGCGGTCAGAAATCGTGTTCGCAGCCACTGAGTTCAGCATTGAAGATTTGATCCACGAAGAAGACATGGTCATTACAATTTCTCACAACGGGTACATCAAACGCATTCCCGTATCCACCTATCGCGCACAAAACCGGGGCGGGCGCGGGATCACGGGTATGCGAACAAAAGATGAAGATTTTGTAGAAAGCTTATTCGTGGCTTCCACGCACAGTTATATCCTCGTATTGACAGACCGTGGGCACTGTGTGTGGTTAAAAGTACATGAAATTCCGCGGGGGACGCGTCAAGCACGCGGTCGGCCCATTGTCAATGTCGTGGATATCCCCTATGGGCATAAGGTAGCCGAAGTCGTGCCCGTGCGTGAATTCGATGAAGATCGCTATCTGCTGTCTATAACCCGAAAGGGACTGACAAAAAAGACCGCGCTATCGGCTTATAGTCGCCCGCGCAAGGGTGGCATTATTGCAATGAATGTGCTGGAAGACGATCAGCTGATCAAAGCCGCGATTACAGGGGGTGACGATCAGGTGATCATTTCCACAAAGCGCGGACAGGCTGTGTACTTTGACGAAAACAAAGTGCGGGCTATGGGACGCAACTCACAGGGGGTGCGCGGCGTGTCCTTGCAAGGCGATGATGTCGTGGTGGGCATGGTAGCCGTTAAACCTGAAGAGATAGAGCAGTCTCATTTATTGACAGTATGTGCCAATGGATATGGCAAGCGCACGCCGGTCTCGGAATACCGCCTGACAAATCGGGGTGGCAAAGGCGTAATCAACATCAAAACTACAGACCGCAATGGTCCTGTCGTATCCGTGATGGGCGTGACAGAAGATAGCCGCGACGATATGGTGATTGTGACACAGAATGGCATCTTGATCCGACAGAAAGTGGCGGACGTGAGCGTGATTGGGCGCAATACGCAGGGCGTGCGCCTGATCAACCCGGATGAAGGCGATCAAGTGATCGATGTCGCGCAGGTGGTCAATCAGGATGAGGAAGAAGAAAGCGAAACCGCGGTGGACGCAACATCTGAAGAAGTAAGTGAAAATGGTGAGGAGAATATGGGTGAGGAGAATGGGAAAATGAAGGCGATATGGCGCGAGGTGCAAAAGCGGACGGGATGGGGAAATGAGTAATACAATCCTTTAAATTGAAATGCGCAGCGGCAGAGATTATTCTCTGCCGCTTTTTTTCTGCTCGTATCCTTTCCTTCCGGGTGAGACGCAAGAGGTGAGAACGCCTCCAACCAGTCTCCAGCCCCCGATTTATGGATGCAAAATCCGAATGATCTGCGGTTTCTCTGTCACAGCGGACAAGTTCCCAATGCGCGTGATAGCGCGTTGCATCGCGGCTTCGGGAGCATCGTGTGTGATCATGATCAGGGGAACCGTGCCACCTTCTGTTTCCGATCGACCGTGCTGGATAACGGTTTCTATGCTAATATTCTCACCGGCAAAGAGCGCTGCAATCTGTGCCAGAACCCCGGGTTTGTCGTAAACAGTAAAGCGACAATAGCTACCTGTTTGAATATCGTCAACCGGAACGAGATCGGCCTCGGGCAGTGGAGCAAGCGGTGCTCCCGCAGGCCCAAGACCGGCTTTGCGCCGCTCCGCAATGGCGACCAGATCGGCGACCACAGCACTGGCTGTGGGCAATTCACCGGCGCCTTTGCCGTAAAAGACCTGGGCGTCAACCGCACTACCGACAATTTCCACAGCATTAAATTCATTGCGAATATCGGCCAGGAGTGCATCGTGGGGCACAAAGGCGGGATGCACGCGAACTTCAATGCGACTGCCCACCACGCGGGCTATGCCGAGCAATTTGATGGTATAACCGAGTTCGCGAGCAAAATCGATATCCAATGCGGTAATATGAGAGATACCCTCTTTGAGAATATCGTCGGACGAGACGCGCTGGCGGAAGGCGAGACGACAGAGAAGCGCGAGCTTTTGAGCCGCATCCGTGCCGTCGATGTCCATAGTGGGATCGGCTTCGGCAAACCCTTTGTCCTGTGCTTCTTTGAGCATGGGATCAAAGTCCTCTCCGGCTTCTGTCATCCGGGTGAGGATGTAATTGGTCGTGCCGTTGAGAATGCCGTAAAGCGATTGAATATTGTTGGCTACCAGACCCTGACTGAGCGTCTGAATAATGGGAATCCCACCGCAGACACTGGCTTCAAAGCCGAGTCCTACATTATTTTTTACCGCAGCCTCAAACAGGCTGTCCCCGCGTTCGGCGAGAAGGGCTTTGTTCGCCGTAACAACATCTTTCCCATTTTGAAGCGCCGCGAGAACGAGATCATAAGCCGCATCAACACCGCCCATCACCTCGACCACAATCTGAATTGTCGGATCCGCGACCACATCCATAGGATTGGTCGTAAAACAATCGGGAATCAAATCAATTGCGCGAGATTTGGACAAATCGCGCACAGCAACTTTGCGAATATCGAGATTGAGGCCCCGAACGTGTTTGAATTCGCGTTCCCGGTCTCGAAGGATGCGGGCCACACCGCCGCCCACAACGCCCATGCCAATCAAGCCAATACCAATTGCCACTTTTGCCTCATAAGGTTAGAGATGAAAATTGTTGGATTTTTCTTTATACTGTCAAACCGTTAAAGTGTATCCTAAGGTCTTTTAATTGTCAAGAAAAGGATTCGATATGGGTGATTTGCCAAAAACAATGCCCGTAGTCATGTGCCGCGCGCCCGAAGATTATCGCCTGGAAGAATGCGCTGTACCGCAAGTAGAGGCGGGCGAGGTTCTCATTCGCGTGCAATCAGTCGGCATATGTGCAAGCGATTTGAAGTGTTATCTGGGCGCACCCATGTTCTGGGGCGATGCCCATCGCGAGGGCTATTGCCAGGCACCAATTATCCCCGGGCACGAATTTGTGGGAGAAGTCGTTGCACTGGGCGAGGGTGCAGGAGAAAAATACGGGCTGGCGATTGGCGACCTCGCCGTATCGGAACAAATTGTACCGTGCGGCGCGTGTCGTTATTGCTTGCGTGGGCAATACTGGATGTGCATGGTACACGATATTTACGGCTTTCGTCAGGCCACATTTGGCGCAATGGCCGAATATTGCAGATTGCCTGCCAAAGCCTTGAATTATCGCGTACCAAAATCTATTCCCACCGCGCATGCGGCGTACGTAGAACCCCTCGCCTGTGCGATTCACGCGGTCGAACGCGGCAATATTCAGTTAAACCACACCGTCGTCATTGCTGGCGCAGGACCGCTGGGCCTGGGTATGGTCGCTGCTGCGCGAATGAAGAATCCCGCATTATTGATTGCATTAGATTTAGATGATAGACGGTTGGAAATAGCCAGAGCGTGTGGAGCGGATTTGGGATTGAATCCAAATTCTGTGGATGTGATTGACGAAGTCCGTAAATTGACAGAGGGTTATGGTTGCGATGTGTACATCGAGGCGACCGGGCATCCCACGGCAGTAGAACAGGGACTGCTTATGATTTGCAAACTCGGCACATTTGTCGAGTTCAGCGTGATGCGCGAACCCGTGACAACGGACTGGACGATTATTGGCGATACAAAAGAACTCAATATTCACGGCGCGCACTTGAGTCCGCATTGCTATCCGATTGCCATTCGAATGCTGGAACAGGGCCTCCTCCCAATGGACCAGATCGTAACCCATCAATTGCCACTTGAGGATTTTCACAAGGGTATTGACCTCGTCGCGGACGGAACGCAGTCCGTAAAGGTGACATTGAGACCATAATTGGGGACTGACCACTGGAGAACAATATGTCAGAAATATATGTAATGGATTTATTTCGATTAGATGGAAAGGTCGCATTAATTACAGGTGGGTCCAAAGGACTGGGCGCATCAATGGCGATGGGATTGGCGCAAGCCGGTGCAAAAACCGTCATTTGTTCGCGGACGCAGGCAGATTGTGACCGCGTGGCCGCAGAGATCGCAAAAGAGACACAGCAAGAGAGTCTCGGTATCGCTGGAGATGTGACGCAGGAAAAAGACGTAGATCGGGTATTTGATACCGTCATCGAGAAATACGGCAAACTGGACGTGTTGATCAACAGCGCGGGGATTAATATTCGGCATCCCGTAGAGGAATTTCCACTCGACGAGTTTAAGCAAGTAATCGATATCAATCTCACTGGCGTATGGTTGTGTTGTCGAGCGGCTGCCCGGGTAATGAAGCCACAGGGATCGGGTTCAGTGGTGAATATTGCGTCGGCATTAAGTGGCGTCGGGTTAAGAGAGCGCTCGGCTTATTGTTCGTCAAAAGCGGGATTAATCGGGATGACAAAAACGATGGCTCTGGAGTGGGCCGAGTCCAATGTGCGCTGCAATGCATTGTGTCCCGGACCCTTTTTGACAGAGATCAATGTGCCGCTTCTAAAGACGCCAGAGAAAGTGAAGTCGTTGTTGGAATTGACCGCATTAAATCGCTGGGCCGAGTTGCACGAAATTCGTGGCGCAGCGTTATTTTTAGCGAGCGATGCATCCAGCTTCATGACGGGAGCATCGCTATACGTGGATGGCGGATGGAACGCCCAATAAACCATCAAAGTGAAGGAAAAACAAAGTGATAGAAAAAATCAACGAATCGGAAATAGAGGAAATAGCGCGCCAATCGCGCACGGGCAAATACGGTTTGCATCGAAAGGATATTTCCGGAGCATTGGAAACTACAGGACAGCCATTTGAGGTTGAATGGGTGCGATTGCCGCCGGGAAAGATAAATTTTCCATGTCACGCGCATCAGGTACAGTGGGAATTTTATGTCGTGCTCCACGGTCAGGGCACCGTGCGCCGAAACGATCACACATTTGAAGTCGGAGTAGGCGACGCATTTGTTCAGCCACCCGGCACCGCGCATCAGATTCGCAATACAAGTGCGACAGAAGATCTGATTTATTACGTCATTGCCGACAATCCCATAAGTGACCCGGTCTATTATCCCGACTCGGATAAATGGGCGATCCGCCCACCGGGAAAATTGGGACGTCTGACCGAGGCGGAATATTTTGACGGGGAAGAATAGAAAACAAGAAAGGACGATATGACCAGACCAAATTTTATGTTGATAACAGCAGATGACATGAACTGGGATGCTGTGGGGGCATTTGGTTGTCCAACAGCGGGGACAACGCCGAATATTGACCGACTGGCCGCGGGAGGGTTGCGATTTAACCACGGACATGTGACGATAGCAGTATGCCAACCGAGCCGATCGGCACTGATGACCGGGCGCTATCCGCATCTCAGCGGAGGCGAGGGCTTTTACCATTTGCGACACGAAGGCGTCCCCATACTACCCGATATCTTGCGCGGTGAGGGCTATGATGTGGGCATTTTGGGCAAAGTGACACACTCGACGCCATACGCGGCATTTCAATGGGACATGGCGCATGATCAGGTCGATTTGGGACAGGGACGCAATCCCGATGCGTATTATCAGCATACAAAAAACTTTGTTCAGGGTGCCGTAGATGGCGACCGCCCATTTTTCCTCATGGCAAATTCCCACGATCCCCATCGCCCGTTCTACGGCAACGACAAACCCGAATGGTACAGCGAACTCGATCCACCAGCGGTTCCGCCCTCGCGCACATTTGACTCGGAAGAAGTGGTCATCCCCGAATTCTTACCCGATATACCGGATGTGCGTCTGGAAATTGCCGAATATTACAACTCTGTCCGCCGATGTGATGATACCGTGGGACGATTGCTCGATGTGTTGGACGAAGCGGGCGTAGCGGAGAACACACTGATAATGTTCTTATCTGATAATGGCATGGCATTTCCCTTTGCAAAAACAAATTGTTACTTAAACAGCACGCGCACGCCCTTTTTGGCGCGGTGGCCCGCGGTCATTCAAGCCGGGCGCGTGGATACCGAACATTTTATTTCCGGGGTAGATTACTTGCCTACAGTGCTGGATGCGATTGGTGTAGATATCCCGGACGGCGTTAACGGCACATCGCGTTTACCGGTATTGCGGGGTGAAAAACAGGATGGATGCGAGCGTGTATTCACGCAATTTCACCAGACCTCGGGGCGGCGCAATTACCCGATGCGATGTGTGCAAAATACGCGATTCGGCTATATCTTCAACCCCTGGTCTGATGGTGAACGGGAATTTCGAAACGAGTCCCAGAACGGTCGGTCCTGGCAGGCGATGAAAGAAGCAGAAGCCAACGACCCGAAATTGGCCGCGCGAAACCATTTGTTCAGCTATCGCGTACTCGAAGAATTTTACGACTTTGAGAACGACCCCAATGCGCTGAACAATTTGATTGATGATCCCAACTATGCCGATGAAATTCAGGACTTGAGAAACGCGCTTGAAGAATGGATGGCAGAAACAAACGATCCGGCGCACGAAGCATTTCGCGATCGCGCATCCCGTCAGGCACTTGACGATTTGATGGATCACCTCGCGGACACAATTGGAAAACGTCCCAATGAGTAAGAGGAGGCTTTTAGTCATGCAAACTGATAACCTCGCGGAAACTGTTGCGGAGCAGGGCTTGAAATACGGCGATATGCTCCGGGAATTGGGTACTTATTTTTTGCGAAATCCGAAACGGTTCAGGTTTGCGTTAAACCGCATGTCCCACAGACTCGATGTCCGTGAACTTGAGCAATTACAAAAATTGAGTCGCGATCGAAAGATCGAAAACTCAGGGACATTTGAAGATCATTTTGAGGAAATTTGCTGGGCAAAAGACCCTGCGGAAAAACGCGAACTGGTGCGGCGAATGCTGCGGCACATGTAGGTTTTATTAAAGGAGATGAAATGGCACAGTTGCCAAATATCTTGATAATCCTGGGTGATGATCACGGTTACGGCGATATCTCAGCGCATCGGGGACCACATATTCAAACGCCAAATATCGATCGCATTGCCGAAAACGGCATTCGATTGACGCAGTTCTACGCAAATTCCTCGGTATGTTCCCCCAGTCGCGCAGCATTGATGACGGGACGGTATCCGGATCGTGTTGGCGTGCCGGGCGTGATTCGCACATATCCCGAGAGCAACTGGGGATATTTCAGTCGCGATGCCATAACACTGCCATCAATGCTCAAACAAAAAGACTATCACACGTCAATTATTGGAAAATGGCACCTGGGCCTCGAACCAGAAAACCATCCGTGCAAGCGCGGATTTGATCACTTCCACGGTTTTCTGGGCGACATGATGGACGATTATTACACGCATTTGCGGCACGATCAGAACTACATGCGGAAAGATCTCGAAGTAATTGATCCGCGTGGACACGCGACGGAACTCTTTACGGAATGGGCGACAGAAGTGATTCGCGGACACCCGCAGTCGTCACAGCCGTTTTTCCTTTATCTGGCTTATAATGCACCACACACGCCCATTCAACCGCCAGAGAATTGGATTGAACGGGTGCGACAACGGGAGCCTGATGCCTCGCCCGAGCGGATGAAATACATCGCACTGGTCGAGCACATGGATGCGGGCATTGGTCGGGTCCTGGACGCGCTCGAGAACACCGGGCAACTCGCCAATACACTCGTGATTTATACGTCAGACAATGGCGGACAGTTAAATGTGGGCGCGACCAACGGTGCGTTAAAAGGCGGAAAAGGACAGATGTATGAAGGCGGCATTCGGGTACCCGCCTGTGCAATGTGGGCAGATGGAATCGAAAAGGGCTATGTATGTGATAACGTTGCCATGCTCATGGACCTTTTCCCCACAGCCTGCGATATAGCAGGTATATCAGTCAACCATCTGATTGAGGGCCAGTCTATTTTGCCAACGCTGCGAGGAGAAACGCAGAATTTCACTGATCGCGCGATGTACTGGGTGCGAAAAGATGGGGGCCACTCATTTCTCGGGCTAAACCAGCACGCTGTTCGACGCGGCAATATCAAACTGCTGCACAACAGTCCTTTTGAACCACTGGAACTTTACGATCTGGGCAATGACCCTCAAGAAACATCGGACCAGGCAAAAACGCAGAAAGACGCATTTCGGGAGATGGGAGAGTTGTTGCAGGCGGAAATGCAACAAAATGGCAGTGTGCCTTGGCAAGCATAGTACTGGAGGTTGTGAAATGGCAATAAAAATGGTATTGCAGCGGGCGTTAGAAGATGAATACATGCAACAGATCCGCGATCTTGGCGTAGAAACGGTGGTCGTGAAGTCCGAAGAGGACTTGCTATCCGCAATTGGCGATGCAGATGCGTATTTTGGCGGAATGTCCCCACACATTTTGAAGGCAGCGAAAAAACTGCGGTGGGTGCAGGCGACGAGTGCTGGGCTGGATGGATATTACTTTCCCGAACTGCGGAAAAGCGATTTGACAGTGACCAATATCCGCGGGATATACAGCGATGTAATCGCCGATCATGTCTTCTCAATGGTCATGGCATTTGCGCGCGGATTGCATCACTATATTCGCAATCAGTCCCAGAGCAAATGGGAAAAAGGCGTCCCGGTCACGCATCTTGCGGGAACGACATTGGGCGTGGTCGGTTTGGGAGGCATTGGTCTGGCCGTTGCCGAGCGAGGTCCGGTATTTGGCATGCGCGTGGTGGGAATGGATCCCGCACCAAAGGGAAAACCCGATTTTATCGCGCGTATTTATTCCCCAGATGAACTTTCGGATATGGTCGGAGTATCGGATTTTGTCGTGATATGCGTACCCCACACTGCCGAGACCGAAGGGCTATTCGATACGAACATGTTTCGCGCAATGAAAAATACGGGAATTCTAATCAACATCGGTCGCGGCAAAGTAGTCCAATTGCACGCACTGAGCGAAGCATTGCAATCCGGGCAGATCGGTGGTGCGGGCCTCGATGTGTATGAAGAGGAACCCCTGCCGCAAGATCACGCTCTGTGGTCCATGGAAAATGTAATTCTAACGCCACATGTGGCGGGTGTTTCGCCCGAAATTGACAAACGCAGAAAGGCATTAATCGTAGAAAATGTGCGTCGATTCTGCGCGGGAGAACCCCTGTTAAATGTAGTGGATAATCAAAAGGGATATGTCGTGGATGCGACATCGATTTGGAAGACATAAGGAGACAAAAAATGGCAAATTTTAAAGCTGGTGTCATAGGTTGTGGAGGTCGAGGAAAAGCGCACGCGCGCGGATGGACTGCGTCAGACGACGTGGATATCGTAGCGTGTGCCGATCCGTTTGAGGCATCGCGTTCGGCGTATATGCAAGAATTTGGTGTTGAAAATGGCTACGAAGACCACCGCGACATGCTGGAAAAAGAAGACCTGGACTTTGTCAGCGTGTGTACCTGGACCGGACTGCATCACGATATGATTGTAGATGCGGCGGGCAGTGGGATTCAGGCGATTCACGCAGAAAAGCCCATGGCACCGACCTGGGGAGAGGCAAAGTCGCTCTATCAGGCATGCGTAGATAACGACGTGGTCATTACATTTTGTCATCAGAGGCGGTTTGCCGGGCAATTTATAAAGGCAAAGGAGATCGCAAAATCCGGCGCCATTGGCGAAGTGCTACGTTTTGAAGGCAATTGCCCAAACATGTTCGATTGGGGCACGCACTGGTTTGATATGTTTTTCTTTTACAATGACGATGAACCCGCCGAGTGGGTAATCGGGCAAATCGACGCAGAAGGTGGGCGCGAGGTATTTGGGACCCCCGTGGAAGGCAGCGGAGTTTCGTGGATTCGGTACCAAAATGGCCGCGAAGGGTTGTTGGTAACAGGTGGAACCAGGATGCAGGGCATTGCGAATCGATTGATTGGGAGCGAAGGGTTCATTGAAATTGGGGGGCGCGATGCTCGCCCACTCCGCGTTGTATCGGGCACCCAGGAGGTAGATGTGGATCTCAGCGGCATGGTAAGTCAGCGCGATGCGACAACCGTTTCCGTGCTGGACCTCGTCGATGCCATAAAAAATGACCGCGAACCCGAACTTTCGGGGCGTAAAGCACTCCAGGCAACAGAATTGATTTTTGCAACTTATGAATCGAGTCGTCGTCGGGGCAGAGTTGAATTACCTCTAAATGTAGATGATTCCGCACTGTTGAGCATGCTGGAAGATGGCACGGTCAAATTATGAAACACGTAACAGTGTACCGAGAAACGGGGCGTTTTGCAGGTTGGCCCGCAAATTACGGCGTGTGGTCGTGGGGTGACGAGATCGCGCTGGGATTTACGCTGGGATATACAGATCTCCAGGGCGGTTTTCACGCGCGAGATAAAGACCGTCCATTTGTAAACATGCAGGCGCGAAGTGTGGATGGCGGCGAAACCTGGCAGGTGACGCCCATGCCGTGCAAAACCCCGGAAAACCGCGGATTGTCTGCCGACGAACACATGAATGAGGGGTTGCGCGTAGGTGAAGTGCTCGACCGTGAACACGGACCGACAGATTGTCCGGGCAATGTGGATTTTTCGCATCCCGACTTCGCATTGATGTGTGCCAGGACGGGCCTGGGGCCGGGTGTCTGTTCCTTCTGGTACTATTCACAGGACCGATGCCAGTCGTGGAAGGGTCCCTTCTCGCTACCAATGTGGGGACAAACCGGGATTGCTGCGCGAACGGATTATCTGGTGGATAGCCCGGATCAATGTACGCTATTTCTAACGGCGAATAAGCGCAATGGGCTGGAAGGCCGCGTATTTGCTGCGCGATCTTATGATGGCGGGCGCAAATACGGATTTCTGTCGTGGCTAAGTGATGAGCCTGCGGGTTTTCAGATTATGCCAGCCAGTCTGCGTCTGAACGAAGACCGCATTCTCGTCGCTGTGCGCTGCACGGAGCGCGGAGAATTTACAGCGTCAAAACACTGGATCGATACGTACGTATCCGAAGATGATGGGCTGACATGGACACATGTTGGTCGGCCTGTACCGGCTTCTGGCCAGGGGGGAAACCCGCCGACACTGACACTACTAAAGGATGGGCGGATCGTTCTAACTTACGGTTATCGCGCAGAACCTTATGGCATCCGCGCCAGGATCGGTGATACGACCGGAACCACCTGGAGTGAGGACATCGTCCTGCGCGACGATGGGGGCAATGCGGATATCGGATATCCGCGCACCGTCTTGAGATCCGATGGATCACTTGTAACGGCCTATTATTATAACGATACCTCAGAAGGCGAACGCTATATCGGCGCGACCATCTGGAAACCTTGAATTTAGAAACTATCTTATTCTTCCCAGACGTTTACCCCATCACTGTCAAACGCCGGGAGCAGGACAAAGTGATCTTCCGTCTCAATCATCCGCTCGCACAGCAAGCGATGATGGTGGGCGACCTGGTCGCGGTAATTGGGATCATCCACCAGATTATTCATTTCTCCGGGATCGTTTTTCAGATCAAAAAATTGCCAGGGCCTGCCGCCCATGTTATTGCCCTTCACGGTATATTTGTAATCCCGCGTGCGAAATCCCCGCCAGACTTCATCAAAAAATGGTGGTCTTTCTCGCAGTTCTGCAACAAACTCGAGCAAAACACCCTCGCGATCCAGCGCATCTACATCTCCGTGAATGAGCGGCGTCAGATTCGTCCCCGGCACCTCATTTTTTGGGGTTAATCCCACCAATCCAAGCAGTGTTGGAAACAAATCCTCGGTGCATGTCGGGTCATTGATCACCGTTCCCGCGCGTTCTCCCACACGAGGGTCCCACACCAGGAGCGGAATTCCCACAGATTCTTCATAGGGCCATTGCTTGGCGCGCAGACCGTGTGCGCCCGCCAATTCGCCATGGTCAGATAAAAAGACCACGACAGTATCATCCAATAACCCCTCCGCTTTGAGAAAAGCCGTCATCCTTCCGACATTGGCGTCCAGATTCTCAACCATCGCATTGTAGCGCTTGCGATTGAGAATCATATTTTTGCGCTGTATGGGATCCGCCACATCAAAGTTTTCGGGTAATACAATATCTCTCGCTTCCCAGGCGGACTGCACATCTTCTGGCGCCACAAAAGGATCGTGAGGTGGTTCCACAGAAATGACCATACAGAAGGGACGGTCATCTACGCGGTCTTTTATATAATCCATCCCAATTTGAAACAAGCCATCGGTCTGATATCCTTCAATTTTTTTCGGCGAGGGATCGTCATCTTCAAAATAACAGGTATCAAAGGGATCATTGCGAAGCTCAAAACCATACCATTTTTGCCAGCGACCCTGCCGAGAACGCGGCACCCGCGTGCGGTTGACCTGAACAGCAGAGCCCAACCGCCCGTGCCCACCATCGAGATGCCATTTGCCCACATAAATGGTTTCATACCCCGCCTCATTAAACTCATCTGCCAGCGTCCGCTCTTCCGTAGATATTGCGTATTCAATGCCCGGGACCTTGCGGACGTGGGCATATTCGCCGGTCATAAGTGTAAACCGAAACGGTACGCAGATCGGATATGTGGAACACGCATTATCAAATCGAATACCCTGTTGTGCAAAGGCGTCCAGATGCGGCGTGCGCGCATCCGGGTCGCCGTGAATTCCAAGAGCCTGTCGGCGTAGCTGATCGCTTAATAAAACGAGTAGGTTTGGCATAATCCGCTCCATTTTTACATGAAAGTTATCCTCACAGTTCAAGTGCCCGCCACATGTACCAGCTTCCCACTGAGCGATAAGGTCTCCACCGTTCGCAATAGACCATCATTTCTTTTTCTGCTGGCAACTCGTCCAATCCATAAGTAAGCATAAATCCCTTGCGCACCCCCAAATCTTTTGTCGGGAGCACATCTGGCCTACCGAGTTGAAACATCAGAAACATTTGAACGGTCCACTCCCCAATGCCGCGCACTTGTGTGAGGTTTTCTACAATGTCGGCGTCCGACATTTCCCGAAGGCGTGAACCCGGGGGAATCAGGCCATCTATGGTTTTTTGCGCGAGATCATTTGCTGCTGCTATTTTTGCCCGGGACATTCCCGCATTCCGAAGCATCTGATCGTCCATCACAAGCACCTCATCCGGGTTAATGATTCCCCCAGAAAACAGGGCACGCACCCGTTTGTGAATCGTGGCAGCCGATTTTCCTGAGAGCTGTTGATAGATAATCGACCGCAAAAGCGCATCAAAAGGGTTTAATCTTTTGGGGAGATCAATAGTTATGGGTCCTGCCTCTTCGATTAATTGACCGAGTGTCCGATCATTTCTGCACAATATGCGCATCGCTTTTTGAGAATCATAAGTCAGCACCCCAACCGTCTCCTGCGAATAATTGTTGCGATTGCCTACCTGACGACACAGAACAATATAAACATATCGCTCCAAAAAAATAGAAACTTCTCCATCAACGTGATATACCAATTAACAATAGATTTCCCCAGTGTGGATAACTCAATTTGCAATCCCTTAATAAAAAAAATAAAAACTCATTGATTTTTAAAGAGAAACAGTCTCTGTGCACATCCCTGTGCACAAGTTTTTGTATGTGGAAAACAATCTGGATATATTGTGGATTATCCGTGTGGAAAAGAAATCCACATTCTCAATTGTGGAAAACCACACTGTTTTCCACATCTTCTGCACACAGAAATTCACAATGTCAAAATGGCATATAAATTCCTATTCCCCTGTTTTTCAGTGAGTTTCTCGATTTTTTTTGCATTTTCCACAGAATCCACAGTGTTATTATTATTATTATTGTATATCAAGTACATATTTTATTTTTTCTATAATACAAAATACAGAATGTGAATAAACGAACCGTCCAGGAACAATAATATAAAACCCCAGGCTTCTATAGAAGTCTGGGGCATATTAATGAGTCCCTGGTTACAAATCTCTGCTTTAGCTCACGATATGCTCTTGTAATTCACTAACGAGGTGTTCAAATTCTGGATCCACTGATATTTTGTCTTCTACTCTTCGGCATGCGTGAATAACTGTACTGTGATCGCGGTTTCCAAATTGCAGACCAATAGTCTTGAGGGGAGCACCTGTCAGAGATTTGCTCAAATACATACTCACATGACGGGCTATTGCCACATCCTGCTTTCGAGTTGTACCAATCAGTTTGTCTAAAGATATTTCAAAAAAGTGGGCTGCTGCTTTTTGAATGCTTTCAATAGTAATAGTTGGTTTGGTTTTTTGAGGCGGGCTTAGCAGAGTCTTTCGCGCTGTTTCAATCGTAAGTGGATAGCGTTGTAATTTGGTATAGGCGATCAGGCGTTTTAATGCGCCTTCGAGTTCGCGTATATTGGTATCGATCTGTTCAGCTAAGAAACTGGCAATTTCATGAGATAATAAAACACCCATCTCTTCTGCTTTTTGCATTAAAATTGCCACGCGCGTAGAGAGATCCGGTGCTTCGATATTTGTAACCAAACCCCATTGAAATCGGGAAATCAACCGGTCTTCAAATCCCTTGAGATGAGATGGTGGGCGATCAGAACTGATGATAATCTGCTTATCTGCTTGAAATAGCGCATTAAATGTATGGATAAACTCTCTTTGGCAACCTTCTGTTTTCACATAATACTGGATATCATCCACCAGCAACACATCCGCCTGGCGATAGGTTTGATGGAAATTAGAGATTGTTCCGCGATTGACCCCGTCTAAATAATCCGTGAGAAACTGTTGTGCCGTAACATAAACCACTCGTTGAGCTGTCCCCATTTCGATACAGTGTGTACCAATGGCCTGGAGGAGGTGGGTTTTTCCCAATCCAACGCCGCCATAAAGGACAAGCGGATTAAAAGCCGTTTGTCCAGGCAACTCTGCTGTGGCTTTTGCTGCGGAAAACGACACCTCATTGCTTTCGCCAACAACAAAATTATCAAACCGGTAGCGGGGATTGAGCGGAAATACCGGTTGGACAGGTTCAGGATGGAGAGACGGGGCAGGAGATACAGAATCGATAGATGCTCCGTGCGTGAATCCGGGAGCATCTGTCACTTGAGATGGTATTTGTTGATGAGTATCACCAACAGAAAAAGTTATGCGAGGATTCCAGGTGAAAACTTCCTGGATAGTCGTTTTGATCAACCCGATGTAATTTTGTTCTAACCAATCGGCCTGAAACCTCTCCGGTACCACGAGGATAGCTTCTTCAGAAGTAAACTGCTGCGCCTTGATTGGAGCGAACCAGGTTTCAAAACTCTGATCCTGTATTTTTTCCTGGATGGCGTAGAGACACCGGTTCCATAAGTCAAAAGAGCGTTCATCCATAGTGCGAATATCCGTCTATGGCTGGCAAACACGCGCCAACTAAGGGAAATACCATGAGAATGCATAAAGCGTTGGAAACCGTTGTCTGAGGAATCCGAATATAAGGGAGGTTGATTTCGGTTCAGAAGCCGGAAGGCTCTCAATTGAGGGGGGGGAAATTGAAAGTATTCTGAAATTTTGAAATCGAAATAGTTCGGTTATTCTTAACAGCAGACTACGGTGGGGGAATCCACTTCAAAAGTGAATTTCAAAAGATTCTAAAAGCTAATCGAAAATTAAGCAATGGAATAAGCGGTGTCAAGAGCGTTTTCGCCAAAGAAGAACGTTAATAAACATTTGAAAAATAGTAAAATAATAGCAAAAAGTCAATATATAGTGTACAAAAAAAATGTACACCATATATAGTAGTGTAATTACACAGGTCTCCCATCAACGGGAAATCCCTTGACAAAGGAGATATGCACCTCTATATTCCAAACTCTTTGTCGATATAGATAATTGAAATTTTTGTAGATACGAGGTGGTTTGATGAAACGGACGTTTCAACCACATAATCGCAAGCGCAAAAATAAACACGGTTTTCGCGCTCGCATGAGTTCTCCTGGTGGTCGCCATGTGCTGAATCGACGGCGCCGAAAGGGTCGCAAGCAGCTATCGCACTGATATGCAGGTGTGTTATGGGAACACCCAACCTCCGCATTCGACGCGAAATTGCGAAAATTCGACAGCACGGCCAGATCTTTCGTGGGCGTTGGGT
>JAJEDY010000081.1 GCA_022821275.1 Candidatus Latescibacterota bacterium | reverse complement strand
CCACCGATGACCTGAGAAACGGCAGCGTCTAAGACCTGATGCAGACAGGCGGCACTATGAGCACTAAAGCGTTGATCTAACCCTTGTGCAGAGATCGGGACGCCTAATTGGGCAGCCATACTGGTCAAATTGTCTAAACTCGCTGCAGGATCGGATAGCCAGCTTAAGACGAGTGTTTGAACGAAGGCAGAGCCTGTCAATTTGGATTGACGCTGGGTAAAGCCTGTTTTTTGAGCGATTTTATCCGCCTTTGTCGTTAAAACTGTTTGGATCGCTTCGGAAATTTGAGGTATCTTATTCATGAGAGGCAACTCCTGTGAAGTTCATAACTGTCCACTTAACAGCATGATACTTCACGGTTTGCCTCTTCTCAACCCTTAACTTGATGCACATGGGGCAGAATTCCCCAGGGACCCTACAATCATTTTTTAAAAGAAAAAGGATTACTCAATGCATTTGTCGATGATTATTCAGCGCGAAGTGGTCCCAAAACAAGTCATGATTCGGTACTGCCGACCGAAGCATTTGCAGATACGTACATCGGACAGCGATCTGTACAGTGGATTGAAGACATACCCGACGATTTCCCCTGGCATTTATTTGTGAGTTTTGTGGGGCCACACAGCCCATTTGATCCCCCGACTGAATATGCCGAACGATATCGCAACGCCGAAATGCCAGATCCGATTCCAGCAACGAGCAAAGGGAAACCCAAAAATGTTGAAAGCAGCAGAAAAGGTCTGACCGAAGCTGAAATCCTGAAGACGCGACAGCAATATTGTGCGTATATCGAGCTAATTGACGCTCAGATCGGCGAAATATTAGACGCGGTTGAAAAGCGGGGAATGATGGACAACACGTACATTATTTTTACCAGCGATCACGGTGAAATGCTCGGCGACCACGGGCTATATGGCAAGAGCGTGGCCTATGAGGCTTCTTTGCGCGTGCCGCTTATTGTGGCTGGACCCGGTATTGAAGGAGGCAGGGTATCGGATGAACCAGTAGAATTGATCGATACCAACGCGACGATCTGCGAATGGGCCGGGTTGCCACCGCAGGAAAATATCGACGCGCAGTCATTGGGACCCGTCTTAAGAGGCGAAACGGATGATCACCGTACAGAATCGGTCAGCCAAATTCGCAATTTCAGATTGATCCGCACCAAAACATACAAACTGGTCGAAAACCAAAACGATATGAATGAACTCTACGACCTGGAAAATGATCCCAATGAACTGAACAATATCGCCCGTGAAAACCCGGATATCGTACAGAAACTCAGCAGTCGGTTAGACGAGAGATTCAAAGAAGGCGCCTGGCTGCGCGGTTGAGGAAGGAGATCATGATGAGTAAACCCAATATCGTCTTTATTCTGGCAGATGACCTCGGGTTTGGTGATGTAAGAGCAAATAATCCCGAGTCGAAGATACCAACACCAAATCTGGATCGGATAGCATCGGAAGGAATGCGGTTTACCGATGCGCATACCAATTCGGCGATGTGTTCGCCTACGCGATATGGATTGATGACGGGAAGGTATGCGTGGCGCACCTGGTTAAAGAGGACCGTGTTGCCACACTTTTCGAAACCACTGATAGATGAAGGACGAATGACGCTGGCATCGCTTTTAAAGTCACATGGATATGCGACCGCAGCGGTTGGCAAATGGCATCTGGGTTTGGGGTGGCAGGCCAAAGATGGCGAGACATTTGATCCAGAGGTCTGGACACCGCATCAGATTGATGCGATTGATTTTACCAAACCATTAAAAGGAAGCCCACTGGATCACGGGTTTGATTATTTTTTTGGATTGAACGCATCAAACAATATGCTGCCGTATTGTTTTATTGAAAATGACCGCGCAGTTTTGGAACCGGATGAGCGGAAGTGGCCGGTGTATGATACCGAATCGCCCGTGGGATTGATGTCGCCGGATTATACGTCAGAGAAAATTGATCAGGTTTTGTTTAGCAAAGCAAAAGCGTGGTTGAACACGCATTTTGAAGAGCGAAAGGATGATCCTTTCTTTTTGTATTTTCCATCGTCGGCGATCCATCGTCCGTGTTTGCCAACCCATAAGTGGATTGGAAAAAGTCAGGCAGGGTTGAGAGGTGATAAGGTTGCAGAATTAGATGATATTGTCGGGCGTTTGTTGGGAGAATTGGAAAAACACGGCGTGCTCGATAACACACTGGTGATCTTTTCGAGTGATAACGGTGGGCTTGCAGGCGATTCCGAGCAAGCGTTGCAGGAATTGGCGGACAATGGGTATGGTCAGGTTTGGCCATCCCAGCAATTGTTGGGCAGAATCGATGAAGGGATTCACAATGTGCGCGACAGAAAACATTTGACGTATGGCCATCGGTGCAATGGAGCGTTTTTTGGTTATAAAACGGATATATATGAAGGCGGACACCGCGTGCCTTTTTTGGTACGCTGGCCAGGTAAGGTGACGGCGGGAACAGTTTGCGATGAGACGATTTGCATGACGGACATGCTGGCGACTGTGGCAGCGCTTTTGGGTAAAACTTTGCCCGAAAATGCGGGTGAGGACAGTTATAATGTACTGCCATTGATATTGGGCGAAGAAATTGAGAAACCGATTCGAGAGGCGACGGTCCATCACTCAGGTCAAGGGATGTTTGCGATCAGGAAGGGCGAGTGGAAACTGGTATTGGGACAGGAATCGGGGGGTACTCAGACGGATCGCACGGTTGAGACTGAGGGGCAGCTTTACAATATGGAAACAGACAAAGAAGAAACCACGAATGTGTATGAAGAGCATCCCGAAGTGGTAAGAGAACTGACGGCCTTGTTGGAAAAGTATGAGCGCGAGGGACGGAGTGCGCCAGTGATGGCTTAAGTGGGTGGCAGATATGATCAAAAACGCGAGACAATATCGGATCACCAAGGCCCAGATGAGGAAGTTTGAGGGCACTTTGGCGGAGTTGGCTCAAAATAAAAATAAGAATATTCATCCTCTGCTTCAGAAAGCACATCAGGATGCATTGAGAAGTCAACATGAGGAACTCCGTATGCAGTTGGAGGAATACGACGCGCTTGTAGAAGGTAAGCGCGATGTTCTCGAACGTCTTTCACTTACTGATCTTCCTCGTGCTCTCATTCAGGCTCGGATTGCTATGGGGTTGTCTCAGAAAGAACTTGCCCATCGTCTCGGACTCAAAGAGCAACAAATACAGCGATACGAAGCAAATGAATATCGACTGCCAATCTTGAACGATTGAAAGAGATCGTAGAAGCTCTGGGTATTGAAATGCAAGAGGATCTTTTTCTTTCCTCGGACCACTTTTCACTGGAAGAAATCTTCAGTCGGATGAAAAAATCCGGTTTTGAGAAAAATTTCATATTCAATCGATTACTGCCGCGAGATTTAGTCGCATACATTGAACAAGAGAATGAAAAGAGCCAAACCGAAAATGTGCCATTGCAGGTTGCTACAGCAATTGGTCGCGTATTTGGATGGTCTCCTACTCTAATCTTTGGTTCTCGTCCATTAATAATGGATACTGCTATTGCGGGATCTGGAAGATTTAAAACTCCTGTATATGCAGAAAGAACCAGATTAAGTGCCTATACTGCCCATATTTTGGGTCTGCATCTTCTTGATACAACGCAGGATCTGAAACCATAAAAAGTGCCTACAAATGGTCTCAAAGTAAGAGAGGAGATACTGTCTTCCTATGGATCTGTCACATTTGAAAATGTGCTACGCTATGTATGGAGTTACTCCATTTTGGTAGAGCATTTAGAGCTTGGATTTCAAGCCTATTTTTGATGTAACTTTATGCCACAAAAAACAGGGACTGTGTGCCTTATTCACGGCCAACTTATAGTCCAACCGCAGACTTAGATGACTCTGCAGCCAATGTTTTTATAATCTCAAACGAAAGTGAGCCACCAGCACTGGCCATTTTATCTTTTACTTTTTGCCACACCTTGTCCTGTCTCGCGTTATCCAGAAACTCATGGCCTTCCCAACACAGCCTGATTCTCGAACTGGGAAAAAAGAACCATTTGTCCTGACGGGATGCATCGGTTTCCATGAAGTCATAACACTTCTCTGCCAAGCCGCCATCAACCAAAATACCACAATGCACTGAAACTTTATCATTGTCCTTGTCAGAAGAAGTTATGTATTTGTTTTCTCTCAGAAGCTGTTTTAAAATTATAGGGATCTGAAAAAAGAGTTGAAAAAGCGTATTCATCAGTCCAAATTTAGGGTATCCAAAAACCTTAAAAAGAAAGGACATGCGATGAATACGCCAAGACAATATCCGACAAATGTAACCGAAGCGCAATGGCAACTGCTGATCCCACTCCTGCCCAA
>JAJEDY010000030.1 GCA_022821275.1 Candidatus Latescibacterota bacterium | reverse complement strand
TGCTGAATCGACGGCGCCGAAAGGGTCGCAAGCAGCTATCGCACTGATATGCAGGTGTGTTATGGGAACACCCAACCTCCGCATTCGACGCGAAATTGCGAAAATTCGACAGCACGGCCAGATCTTTCGTGGGCGTTGGGTTCATGTTCGGATTGGTACTTCCGAGATGGATCTAACGCTCATTTCAATTCGGAAAAAATTTGGAAACGCGGTTCGGCGCAATCGCATCCGCCGGCAAGTACGTGTACTATGTTCCGAACTATTACCTTCAGGCCATCCTCACCGCCTGGTGCTTATATCCATAGGAGATCACGCCTGGGGTGTATCTTATACCGAACTCCGCCTTGAACTACACCTCGCATTTCAAAAGCTCGGTCTTATTGACGCCTGAGCCGTTTTTGCAATTCCTTCCTTTATTATTCTCTGTGTGGAAAGACTGTATTTATGGATAGACGTACTGTACTTGCCTTTGCGTTAATCGGGCTGATCTTGATACTGATGCCGTATTATATGGAAATCTTTCAAGGTGATAAACCTCAGCCTCGTGATCCTGTAGAAAAACCTGCCCCTCGCCAGATTGATCCACCGCAGATTACTGATACGCCTTCCGAACCTCAACCCACACAACAACCAGAACCTCAATCGACTCCTATCCAGGACAAAAGTCCAGCCTCCACATCGATATCGACATTCCAGCCTCGTGATATTGTCATAGATGCAGAACTCTACAGCGCTATCATCTCCACGCGCGGTGGTGTGATTACCAGTTGGCAACTCAAGAGCTATTTTGATCGCAACGGCAATTGGCTGGAATTAATCGCACCCAATAGCGCTGGACTTGGTGCTACTGTTGGGAGTGAGTCCCTCAATGGTCTCGAATTTACTTCCGATCGAGACCGTCTTGAAATTTATGGTGATACGCAAGACCTGATCGTATTTCGCGCTCAATCTCCGCGTGGTCTGGTCGAGAAACGTTTCCGCTTTCAGGGCAACCGATATCGCATTCACGTTTCCGTCATAACCGAAGGTCTTGTGCAGGACGATAAATTGGGAATAACATGGGATGGAAGTCTGGCTGACACAGAAAATAAGCGCGGGACTTCAGAGAGTTTTTACGAAGGTGTTTACGAACAAATCGTCACCTACATGGGGGGGGAAGTTGAAACGTGGGATACAGACCGCCTCCAGGAGAACGAAACACCCCCGAGCGGTCAGCTAACCTGGATCGGCATAAGAAATAAATACTTTCTCGCCGCGGTTATACCCCACGAAGGTCGTTATGACCTCGACTTATACGGTGATAATAAGAGTGATCCGTTCGGCTTTTCTTATCGCGATTTCGCTTTTGATATGTACGCTGATTCTGGACTTAATATTATCAATTACTCCGCATATATTGGTCCAATTTCTTATGACATATTGCGTGCACAAAATCGCGACCTCGATGGACTTGAACGAGAACTGGACCTCGATGACTTTGTCGATTACGGTCCTTATTTTGTTCGCTCCATTCTCAAGCCAGTTACAATTTTAATTCTCAAAGCCTTCCTCGCCATGCATGCTCTGGTTCCAAATTACGGCGTGGTCATCATTCTTTTTTCTATTCTCGTCAAGGTCGTTGTTTTCCCGCTCACGCACAAGAGCCTTGAATCTACTGCCAAGATGCAGACTCTCCAACCCAAAATTGCCGAACTTCGCGAGCGTTATGCCAGCGACCAGAAGAAAATGAACGAGGCCATGATGAGGCTCTATCGGGAGGAAAAAATCAATCCTATCGGTGGATGCCTGCCTATGCTCTTGCAGATGCCCATACTCTTTTCTCTCTTTTCTCTCTTCCGCGGTACCATTGAACTGAGACAAGCGGGGTTCGCGCTTTGGATAACCGATCTTTCCCAACCAGACACCATCCCCATTGGTGGTTTTGACCTCCACCTCTTGCCTCTTCTAATGGGAATATCGATGTTTATTCAGCAGAAGATGATGATGAAGGATCCCAAACAGGCTATTCTCGTTTATATTATGCCCATCTTTCTCACCTATATTTTTTGGAGTATGTCCTCCGGACTCGTCTTTTACTATACACTCTACAATGTGCTGACCCTTGCCCAGCAGATTATCATGGAAAAAACCAAAACGATGTTGGGCACGTCCTGATTGGTTTATTCCTATGTCCGAGAACGATACCATCGCGGCAATCGCCACTGCGCCAGGTGAAGGTGCAATTGGCATCATCAGGCTCAGCGGACCTGATGCCATCCCAATTGGCGAACTTTTCTTCAGAGGCAAAACCCCCCTCCAACACCTTCCGTCTCGCCAACTTTCGTTTGGACATCTCTATATTCAGAACCGGGATTTTGACAAGGTCCTGGTCTCGGTCATGCGTGGTCCCAATTCATTTACCGGTGAAGATACGGTCGAATTCAACTGCCACGGGGGTCCTTTTCTCCTCAGACGAATTATGGAAGCGGTCTTTCGTGAAGGTGCTCGACCAGCTGGTCATGGAGAATTTACCAGACGAGCTTTTCTCAACGGCAAAATGGACCTCTCACAGGCCGAGGCCGTTTCTGATATGATTACCGCGAAATCCGATCTGAGCCTCCAATCAGCTTTTTTTCAACTCCGCGGTGGGCTTCATCGCCGTTTCGTAAAAATGGCAGAGTCTATTCGTCAGGCAGCCATGCTTCTCGAAGCTAATTTAGACTTTTCCGAGGATGTAGAGATAGATTTCGAGATGATTAAACCACCGCTCTCTCAGGCTTTGGAGCATATTGAAGATCTCATTCTTTCGTATGACCGCGGAAAAATTATTCGTGAAGGTGCTGTCATCACCCTCGCAGGTCAACCCAATGTTGGAAAATCCAGCCTTCTTAACCGGCTCCTTGAAGAAGACCGTGCGATTGTTACAGATATTCCCGGTACAACTCGAGATACAATTGAAGAGCAAATAGATCTCGATGGAATTACTGTTACACTGGTTGACACTGCCGGTATTCGCGATACCGACGACCCGGTGGAAAGAGAAGGCACGCGCCGGTCTCAACAATTCATAGAACGCGCAGCTATTGTTCTCTATATTGTGGATGGATCGATTCCCCCATCTTGCGCGGATATGGACAATCTCAGTCGTTATGATCACGCGTTTCTCGTTCTCAATAAGAGCGATTTGAATATTCACACCGGTTGGCAAAGTATTCAGTCTCTCCATCCTCAGATCATTCTTTCAGCCAAAACAGGCGATGGCATCTCCTCTTTGCGGGATCGCCTTCGAGAGAGTCTCCTGGGAAAAAGCGACCTGCCTGAAGAAATTGTTACCAGGGAAAGGCATGCTCTCGCACTTCAACGAGCTTCAACGAGCCTCTCTCAGGCACTTCAAAGCCTTGAATTTGGCAATCCGGGGGAAATTATTGCTATGGATCTCCGCGTTGCACTGGACGCGCTTGCCGCGATTATTGGGGAGACTACCCCGGATGACGTTCTCGATCGAATTTTCAAAACCTTTTGCATTGGGAAATAATGTTGAACTGGCCTGAACCAGTTGTACCTCGTTTCACGTGAAACATGCCGTAAGACGTGAGACGTTAAAAGCACCTCTTCTCACTTTTTCCGCCTTACCTCTTACCTGAGAGCCTCTCTTTTTTGCGTCTAACGTCTCGCTTGTAAAGGTATCTCCAATGCAACCCGATGAAGCCATTGAGCTTGCGGAGAGACACTTTGGTCTTTCATTTTCCCATGAACAGGTCGCGATGCTCGTGCAATACGTCAATCTGCTTACTGATTGGTCGGTTCGCGTTCGATTGATCTCCCGGAATGACCGCAATTTTATATGGGAACGTCATATTCTCGATTGTCTTTCGCTGGTACCACGCCTTCCAACAGAAGGACCTCTCCTGGATTTGGGTTCGGGGGCTGGTCTGCCGGGTATTGTAATTAAAATTATGAGGACCGACCTCGAAGTTTATCTCCTCGAACCCGCTCGCATGAAAACCCTTTTTCTTCAGGAAACTATTACAGTGCTCGGGCTTCAAAATACTTTTGCAATTAGAAGTCGCGCTGAGACTCTTGTTGGGAATTCCTCATTCGCGGATAAATTTCTGATTGGTACAGCGCGCGCAGTTGCAAAGCTCCCCCAACTCTGGAATTGGGTTGAACCTCTTCTCGCCTCCCAGGGTGTACTTATTGCAATGAAAGGTCCAGATTCTCTCAGCGAGTTTACAAACGGTGTTCCAGACCACGTATATGCCGCCGAAACCACTTTGACCTTACCGTTTACACGACGAAAGCGTTCCTTTGTTTTTCTTAAAAGATGTTGAACTGGCCTGAGAGACGGCCAGTTGTACCCCGCTCACTCGCCTTCATACACCGTTCCACGTGAAACACAAGTTAGTAAATAAAAGATTAAATTAATAAATTATTTACCATTATAGACTATAACCGCAGCAAAAAGCCCGTTTCTCGCGTTGAGAAACGGGCTTTCTCTTATTTTGGCGTGTTAAATACAGATCAGGTTATGCCGGCAAAAGCTTTTGCTGTACTGAGCAATGCTTGCCATTGTTGGGCGGGGATCTGGGTAATGATCTTAATGAGTTCGGGAATATCCCGGTCTGTGGTTGAAGCACTCGCGTCCAGGGCTTCGCACCACTGCTTGTTCTTGAGGACCTCGCGAATACCGGGATTTTGAAGTGCCTTGACAATACCTGCGTCGAGCATTTTAGGATTTACAATTACCTGGCTGATGACCGGGTCTGTCATCAGCTTTTCCATCTGAGAAAAAAGTCTGCGGCCTTCGGACGTTTTCTGTGCGCGTTCTTTATATGCTAAAAAAAGAAGCCTTTGAGGATCGAGGTCGAGTGCTTTTGCAAGATACGTACACACATCGTCGGATGGTATGCGTTCGCCTTTTTCTATTTGATAGATATACGTGCCCCACACCCCAATACTTTCACCCAAAGCCTGCTGGCTAAATCGCCCATTACGAGCGCGTTTAATTATTTCACCAAACCTCATACACCTCTCCCAATGGTCAGTCGCGTTTAAAAATTTGATGCCATAATATGAATTGAAAAGTGTCGCGTGGCAAGCTAAATCCTTGAGAAACAGACAGGTTAAATGAAGATATTTACTCTTGACAACACAAACTTGAGAGTGTATATTTGAGTAATTGCTTTCTGGATCTCCCCATGCAGAACGCAATTCATACACACTTGTTTGTGTGTATGAAGGACTTAACGTCCTGGAAAATAAAGAGAAACGAGATTCAGTTTAATCCCTAATTCCCCTGGACTCAAGTCTCTCTTTATTGGGTGGGGAGGGTAACCGATCTTGCTCTGATTCCCCTTTCTCCCGATCGTCAGGCTTATCCTCCCCATTTCCCCACCTTCTCCTCCTTATTTTTCGTTTAAGTTATTGATATTTTTTTAGACTCCGTCTGCCTTTTTCAGGAACTCGCCCATGGCCCTTGATGGTAGCGAACTTGACCTTATTCGAGAAGCCGTTCGCGATGCCATTGCGTCTTCGCAAGAAAATTTCGCTCAAATGGTCGCCAAGCAGTTTGTAGATATTCGATCTGATATCCAGAATGTACAGGATGAGATTCGCAAAATAGCCACACGCCAGACTCAGGTCGAGGCCGATATATCTGAAGTCGCCCATATCTGCGAACAGCTCAAGCGCAGGCTTTCGATCATACACGATGGTATGGGTACTGCTGATCGGTTCTTGCACGAGCGTGAAGTTTCACTCAGATTGGATCATCTCGAACGCGAATTGGCAGAATTGCGGAGCCGTTTGCCCTCCGTTTAATATTCCCCCAAATGTCAGGTCCCTCAAAGAATCCTACCATTGTCGGGAGATCTCAATCTGAGATAACTGGATTTTCGAGCCGTCCCAACCCATCAATTTCACATATCACCTGGTCGCCGTGTTTGAGCCAGAGTTGTGGCTCACGCCCCATACCCACACCGGGAGGTGTGCCGGTAAAAATTAAATCTCCGGGGGTAAGCGTGAATACATGTGCGAGATAAGCAACGAGTTTGGGTACGCCGAAGATCAGTTGAGAAGTATTGGAATCCTGTACTGTTTCGCCATTGAGAATGCAACGAATGCCCAGGTTATGAGGATTGGGCACATCGTCGGTTGTGACCAGGTCAGGTCCTATTGGTGCAAATGTGTCAAAGGTTTTGCCCATCATCCATTGTGCACCCGGTTTTTCGAGTTGGTAATCACGCGCACTCACGTCGTGTCCAACCATGTAGCCTGCAACGTGGTCGAGGGCATCGTCTTCAGAGATGTTGCGGCCGCGTTTGCCAATAACGACAACAAGCTCGACTTCGTAGTCAACCTGGGAACTCGCGCTGGGAGCCACGATATTCTCATCGGGGCCGATGATGGATGATGCGTATTTGGAAAAGACAATGGGTTCGTCGGGAATGGGCATACCGCTCTCGGCGGCATGATCGGCGTAGTTGAGACCTATGCAAATGATTTTTTCTGGATTGTCGATGGGCGCATGAATGGTGACATCGGTTGCAGAAATAGCATGCGTCCCACTATTAATTACTGCCCTGGCTCTGGAAACGGCACTATCGCCCGCTTCGAGAAATTCTTTCATGGCGGAGGGGATTGAAGGATCGGCAGCACTGAGGTCAATGATTGAATCGCCAGATCGGGCACCGAGCCGACGTTGTCCCTGGTGTGTAAATGTAACGAGTCGCATAATGATGTTGTCCTTGGAAATGTTGTGGTTTATGTTGTTTTCCACGGCGGATTCAGCCCCGCGATAGGCGCAATGAGTGACCGGCGTTGTGTTGCGCCTGTATCATCATACGCGCGAACAATAAAGCGTGGAGAAGAACCACTGTCAAGGGAGATTTGGGGGGTATTATTTTTGTAAGGAGAAATGTCTATGAAACGATTTGTTTTTTTGGGATTATGTCTTTCGATAGCGAGCTGTGGAGGTAGCGGAATGGAAGATTTAAAACAAGCCAATGAGAAGTTGAACAATGAGAATCGATCGTTGAAAAGCTCCTTGAACAAGGCGCAAAATCAGATTAAGCGAGCTGGCGAAATCGGCGGCCGAATCCTTTTTCTGGTAAATCAGATTCGGGGCGTGAAGGCGCGTATCGCGACAAATATGGGCGATATCGAATTGAAGTTCCATCCCGAAAAAGCACCTGTTCATTGTCTGGCCTTTATCACCAGAGCAGAAAGCGGGTTTTATGACAATACCAAGTTTCACCGCGTAATTAAAAATTTCATGATTCAGGGCGGCGATCCAAATTCAAAAGACGATGATCCTTCGGATGATGGAATGGGAGGACCGCTCGTGCATATCCCTCATGAATTTAATGATATAAAACATGTGCCGGGAATTCTTTCCATGGCTCGCGTTTCCGATGTGTCGGCAGGTGCCGGATCACAATTTTTTATTATGCATGGAACGTCGCCCAATCTGAACAATCAATATACTGCCTTTGGAGAAGTGACAAAGGGAATGGATGTGGTTGACAGTATTGCAATGGTCGAAACTGCACCGGGAGATCGGCCTGTAAATTCTGTGGTGATCAAGCGGATAGATGTATTTCGATAGAAAGATGTGAAGAGAAGGACACTCAAGGGTGTTGCATTGAATGTGGAAAAGTGGATAATATTATCAACAATTTAAGTGATTGATTTTATTGAACAAAATTACTAAACTTGTGTAGATTTTTGAAAGTTATCCACACACTTTTCCACATTCAGTCTCGGGTTTTCCACCACTGAAATGTAAGCTGTTCAGGTTGTTTTTCATACCTGTATCGGAAGGGAAATTTCGCTTGCAACACCTCTAATATTGGCCTATATTTGAATTTGTTATAGCATTAGAAAATTCAAACAAAAACTTCACTCTCTGTGGGTTTACAGTGATTGAAAAAGTTAAAGATGATGTCGCCGAGATTCTGGCACCATCTACAGAATTTCTCGTTGAAAAGCGTTTTACGCCCGATTTGTTGACCATGATCGGGTTTGTTTTCAATATAGGTGCTGCGGTGCTCTTTGGCTTTGGGTTGTATATGTGGGCCGGGTTGACGGTGCTTGTTGCGGGTGTTTTTGATTTTCTCGACGGGCAGGTAGCGCGCAAAGGCAAGACAGAGTCCAAATTTGGTGCGCTTCTCGATTCCACTGTTGACCGATATTCCGAAATTTTCATCTGGTTTGGCATTGCGATCAGTTTTATACGGGCTGATGATCTCTGGACAAGCTCGGCGGTCTTTTTTGCACTGGCAGGATCTTTGATGGTGAGTTATGTGCGTGCGCGCATTGAGGGTCTTGGGGCAGAATGCAAAGTTGGATTTATGCAGCGGCCCGAGCGCGTTATTGCCATTGGCGCTGGCGGAGTGATCGTGCCGTTGATTGGGGATATTGGTCTGATTGTCGTGGTCTGGGCAATTGCTCTGTTGGGAAATTTTACTGCGATGGAGCGGGTAATTCACTTTCGAAAGCTGACAAAATCATAAAGGCTCAATTGTCCAATATTTGGATGATAAAACCCGGGGGCATATCGCCGGGTTCTTTTTTTCTTTGCAAAAAAACTGGGAACAAATGTCTGGTTTTTTTATTTCATTTGAAGGCATTGATAAAAGTGGGACGAGCACCCTCGCCGAGTTGCTGGTTGATCATCTGCAGAATAGCAGTCACGAAGTTGTGTTTACTTATGAGCCGGGCAACACAGAACTTGGTGGAGAGATTCGCCACCTGGTACTCGACTGGAAACCACAGGGCGAGATTGATGCAACTGCCGAGATGTTTTTATTTGCAGCAGATCGCGCACAGCATGTCAATGAATTGATTCGGCCATCGCTGGATGCAGGCAAAGTGGTGATTTCGGATCGGTATGTCGATTCCACGCTGGCTTATCAGGGCTATGGTCGCGGTTTGAATCTCAATGACCTGAGAATGATTCAAAATGTGGCTACGGGTGGTTTGATGCCAGCTATCACGATCTGGTTAGATGTCGATTTACAAACTGCGCGAAAACGGGGTTGGGGAACCGGGGCAGATCGCATTGAGAAGGAAGATGAAGCATTTTTCAAAAGGGTTCGACAGGGTTTTGCCGCAGGATATAAATCGGAACCTGGTCGCATTTTCAGGGTTGATGGCTCTCAGTCCATAAGTGATGTGTTTGAAGATGTTAAAAAGGTGGTTGCCGGTCGCATGTCGGGGACTAAATAATCGCGCTATGATTTCAACTTTTAATTGAATTGCCGTTTATCAAAAATGAACTGCTGATGCAGTTGTACATTGCCTGGAGGCACCCCATGTTTGTCCGAAGAAGATTTGCCATTTTTACAACTTTAATAGGTGTTTTGAGTGTTTATCTGGTGCTCGATTCCCGGTTGGTGACCGGTGAAGATGCTTATGAAAAAGTGGGGCGCGGTTTTGATGCGATTAACGGTGCCTACAGCCTGCTTCTCAACGAGTATGTCGATGAGCTGAAGGCAGAGGATTTGAGCAAGGATGCCATTTCCGGCATGCTGTGGGATTTGGATCCCTATACCACCTTTTTTGACAGTAACGACCTCAAGCAACTCCAGATTGAAACACAGGGTAAATTTGGTGGGCTGGGCATTATGATCAGCAAGCGGGGGAAGGAAGATGGCCCTCCAGTTGTGATGAATGTTATTGAAGGCACGCCTGCGGACACCTCGAAGCTCGTTGTAGGAGACCGCATCATTGCCATTGACAGAGATCCGACTTTTGACAAGGACCTGCGCGAGATTGTCAATACTTTACGGGGTGACCCAGGTGCTGGCGTGACTATTAAAATTGAACGACCGGGTATGGAGAAACCTTTTGACCAGCCAATTATTCGAGCGCGCATTGACATATCAAGTGTACAAATTCCAGGCGAAGTCGATCCCGATATCGGATATATTTCCATGTCCTGGCTCAGTTCTTCTCGATTTACTGAACGCACGGGAGGAGAGTTGCAACGGGCACTGATAAAATTGATCAATAATGGTGCTACGGGGATTATCCTGGACCTGCGCGGTAATCCGGGCGGTTTGCTCAACGCAGCGGTTGATGTGGTCGATAAATTTTTGCCATCCAATCTTCTGGTGGTGTCAACCAGAGGTCGCCTTCGCGAGCAGAGTCGCAGTCACAAAACGCGGCACGATCCCATATTGCCCGCCGATATTCCACTTGTGATCCTGGTTGACGAGCGCAGTGCCAGTGCATCAGAAATTGTCGCAGGGGCAATTCAGGATTGGGATCGGGGTTTGATTGTGGGCACGCAAACATTTGGGAAAGGCTCTGTACAAACCGTACGCACATTGGGTCACCAGGGCGATAAAGCGTTGAAATTGACGACAGCAGCCTATTATACGCCGAGTGGACGTAGTATTCACAATGCTGAAAAACGCCGATATCGCGGTGGTCCCATTGAGATTACTGTGGGAAATTCAACCAGGATCTCGGCGTATGAACTCTTTGGCATTATTGGTCAAGCTGAACGGCGAGAAGATGTTATTATAGAACTCGAGGAAAGATTTGGTCTGGAAGATTACTTGGCAGAAGAGGTGCTTGGAATGCGGTTGGAAGGGTTGTTGGGTTTGGCTTCCAGCGAGCATAACGGACCGGAAAAAGTCGATCCTGAAAAGGTATTTACAACGCGCGTGAACAAGCGCAAAGTTTATGGCGGCGGTGGGATTAAGCCCGATGTGGTGGTTCAACAAGAGCGCAGGCCGCGGCTGGTCCTGGCGTTATTGCGCGAAGGCCTGATTTTTGATTTTGCGGTTGATTTTGCAACGACGCAATCATTCCCCCGTCGGTTTGAAGACTACACATTGCCCGAAGATATTGTCGATCAATTCTGGACTTTTATGGCAGATTCAACTAATTCTGGTGGTTTTACATATCAAACAAACACAGAGATTAAAGTGCAGGAGATCAAAGATGCACTGAAAAAGAACGATGTATTTAAAGACGACACGGTAACCGCACTCAATCAATTGTCACAAGTTGCAGACCGCGAGCGCGAAGCCGACTATAACAAAGCCGAGCCGTATATCCGGCTGGAGATTGAGCGTGCATTGGCCAATCGCGTGTGGGGTACTAATGGCAAAATTTTAGCGACGCTAAAGGGAGATAAGCAGTTTCAGGAGGCGGTTCGTCTGTTAAAGGATCGAACGGTTTACGATCAAAAATTGGCGCTGGTAAAAGAGTAAAATATCGGGAAATATCACATGATGTCATTGCCCAACATTATCTTTATCCTCTGCGATGATATTGGCTATGGCGATCTGGGGTGTTATGGGCAAAAGGTTATTCCCACCCCCCGATTGGATCAGCTTGCAGCGGAATCCATGCGGTTCACGCAGTGTTATACCGGGTCATCTATTTGTGCGCCATCTCGCTCGGTTTTGATGACGGGTTTGCACAGTGGACACACGAGGGTGCGCGACAATATGGGCATTGTGGGTGGTGTGGGAGAGCAGAAACGGGTGCCGCTTGAGCCGGAGGATTTTACGGTTGCCGAGATGCTCAAAGAAGTGGGATATACCACTGGCATAACCGGCAAATGGGGGTTGGGAGAACCCGATACGACGGGTGTTCCCACTCGCAAGGGGTTTGATGAATGGTTTGGCTATCTCAACCAACGAAACGCGCATTCGTATTATCCGCCTTTTTTGTGGCACAATGAAGAGAAGGTTGTTCTCAAAGGCAATCAGGATGGCCAGGAGAACGACTATTCTCACGATATGATTTTTGACTTTGCCTGTGACTTTATTCGCAACAATAGCGATGGTCCATTTTTTTTGTACTTACCGTGGACATTGCCGCACGGGAGATATGAAATTCCCGATGCGAGTGCCTGGGACGATAAACCCTGGACAGATGATGAGAAAGTTTATGCGGCGATGATTACAAAAATTGATACGCAAGTTGGACAGATTGCGGATTTGTTGCGCGAACTGAAGATAAAGGATAATACGCTTTTGTTTTTTGGTTCTGACCATGGGGCTGCACGCCGGTGGGAACCATTTGGCAGTTGTGGTGCTTTGCGCGGGCAAAAGGGTACGATGTATGAAGGCGGTTTGCGCACGCCTATGATCGTGCATTGGCCCGATCGCATTCCCGCGGGTACTGTGAGCGATCAGGTGTGGTATTATACCGATTTTATGCCTACGGTTGCAGATGTGACCGGTGTGGATGCACCAGATAATATGGATGGCGTGAGCATATTGCCGACGCTTTTGGGTGAATCACAGGATCTTGGGGAGCGCTTTTTGTACTGGGAGCGCTTTAGCGGAGGCTTCAAACAGGCTGTGCGCTGGAAAAACTGGAAGGCCGTGCGCAATCCGTCGCACAGATTGCTCGACGAACCGCTTGAGTTATACGACCTGGACGGGGATATTGGCGAAGAAAACGATGTCGCTGCGGATCATCCGGATGTGATCGCCGAAATCGAGAGCTTTATGAAAGATGCGCGCATAGACTCCCCTAATTGGCCGATTGGTGTGAAGGGGGCTCATGGGTGATTTCTTTTTTCGGTTAATTTGGGCCAGGCATCTTGGCAATATGGAGTGACGAGTAACAGGTGTCATTGCGGTATGGTGTTGAGCCGCAATCCAGTTATCATTTTTTAGAAAAAATAGAACGCTTTGGTGTTATGCCAGAGCGTTTTTGTTTTGAATTTGCAAAGTTGATGACTCAGTACTATGGTGAAGACTTCTTACCTGCGGCGATTACCATATCACATCAATTGAATACTCCTGAAAGGGTCTGTCTCTGCTAACCACTGGTATGTCCTCTACCATAGCCTGTGCAATGATCAAGCGGTCAAACGGGTCGCGGTGATAAAAGGGAAGTTCGGTATATGTTGCAAGATGAGGTAATGAGATAGGTAGTACATCTATTTCGTTTATCAGAAGTTGCTCTGGGATGAACTCACTGAAGGTACGCGACAGGCTCAACTTACCGATACCATACTTAATGGCAATCTCCCACAGGCTCCCTATGCTCAGTAACACCTCATTATCTATATTAGAGATCATTTGCTCTGCTCTCTGGCTGAGCCTGTCATCGTCTTCTATGTACCACAAAAAACTGTGCGTATCGAGTAAAAAGGCGCATTACATATATTCCCGAAAATCTTCGAGCGGTTCGTCGAAATCATCGCTTATATGAACAAGCCCTTTGGCACTTCCGGGTCGCCGTCGCCGCTTCGTTGGAACTACGGGTGCAGTTGCATCCTGCTCAACGGCCACAAATTTGACCACAGGTTGATTGCGCTCCGTAATAATGACATCCTCGCCGCGTCTGGCTCGCTCAACGAGTTCAGGGAATCGTTGTTGTGCTTGATCCAACTCAAAACAGGTCATTGCAAAATCCTCCTTTTATATTCGAAATTACTATACCCAACCATAAAAGTCAACCAACCGCTCATTGAGGGGTGTGCATAATTGTAATTAGGAATTCGACAACAGCATCAAAAATAGGTTGACATTGCTGCCGATATAGGACAATATGTTTACCAACATGACCCATCGAACCGTCGCCCGTGTAGGGAATTAACGTGTGTTCGATTGTTTCTACCTCAGGGACGCCAGGTGCGTCCCTGTTTTTTATTAAATAGAAAAAGGAGATACCAGACGGTGTCTCCTTTTTGCATTTCTCAGATCAAAATACCCGCAACACAGGCGGTCATCATCATTGCAAGTGTACCGCCGATCATGGCGCGTATGCCGAGCAGGGCTAATTCTGAACGGCGTTCTGGGGCAATGCCGCCGATGCCACCGATTTGGATGCCCACGCTGCCAAAGTTGGCAAAGCCGCACAATGCATACGTCAGGATCAAGGTGCTCCTCTCGCCCAAGACCACGCCCGAATCGGGCTGGGACCATTCCATCATTTGTGCATAGGCGATAAATTCGTTGAGCACCATCTTTTTTCCCAGTAATTCACCAGCATAGAAACAATCGGACCAGGGGATGCCCAGCAGAAAGGCAAATGGTGCAAAGACATAACCGAAAAGTGCGGCAAGGGACCAGTGCCAGTTATATCCAAAGAGCGCGCCAACCCACTCACCTATCAGGCCCAGAACGGCATCGACCAATGCGACGAGGGCAAGGAAAGCGATGAGCATTGCGACGACGTTGAGGGTTAGTTTCATGCCGTCTAAAGCCCCTTTGGTTGCTGCATCCACGACATTGGCGTGTTTTTCATCCACACTTAATTCAACGTGTCCCAGAGTCACGGATTGCTCGGTTTCGGGAATCATCAGTTTGGAAATTAGCAATGCTGCGGGTGCGGAGATGACCGACGCGGCTACGAGGTGTCCCGGGTCAATGCCCATACCCACATAGGCGACCAGGACGCCACCGGCAATGGTCGCAAAGCCTCCGACCATCAATGCCATGAGTTCTGATTTTGTCATGCTGCTTATGTATGGACGCACCATCAGTGGTGCTTCGGTTTGTCCGACAAAAATATTGGCTGCTGCTGCGAGTGTTTCCGATCCCGAAGTTCCCAATGTGCGTTGCATGACATAGGCAAATGCTTCGACGACTTTTTGAATGATGCCGAGGTAATAGAGGATGGACATCAATGACGAAAAGAAGATGATGGTGGGCAATACTTTGAAGGCAAAGAAATGGTGGAGGTATTCTTCTCCAAATACCAGGCTTGTGCCCGCATCGACAAAGCCCAGTGTGGCGGTGAAAAAATCTCCGATGGTTTGAAATATGGCAGCACCGATTGACGTTTTTAGAATGAATACAGCAAGGACAAGTTGCAACAACAGCCCACCCCATACCACGCGAAAACGCACCTGTTTTTTGTGCTCACTCATAGCCCAGGCCAGACCTATCATGACCACCAGACCCAGCAGGCTGATTATACGCTCCATAACCCCTCCTTTAACGGTTGCCGATGTGTATGAATGCTTTTAAATTGGTTCGTTGCCCTTAATATAAGGCGATAAAATGGTTCACAATGCTTTTTTTACTCTTCGAGAAAGGTTCATACAATGGGTATTGAAGTTATCCGGGACGAGATGGCCGATCTGGTCGATCCCGCGGCAGAACCCGAATTGGTTGCAGATGGGTTTCAGTTCACCGAAGGTCCGGTCTGGGACCCCGCACAGGTGTGTTTGTTTTTTTCGGATATTCCGGCAAATACCATTTTCAAGTGGTCGCCAGAAGGGGGCGTGGTCGCATATCGTCAGCCGAGTTATCATTCAAATGGTTTGACGCTGGATGGACAGGGAAGGCTCCTTTCGTGCGAGCACTCTGGCCGGCGGGTGAGCATTGAGGCAGATGGCGAATTGAAGACGCTGGTAGATTCTTATCAGGGCAAAAAGCTCAATTCGCCCAACGATCTGATCGTATGTCAAAATGGGGACATCATTTTTACGGATCCACCTTATGGTCTGTCGGGCAGGCATGGTGTGCCGGGAGAACAGGAATTGCCGTTTCTGGGGGTGTATCGCCTGCCTATGGGGGAATCAGAACCCATTCTTTTGATTGACGATTTTGAACGACCCAATGGGCTGGCGATAACAGCCGATGAAAAAACTCTGTACATCGATGACACACATCGGGGCCATATTCGCGCATTTGACGTGCAGGAAGATGGCTCTCTCGCAAATGGCAAAGTACTGGCCGAACTCCAAAGCGATGAAGATGGTGCGCCCGATGGCATGAAGCTGGATCGCAATGAGAATATTTATTGCACGGGACCGGGTGCTGTATGGGTATTTAATCCTGCGGGCGAACTCCTCGGAAAAATCAGACTGCCTCTTCCCGCTGCCAATTTGAACTGGGGCGGCGAAGATCGAAAGACGTTATTTTTTACAGCGCGAACCGATGTTTATCGCGTGGTGTGCAAAGTGGGAGGATAGATATGAAGATTACAGCAATCAAGACATTTATGGCGAGCATGGGACAGCGGTCTCGTGCGCTGGTGAAGGTCGAAACAGATGAAGGCATTTACGGGTGGGGAGAGTGTTATAGCCCCGGTCCCGATCTGGCAATTGGTCCAACGATGGATTATATTTTTGAACTGGTTAAAGGCGAAGATCCCCGGCGGATTGAATACATCATGCTCAAGCTGTTTCAGCAGTTCAGATTTCCACCGGGAGCAATAGGTCTTTCCGCAATGTCGGGTCTGGATCACGCGCTGTGGGATATCAGTGGCAAAGCTGCGGGTTTGCCGGTTTACATGCTGTTGGGCGGTGCTGTGCGCGATCGCATTCAGGTTTATCGGAGTGTCGGTGGAAAAGACGGCAGGGAAGCAGCAAGAGTTGCGCGCAAGCTAAATGAAGAGCACGGGTTTACAGCATTTAAGACCAGTCCCTTTCGCCTGGATCCCAGTGCAGACCGATGGGGTCGGGTATGTGCGGCTGCCGCCGATTATTTTGAGGCATTGCGAAAGCATTCGGATGACAACTGGGAATTTGCATTTGATCCACACGCCAAAATTTTTGAGCCAATTCGCGCATTGCAACTTGCTAACGCCCTTGCCCCTTACGACCCGCTTTTTTATGAAGAACCATTACGACCCGAGAACAGCGATGCGTGGGCGCGCTTGCGTTCGCAAATGCAGGTTCCGCTGGCAACGGGTGAGTCTCTGTACACGAAGTTTGAGTTTTTGGATTTGTTGTCGAAAGATGGCGCGGACATTATTCAGCCAGATATTTGTATATGCGGTGGCTTGTTGGAGATGCGGAAGATCGCTGCGATTGCACAGGCGCATTATGTGTCGGTGGTACCGCACAACCCAATGGGCCCATTGGCTACAGCGGTCAATGTCCAATTTGCAGCCGCCACGCCCAATTTCAAAATTTTGGAATATCACCTGCCCAATGAGAACAATGCCCTGAACTGGTTGGATGAACCCTATTGGCCCGTGGATGGATATTTGGAATTGAGGCCAGACCGTCCCGGTTTGGGTGTGGAAGTGAATGAAGAAGTCATCAGTGCAGGTGAATACGTCCACTGGGAAAGAGGCAGTACCAAAGCGCCCGATGGTTCGACGAATTATATTTAAGAGAGGAGGGCGAAATGACACCCGAAGAACGGTTTATGTTTGATCTCAATGGGTATTTGATTATTAAAAATGTGTTGACGCCCCAGGAAGTCAAACGGCTCAATGAGGTCGCCGATGCGACATTCATCCGCGATTACGACGATCCGGGCAAGGACTCAAAGGGGCGAGCAGGGCGCCGACAAGTGGGGCGCGTGTCTGCGTGGTCGTCAGAGACACAGGTGCTGATCGATCACCCGCGCATTTTGCCGTATTTAATTGAATTGCTCGGTCCGGGTTTTCGCCTCGATCACGATTATTGCATCTTTATGAGGCCGGGGGCCGCATGTGGCCGCCTGCACGGTGCGCCCGGCGGGCATACGGGCAGTCAACGCAAGTACCTGTATCTGGAAGGTGAGATGTTGAATGGGTTGAGTGTGGTGACGTTCTTTTTGGCCGATGCAAAGGCGGGAGATGGTGGCTTTGCCTGTATTCCCGGAAGCCATAAGACCAATTTTGGACAAAATGTGCCCCTCGAAGTGCGAGATTTTGAGCGCGTTCCCGATTACATGGTCCAACCCGAAGTGGAAGCAGGCGATGCGCTGATTTTTACAGAGGCGCTGATGCACGGCACGATGCCATGGAGAGCACAACATGAACGCCGCGCATTTCTGTATAAATACGCCCCGGGCCATCTGGCGTATTCCAATAAGTTTTACAATGCGGATGACTACACCAACCCATCAGATCAACAGCGGCGTATCTTGACGCCGCCATCTGCGGGAAGACGCCCACCGGTAGTGAAGGAGGAAGTGTGAAGGGAGATTCTATGAATATTGTCCTCATTATCATTGATACAATGCGCTATGACTATATTGGTGCGAACGGAAATGACTGGATTGAGACGCCCAATCTCGACCGCCTATCCGCGCAATCGTGGTGTTTTGATCGCGCTTTTGCCGCCAGTTTTCCGACCATTCCCTATCGCACGGATGTTATGACTGGGAAATACGGCAGTCCGTTCCACACCTGGAAACCCCTGCCTTTTGACACGCGGTCTCTTCCCTCTGTGCTGGGCGAAGCGGGATACGCGACACAGCTCATTCACGATACGCCGCATCTCGTCAACGGTGGGCACGCTTTTGATTATCCGTTCCACACATGGACGTTTATTCGCGGTGCAGAAGTTGACCGGGCATGGATGGACGATGAAGCGCAATGGCCGAGCAACTGGTGCAAAGATCCCGTATTCGATGCTTTGGGAGAGGATGCTGATCTGACGAAACACAACTACACGTATGCCCGTACCAATCGGGGGCGCACAAATTTAGACGACTGGAATTGTGCGAAGCTGTTCAATACTGCAGCCCAATTCTTGCGGGATAATGCGCGGCGGGAAAATTTCTTTCTCTGGATTGACTGTTTCGATCCCCACGAACCGTGGGACGTACCTCCGGCTTTTATGCTCAAATACGACAAGACTCCGGGTTACGATGGGCGGCTGGATCCCCGCGCTTTTCAGGGCGCGCGCAACAATCCCAATTTGCCCGATGAAGCCAGGGCGCGCATGAAAGCCAGTTATGCCGCCAAAGTCACCTGGATGGATCACTGCTTTGGGCGGTTTCTCGAGGCTTTCGACGCCACGGGTCTGAGCAAAAATACCGCGATTATCGTCGCTGGCGATCACGGTACTAATGTAGGCGAGCGCGGGCGCTTTGGCAAGTACGCGCCTGTGTATGAGCAGGAGATTCACATTCCGCTCATTATCAAAACGCCCGAAGGCGACGGGGGGCGCAGTTCAGCGATTTTTCAACCCCAGGATTTTTTTGCTACGGTCGCCAATTTGGCTGGTGCATCCATTCCGGAGAACATAGACAGCCAGGACATTCTCGCCGCTGCGCGGGAAAGCAGTGCGGGGATGCGACAACTCGCGCTTGCTGGCACTGCCCGGGGATGGGCGAGACAGCGCGGTTTTTTCACTGTCTTCGACCAGGATGGGTACCTGGAATGGCAACCCGAAGCAGCAGACTGTATGCTCACGCCTTATGGGTCGCTGGACAACACGGCGTCGGAACATCCCGACCGCGTTCAGGATTTGCATGCCGCTGGTCTTTCCGAACTCGCGCGCCGGGGTGCTGATCCCAGGTTGATCGACTGGCTCAAAAATGGCGCCAAGGACGAGGTGCCCGAGAATTGCCGCCTTTTCGATGGCTGGCCCGGTCCAGAAGGGTTCCAGACCTATTTTGCGAGAGCTTATGGCGGTGCTTGATGGTGTGCTTTCACGCGCACGGTCACGATATCCGTCTCGTGATATTGCTGGTGGCGAACAGATGACGCGAGATGTCGCAACAGCCGAAGTGAAACTTCCCGCTCGATGGGTGCTTCATTCGTCTGTTCGCCGAGTAGCGCGATCCGATCCTGAATGTTCTCCTCTCCCGACGAGACAACGACCTCGAGAACCGCATCGCCTTCTTCTCTGTACGCAGTAAGACGCAAGTGTCGTGGGTCGTGTTCTTCTTCTATTTCATCTTGTGGGATGAGTGTCAGCAATGTTTCCTCAGCGACGGCGTCCAGGCGGTTCGCCATTGCGGTGTCCCAGCCGTTGCGAGATGCGAACGCGCCGAGAAAGTCCCTGATTTTTGGCAGGGCGGAAAAATCGAATGTCATCTCTATCCGGCTGCGGCGAGGCTCTGTTAGTTCTACAAATAGCGTCATGAGGATGGCTGTAAAACCGCCAGCGTTCATCCCATTCCGCAAAAAACCGCCTGCAAATTCCGAGATATACTCGGGAAATATCAGACCGCTCTGGAAGCCAACTCCGACCAGGAATGCGATGCCGACGATCATGCCGTTGCGATAGTCGATTCCATCCTGAAAAACTATTTTAATGCCGACTACGAAGAGCGTCGCCAGCATTATGGCGAAATAAGCTGCGATGACGGGGCCTGGTATCGCCAGGATCAGAGCGAGTACTTTCGGAAGAAATGCCATAGCAATGAACACTGCTCCGGTGGCAATTCCGACGTTGCGGGCACCGACCCCGGTGAGTTCAGCCATCGACACGCCCAGCGTGTTGGCTGTGTTGGGTATTGTCCCTACGAGACCGGAAATAAAGTTGCTTATCCCATCTACGGTTATCGCACCACCCACCGCCTGGAAATCCACTGCTCGGCTCTGACGCCACGATATGCGCTGGATGGCGACGGAGCTGCTGATCGTTCGGATGGTACTGATTATGGCTACGAGCAAGAATGCGGGAAGAAGTGCCCAGAAAGTTGGTCCAAAATCGAGATCAAAGCCCGGCCATTCGTTCGGCGGCAGGCCAACCCACGAAGCTCTGGCAATGCGGTCTGTGTCGTATAGGCCGAAGAAGCCGCCAATTATCGAGCCGACGACAACGCCGATAACCGGTGCCCACAGGCGCAACACCCCAGTCGCCTTTAGCGCGATGCCGCTGATAATGATGATTGTTGCAAGTGCACTCAGCGGCGCAGCGAACGCTGGTGCGCCGGGCGCCGATAGCAGATTGAAAATGGGCGGCATTATCGTAATCGGTATCAGCATGATTACTGTTCCCGCGACGGTCGGCGTCAAGAGTCGCTGAAACAGCGAAAGCCGATGGGAAAGTACAAGCGGGACGAAGGATGAGATGACGACCAGGGTGGCGAGCATCGCCGGACCGCCTTCGGTGATTGCCGTGATGCAGACCGCGATGAAGGCTCCGGACGGACCCATAATGAGGAGATAGCCCATGCCGATCCGGCCGATGCGGATCGATTGAAGAATTGTGGCCACCCCGCCAACCACGACCGTGGCAGACACGGCCCATGACAGATAGGCTTCCGTCGTACCGGCAGCGCGCATCACGACTGTCGGGACCAATATGATGGCGGCTATGCTGAGAACGGCGAGTTGCAACCCAAGTCCGAGGGCGAGAGTCGCCGGAGGCCTTTCGTCGGGCTGGTAGCGGATACCTGTGTCACCGCTGGGATTATTGGTATTCATTGTGAAGTTGTGAAGTGTGAAAGGTTGAATAAGCGGAATCTTTATCGAATTCCCATAAACCAACAGGCCCCGAATTTCCATCCGGGGCCTGTTCTATAAGAAGCGTACGTTCTCCGGGTGGAGAGGATTTCAGCCTCAGGCTGCGTCCAGCCGCGCGACCAGTTCCTGTACGCTATTGAGATTAGCACAATCTTCAAGGGTCAATTTAACGTCAAATTCTTGTTCGACTATTTTCGCGAACGCGACGAGATCTACGGAGGAAATTCCGGCCTCCAGGAGGCTGATGCTCAGATCATCGGGCAACGAAATTGGCTGTCCATCGACTTCCAGATTTTCCGCGATGAGGTTTCTGATACGTTCTGCAGTTGAAGCCATTGTTAAGCTCCTTTCGTAAGGATAGATGGTTTGAACCGAAAGATAGTGATCGGCAGGCGTAAAGTCAAATTTTTTTCTGGTCGTTTTGGCTATTGAATCCAGTAGTGCTGACGCTGGAATGGATAGCTCGGCAAGGCGATGCGACGGCGCATTTCTCCCGCAAATAGCCCGGCATGAAAAACCGGGAGTCCCGCTTCATACGCCTTTGCTACTGCTTCTACAAACCCGTCGTCTCCCAGGCTCGACAAGACAACCGGTGGTTCCGCGTCGCCCTCTATCGGATCCAGCACCGCGTTTGGACCAATCTCGATGAGTACATCAATCCCCTGGTCGGCCAGCTTCTTCATGCATTTGTCGAATGCCACTGGCGCCTGCGCTTGCCGATGCCAGTATGCTGCATCAAGGCTCTCGATCTCTCCTGTTACACTGCTCACCAGGGTCAAAGATGGCGATGCAATTGTGACGTCTGCGAGGGTGGCTTCCAGACTGTCTGTGTCCCGCTCCAGCGCAACCCGCAAGCCATCCTCTAAGCTAAAGACGCCTGCCGCTTGCGCTGCTGCAATTTCCCCGATATCGCGTCCGACCACCACGCTGGGCTGAATCCCCACGCTTGACCACAGTGCTGTAAGTGCGGATTCCAGTGCATAGATGGCTGGCAGATCAGATAGATCGTCGGTCTGACCGAACATCACGTCCAGCAACGAGGTGCCACGCGCTTCCCGAAGGACTTCGCCGCAACGGTCCAGAACTGCACGGACTACCGGCTCGCTTTCGTAGAGGTCTTTCCCCATGCCGATCCATTGGCTGTCCTGTCCGGTGTACGCGAAGGCGACTTTTGTCGCCGTATGCGGTTCTGGTCTTTCACCGATCTCTGCGAGTGTCTGTAACTTCTCTCTCAGCGATTCAACATCCTGGAATACGATGCCTGCGCGGTGATCGAAATGGCTGCGTCCCACACCTGCTGTCCACGCCATGTCGGCAAGTGTCGCCTCATCTTCGAAAGCAAGGTCGTCGAGCCACGATAAGTATCGCTCTGTCAGATCTCGGAGCGCTTCATCGGATTTTCCCGAGAGGGGCAGGAGCCGCGTCTGGCGCGGAGCGAATTCTTCTTTCTCGCCTATGAGATCCACGACCGACAGAGAAACGGGTTGCGCGGAACCCACAGGCGTTGCATCCGGGCTGTCATATCCTTCTACGACAGCATGGGCGTTTGTGCCCGATATCCCGAAGGCGCTGACCCCGGCCCGCGGCGGTCGGTCGGGATGGCGCGGCCAGTCTGTCAGTTCTGAAGTTACTCGTACTGGAAGCCGGTCCCAGTCTATATGCGGACTCGGATTCTCAAAGTGCAGGTTTTTAGGAATCACCCCCCGCTTCATCGCAAGTACTGCCTTGATCAGAGCCGCAACCCCGGCAGCTGGCTCCAGGTGACCGATGTTGGTCTTCACAGAGCCGATCAAAAGCGGACGATCTGCTTCGCGTCCCTTGCCGTAAACCGCAGCCGCTGCCTGCACTTCGATCGGATCGCCCAACTCCGACGCACCCCCGTGTGCTTCCAGATAATCCACTTCTGATGGGGCAACGCCCGCTCGCGACAACGCCTCTTCAATCACCCGCTCCTGCGCCGGTCCGTTTGGCACGGTGGGTCCTGCGCTGGCCCCGTTCTGGTTGACCGCTGACCCGCGGATCACGCCCCAGATGCGGTCGCCATCGGCTTCTGCCTCGCTCAGCCGTTTGAGGACGATCATCCCACAGCCCTCACCCCGGACGAAGCCATCCGCAGAGGCATCGAAGGTTTTGCACTGCCCTTCCCGCGACAATATCCCCAACTCCGCCATCTCTTTGGTTAACTCAGGAGACAGAACTGCGTGTGTTCCTCCAACCAGAGCCATATCCACTTCGCCCTCTCGCAAACCCATCACTGCCTGATGCACCGCGACCAGTGACGACGCGCAGTTGAGTTCCACCGGTATCGTCGGTCCCTCCAGACCAAGAAGGAAAGCAATTCGCCCGACCGTCATGCTCGCGGCAGTGCTCAGATAACTGATGCCGTAGTCGCTGGCTGTCATCAGGTCCCGGTATTCGCTGGTGGCGATGCCAGCGTATAGCCCGGTGCGGCTGCCCCTCAATTTGTCTGGATCAATTCCCGCATCCTCGAGCGCTTGATAGGTCGTCTCCAGCATCATGCGCTGCCGCGGATCCATCATGCGTGCTTCAATTGGCGAAATCCGAAAGAATCTCGCGTCAAATTGATCAATTCCCTCCACAAATCCGCCCCGGCGATAGGCGGCGTATTCGGGAGGAAGATCTTTGGCAAGAGCGTTCCATGAACCGGAATCCCGGCGTCCATCGGTCACGGCGTCCGCACCTGCTTCGAGTTGCTGCCAGAAGGCGGAAAGATCCGGGGCGCCGGGGAAGCGGCAGGCCATGCCCACAATCGCAATACCGTTGTCCTCGCGCTGTACTTCCGTCTGTGGTTCTGGCTCGGGTTGCACCTGGGGCGGAGGAGTGGGCGCAGTGCTGACTTCGCCGAGTTCCTCGATGAGATGGTTGGCGAGACGGGCGATGTCCGGGTAGTCAAATACCACAGTGTTGGGTACCACGTACTCATCGGCAAACGCGCGGTTCAGCCGATTTCGCAACTCTACGGCCATTAGCGAGTCCATCCCCAGATCGAAAAATCCCACCGTGGGCTCGGGTGCTGTCGGCAACCTCAGCACCGCCTGTAATTCCTGCTGCAGGAACGATACCAACAGGGCCTCACGCTCCGCCGAGGGCGTTTCCGCCAGACGGGACATCAGGTCGTCCGCCAGAGCAGGCGAGTCGGCCTCGTCTTCTGAAATGGTGGAGAGCAGATCCTCCAGCAGGGGCATCCGGTATTCCAGGCCCTCCCCGTAAGACGACCAATCGGCCGCCAGCACGACGGATGCCGCGGCGTCCTCGCACACCAGTTGGTCGAATGCCCTGAGACCTTGCTGCGGCGTGATCCAATCCGTTCCTCGCGCTTCCAGCCGTTCGGCAATCCGTTCCCGTTGTTCTTCCGCTTCGCCGAGTTCCGACCACGCGCCCCAGGCGATGGTCTGTCCCGGAAGTCCGAGTGCGCGGCGATGCGCGGCGAGTTGGTCCAGAAACGCATTGGCCGCCGCGTGATTCGACTGGCCCGGATTGCCCAGCACACCGGCCACGCTGGAGAAGAGGACAAACATATCCAGATCGCGGTCCTCAGTCGCGCGATGCAGATGCCACGCGCCCAGCACCTTCGGCCACAGCACCTGCTCGAATCTTTCCCAACTCTGGTTCCCGAGCGCACCGTCCGACAACACCCCCACGCTGTGGATTACGCCCCCGAGCGGCGGTAGCGTCTCATCTATCCGCGCCAGCATCTCATCCATTGCATCGGCGTCCGTCACATCTGCGATCTCTACCTGCACTGTCACGCCGCGTTCCCGCAGCCTGCGGATGGTCTCTTCGGCTTCAGGGTCCGGTGCCCGGCGCCCGTTTAGCGCGATTGCACCCGCGCCGCGATCCGCCAAATAGTCGGCCATTACGCACCCGATCCCACCCAGACCACCTGTTACCAGATAAGTTCGATCCTCTCGCAACCGCCCACTGGTGAGCGGCGGATTCGCAAAGGCGATTTTTCCGATGTGCCTGCCGTCGCGCATGAACTCAATGGCCCGTCTCGCTTCGGCAAGCGGCCATCTGGTGTGGATGAGCGGCGTTAGTTCTCCCGCTGCCAGCCGTTCCATGATGTCTCTCAGCAAAGCTCCGGGTCGCGCCGGGTCATCCCCCTTCATGGCATGAAGATTCACGATGTAATAGGCCACGTCCGGCCGTACGGCCGCCATCTCTTCCTCGCTCAGAATGTCCCGCGCCGCCAATTCCACGAACCGGCCACCATGCGCCAGACACGCCAGACTCGCGTCGATGAAACCCTCCGCCGTCAGGCTGTTCAATACCACATCGACCCCTGCGCCGTCCGTGGCCTCGAGGATTTCCTCCCCGAATTTCGTCTGACGGCTGTCGAACACATGCTTTACACCGAGCGAGCGGAGATACGCCTGTTTCGGCGCGCTCGCCGTCGCGAACACTTCCGCTCCCGCCGCCTGCGCCCACTGGATGGCCGCAAGCCCCACGCCGCCCGCGCCTGCGTGAATCAGCACGCGGTCACCGGCTTTCAGCCCCGCGAGTTCGTAAGACAGCGCGACTGACACGAACACCGTCGGCATTGAGGCGAGCGCCGTGGCGGACAAATCCGGTGGCGCGGGTGCCAAGAGTTCCGCCCGGATCACCACCTCCGGCCCGAAGGTGCCGAATGCCAATCCCACGACGCGATCGTCCACCGCAACGCTCGCCACCTCGGAGCCGACCTCGATGATATGGCCGCAAAACTCCGTGCCCAGAAATTTCTCGTCAATCAAACCGAGTGCCGCGAACACATCCCAGAAGTTCAATCCGGCGGCCTCGACAGCCACGCGAACTTCTTTCGACTCCAGCGGTGTCGGCACCACCTGCAGGTCAGCGATCGCGCCGTCCTCGCCGACCCCCAGCATCCAGCCCGGCTCTTCGGGCAAGTTTATCCTATCCGTCCCCTCGCCGGTCCGGACAAGGCGGGCTACGCGGCGTCGGCTGCCGCGGTGTACGATTTGGTCTTCCGTATCGGGATAGAGCAGTTCATTGGCGAGGTCTATCGGCGGTGCCGTAGGCTCGGGATCCAGATCGATCATCTTCGGCTGCATGTGGGATGCTTCCCGGGCCAGTACCTTTCCGAAACCCCATAGCGTCGCGCCAGCGAGTTCTCCGGCGCGTTCGCGCTCCAGCACCTGCGCGCCCCGCGTGAGAAACCACAAGCCCTTCTCGGGCGTCACATCGGCGTCGGCCAGACCCTGCGCCAGCGCCAATGCGCTCGCTCCCACTCGTTTCACGTTCTCCGCCATTTCAGCAGTCGTCGTATCGGGGCCGTGGCCGTCGAGTGCCGCGAAATGCACGACTCCGCTGAGTGCCACATCTGCGGGCAGACCTTCCAGCAGCGACCGCCACGCTTCTCGGTGCTCCATCTCCAGGGACGTATGGATGACAGCGGTTTTTGCATCCGCCGGACCCTCTCCCGTCGAACCTGCATCGCTCGCCAGCACAACCGTCTGGTTGCGCGCCGCCAACTCCAGGGCCAGTTCCGCCGCCGCGCCGCCGCGATCCGCCGCCAGAACCCATACTCCGCGTCTCTCGGCTACGTCCTCGGGCAGCTGCGCCAGAATCACGCCCCTATCCGGCATCTCGGCGGCGTCGGGTCCGCCCAGTCCCAGAATCTCCACGCCTTCGAAACCCACGCTGCCGAGGGACTGTCGCCATACGTTTGGCCCCGCCAGGGCGTAGGTGGGGCGGCAGTCGTCGGAGAACCGCCACCAGCCGTCCAATTGTCCGAAAGTCATATCCAGCCAATCCTGGCCGCAAAGGTTCTCGAGTGCCACGAGATGTCCCGACGGCGCGAGAAGGCTCCGGCAGTGCGTTAGCGTCTCCTCCAGGTACCGCGTGGCGTGAAGCACATTGGACGCAATCAACAAATCATAACCGTGGGCGTCGAATCCCTGCTCTACGGGGTCTTTTTCGATATCCAGCACCCGGTACTCGATACACTCATCGCCGAACAACCCCTCTGCCTGCGCGAAGAAGCCCGCCGAGATATCCGTGTACATGTAGTCGTACCGCCCTTCGGGAAGCTCCGGCAGGACGGATTCGGTCGCCGATCCGGTACCCGCCCCGACCTCAATCACCCTCAAGCGCCGTCCTTCGGGCAACCCGGCTACAAGTGTGCGCACCGCGTCTCCCAGCATCCGGTTCGACGCTCGATATATCGGTGCCTTGAAATAGAGATCCGCGGCGCTGGGTTCTCCGCTGCCGAAGAGAAGCGACAGCGGATCCTCCTCGCCGCGAAGCACTTCCGCCAGGGCACCCGCGCTTCTGCGAAAAATCCCGATCTCGCTTGAAGCATACGAGTAACGCTCGCTCACTTGTGCCGCGAACTGCTCGGGATTGCCCGGAATTCCTTCTGGCAAGGGATCTCCAGCCCCTACGGCAACGACAAAATCTTCGCCCGCCGCCTCCAGAACGCCTGCGCGAGCCAATATCTCGAGCATCCGGCGGAACAGACGGCTGTGTTCATCCAGAACTCCCAGGCGCTGCCGCAAATCTTCGGGGTCCACGGCGGTGCCCGCCTTCCTCTCCCATCCGAGTTTCTCCAGGGCCGAGAGCGCAAAATGCCGCGCCATGCACGAGAGGTCCGCCAACCAGGCGGGCCTCAATCCGGCATCGACTCCTTCCGCCGCCAGGTAGTCGGAGAACAGCTCCCACCGGTTCGCAACCTCTCCCGGACTCGGGAGGAAATCCGCTGGCAGCAGTCCCGGCGCAAGGGTGCTTTCGCGCCACATGACCTCGTAGAGCAGTTCCTGAACCCCTTCCACTGCCGAGAGCAGCGCCGCCCGCGTCGCGCGCTTCACCATGAATCCGCTCAATTCGCCGATCAGGACCCCACTCTGGTCGTAGAGAAGGAAATCCCCCACGAAGACCTCCGGCGACCCACCGGTTTCGGCATCCGGTTCCCAATTCTTCGAAGCCTCCCGCATGCGCACGTGGCAGAGAAACCGATCCGGTAGCCGATCCGGCAGCCACAGCCGCTCCCAGCCGAACGGCAGATAGGTGATTCCGTCTTCGGCTCCACCCGGATTGCGCGCGGCTCCCATCACCTGAAAGCAACCGTCGAGCAGGAGCGGGTGTACGTCGAGATCGTTCCCGCCGAGAGCTTCGGGAAAACACACTTCTCCCAACGCCTCGCCCGCCCGGGACCAGACCATCCTCAGCGTGCGGAACGACGGGCCGAGATCGATCCCGACGCCCGCCTTGGCGCGGTAAAACGCCGGCACGTCCTCGGGCGACAGACCGGCCTTCAGGCTTTCCAGATCCTCCTGCTCAGAGGCTTGTCTTGCGCCGGCATCCGATGGCACGCGACATTCCGCGTGCAGCGTCCAATCCTCCTCTGCCTCTCCTTTGCTGAATATTCGAACGAGGCGCGAGGGCGCCTCCCCCGGAGCCTCGAGCAGAACCTGCATTTCCCGGCCCCTGCCTTCATCGTTATCCGCATTCTCCTCCGGGAAGATCAGCGCATTGTGCAGTTGCATTTCCTCGATGACCATCGATCCGTTTCTCTCGGCGGTGGATGCCGATATCGCCATTGCCCCATAGAACGCGCCCGGGGCTATGACACGGCCGAACACCCGGTGATCGTTCAGCCAAGTCGGGTCTGAGGGGAACACTTCTGTCTCGAACGCAATTTCGCCGCTGGCGGATTCATGCCTCTCGCCCAGGAGGGGATGACCGGCGCTTTGCCGCCGTCGTTTCGGTGCTTCGACCCAGTAGCGTTCGCGCTGGAAAGGATAGCCCGGCAGCGAAATACGGCGCCGGGTTTCACCTGCGAACAGTCCGGCAAAGGACACGGAAAGACCCGCTTCATAAGCATTTGCAACTGCCGCTGTAAATGCGCGGTCGGCTTCTGCTTGCGACACTTTGGACGAGGGACGCAATAAGCTCGGTAGCGCAACAGGAGGGGCCCCTGCTGTGTCTGGCCACGACAGGGTCGCCATTGTACTCAGCACGGCGTGCGGACCCACTTCAATGACCAGATCGACGCCCAGCCCAGCCAATGTCTCGATGCTTGGCGCGAATGCCACTGGCTTTCGCGTGTGCTGACGCCAATACGCACTATCCTGACGTTTTCCCGTTTCCAGCACCTGGCCTGTCACATTGCTCACCAGGGTGAGCGATGGGGGCGCGATCGCGATCTCTGAGACTATGGCATCCAGTTTGTCCAGCATCGGCTCTACCAATGCACTGTGGAATGCGTGCGTGGTGCGCAAGCGGCTGACCCGAATGTCCTGCGCGAGGAAGTGCTCGGAGATCGCCTCAATCTCTTCTTCGGGACCGCTCACCACCTGATGCGCTCCGTTGTATGCCGCAATGCTCAGTCCCACGCCTGTGGAGGCTGCGTTCAATTCGTCGAGGGCTGATTCTACCTGTGACACGTCCGCAAAAATGGCCGCCATGGCCCCACCACCGGGCAGTGTCGCTGTCAGTTCACCTCTCGCCGCAGCAAATCGCACACCTTCTTCTATGCTAAAGACACCTGCTGCTTGCGCCGCTGCCAGTTCTCCAAGACTGTGTCCGAGCACCACACTGGGTGTAATACCCACACTTTTCCAGAGCGCCGTCAGCGCGCATTCTATGGCAAAAATGGCCGGTTGTGTCCACTCCTGGTCGGATAAATCACCAGCGCGACCGAACATCACATCGAGCAACGAGGTGCCTCGCGCTTCTCGCAGCACGGCGTCGCATTGGTCCAGGACTGCCCGCACCACTGGTTCGGTGTGGTACAGGTGCTCGCCCATACCGACCCACTGGCTACCCTGTCCGGTATATACAAATGCGATTTTGGAGGGCGTTTGCGGTGCAGGTCTCGTGCTGATCTCTGCGAGTGCATTCAGGCTCTCGCGCAGCGATGCGCCATCGCTGAATACGATGCCCGCGCGGTGAGGGAAATGGCTTCGTCCCACGCCGGCTGTCCACGCCATATCGGCAAGCAGGGCTTCATCTTTGGAAGCAAAATCGCGTTTCAGGTACTGCCTCGCCAGGTCTCGAAGCGCTTCATCGGATTTTCCCGATAGCGGCAGCAATCGCGTCCTGCGCGTGCCGAGTTCTTCCTCCGGCGGTAGCACTGACTTCGGTAGAGAAATGGCAACAGGCCGTGCGGGTCCCACGGGTAAATACTCTTCATCACTGCTTTTTGGTGTTTCGTACCCCGCCACTATGACATGCGCGTTTGTGCCCGACCATCCGAACGAATTCACTCCCGCAATCGGTGGTCGTTCGGCGTTGAGCGGCCAGTCCATTGCCTCGGAAGTCACTCGCAGAGGTAGTCGATCCCAGTCCATGTTCGGATTGGGATTCTCGAAGTGCAGATGCTTTGGGATCACGCCCTGCTTCATCGAGAGTACGGTCTTGATCAGGCCCGCAATCCCCGCGGTTGGCTCCAGATGACCGATATTTGTTTTTACCGAGCCGACGAGTATCGGGTTGTCCTCCTCGCGCCCCTTGCCGTACACCGCTGCTGTCGCGTTTATCTCAATGGGGTCGCCCACCTCTGTGCCCGTTCCGTGTGCCTCCACATAATCGACTTCCGATGGCAGAATTCCCGCCCGCGATAGTGCCTCTTCGATCACGCGCTCCTGTGCCGGACCGTTTGGTACCGTCAGGCCTGTACTCGCGCCATCCTGGTTTACCGCGGTGCTTCGGATGACGCCCCAGATGTGATCGCCATCGGCCTCTGCTTCGCTCAGTCGTTTGAGGACCACAATTCCGCAGCCTTCACCTCGCACGAAGCCATTCGCAGACGCATCAAACGCCTTGCATTGCCCGTCTGGCGACAACATCCCGGCATTTCCCCGCAGTTCGGTTAGCCGCCCGGAAAGGATCGCCTGCACCCCGCCCGCCAGTGCCAGGTCCGCTTTGCCCTGCTGCAATTCAGCAACCGCCTGGTTCGTCGCAACCAGCGACGAGGAACAGGCGGTATCTACCGCCATTGCCGGTCCCCCCAGACCCAATGCGAAGGCTACTCGACCTATGGCTGTGTTCAGAGAGGTGCCCGCGACCGAGAAGAGGCTGGCGGAAGGCTCGGCAGTTCTGCTGGATCCCAGAATTACGCCCCGATAATCGTTGTTGCTGATTCCTGCGTACACACCGGTGCGGCTACCCTTTAGCCGATCCGGATCTATCCCCGCGTCCTCGAGCGCCTGCCAGCTCGTCTCCAGCATCATCCGCTGCTGGGGATCCAGCAGTTGCGCTTCGACCGGCGAAATGCGGAAGAAGGTGGCGTCGAACAGGTCGATGTCATCGACGAAGGCGCCGAAACGGCAGGCGTCGTTCTGCACCTCAGCGTTTGGGAAGAGCGTGCCCACGCGACCGACGCCAGAGCCTGGGGCCCCTTCTGTCACGGCGTTCTGACCGGCTTCGAGCAGACGCCAGAAGGCAGAGATATTCGGCGCGTTGGGAAATCGACACGCCATACCTATGATCGCTATTGGTTGGTCTGATTTATCCGGCTTCATGTGACACCTCCATGTTCGCGCGGGTTTTACAACAGGCGATTAATTTCGAGAAATGCCCGGACCATATCAACGCATTTCGCTGGTTTTTCCAACTGAAGCAAATGCGTTGCCTCTGGCACGAAATCGTAATCTACAGTTAGAATGTCACCAAGGTCAATGGTCGGCAGAAATGCATAGGGCAAGGTGGGGTCGGCTCCGATGACCTTTATGGGACAAGACAATGTTTCAAAATCCGCCAATGCAGAAAAACTCCTGAAATAATCAGTGATCTGCGCTTCGTATTCGCGGGGACACCGAAGTTCGTAACCCTGTTCATCAACAGACTTTCTAAGGGTTGTTCGCGCCATGAGTTCCCGAACCCCGGAAACGACGCGTGAGAAGCCGGGCAGATAGCTGAGGAGTTCTGCAAAATCCTCTTCTGTTTGAAACAGATACCCGCGGCGGCGGGTAGTTGCGGCTGCGTGTTCGATGGCCTTATCAAATTCTATCTGGCTATTGCCGGGCTTGCACAAGGGGGGATCAAATAGAATCATCGCCGATAAATGGCTGCTTTGGGCGGACGACCACAGGTCTGCCATAGCGGTTGACGATAGGAGGGTGATCAGCGCAGAAGCAGAGTGAAATATACCGGTTTTTGGTTTATTCCCATAGTGACGGTCAATGGATTCAAAAATACAGAGCTGGTCGCGAACCAGCGTCGGGATATTGTGTTTTTCGCGTGAACCAACGGTATTCCAGCCGTGGTTCCTGAGGTCGAAGATGACGAGGTCGAAATCATCGGCGAGCAGCGACCAGAAGGGGTAATAGAGATCTATTGCGAGGCCATTGCCGTGGCTCAGAACGAGTCGGGGGCCTTCGGGATTTCCATGCCGCCGTAAGGTGGTGACGGTGTCATCGTCGAGTTGGACTTCGCATGTCGAGAGTGGCTCGGGTACTTCCCAAACATTATTCATAGCAGGGGTTCCTATGGCATACTAAAGCAATGACGCGTAGGGCCGCACGACACAAAATAGCTTCGCGTTGAGGACGGACGTGCCATGTTATGCAGTTATAGAAAGCCCTGCAAGAACATTTTTATGCTAACGGTTGACTAAAATATAAAACAAAAATCGCGGATAGCCCTTGACAGAATGTTTGGAAAGATGTTGTTTAACAGAGTGTTAGTGGGAAGAAATAACCACAGCACAGGCGCAGCCAATCACTCGCCTTCATACCTCGCTCCGTTGATTCGTAGAGGAGTTTTTATGCGTGTCGTTATCATCACCTTATCGATTGTCTTGCTCTTCCTGACAGATATTGGCTTTGCTGCGGATTGGCCGCAGTGGTTTGGTCCCAATCGCGATGGTATTTCCCCTGAGAAAGAGTTGCTCAAAAAATGGCCTGATTCCGGGCCTGCTGTTCTCTGGCGAACACCGCTGGGCGAGGGTTTTTCGGGCATTGCCGTTGCACGGGGCGCAGCCTATACTATGTTTGCAGAAGACAAAGACGAGTATGCGGTATGTCTGGATATCGCGACAGGGGAAGAGCGCTGGCGAGTCAAGACCGGGAACAATTTTTCAGACTGGCAAGGGGGGAATGGTCCCAGATCTACGCCCGTCATTGACAAAGAACGGGCCTTTTTTTTAGGTGCATACGGACAGCTTTATGCACTCGATATTAAAAGTGGAGAAACTATATGGTCTCACCATTTACAGACTGAATACATAAGTGATCCCCCTCACTGGGGCTTTTCTACTTCCCCTTTGATAGAAGGGAACTTGCTGATTGTCGAGGTTGGGGGTTCCTCTGGAAACTCTTTTATTGCCTTTGATAAAACCACCGGCGAGGTCGCATGGGCTTCTCAAAATGACGCGCCTTCTTATGCTTCACCCATTGCAGTTACTGTGTCTGATATCCGGCAGATCGTCTTTTTCCCGGCCCCGGGTCTGGTCGGTGTGGCTGCCAAAGATGGCCGACTTTTATGGCGGCATCCCTGGCAAACAGGTCCCGATGTCAATGCCGCGACGCCTATTTTTCTCCCTCCAGATAGACTTTTTATCTCTTCAGGTTATGGCAAAGGCGCGACGGTTATCCAGCTTATTTCCCAGAACGACCAGTTTGCAGTCAAAAAAGTATGGTTCAATCGCGGTATGAAAAATCACTTTGCCACGTCTATTCATCACGAGGGGCACCTCTACGGCTTTGACAATGCCATTCTCAAGTGTATTGCCGCGGATACCGGGCAGGAGCAATGGCGCAAACGCGGCTTTCAAAAGGGGTCGCTCATTTTTGCGGACGAACATTTGATCGTTCTGGGCGAACAGGGCAAGCTGGCTCTGGTAGAAGCTACACCTGAAGCGTACAGAGAAAAAGCCAGTGCTCAGGTTTTGTCTCCGCGATGCTGGACGCCACCCACGCTGGCCAATGGCAGGCTTTATCTTCGGAATCACAAGGAGATGGTTTGTTTGGAATTAATTAAGAATTAAAAATTGGGTGCAGGTCCGGCTGTGGACCTGGGGCTGGTTGGGCAGGGTCTTCTCACTTCTTCCTTCTTGTATCTCACTTCTCACTTCCTATCGCTACCCAAACATCTTTTGTCGCTGTGGGTTTGCCTGGTCGGTTCAGGTCGGTTACGGTTACGCCTATCGTAAGTTTTTGTCCCGGCTTTGCCGCTACATTGAGGGCGACATATACGGGTTCTGTTTCCGTATTGCCCCGGTGTTCATAAGATACCTGCACCCCTTCTTGCTTTTCAGATATGCCCAGCAACGTGCCGATGCCTTTTAGCAACCGGGCGCCGGCATTTTTGCTGCCGCGCACGGCATAATCCACGCGGTAATGCGTTTGTCCTGTGTCGTCTCGGAAGAGGTTATACACTTGGTAGTACAGATAGACCGGCTGTTCTGGAGCAAAGGTGTGTGATGGCAGGGGGAGCACTTCGAGATCGTCTCGAATGAATTTGCCTTCTGCACGCGCTGTCAGTGTTGCAATTTTTCCCGCTACGACGAGGTCGCTTACCATCAGAGTCGGGGCGTTGTATGCTTCCACATCGACGAGTTGCCGGTGAATTTGTAGTTTCCCCGAAGCCGGATCGGTCACGCGCACAGCCATGAGATAGTGGCCGGGTTTAACTTCTGTTGTAACCTGATCCACCCATAAGACGCCGGGATCGTCAATGGTTTCGCGCTGTGTTGCCCGCGTATTCAGGCTGTCGCGGGCAATTTCTGTTCCCCGTGCATCATAGAGGACCCACATGCGGTTCACCGAAGCCTCTACCTGTGTTCCTCGCTTTTGCGTTTTCAATGCGGTCCAGGGGATACCGATAAAGGCATCTAAGCGTGTGTCGCGTCCATTGCCTTTGAAATCCGCTACGGACATAAGCAGCGGCATTGGGTCTCCGGGATATGGGTAGCGGTAAACAGAGGGCGTGCGGTTGACGACCCGTGCGACCACGGCTTCGGGTGCGAGGTGTAGCCACAGCAATCGATTGGGTGAGTCAATAGGCGGCTGGGGAAATTGAAAATCAAAATTGCCCAGGGCGTCGAGAAATGTCACTTCGATTCCTTCACCAATATGGGTGTAAATCCAGGACTCCCACTTGTAGTTTAAAGACGCACCATCTCGAAATAATGCGCCCTGGTGCGGCAGGGGAAATATCGGCAGTCCCCGAACCTCGGGTGTCACCTTCATTACGGTGCTTGCGCCCAACGACGATTCTATCTGCAGCGATGTCGTCGGAGCGATTTCGTGCAGTGCTCGTCCCGCGAGTTCCATGAGTCGGTTCTTTACCCGAATCACTTTTGCATTGGTTTCGAATACGAGGTGGTCGGACCAGCTTCGATGATCGGGATGACCAAAACGGATGTACACATCGCCGCGAGCATCCCAGGGTATTCGGCCTTCGGAAAAGTTCTGAATCGCGTAATTCACGCGCCGGTAGTGTTCCAATCTTCTCTCGTTAACCAGTGTGGTCGGTGTTGGGTCTATCTTGCGCCAGAACAAATTGGTAAATGCGCGTTTTTCCTCTCCCCTGATCATGCGAAAGGTCTCAAATTCTGTTGCGGACAGGAGCAAGGTGACATCTTCGTACAGGAGGCGTTCATTTGGCGGTACGAGGGATAAAAATTGCGAAAATGACGCGTCTGCCTGCTCGTACGCGCCCGATTCCAGATATTGTGCGCCCAAAAGCGGCAGATAACGCTCGGGGTCTTTCTGGGCGAGGTCGCGCAGTTCTGTGGTTGTGTGCAGTTCTTGTTTCAGATACTTCAATTCCATAGCTACGCGCGCCAATCTGCCCCTTGCCACGCTGTGCGCTGGATTTACAGCGACCTGTTTTGACAGTGCTTTGACGGCTTTTTCAAAATAGTAGAGCGATACATAAAACACCCCCAGTTTAAAATACGCATCGCGGTGTTGCGGGAAGCGCTTGACCACATTGCCAAAATGATAGTCCATATCCACGCTGCGCATTGCCAGATGGCACATCGCCAGGTTGTAATACGCCGCTTCGTATTGCGAATCGAGAGATACGGTATCCTGGAAAAGATCCAGTGCGCGGCGCACCTGTTTTTTCTGGATCAAGCACGCCAGTGCCCGCCCGTGTCGCGCGATGAGAAACCGCCGATCTTTTTCCAGCACGCGTACAAAAATACGTTCTGCTTCCACGCCTTTGTGCTGTTCTAACAAACAATATCCCAGCGCGCACAGGGCGATTCTGTCGTTGGTATCGTCCTGTAAAATCCGTTCAAATAGTGCAACAGCGTCGTCGAGCTGGGCGGGATCTGGTGGTGTGGCGCGCGTTTTATAGCGCTGGGGTATCAATCGGCCGCGTTCGAAAAAAGCGTCTGATACAGTCAGGTAGCGACGCCCGATGTGATACCCGTAATAAAATTCCAGCACTACGGGATTGTGTCGTTGCCAAAAGTTCAGCAAAAATTGCGCTTTCTCTTCCCGCGGCAATGCCCGATAGATGGCTGCGCTGTCTGGTCCAGCGCGTTCTGCGATCAGAACCGCAGCGAGCGAATCTGACCGTGCATCAAAACTTTCCTGCAGGCGATCTGCCCAGGCTGGCGCACATGTCAGGAGAAATAAGGCGATAAGGATGGGTTCGCGAATGGCGCGAATTGTCAGGGAGATAGTCACGTTGATTTCCGTTCTTTTAATACAATGCCAGCGAATGTCCTTGCTCTGGAAACCAGATACAATCTACGAGAAACGACACAAATACGCCCGTGAAATACCCCACCATAAGTCCCAGGAAAAACGGCGATGCTTTGCGGTATAGATCAATGCCGCCCGCCCGCAAGATGATAAATTTAGAAAACCAGGCAAAGAAGATCGAGAATACAATGCGATTGACGGGATAGGCTGTTACGGCGGCAAACCCGATCGGATGCAAGGGCCACCAGGGCCATATATAGCGCAAGGATAGCATCAATGCCGTGGTTGCCATTCCAATGAGCGCGATGAGCATGCGTTCTCGCTTCAGGGCAAAGGGGTCCCGAATATGACCGGCTATGGTGTCAAAAGTGTTCTGCACATAGGGACCGTAAATGCCGCCGTAATTAAATGCGCCGGTCACATAACTCGATGATATTTGATAATACGCACTTGTGGTTATCACCACGAGCATGGCCAATCCCAGGGCGATGACCAGGCGCATTCTTTCGTGTCGGATGCTGTCGTAAAGCCGCGTGGCATTGGCCAGGTTGGCCATCAATATCGTTTTGATATCGTGGTGCCATGTTTCCGTGAGGGCAAATGCCGCCATGCCCGATGGCGAAATATTTACGGGGCCCAGCAGGTGATAGGCGACAAATTGTCCCTGTATCATGCGGCTGCTGATCATGCCGCCTTCCACGCAAACGCGCGTGATCCCCAGCCAGATTACGCCTACAAGACTCAAGAAAGTCAGGGCGACAAAGATCGACATGCCGGATGCCACACACCATCCCAGAATAAATAGCCCGCTCGCCAGAAATCCGCCGAGTGCTGCGCGGTAGGACAATAATTCGCCAGAGTCTTCAATTTCCCGCGCATTGAGTACGGCTTTGCGAAATACATTTCTCAGATGTTCTCGCGCCATCCACAAGCTCCACGGCACCAGCACGCACAGGGCACCAAATCCCTGCCAGTTTTCAAATTGCGATGCCGGCCACACATGGGTTGGGCCTATTTCGATTCCCAGGCGGTTGAACAGCCCCATTTCAAGGGTCAATAACAGGTGAAAGACGATGATGCTAAATAATACATCCAGGTCCATAAAATACGATACGCCAATGATTACGGGATAAAACCGCGTGTGAATCGGCGGGATATACTGGCCGAATTCCATCAGTCCCAGGTCTCGGGGAATGGTCGGAAATAGCGGCTGGAAATATCCAACCATGTTCCAGTATATGGGAAATGAGGCCAGCGCGAATCCCCACCAGAACACGGGGCGATTCATGATGCCCACGGGCCAGAATCCTCGTGGTTCTCTGTTGACCAGTTCCAGTGGCAATGTCATCAATGGAAAGGTGAGGCGCTCGTGTTCTACCCATTGCTTGCGCAGGATTGAAACCGCACAGAATCCAAATACGCCGATCATAAATACCAGGCTCAGGCGCCAGATCATCGGCGTTATCCATATTTCCCAGGGGATGGTTGCACCGGCTGGCAGTCCTTCAAAAAACCACCGCGCAGCCGTCACGTCGGTTACGACCGCCCAGTCGGCCAAATACGGATGTATGTCGTCTGCCCATCGGTTCTCTGTGTTGGCAAAGTAAAATGGCGCGGACACATTGGCGATTAAATGTCCCATAAAATAGCTGGGCAATGCCGATGCGACCAGGCCCATGCTGAAGATGACCAGCAATTCCGAAGGGCGCAAGACCCATTGTGGGTGTACTTTTTCCAGTACTTTATTCAATACGACCGCTATTAACAAAAACGGCACGACTGCGCCCCACGGCAAATGGTCCTGCGCCATTTTTGTCGTGTGTGCAATGTGGCGCGTAAAATGTCCGCCCCACCCGAGGAAACCCGCGCACATGGCACCTATCACAATGGACCGCGCGGTTACGGCTCGTTGGAGAGGTGCTGTCTGTGTTTGTGTTTCGCGAATGGCCATTCATGATACTCCGAATCGGATCGCGGATTACGGGGATTACGCGGATAGCGCGGATGATGAATCGAGCCAATATACGTATGGCAATATCTGGTGTCTATTTAATTTAGCGCGTGCGTGCCATTCCCGCTTTTGCCGAGGGGTGGTCGGGTGCTGTTTGCAAGACTCTTTCCCAGGCGCTACGCGCTTCGTCTATTCTTCCCAGAGACCAATATGCCCAGCCCATGTTCGCACGCGCATTGTGGGTATTGGGGTCGCGTTTCAGTGCTTCCCGATAGTTATTTATGGCTTCGTGGAAATTTTCTTTAAAAAATAGGATGTTGCCCAGGTTGACGTACGCACGCACCATGTCGGGATCCTGAGATAGTGCCTGTTGATACGCGTTTTTGGCGGCGTCCATTTTTTCTGTGCGTGCATAAGCTAATCCCAAATTGTAATACAAGACGGCATCGCCCTGGCCGTATTTTTCTGCTTCTTCCAGATATAATCGCGCCGGTTCATTTTCGTTTGCCCACAAATAAGCCGTGCCCAGATTGAAGGGGTCCATGTACCACGGGTTTTGGGCGAGTTGTGCGTTTAGTTCAATGCGGTAGCCAGTCCACAGGATGATCAGTGCCACTGCACCGATACAGAGGTGTTTCCATTTTTGTGATTGTACACAGGCTATCAATGTCCATATTCCCATGCCTGCAAATATCATAAGGATGGGGATTGCGGGCATGCGGTAGCGCGATGATACGTGAAAAGCCAGTACGCCTGCCGCGTATCCTATGAGCCACAGATAGAGGATGGCGTGGCGATCAAATTGCCGAACTGCGACGATGAGTCCCACGATGGATAGGGGAAGTAGTATCCACAGTTCTGCGATTGGAAAGCGCAGGAGGGCGGAGAATTTTCTCTGGTAATAAAAATTGTAATTGAGCGGGATTTCGTATCCCGATGCAAATAGGCGCACTTTTCGCAAGGTCACGACTATCGCGCCTACGGGATCATCTATCCAGAATGCGAGACCCTTATTAAACCAGAAGGAAGAGACTTCAGATGCTTTCAGAGATCGCCTCAGGGCGTCTTCGGCCACGCGGCGCGGGCCTTCCAAATTGCCCTGTGCCCCATCCGGCGTGATCTGTGCATCCACGCCGGGAGGTGCGGTAAACCAGCCCGGCGCATCCGGGTGATTGCCCATGTAAAAGTTGATGCCGCCGTGCGCGGTCATCAATACCCAGTCGTCTGCGACCAGGCCATTGCGCAGTCCGCACAGGAGGAGTGGGAGTATGAGTCCCCCTAAGAAGTAACTCGCCAGTCGTATTGAGAGCCTTGCTGGCTTTGCTTTGTGGTAGGCCCACCACGCGCCGAAGAGTAAGAATGGGATTGCGGATAAGATATTGGGGCGCATGAGTGCGGATAGTCCAAAAATCAATCCGGCCAGTCCCAGATGCCAGTGGGTTTTATTATTACCCGAGATTAACGTCAAGCCCAACAGGCTGAGGAATACAGCACCCGATGTGCCCAGTAGCATGCCTTCGTAAAATAGTTGCGGTCCATAGATCGCGAATAATAATCCCGCAAATAATCCCGCGTATGCGCCAAAATGCCGCGCGCCCAATCGATAGACCAGTATCGCACTGGCACATCCGGCGGCGGCCTGTAAGCCTATTATCAGTTTGGGCGCGTGTCCAAAGACCGCATAGACGATTCCCATGAGGTATGGGTAGAGTGGAGGGAGGATGAAGACTTCAGCAGTGCCGAGCCAGTCTCCAGATGCGATGCGCAGCGCCCAGTCGTCGAATATCCGCGCGTCGGAGATCAGTTTCTGCGAAAACGGGTGATTAGCCCAGAATGACCAGAGATAAAAAAAACGGATGACTATCGCAGCCCCGCCCACAATATAGGGAAAATAGTGCGAGATTCGATCTGTCTCGTTATTTTTTTTCATAGCTCAGATCAGGATATACAGGATGAGAGGATGAACAGAGCTTGCACTGGAATGATTCTATCCAGTGATGAAAATCAAAAGCAATACAGGTCTTAAATCAATCGGAAAACGGGACGCCGTGGCCTTGCCCGTAAAACCAGATCATATCGACAAAAAACGAGATGCCTGCGCCCACGTAGTATCCCATTATTAATCCCAGGAAGAAGGGGCGGGCACTGCGATAGGTTCTGCTGCCGCCAAAACGCAGGATCGCGAGTTTGCTCAACCAGCCCAGAAATATTGGAAAGATTACATGGGTCACGGGATACGCAGGTCCGGTTGCCAGACCCAGTGGATGCAGGGGCCACCAGGTGTAGCGGTAGCGCAAGAAGTACAGGAGGGCAGCAAAGGCGATGCCGCTGGTAAAAAAAGCCATTTTGCGCCAGTCGGGATTGACGGGATCTCTTGCGTATTTAACCACAAAGTCCCAGGGTCCGCGCGCCAGGCCTCCGGAGATTTGCGATCCGTAATTGCCCGCGCCACCTTCATACCCCATGGATATGATATACAAACAGGATGCGATAATGCCCACGCCCATTGCCAGACATATGGCCCAGACGAGTTGCCGTTTGTGATGCTGAATGGTGTCAAATAGACGGACGGAGTGGGTCAATGCAGGCATGAGCGTTGTTTTCATGTCGCCACACCAGCCAAATGACATGCCGAGTGCGACCATGGTTTGTGCAGACAGTCGCGTGGTGCCAAATGTGAACATGATAAATGTTTGCGGTACCATGACGGCTCGGATGGTGATGACGCCGGTTTCGGCGATGATGCGCGAGATTCCGATATAGACGACCATCATGACGACGAGAAATACCGCGATGACCCACAGGCCCATGCCCGAAGCGTAAAACCAGCAGGCCATGTAAAGCAGCCCGCCCAATAAGCCGAAGACAGCGCTTCGATAGGAGAGCAATTCGTCCGAGTCATCGATTTTTGCATCGCCTTTGAATGCTTTGCGAAAGACATCGCGGAGGTGCGACCGCGCAATCCAAAGCCCCCAGCCGACTACGGTAAACCACACGCCGATCATTTGCCAGCCCACAGGCACAAAGGAGGTGCCAGCAAAATTTGCTTCTGAAATTATGACGCCAAATCGGTTGAATAATCCCTCTTCAATGACCGCGAGGAAGTAGAAAAAGCAGATGCTAAACGAGATGTCTAAATTGATAAAGTAGGCAAATCCCACAATGGGCCAGTAGAGGTTCATGCGAATTGCCTGAAAATCTCGCCCGAAGGATATGGCTTCAAATCGCCAGGGGAATACGGGAAATGTGGGATTAAAATAGGATACGATATTCCATAGTATGCCGAAGATCGAAAAGGAAAAGCCCATCCAGAAGAGCGGCGAGCGCATGAATGGCGGCAAGCGGGATGGTGTAGCGCCTTCCTCGACCATTGCGAGGGGCAATTCCATGAGGGCGTAGTCCAGTCGCTCATATTCGATCCATTGCTTGCGCAAGATTACTGCGGTACACAACAAGACCGCGCAGAGTGCCGCGAGCAGGCTCAACCACCAGAACAGAGGTCCGATCCACACTTCATAGGGAACAGGCGCGCCGCGCGGCAAGCCCTCGAAGAACCACGTCAGTGCCGGACCGGGTTCAATTACAGCCCAGGATGGCAGGTAATCGTGTGTAAACTCCCCCCATCGATTTGTCGGATCGGCGAGGTAATACGGTACGCAAAAGCTGGCGATTAATCGGCTCAAGAAATACGTTGGCAGGGTTGACGCGATCAGGCCCATTGAGAAGATGACGAGCAGTTCGCCGCGATTGAGTTTGAGGTAATGCCGCAAGAATACGACGGTTATTGCAAAGGGAAAGACCACGGCGAGGGACAGGTGATTTTGCGCCAGCCGCGTTGTGTGCAAGATGTGTCGTGCGTAAAATCCACCGAGCGCAGCTATCAGTACAAGTGCCAACCCCAGGATGATTGACTTATAGGTCAATGCGTGTGCAGAGGATTCTTTTTGTCGGTATTCTCGAGCGATTTCAGCCATGATTCCTATATAGGTTTGCGGATTGAGACTGTCAAGGGGAATGGGGGCTGGGGACTGGGGGCTGGTTGGGCTTGATGATTTCGCCGAATGGGTGTACCTTCGGAGTGGATAGACGAATAGACGGAACGGGGTACAACTGGCCGTCTCTCAGGCCAGTTCATCAACGGGCGGGCACGGGGGCGCCGCCCCTACATTGTATAGATATTGCCTATGAAAGATGAAAGATCAATCGCAGCTTATACGGGTCTTTTTTTGATCGCGCTGGCGTCGCTGGCGATCCAGATTGTTCTGGTGCGTCTGCTGAGTGTTATTACCTGGTACCATCTGGCGTTTTTTTCGATTTCTATTGCCATGCTGGGTATGACTGCGGGGGCTATTCAGGTCTATGTGCAAAGAGATCGCTTTGACGGTGAGAACAAATATGACGCGATTACCCGAGCCTGTCTCAAGTTTGCGCTGTCTGTTCCCGCGTCTCTGATCATTTTGTGCGTTCTGCCTATCGGGTTTTACAAAAGTATTCTGAGTCTGATTGTGCTTTTTGTCGCAACGCTGGTCTGCGCCTGGCCGTTTTATTATGCGGGTCTCGTTATCACGACTGTGTTGACGCGGTTCAAGGCGCCGATTGGCAGGCTTTATGCCAGTGATTTAACAGGTGCTTCGGCTGGTTGTTTAATTGTGTTGGGCGGTCTCGAACTGGTCGATGCGTCGAGTCTCATGTTGTGGTGTAGCGGTATTGGTGCGCTATCTGGTGCGTGTTTTGCCCGTGTTGCACAATCCCGTTCTGTGCGTCGTTATGCTGCGTTTGCTTTGCTGTTTTTTTCGTTGGGGATTCTCAATGCTCTAACCCCACATGGCGTTCGGCCGATGTTTGTGAAAGAGAGATTCCAGAGGCTCCATGATCAGATTTTAGAACGGTGGAATTCCTTTTCGCGCGTTGTTGTTTATCGCCGACAATATTTGCCTCCGCAACTCTGGGGTGATAGTCCCGTGGCGGAGGGAGAGAAGATCTTTTTTCACGGGATGACGATTGATGGGGCAGCAGGTACGGCTATTAGATCTTTTGCTTCGTCCAAAGATATTGAACATCTGCGTTATGATATCACGAATGTCGGGTATTATCTCAATAGACGGGGTAAAGCGTGTATTATTGGTGTGGGCGGGGGGAAAGATATTCAGAGTGCGCTGTTTTTTGGTCACGACGCTGTTTTGGGTATTGAGGTCAATCCGATTTTTGTCGATTTGCTCCAGAATGAGTTTCGCGAGTTTGCGGGTCTCGCCAATCGGGATGATGTGACTTTTGTGGTGGATGATGCGCGTAGCTTTTTGTCGCAGAGTCGCGCGCAGTTTTCCGTTATTCAGATGGCGTTGATCGATACCTGGGCAGCGACGGGCGCGGGTGCATTTTCACTGTCTGAAAATGCGCTCTATACTGTGGAAGCCTGGCAGACATTTCTCAGCCGTCTGACAGAAGACGGTATTTTTATGGTGTCGCGGTGGTACAGTGCTGAACACATTGGGGAAACGGGTCGGGTGTTGAGCCTGGGCGTTGCGTCGCTTTTGCAGTTGAATGTCAAAAAACCGGCCGATCACATGGCGCTTATTACAATCGGCAATGTTTCGACTTTGCTGATTTGCCGGCAGCCGCTGAGTGAGGGGGATGTTAACCGGTTGAGACAGGTGTGCGAGGAGTTGCAGTATCAGATTGTGCATGTGCCCGATCATTTGCCTGCTGAACCCATTTTGAGACAGATTTTATCTGCCCAATCCTCAGAGCAACTCACAGAGGCAGTGGCTCAGGCTGAATTGGACTACAGCCCGCCGACGGATGACAATCCCTATTTTTTTAATATGTTGAAGCTGAGCCATCTGGATACGGCACTGCGAGGTCAGGAGGGCGTTCTCAGCGGTAATTTGAGAGCACTTGCCACGCTTCTCGCGCTTTTGATTGTGCTCGGTGTGCTCGCTGTTGCGACGATTGGCGTGCCTTTGTGGCTCGCGCACAGGCCAAAGGCTTTGACCCAAATATCCGGTTTCTGGTTCGGGGCACTGTATTTTTCTCTTATTGGTTCGGCTTTTATGTTTGTGGAGATCGCCCTGATTCAACGGCTCAACGTATTTACTGGACACCCCATCTATTCGCTGGGTATATTGCTGTTTACACTTATTGCAAGTACGGGTATGGGCAGTTTTATAAGCGATCATCTTCCGCTTACGCGAAGGCCGTGGGTTTATGTTTTTCCAATTATAACGGCGGTGAGTGTCGTCGTTCTCAACACGGTTCTCCACTATTTGCTGTCTCACATGATGGCTGAGGATACGACGACAAAAATACTGGTGTCTGTTCTGGTCATTTTTCCCGTGGGCATGCTCATGGGGTTGTTTTTTCCGACGGGTATGCGTCTGGTTCAGTCCTCTTATGAAAACGAAACCCCGTGGTTCTGGGCTCTGAATGGGATTATGGGTGTGCTGTGTTCTGCTCTGGCTGTGTTTGTTTCTATTATATTTGGGATATCTACCAATTTTTATATTGCGGCTGTGGCTTACGCACTCGTTCTGTGGTGTGTTTGGAATTTGTGTCGGAAACGCGCAGTAACGTGAAAGGAGTTTCTATGATAGATCATATCGTTCTTCTCAAGCTCAAAGATGGGATTACGCGAGAACAGACCCGGGCGCTCCACGATGGTTTGATTGCGCTTAAAGAAAAGGGGAGTATTCCCGGTATGGAGGAGATTACTGCGGGATATAATAATAGCCCGGAGGGTAAAAATTACGGCTATGACTGGGGGTTTATTATTCGGTTTACGGATGAGGCTACGCGAGATTTCTACCTGCCGCATCCAGACCACAGAGCACTCAGTCAGACTTTTATACGTCCAATTGTCGATGATGTGCTCGTGTTTGATGTATGAAACAAACAAATCGAAGAACTATTGATAATCGACGAAAGGCAAAACGATGGATTTAAACTTTAAGCCCGAACTTTTTGACAAGAAGATCGATCCTCAAACCGGAAATATTCTCTTTTTTCGGCGAGATATGCGGGGCATACCTGACCAGGTGATCGAAGGTGATGGTTTTACTGTTGAATTTAAAGATAATCAGGTTTATCTGATCGATATCTTTAACGCAAAAAAAGTGATGGGGAATCTTTTAAGAACGATCCCAACTGAAAACCTCGTTTGATAACTTCCTATTTATTAAAAGGAATCCGCGAATGCCTGAAACACAACTGAGACAAAAACTTCTCTTTCTCTATCTGGGCAATTCCAGTTTGGAGAGCGAAGTTGTTGGCTGGTCGCTTTACGATGGGACGACTGATGAGATGTTTGAAGCTGCAGGTGAAGATGCCGAGCCGCCTTACAACTCTGTGTTGGATGCCATGCGCGATGGCTGGCGCGTTATTCAGGTGCCTTTTATTAAAGCGCCTCAAGTTGGGCGCGAATACGAAAACGATTATCTCGATTTTGAATTTGTCCTGGAAAAAATGGAGGTTATAAATGGATAAGAATCTTTTGCTTACGTCCGTAGAAATGGCCCAGTTTGCAAGCACGGGGTTTCTGCGCTTTGACAATCTGGTGCCGCGCGAACTCTGCGAAGCTGCACATGAAGAGATGAGTACGGGCAAGCTCAGGCGCCGCGCTCCGATGGGTTCGCCTTTTAGTGAGTCCTGGCCCGATGAAGCGATTGGCAAGGTTTTTCGCCTGCCCAAAGTGGCGGCGATTATTCACAGTCTGGTGGGTCCCAATCCGCGATACGATCACCACGCGGCGCATCTCACGCCGGCAAATACGCGCAAGGGTGCCAATTTGCATCAGGATGCCGAGTACGATATTCGCGATTTGCATTTCGATATTCAAATTTCCTTTTTTCCAGAAGATACGCCGCTGGAAAGTGGGGGTACGCTTTTTGTGCCGGGCACGCAATTTCGTCGGGTCCACGAAGCCGAGATCAAACGCTATCAGAATATCATAGGGCAGGTGCAGGCGGTTTGCGAAGCGGGTACGATGTTTTTCTGGCATACCAATATATGGCATTCGGCGCGGAGCAATTTTACGGATAGGGATCGGTATATGTTTAAGCTGCGCCTCAATCCCACGGTTCGGCAACAGCGTTTGTGGAATACCGACGATCTCGATAGTCCCGAGGTTAAACAAGCACTCAACCAGAAGATTCCCTGGCACGGGCAACGCCATCGCATTGAACTGATGAATCGCATCAAGTTCTGGCGTTTTCTGACGGGAGATCCCACTTTTGATTTGGCACTCTGGTGGGGGCGCGTTGAAAATACGCCGGATATTATTGTTCAGGGAGGTTGATGATGCATTTATCTATGCACAATTGGATGCGGTCGGAGTCTCTCGAAGTCACGCTCGCGAGGTTGGCGAAATTCGGGTATGAAAGTATTGAACTGAGTGGTGAACCCGAGCGGTACGATACGTCAGAGGTGCGCGCTTTGCTCGGTAAATACAATATCCGCTGCTGGGGGGCGGTGACGTTGATGATGGGCGACCGCAATATGCTGGCCAAAGATGCGGGGATTCGGGCACAATCCGTGCAGTACGTCATGGATTGTGTTACGATGGTCAAAGAACTCGATGGGTGCGAGCTGACTGTGGTACCAGCTACTGTGGGAAAAATCGAGCCGGATGCCACGCCCGATGAAGAGTGGCAATGGGCTGTGGCGGGCATGCAGGAGGTTTACGATCATTCCGAAAGCGAGGGAGTTCGCCTCGCGATTGAACCCATCAATCGGTTTGAGACGTATTTTATTACCCGGGGTGCTCAGGCACTTGCCCTGGCAGAGGCGACGGGTGCGAATTGCGGGGTGTGTTTAGATGCTTTTCATATCAATATCGAAGAGGCAGATCCGTATCAAGCTATCCGGGATGCTGGCGACCGGCTCGTGGATTTTCATGTGGCGGATAACAACCGCATGGCGTGTGGGCTGGGAAACTGGGATTGGGGAAAATTGGTGGCGACGCTCAAAGAGGTGGGTTATGATGACGCGCTTACGGTGGAGTTTGTCGCGCCGATTGATCGGACGCCTGCCAATGAGTACCCCAATGCGGTTGAGACCAATCCCGTTGATATTACACCCGAGGAACTCAAATTTATTCAGGATCACGGGAGCAGTTTGTTGAGTGAGGCGTTTTACACTTTTCTGGTGGAGAAAACGGCTGAGACGTTGTTGCCGCTGATTGGATAGGATAATCGAGAGAAGGCAGCAGTTCATTGACGAATCACAGAGGGAGATATGGCTCAAAAAATTCTCATTACAGATAAATTGCAGGGTCCCGAGTTTGCATCTGAGGAGCGGACAAAGGCGATTGACCGGTTGCGCGAATACGCCGAGGTGGAATTTTACGCTGAGTCCGAATTTGGTGCCGAACACGCCGAGGGTGTGGTGGGGGTTCTGGCGGATTCGGTTGTGTTTACGCCTGAGTTTTACGCCACGGCGCGCGATTTGCGCATTGTTGCGCGCTGGGGTGTGGGGTTTGAAAAGGTCGATGTGCCGCGCGCGACTGATTGCGGTGTTATCGTCACGGTTGCCCCTGTGCATATGGTTACGGTTGCCGAATTTGCGATCGCGCAGTGGATGGCCGCGCTGAAGCGCGTTTATACTTTGAACCGGAATAGCCATGCGGGGAATTTTGAGATTATCAGGACTTATGACGCGGAAGGTTCTACGCTGGGGATCTGGGGGCTGGGGCGGATCGGTCAGGCGATGGCGGAGCGCGCGCGTCCGCTTTTGGGGGATTCGGGACGTTTGCTCGTCTATGATATCCGTCCGGATATTGACGAGGTCGCCGCGCAGTACGATGCCGAGGTGGTCGATGATCCCCGCGTTCTTTTTGAGGAGTGCGATGCGATTTCTCTCCATCTTTCAGGCGATGATACGGTTGTGACTTACGATTTGCTCTGCGCGATGAAACCCCACGCTTCAGTGATCAATCCCTCGCGCGGCAATCTGGTGGATGATGAGGCGGTGAACCGGGCGATTAAAGAAGAGCGGCTCTATTATTATCTCGTCGATGATCCGGTCAATCAGACGCGCGCGATTCACAAGGACCATCCCCGCATTATCTGTACCAATCACAACGCGGGCATTACCGTTGAGTCCGCTATTCGGCTTGACGAGTGTTGCGTGGAACAAATTATTGACGCGCTTGAAGGTCGCGCGCCCAGGGATGTGCTCAATACCGATGTGCTCGATCACCCGCGGGTTCAGGGATTTTTGAAGTGAGATGTGAAAAATGACGCTATCCACACTCCGAGACCTTGCATCTGAGCTTCGCGCTGACCTCCTGCCCGCGAGGATCGTTCTGGTGTTGTCAGTCGGCTTTACTTCGGGCCTGGGTCTGCTCATTGCGCAGATTGCGTTTGGGAGTTTTATATTCTCGGGACCTCTGGCTTCCTATTCCTCCCAGGGCGTCGGTCTGATACTGTTCGGGAATTTCGCTGTGTGCCTGATTATAGCCCTCGCGAGCGGGTACCGCGGGGTGATTGCGGGTCTGTCTCCCGCGCTGGTGATTGTGATGGCGCTGTTCGGGTCCTCGATCTCGATCAGCGCGGAAGGCGACACGCTGTTCGTCACCACAGTGGTCGTGCTCATGATCAGTGCGGTGGCCACCGGTGTGTGCTGTTTCATGATCGGACGTTTCGGACTCGTCAATCTGGTGCGTTTTATCCCCTATCCGGTGGCAGGCGGATTTGTAGCGGGAATAGGGGCTGTCGTGTGTCCGGCGGCCCTGTCGTTGATGGGAGCAGAACTGAAATGGTGGATGATTCCCGCACTCATAGAGCCTCCCGTTCTGTGGAAGTGGAGTCCAGGCGTGGTGTATGGGATTGCCCTGTACTTCGCGATGAAACGCTGGGGCAACCCGCTGATCCTGCCGGTGAGCGTCGTACTTGCCTGCGTTGCGTATCATTTTGCACTCGCCAGTCTCGGCATTTCGGCTGACGAGGCGCGGGCAGAGGGATTGCTACTCACGAGCACGGCGGATGGAAGCCTGTGGCCGGCTCTGCTTCCCGCGGATCTGGTGCATGTAGATTGGTCTTTGATGGCTACGCAAGTCCCCCATATGCTGACGCTGATTCTGGTCGCTTTTATTTGCGTGGTCATGAATGTCGCTGGTCTCGAGTTGGCTGCGAATCAAGAGTTGGACTGGGACAGGGAGTTCCGCGTGACGGGGGTCGCGAGTGTGGTCGCCGGTCTGGGCGGCGGTACGGTGGCGACCATTGTGGTGCCAGCGTCCCTGCGCAGTAAGCTGTTCGGAGCTGCAACGCGCCTGACCGGGGTGGTTGCCGCCTTTGTGATCGGGGTCGCGTTGTTCATGGGCGACGGGATGCTGGAATTCGTTCCGGCGCCGCTGGTGGGCGGCATTCTGATCTTTGCCGGTCTCGGCATGCTGGACCAGGGTCTCGTGACAAGCTACAGACAGCTTCCCTGGTCAGAGTACGGCATTATTCTGCTGATCTTCTTTGTGATCATATACTTCGGACTCTTTGAGGGCGTAGCTGTCGGAATGGTCGCCACTCTGGTGTTTTTCGCCGTGCGCCTGAGCCGCGTGGATCCGATCGAATCGCAGTTTACCGCACGCGAGCGCGTGAGCAACAAGACTCGGTCCGTCCCCGATCGCGCCATCTTACTGGAGGAGGGAGAGCGGGTGCAGGCATACCGGCTGCGCGGCTATCTCTTTTTTGGCAGCGTGTCCCCTCTGGCCGATCATCTCAGGCAGTCCCTGAGCGGTACTTCGCGTCCCACTTGCCTGTTGCTGGACTTCAATGCTGTCTCCGGCTTTGACTTCTCGGCAGTGAGCGTCCTGGGGAGGTTTTTGCAGACGGCGAACGCGGCCGGGGTGCGGGTTGCTCTGAGCGCATTGTCCGAGGGGTTGAGGATAGGGCTTGGGCGAAGCCTTCCGCCTTCTGTATATGATGAGTTGCTGGTAGAGCCGGATGTGGATGGTGCCCTCGAGCGCTGCGAGGATATCGTTATTGAGGCGTGGAATACGGATGTGGATATGGCAGACGAGCGGCGTGCCTCGCTGCTGGATCACGCCGCCGATGACCTCGAGCACTACCTGGAGTGGCAGATGGAGTTCGAGAATCTGATAGAGGAACTTCAAGGCTATCTGAGTCCTCACGAGTATTCCTCTGGCGAGACTATCACAGGATCGGATGCGTCTCAGGAAGATCTGCAACTGTTGCTTTCGGGCCGGGCTTCCGGGTACGATTCAGCGGGTGCGCGCCTGTTTCAGTTCGGTCCCGGCGATGCGATATGGCCAGCGGGTGCGCCTGACCAGAGAGCGGCTTCTGTGGTTGCGGACGAATCCTGCCGAACGATGGTGCTGACGCCGGTTACCCGGGACTGGCTGGAGGAGCACGAAGAGCGGCTTGCCCTCAAGCTGTATCGATATATCCTCGGCGGACGTCTTCAGGCTGTGCCGGAAGGCAGGCAATTGAAGGCGGATTCCCAGAACCAGGAGGAAGACCAGTGAGTGAAGATACGCAAATCGACATGATCCCGCTGGATTACGGGCGTTCGTTCCTGATCGGGAAGGGGCCTGCCAATGAGGCGCGTTTCTGGATCGAGTCGCGCACCCGCGTTATCGACGATAGGCGGGGGATTTGTGAGGATTTCTACCAGACTGCCTCATGCAAGAGCGAGAACACTTTTCACGAGAAGGATCTGTTTCAGCGGGATAATTACGATTTCCTGCCGATCTTCAGCGCCGGGTACGGTCTCATTTTCAGGCGCCATGCCTATCTCAGTGACCGGTATCGGGAAACGCGTTCGTACACGGAGATGTTTGGCGGTTATGACCTGCACCTCGTCGAAGGTGCGACGATTCGCGAGTTGCCGACGAACGCGGCGATCCGCAAGGAGACGTATGGCTTCGCGCCGCTGGTTTCGCAGACCGAGATCCGCAACGATGAAACTGGACTTCGGGCACTGATTGAATGCCCGGTTAAGACGATGAATACCCGCCGTGATGACGACCGCTACCAGGTCGATACCGGCCCGATTGCCTTTCCAGACCTTTCGGTGCGTCCCGAACGGCTCGTCGATTGTCTGGTGCTGGCTTTCGTGGCTTTTAATGCCCCTCACTTTGCCGATTTCGTGATTGAAGTGCCCACCACGGTCGATCCCGACCATCCCGATTTGCAGATCTACCATTTCTCGAAGATTGTCAGCCTACCCGCGCGCAACCGGCTGTTTGCAGTCGAATAGGGCGGCTCCGACATAACCTATTCCCTATCGATGATGCGCTTGCCTGCCAGGCCATTTAGGACTTCGAGACAGCGCGGCCTTCTTTTGTTTTGGTCTCTCAACTCGCTCAAATACGCTTCCCATTCTTTTTCTTTGTTGAGACGCTTTAATGTGTCTCGCACTTCGCGGAGATAGGTACCAGCTTCCTGATAACCGGAAACCTGGACGCGGCTGATCGCAGATTCGGCCTGTTCTTTCCAGATCGCTATGGCACGATCTGGATATTTTTCTTTGATGGCGTGGGCTACTTCGAGCGATGGTTTGTACATGTAGCCCCATGTGTAGTTTGTTGTGGATGGTTTTATATCGTACCACTTCAAAACCTCTGTTGGTTTTTTCTCTGCGATGGCAAGTTCGATCAGGAGATGGATCATGGGGCCTTCTGAAGCGTCAATGTCTTTTTCAAATTCCGTCTTTGGTAAAGGCCATTTGTCATTGGGTTCCCCTTTTCGCTTTCTGCCTTTTGTTCGAGGCAAGTGTCCTGTTTCCAGAAAATAGCGCGCCCAGGCTTCGACTGCTGGTCCCACTTTGGCCTTTTGTGCAGATTTGCACAATTCTTGAAAGGTGTGTAGCGAAGGATTCGAGAAAAAGTCCTCCGCATAAAAGGTCGCAGCACTCAGATGGTCACCAGTTTTTTCCCGGATGGTACGTAGCCGGTCTTCAATATCTGAGATAGTGCCCTGATGGTTGGGATCTGTGTTTGAAATGGCTTTCTGGCACCAGTTTTCAGCGTCTTCATAGTGTTTTTCCTCAATCAGGAGGTCTATCAGTTGTATATAGTCGCCGGTGATTTCAGCCTCTCGTTCACGCAGAGGGATGATTTCATCCTCGCGTCCGGTTTGCTCAAGTGCAGCGATGAGCCATCCGGTCAACTGGTTTCGGAGGTACTTGTCTGTCTGTTTGACAGCAAGGCGTTTTTGCAATTCGTCGGCTAGTTCGCGCCAGTCGGATTTTTTATTTGCATTATTCCAAATATTTTCCAGCACGTTATAACACAGTTCGTAGCCGTCTGCCAGTTCTATATCTATCACCCAGATTAGTTGTTCGGACGAAGATAGGGATGACGCCGGCAGAGCCCGGACCACTATTTCCATGCAGGCTGGGACTTCGTCGATTATGTCTCCTTCGATATCGTAGTTGTCAAGCGCGAAATTGACGGCATTGATCAATTCTTTGCCCACTTGAAGAAGTTCCTCAGCATGACCCGCTATAAGGAGTGCCTGAAGATATGTTTTCAGGCGGTTGAAACTCATAGGCTGATATTCCTGCTCATACTCATACTCATACTCATCCCAATCGGGTCCTTCTCTTATGTCCGCTATTTCCTGTCTGATCGCTTTGAGCAGGATGCTGGCGTCGCCACTGCGAACTTTTCGACGATCCTCCAGAAATTCTCGTACATCGGGAAAGGCGTCGGTGAGTTCGTCAAGTAGTTCTACAAGTTGCGCTTTGGTCTGTTTTTCGAGGTAAATTAAAAGGGGTTCGGTGTTCTGCTGTTGTTCGGCCTCTAATTGTTCTTCTACATCTGTCCACATACCCAATTCGGGGTCCCAGTATTCTTCTCCGGTTGTCTCTGTTTCTCGCAGTATGTCCATGCGGACGTCTGTTTGCGGGATTTGTGGTACTGCAACGTCGTTCTTCAAGCACATCAGGTATTCCAATATCACGGCAACGGCATGTTTGCAAGTTGTCCAGTAAGGACAGGTACATTCTGATGTCAAGTCCCCATTCTGGATTGCCACTTGCGTGACATAGCGCGTGCTGCCCAGCACATAGGCGATGAGTGTGCCTTCGGATGTGATGCCCAAATCAGAAACGCTACTGTTGCGCTGGTAGGTGCGTCCTCTGCTGACGATTGTAGTACCCGCCCAATCTTCAAGGTCTTCCCAGGTCAAATCGGCAAATGGATCTTTTTCCATAGGCTAACGTTCCTTATTTGTGAATAAAATACCGGGATTTTGTGAATATAAGCCGCTTGTTTGGAAGGAACAACAGATTCAGCAGGTCATATCTTTTCTTGAAAGATGTGATCCACGTCGGTAAAATGCAGTACGCTGGTATGGGTCAGTTCAGGTGTGAGATTGCCAGCGTAGATGATGTGGCCTTTTTGCGCGGAGGATGCAATTTTCTGGAATTGCGCGATTCCTTTTGCAAATTCTGGATTAAACGTCATGGCCGATTTGATTTCAATGGGGATTAACTGTCTGTTCTGCCTGAACAACAGATCTACTTCGTTGCCTTTGTTGTCGCGGTAAAAGTAGAGTTCAGACTCTTTTCCCGCGTTGAGTCTGGCTTTCAAGGCTTCGATGACGACCATGTTTTCAAAGAGATTGCCGATTAGTGGATCCCGGGTAGCGAGCGCGGGCGATTCAATGCCGAGCAAGTAGGACGCGAGTCCGACATCGGTAAAATAGATTTTTGGCGATTTGATGATGCGTTTGCCAAAGTTTTCAAAATAGGGATTCAATCTGAAAATGGTGTGCGATGCTTCGAGTACGGAGAGCCATTCTTTTAGCGTGGTACTCGACACACCCACGTCGTTAGATAGAGAACTCAGATTCAAGATCTGACCGACGCGTCCGGCGAGCAGGCGCGTGAAGTTCTCAAAATCTGTCAGGCTTCTGAGGTTGATCATTTGTCTGATGTCGCGCTCGATATAGGTTTGACAGTAATTTCGGTACAGGCGAGTCGGGTTGATTTTTTCGTTGTAAAGGCGGGGCATAAAGCCCTGGTAGATAAATTCGTCGCGGGTGTGTGTGATGCCGGTTGCTTTGAGTTCTGATATCGACAGGGGCAGCAGGCGCAAGAGGGCAGTGCGTCCGGCCAGGGATTGGGCAACGGCTTCTTGAAGGCGCAACTGATGACTGCCTGTGAGTATATATTGTCCGCGTTGATGGCTGCTGTCAGCAAGGACCTGGATGGTTGAGAGCAGTTCGGGGACGCGCTGAATTTCGTCGATGATGACGGGTGGGGGAAATTGTGAGAAGAAGGCGTGGGGGTCGCTTATTGCAAGCATTCGTATATCGGGTGCTTCCAGGTTCGCATAGGCGTGGTTGGGAAATTGCATGCGCGCCAATGTGGTTTTTCCCGCCTGCCGCGGACCGATGATTGTTACCACGGGAAATTCGTTTGCTGTCGCGGCCAATTCTCTGGCGATTTGTCGTACTATCACGGTGCTGATCCCTGTTCGCATTGATGCAACTCAAGGGTAAAATAAGCAAATCGGTACATATTTCAAGTTAAACTTGAGATTTGTACCGATTTCAGGTTTATATCTGCAATATCACTGTACGATGCGCCGTCGATCCGCTTCTATGGATTCAAACCACGTTTCCAGTTCGCGTTTCATGCGGTGTACGCGGTCTGGCTGTTGTTGCGCGAGGTCGATGTTTTCATGGGGGTCATTTTCAATATTGTAGAGTTCCGGGTCGCCTGGTGGTGATAGTGTCCGTTCCACGGGTGGATTTTCTACTTTCATGAGAAAATGCGGGACTTCGAGATTTTTTTGGAATGGCGGATTGTCCGATCTCATTTTTTGCATGGCTTCTTCAATGCGGGGCCAGTAGAGCTTCCATTCCCCGTCTCTCATTGCGGCATTGCAGGTGCCGATGGGGTCGTAGCGGTTGAATTGCCAGTATCGTTTGGTCGGGAGTTTTTCGGGTTCTCCCTGTAATGCGGGCATGACGTCCATTCCGTCTGAGGGCGTCTGCATGTCGATTCCGCAGGCCTGTAATAGCGTGGGCATCCAGTCTGTGAAATGCAGCATGCCGTCATACGTCTTACCCTGAGGCAAGCCCGCGGGCCAGCGGATCAGGCCCGGTACGCGGATTCCGCCTTCGAGTACGTCGTATTTCATGCCCCGAAATGGTCCGTTGTAGCGGGTCTGGTCGTTTTCTCCTTTGCCGAGGTGGACGGGTCCATTGTCGCTGGTGTAGAGTATTATCGTGTCTTCCGCGAGGCCGTGTTGTTCGAGTGTGTCCAGGATTTGCCCGATTCCGGTGTCTATCCGCCGAATCATTCCGTAGGTGAGGCATACGGCGCGGGTGTATTTTTCCATTTCCTCAAAGGGGCGGACGTCTTCTTCTGGCGCTTCGAGGGGACCGTGCGGCGCGTTGTAGGCTACGTAGAGAAAGAACGGCTCTGTTTTGTGCCGTTCGATAAATTCGATGGCGTCCTGCGTAAATACGTCTGTGAGATACCGCCCGTCTGACCATTTCGGCTGTCCGTTGTATTCGATGATCCAGTTCCAGTAGTTCATCGCTCCGTTCAAAAAGCCGGCGAATTCATCGAAGCCCCGGTTGTTCGGGTGATACCGCATGTCGTGTAGTCCGTTGTGCCATTTTCCCACCATTCCCGTTGCATAGCCGTTTGCTTTGAATAAGTCCGCGATTGTGGATTCGTCGAGTGCTATTCGGTCCAGTCCGCGGTTTGATTCTACGCTCAATGCGCCTGCGCGGTGGTTGTAGCGGCCGGTTAAAAGAGCGGCGCGGGCTGGCGCGCAGATTGGGGATGCGGTATAGTGCTGGTTCAGACAGAGTCCTTCTTGGCCAATGCGGTTGATGTGGGGCGTGTCCAGGTCCGGGTTTCCGTAGATTCCCAGGTCGCCATAGCCCTGGTCGTCGGTCAAGAATACAATTATGTTTGGTCGTTTGCGGGTCATTTTTGTGCCTCAGGACAAGATATCCACGGTCAACCGATCTGTCTGGTCCGGGTTGCACGCCCATAGCCTGTCTGGGTCGTACATACGGGGCACTTGAGGCGGTTGCGTTGGCAATGTCCAGTCCGGTTTGTATTGTTTGATCAAGGTCATGACATTTCGATGGGAAATTCGATCTTTCAGGTCGTCGTCGCAGTCGGCTTCTTCTATTACGCGCTGGAGATAGCGATAGTCGTAATAGGGCAGGTCTGCGCCAAAGATGAGTCGCTCGCGTCCGACTTTGTCGGCGAACCAGTTGAAGTCCCAGGTGGAGTTCCGTCCATCGGGGTATTGTACGACTTCGAACCAGATGTTGTCGTGCTGTGATAGGTTTTCCGCGGCCCATGTGCTGGCGTGTACAATAAATTGTGCATTTGGAAATGTTCGGGCGGTGCGGTCCATCAAGTTGTCGTGCCAGTGCAGGTTGCACAGTCCGTTTCGCGCGGCTGCGGCTTCTACCATGGGGAGGATTTCTTCTTTCATCGGGGGATGCCCGGCTACTCCGACGAGGCCCAGGTCGTCCATGGCTTTTTCGGCTTCGTCTATGCCGCGTTCGCCAAATCTCGGTTCGATGAGTGCCATGCCTATGGGAAATACGTCTGGATATTTTTTGCACGCGCGGGCAATGGCTTCGTTTTGTTCCCGAATGTCCTGTATCCCCCGCGTGATTGGGCTTCCCACGGCTGTGGGCATTGATATGGCGGCGTAAATATCGGTTTCGGCAAAGCGAGATAAACACATCTGGGCGTTTTGCCCGACGGTGGGTACGCGGTTAATGGTTCGTCCAATGTGGTTGTGACAACAGATGTAGGGGCGCATGGTGGTTCCTTTTGGGATTGTGGGGTAGTTACAAACTATTGCGTTAAAGAGGTAATAACACGTAATATATGACATCGTATTTGGCTGTCAATTAAGAGACGAGGACAATGTAGATGCGCGATTTTCCATCTCCCCAATATCCCGCACGGTGTAAGCGTACGCATAGGATTTGTGATCTTCAGTCGGGTGCGTTTGCGGTTGTTGCCGGGCGGCTTGTGGCGCGAGATTCGCTTTCCGATGAGACGGGGACGGTGCGTCTGTGTTTTAATACTGCGGTCGAGGCAAAGACAGGGAATATTGTGGAGATTGAGGGGCATCTTGAGGGCGATGTTTTTCACGCTTCAGGGCTACGGGTACTGGTGCCGTCGCGTGATGGCGCGGTGTCTTTAAGCCAGAGTGTACAGGACAATTTGCGCAAGCGGGCCAATATTATTGCGGGGATTCGCCGGTTTTTTGACGAGAAGGGTTTTGTGGAGGTTGAGACGCCTCTGATGGTGCCGCAACCGGGTATGGAGCCGCATCTCGAGGCGTTTCAGACGGTGTATGAGATGCGTCAGTTTTATCTGCATACTTCGCCTGAGTATGCGATGAAGCGTCTGCTCGCAGGTGGATTTGAACGGATATACCAGATTTGCAAGGTGTTTCGACACGAGCCTGTTGGCAGGATGCATGCGCCCGAGTTTACGATGATAGAGTGGTATCGCGCGTTTGCGGATTATACGGATATTATGGTGGATACCGAGTATTTGATTGCCGAACTTGCGACGGATTTATATGGAGAGCCTGTTGTGCGGATGGGTCAATGTGCGGTTGACCTGACGCCTCCGTGGGAGCGTCTTTCTGTGCGGGAGGCGATGTTGCGCTATGCGGGTATTACTGCTGATCCCTATTCGGAGACGGCTGCGTTTATCAGGCAGGCGGAACATTCGACGGTTGATGAAGACGATCCGCCAGATGTCGCGTTTTTCAAGGTTTTTCTCGATCGGGTTGAGCCGCATCTGGGTGTGCAGGAGCCAGTGATTTTGTACGATTATCCCGCGCCGATGGCCGCGCTTGCCAAACGCAAGTCCGATGCGCCAGATCTGGCTGAGCGTTTTGAGGTTTATATTGCGGGGGTGGAGTTGTGCAATGCGTTTACAGAGTTGAATGATCCGGATGAACAGCGCCGGCGTTTGGAAGAGGAAGCCGCTCAGCGCGTGCGTGAGGGGAATCCGGCGTATCCGATTGACGAGCGTTTTCTTGAGGCACTCGAATACGGGATGCCACCTTCGGGGGGAATTGCGCTTGGGGTGGATCGTCTGATTATGCTGCTTACAGGTGCGTCTTCTATTGGCGAGGTTATGGCTTTTCCCATGTCTGATCAGCAATAATAAAAACAGGGTGGAAGATGTGTGTCTTCCACCCCGGATCAGGCTCTGATTTCCCTTCCCCCGTCAGCCTGAATAATTTTCTGTCAGATCAATCATCCCACTGCAATGAGCCAGCGCTTTGATAATCCGTGACGCGCGTTTCAAAGAAGTTCTTTTCTTTTGCGATGTCAATGGTTTCACCCATCCACGGAAATGGATTTTTCGATCCATATACCGCCTGTAGTCCAATCCGTTCCAATCGCCGGTCGGCAATGAATTGCACGTATTCGCGGAATAAGTCTTCGTTGAGGCCCAATACGCCGTCGGGCACACAATCCCGTGCATAGATGACTTCGTATTCTACGGCTTCGTGTATGAGGTCATAGATGTCGCGTTGCAGTTCCGTTGTCCATATTTCTGGGTTTTCGAGTTTGATGGTGTTGATCAGGTCGATGCCAAAGTTCAGATGTATGGTTTCGTCGCGCAGGATGTACTGGAATTGTTCGCCTATGCCGGTCATGCGGTTTTGGCGATGGAAGGACAGGATCATGACAAAGCCGCTGTAGAAGAAGATGCCTTCCATGATGACGTAAAAGCCGACGAGATTTTTCACGAATTTCTGCATCCCTTCAATGCTCTGTGTTGTGAAGTTGGGATCCAGTACGTCTTCGGTCAGTTCCATCACGAATTTATCTTTGCCTTCGATGGAGGCGACTTCGTGATACATGTTGAATACTTCGCGTGCGTTTAGCCCCAGGGATTCGACGATGTAGTGGAATGTGTGCGTGTGTATGGCTTCTTCAAATGCCTGGCGCAAGAGGTATTGCCGGGCTTCGGAGTTTGTGATGTGTTTGAAGATGGCGAGTACGATGTTGTTGCCGACGAGGCTTTCGCCCGTGCTGAAGAATCCGAGGTTTCGCAAGATGACTTTTCGCTCGGCGTCGTTTAGTGCATCTGAACGCCAGAGTTCTATGTCGCGCTGCATCGGCACTTCTGTCGGCATCCAGTGATTGGCGCATCCGTTGAGATAGTGTTCCCATGCCCATTCGTATTTGAGGGGCATCAACTGGTTCACATCTACCTGCCGACAGTTGAGCAGTCGCTTGTCTTCCGGGTTGATGCGCCTGGTCAGGTCATACGCCTCGCCAGTGGCACCACAACACAGCGCGGAGGGAGTATTATCCGCTTCAACGGGCGCGTGAATACCGTTTTGCTGTGTGTGACCACCATTTTGGAAGGCAGCCTTGGAGTCCATATTTGCGTGACTGTCAACATCTTCGTCTTCAAATATGAGCTTAGACATATCACAACTCCTTTAAAAAAATGAAATATAATAATGGTTCAAGCAGTTGCCTCAATAATGGCTTCGCGAAATTTCACGAAACTGTGCGAACGGCTACGATTAGCATCAATGTGAATGCCAACATCTCTGGCAGCTTCCGTCTTGCGTAGTCCAGTTTTAAAGTAGCCATGTCGCTTCAGGATGCGTTCGAAAGCTTCCCATGTGCCTCCGCGGATTGCATCGGGGTGGCGATAGCGTGCTTGATTTGGAATTTTTTTTGAAACTCTCGGATAAGCATTGCGCACCGCCTGCCAGTCGCCGAAGTACCATGCCTCCAGTTCTTCAATGGCAATGCGATTGACCAGTTGCCAGAGACGACTACGGGCCTGTGAGCGGGTGAGCAGTTGAGTCCGAGAAGCAATGTTTTCAAGTTTTTGTTTTAATTGTTCGCAGTTGTCGTTATCGCGGTCAACGATTACGAAGATGCGATAGTTGTCGGGTAACCATTTTGCATAGGCTCGCAGACGATTTTGCAACTTGTCCAACAGGTCTGGCTTCCCCTGAAACGGATGAATTTTGAATGTGCATTCCGCAGGCAGCATACGCGGCAATAGCTCTCGCAAGAAGGCCTCCATTGAGGGTTCTTCGACGAGTAATTCCAGATGTTGTGCCGTCATTACCCGCGTCCCTCCAGAGGAGGAGTCGGTTCACCATGTCTGTCCAGCGGGTCTCCCAGATTGAAATATCCTTCCATCCATAGATGGCCAAGATATGCACCCTCTTCGACAAATTCCGGTATGCCGGGTATATCTGCGACTCGGCGTGTTTGTGTGTACCCCTCCGCGTCGCGCCAGAGGACGCGGACCTCTTTGGGACGCAGTGCGTTCAGGAAAAATGGCGAATGCGTGGTCGCCAATAACTGCGTGCCTTCGCAGGCCGCACGGCATTCTTCGGCAAGTTCCGGAAGCAATCGAGGGTGCAAGAAGTTTTCCGGCTCTTCGATGCCGATGAAGGGCGGCGGTTCGGGGTCGTATAATAGCACCAGGTAAGCCAGTATTTTCAATGTGCCATCAGAAGCGAATCGCGCCAGCACCGGGTTGCTGAACGGTGCGTCCTTAATTTGCAACAACAAGCGACCATCGGGCATGACTTCTGATAGCACGCGCTCAATGCGCGGCACCCGCTGGCGTAGCACCTCAAAGATCTGATTAAGTCGGTCGGGGTATTGTTCTGCAAGGTGCTGTATGACATTGGCAAGGTTGTCGCCGCTTCTGGACAGTCGCTCTTGAGGTCCTGCTTCGGGCTGGCCTCGTGCGCTGTCTGCCGAGAGGTATGACACATGCCATCCGGTGATGAAGTCGCGCAGTGCTGCTACGCGCGGGTGATCGGCAAGTTGTCCCAGGGCATTGACTGCCAGCAGGTCGGGCGATTGGAGCGGTACCTCGTTGCGCGGGTCCCATTGGATCGTTCCCTGGTTGCTCATGTCCAATTCGTCGTCGGGTTGCTCACCGCTGACCGCTCTGCCCTGTCCCTCGCGATAATCGAGAAACCGGAATGGTCTGCCGTGTTGGCCGCGCCGCCATTGTAACCATTCCTCCTTGACAACGGGGCGGTTGCGGTCTTCGTCAATGGCCAGGTGATAAGTGATCAGGCGCGTGCCCGGCTGTTCGCGGTACTTGAGTTCGATGACAACGGGATCGATGTTGCCGCGTGTCCGCAGTTCTTTGGCACGGCCACGTTGATCCCAGGCGCGACGCAAACCCACCTCAAAGCATTCAGATAGAAACGCGAATACGTCAAATACTGTTGACTTCCCGCTGCCATTGGGACCGAGCAACACAGTCAGCGGTGTCAATTCCTTGAACTCAACTTCCCGCAACGCACGAAAGTTCTGCACCTTCAAATACTCGATCCGCGCCGGTGCTGTGTATTGTGAAGTTGTTAGGTTCATCTCTATAATGTGCGAGCGCAAGGATGAGCAATCTGATCATTTTACCAAAAAGATGACTGCGTCGAATATAACTAAAGAAATAAAGTCGCCAGTACAATGACCGTAAGGAGCCGTCAGAGAGAAGAAGCATCAAAGTACGATTCGGATCTCTTGTGACGCCATTCGAGGCGAATTTTGTCGTTATTCAGTCGCGTAGCAGGTTGCAGTTGGGGAGAAGTTTTAGGGAAGGAGAGAGTCTTAGAGTGATCGGGGAATCGCTTTAAGTTATTGATGTACTTTTCTTCAGGACAACACAATATTTTGTTACTCACGTAAAAGAAATTACAAAATGTTGTAGTACAAGCATCTTGCGTATTATAGTAAAAGTACTCAATTATTGTCAACTGAAAAAGTACTCTGACATTATCAGTGACTGATATTACCCAATAATCAAGTACAGCGCAACACATTATCGACAGGGCTGTGAAAAAAAAGGGAGCGGATTAAATCCACTCCCCCTTATTCGCTATCAACCTCTTCAACTTGCTATGTAGTCGTTTGACCTTTGTTTGGGCTTTCGCCAATCAATGCTTCAATTCTGTTTACTGATTTGATTAAGACTGATCTAAATAGTCGCATGCAGCAAGTAATTGTCGAGCATAGGCCTCAGCAGGTACACGTATCCAGTCTCGCTTGATTAAAAATAAAAAAAGGAGCAAGTGAGGAATGACAAGTATCCCAGTGATCTGTCGGTATATACCGATAGAATTCAGAGTAGAGAGAATTTCGCCTGTCCACCTACACGAACAAGGATCTCATCGAGATCGTCAGTCTTACCGTTCTCGTCTTCACCGAGGATGCGGATGCGGTCGCCGTCGTCAACCTCACTACCGTTATCACGGAATTCCTGAACACGGCGGCGTGCTTCAGTATTGAAAGCCTTGGCATCGTCGCAGAGGACATGGTTTCGTGATGCACGTCGAAACACCATCGGTGAGGACCATATCTCTCGAATAAATATCTTGTCAGTGCTTTTGGACCATTTGTCAGGAGGGCCAAGATGAAAGTGCTTGGAAAGGCCATTGCAGTGATCTTGGTCGGGGTGGCTGATCAGCAAGGCATCCACATATAGTCTGTCCGCAGAATCGCGTTTGAGACGCTTTCTAAGCATCTTGGCGACATCGGGAGTTTCGTCGTCAGGATCATCTGCTGCTGCGCGAATATTCATATCAATCAGGATCTTTCGCCCGGACTCTGTCTCAATCAGAGTCATGTCACCATTGCCAACGGGAAAAAAAGAGATTTTTGAAGACATTTGAATCCTCCGAAAAATATATCTGCATCTTGGGCCCGTATCTCACCCACATCATCCCCGTTCAAAAAACACCTGCAGAGATACTTGAATAGGTACGTGTTTCGAATAAAAAATGTCAGTGCCCACCAGCGCGATCTACCCAATCACGCGATGGGCACGCAGTGTTTGGTGGTGAAATTTGAAACGTAAATTGCTACATGACTAAGCCCTCCCTAAAATGACTTGACAAGAGGATGGTTAGTACTAACTTATAGCCATCCTCTTGCAAGGTGGATAGTGACTTCGCCCGTCGTGAGTTGACCGCTCCGGCGGGCTTTATTGTCTGTTTCCAGACTGGGCTATATATGCCGCATAATCCTTCTGGTTCTTGTGGTGGTTCTACTACCACACTTCACGGTGGTTTTGATCGTAAGGGCCACCGGAACTCTCCGTCGAATTACCGGCCTTCTTCTTGTAGTCTTGATTTTCATGTAAACTCACCTCCTTCCGAATGTTGGTGTTTAGGGAGAAAAAAAATTATCTACCTTGTTGTTTTTACATTAAACCTCCTAATTTTTGTACTTGCCAGATGGTTTGAATTGTCATAAATTCAACCAACTGACGCAGTTATTACAGTTATTTAGGGCTATGAAGGTCGTGTCTGTTACGGAGACACGACCTTCTCTTATTTATAAACGGACTCTTTATCTCACACAAATATACCCTTGAAAAAAGAAGGAGTGTATCACTCTACTGACACGCCTCACATGTGCCATCTGTAATATCGCAGGACGCGGCTGTTGGGCCTGGTGTGGCAGGGGCTTGTTGGTGTACCTGTCCGTTGAGAGACGCGTCTGTCTCAACGGGTGCGTCTTCGCGTTGTACTTGCACATCGCTGGAGGCGGATTTGGACTGCATCCACCGGGGCTGGACGCCGCGTTTGTTGATGTCCATGGTGGATTTTTCGATCTGGGTCGCGGCGAGGGAGCGCAAGTAGTACGTGGTTTTCAGTCCGCGTATCCAGGCGAGTTTGTACATGTCGTCTAATGCCTTGCCGCTGGGTTCTGCAATGTACAGGTTCAGGGACTGGCCCATGTCGATCCACTTTTGCCGGCGGCTGGCGCATTCGATGAGCCACTCGGGTGCCACTTCAAATGCGGTTTTGTAGAGGTCTTTTACGTCTTGTGGCACGCGGTCGATTTCCTGGACTGAGCCGTCGAAGTATTTCAGATCATCTACCATCTGATCGTCCCATAGATCGCGCGCTTTTAGGGCATCGACCATGTAGGGATTTAAGACTGTAAAGTCACCGGACAGATTTGCTTTTACATACAGGTTACGATACATCGGCTCGATGGATTGCGTCACGCCCGAGATATTCGATATGGTGGCGGTCGGGGCAATGGCCATGACATTGCTGTTTCGCATGCCGTGTTTGGCGACTGCTTCGCGCGCCACATTCCAGTCCAGGCGCGCGGATGTATCGACTTCGAGGTACGACCCCCGTTCCTGCCCCAATACTGTCAGGGTATCGATGGGCAATATGCCGCGATCCCATTTTGATCCGATGTAGGAGTGATATGTGCCGCGTTCTTCGGCCAGGTGCGTTGAGGCGAGGATCGCGTAATAGGAGATCATTTCCATGCTTATGTCGGCAAAGTCAACCGCGCCTTGTGAATCGTAGGGCAAATTCAACAGGTAGAGCGCGTCCTGAAAGCCCATCACGCCCAGGCCCACGGGGCGGTGGCGTTTGTTGGATGTGGCGGCTTCTTCTGTGGGATAGAAATTGATGTCTATTACATTGTCCAGCATCCGAAGCGCGGTGGATATCGTATCTTCCAACAACTCGCGGTCGAGGCCCGTGGGTGTGATGTGCGCCACGAGATTTACAGAGCCGAGGTTGCATACCGCGGTTTCTTCGCGGCTGGTGTTTAACAAGATTTCAGTACACAAGTTCGAACTGTGGACAACGCCCGCGTGATCCTGTGGGGATCGAATGTTGGACGGATCTTTAAATGTGATCCATGGATGCCCGGTTTCAAAGAGCATGGACAACATTTTTCGCCACAATTGCACGGCGTCGATCTGGCGATGTTGTTGCAGGTCACCAGATTCGGTCATTTGTTCATACGCGATGTATTTCTCTTCAAAGGCTTTGCCGTACAAATCGTGCAGGTCGGGGACTTCATCCGGGCTGAACAGGGTCCAGGTTCCCTTTTCCATGACGCGCTTCATAAACAGGTCGGGGATCCAGTTGGCCGTGTTCATATCGTGTGTGCGGCGGCGGTCATCGCCCGTGTTTTTGCGCAGTTCCATAAAGTCTTCAATATCCAGGTGCCAGGTTTCCAGATAGGAGCATACTGCCCCTTTGCGTTTTCCGCCCTGGTTGACGGCAACGGCTGTGTCGTTCACGACTTTCAAAAATGGAATGACGCCTTGGCTTCTGCCATTTGTGCCGCGGATATAGGAATTTGTCGCGCGCACATTGGTCCAGTCATTGCCCAGACCGCCTGCCCATTTGGACAATTTGGCATTGTCGGATACCATTTTGAATATGTGTTCCAGGTCATCCTGTGCGGTTGACAAATAGCACGAGGACAACTGCGGATGCAGGGTGCCGGAATTGAACAGGGTGGGTGTGGCAGAAACGAATCGGAAGGTAGAGAGTACTTCGTAAAATTGAATGGCGCGCGTTTCTTTGTCTTCTTCATCCCAGGCGAGGCCCATGGCCACGCGCATCCAGAAGAACTGCGGGGTTTCAATGCGGCGCTCGTTGACGTGGAGCAAATAGCGATCAAATATCGTTTGTACGCCCAGGTACTCAAAGTCTTCATCGCGCTCGGGTTTTAAGGCTTCAGACAGGCGCTCCAGGTCAAATACGCGCAATTTGGGATCTAAGCGGTCGTTTTCAATGCCCGTTTCAATAAATTTAGCAAATCCCTGACGGCATGCTGTGTCCCTGTCTTCAATGGCGGGTTTGAATCCCAGGGCGTGGCGATAGATTACGTTGAGGAGCAGCCGCATTGCGACTTTGCTATAGGCGGGTTCTTTTTCTACGCGACTGCGCGCTGCCAATATCATGGCGCGTTCGATATCGTCGGGTTTGATGTCGTCGTATAGGGAGCGATATATTTCATTGAGCAGAGCCTGGGGATCTACCTCGTCATCGCAAACGGCAAATACTTCGGCGCGAATGCGGTTGGCATCTAAAGGTTCGCGATTGCCGTCGGCGGTTTGCACGCGCAGTTTGGGCGCGTTGGGGTCCTGGGGTTCTTCTTTGCCGCTGAGTACGCGGGCTTTTTTGTGGTCTTCTCGATAGACGATGTAGCGTCGCGCGACCGCAAAATGGCCTGCACGCATTAATTGGATTTCAACTTTGTCCTGAATGCGTTCGACATCCACGCTGTCATCCGGCTCGTGCAATTCCCCTTCAATTTCAGCAATAACAGCGTCGGTGAGTTCCGACACATCAGTTTTTATTTTGGGCGGCAAAGAATGATTGTTGGACAATCCCAACTCGGCTCTAAATGCCGCCTCAATCGCGCGTTCAATGCGCGTGCGGTCAAAATCGACGACCCGGCCATCGCGTTTGCGAACCGCAAAATCAACCGCTTCCAGTAAAGTGTCAACCATTTCGGCCATGCATGCCTCCCAAATGCCAGCCAAGAACCAATAAGAATCTGCTCCCGTGGGTTCTGGCAGAAAAAATAAACCCGTAACCGCTGTATAAAAATCACAACGGGGAGGGTCGAAGAGATGAGTTGGGGATTTTGTATTTAAGACAACAAATCGGGAAAACATAAGGTTGGAAATCCCAATCGCAGAGGCGGGGAGAGACTGCGAATAATGGATTTGTTTTCCCGAAATATAGTAATAACTTACGCAGTTGTAATGATTTGTTTGAGTTTGTAAAAAACGGGTAAAGGGGGAGAGCAGATAAATTTTCACTAACAACTGCAAGCACAATATATGGTGGTCTAAAAAAAAAGTCAATACCAAATGTGCTTAAATTGTAACTTTACCGGCATTGCGTTGTGCGTGCGTCCAATTGCCTGTATATGTGAGGTTTAGAACAAGAAGCAGGGGCTGGGGGCTGGGAACTGGAGACTGGGGAAACGGGTTTTGTGTGTAAGATAAAGAGAAATTTTACGATCTTTATGATGTGTTAATTTTTTTCGTGAAAAAATCCTTTGACGCGGTGGGTAAAATTCCGAATATTCTGGACGTTGATAGGGAAGTTAATTGTTAATTAAGGAGGAGAAATGAACGCTCATTTGCTCGCTTCACTTACACAGACCAAAAAGGCCAGGACGCTGCGGGCGTCGTCATGGGATAACAGTGGACGCAATGGCGATGCATGGGTTATTGAGGGCGGGGAGACGCGCGTGTTGGCCGATCTCAATGGACCGGGTTGTGTTACGCATATCTGGATGACGCAGAGCGGGGAGGGTGCTTTTCGCAATGTGGTCTTAAAGATGTTTTGGGATGGTGAAGACGATCCGAGTGTCGAGGTGCCGTTGGGAGATTTCTTTTGTTTGGGGCACGGTATTTCTGCATCTTTTCAATCGTTGCCTTTTTCCGCGTCTGCGAATGCACAGCGCGAGAATCAGTTTGTGCCCAATGCCGCGCTGAATTGCTATTTGCTTATGCCGTTTAATCTTTCTGCGCGCATTGAGGTGACGAATGAGGGCGATGAATCCTATCGGCAGTATTTTTATGTGGATTACGAGTTATACGACGCTCCCTGGGGAGAAGATACGGCGTATTTTCACGCGCAATTTCACAGGGAAAATCCCTGCGATGGTTGGGGGCACGAGATTCGCGTGAATACACCAGAGGCGAATATTGTCAATGTCGAGCGGGAGGCGTGGGATGGCAATTACGCGATTCTGGAGGCGACAGGGGTCGGACATTATATTGGGTGCAATTTGTCGGTGACGAATTTTCAGGGGACGTGGTGGGGCGAGGGCGATGATATGATCTGGGTGGATGGGTACAAGTGGCCGCCGGAGTTGCACGGTACGGGTAGCGAGGATTATCTCAATCAGGCGTGGGGGATGCAGGATAATGCGTTTTTGATGAATGGGTCGTCGATTTACGAGCGGAATACGGGTGGATATCAGACATCTTATGTGTTTCATTTGACCAATCCCGTGCGGTTTGAGAAGGAGATTAAGGTGACGATTGAGCACGGGCACGGGAATCATCTGGCGAATGAGATGGCGTCTGTGGCTTACTGGTATCAAAAAGAGCCGCATCGCCCATTTGGGATTCTGGATGTGGCACAGCGACAGCCCGTGGAGAAGTCGCGCGAGGGTGAGTGGGTTCAGGATAGCGCGAACCAGACGCCGCAGCGCGAGGTAGAGTTAAATGCGGAGATGAGAGAGAAGAAGCAACAGTGGGCGATGAGGAGTGAGGAGAGATAGGACTATGCTGGAGACAAAATTGAGATTGGGCTTGAAAGATCAGGGGCGGTTGCTGACGGATGAGGAGTTTGCTCAGGCGGAGTGCGATGCGCCCTATCGGTATGAGCGCGTGGAGGAGAGGTTGGTTGTGATGGAGCCGAGCGATTTGCCGCATATGCAGGTCGTTTCTGCGATTCTCGAGAAGCTCTATGTGTATAGACATACCCATTCAGGGGCGATTGAACTCATTGCGCCCGAGGGCTGGATACGGACTTCGGATCAGACGGATCGGGTCGGTGATATTGCCGTGTATTTGGAGGATGTGTCTGCTGAACATATTTACGACCTGGTTCCCGATCTCGTTTTCGAGATTGTGAGCATGGGGAGCGAAGAGCGAGATTATATTTTGAAGCGTGGCGAGTATTTCGATCTGGGGGTGGCAGAATACGTGATTGCCGATCCCTTTCGAAAAGTGGTTACGGTTCTTACGCGCGGTGAGGGCGATTATTTGGCTCGGGAATTGCAGGATGGCGATGTTTATACTTCTGATCAGTTGCCGGGGTTTGAGTTTCGGATTTCTGATTTGAGATGGTAGGGGTTTTTCATGTCTGATCATATTACAATTTTGGGCGGGGGTAATACGGCGTTTGCTGCGGCTGCGAATTTGACGTTGAAGGGGTTTGGGGTTACGCTTTGCGAATTGCCGGAGTTTGAGGAGATGGTGGATCCCGTGCGCGATAGCGGTGTGATTCATCTGGTGGGTGTTGAGGAGACGGGGGCAGCGAGGGTTCACAGTTTGACGACGGATATTGAGGCGGCTTTGAATGCCTCGGATCTGATTCTGGTGATTGTGCCGGCGTATGCCCATAAGCCTTTTGCGCTGGCGTGTGCGCCCTATTTGGGTCCCGAGCATACGGTTGTGTTGATGCCGGGGACGCTGGGGACGCTGGAATGGGCGACGCTGTTGAGGGAACGGGGTGTATCGGGTGTGACGCTTGCCGAGGTGGATACTGCGCCGTATGTATGTCGGAAGACTGCGCCGGATACGGCGACGATTTGGGGTACTGTGAGCGGGTTGGGTTTGGGGGTTTTGCCGGCGGTGGAGACTGAGCGGGTGCGCGATCGTTTGTCGCCTTTTTTTTCTGGGATTCAGGCATATCCCACCGCGCTGGCGTGTGGTTTGTCTGCGATGAATCCGGTTGTGCATCCCGCGGGTGTGTTGATGAATGCGGGGCGAATTGAGTATTCACATGGAGAGTTCTATTTTTACGAGGAGGGGGTTTCTCCGTCTGTGGCGAAGACGATTATGGCTGTGGATGCAGAGCGCAGAGCCATCGCAAAGGCTTTGGGGTATGATCTGGTGGCGGCTGATGAGGCGTTTTATCGGGCGGGTTTTGGGCCAAAGGGCGATTTGTGGGCAGCGATTAATGGCAGCCGGATGCTGACGCAACTCAAGGCGCCGGGGTCGCTTGAGAGCCGATGGCTCACGGAGGATATTCCATACGGTCTTTCAGCGTGGCACGATGTGGGCGCGCAATACGGGGTGGATGCGCCTTTGATGCGGGGGCTGGTGGATATTGCGTCTGTGGTGATGGGTTTTGATGGATGGACTTCAGGGCGCAGCGTACGCGAGTTGGGGATTGAGGGGATGGGGTTGGAGGATTTGAATGGGTTTTTGGAGACGGGGATTATGAAGTGAGACGTGGGAAGTGTGAAGTAAGAAAAAAAGCCCACCTGCTGAGGCATAGGTGGGCTTTTTTCATTCAATCAATTCTTTGACATTGTGAACGCGAATATCGACTTTGGGCAAATGGGTGTTCAGAATTTCGGTAATGCGATCTTTTGGACCGAGGAAGATCATGATCATATTCTGCGGTACAAAGAATTTTTCGAGAAAGGCGCGCACTTCATCATCGGTGACGGCATCAGAGCCGCCTTTGCGGCGTGGTGATTTGTAAATGGCTCTGCTTACCGCGCGGTTGAGTCTCTGCTGTGGCGTTCTGGCGTGGACAAAAGATATGTCGTTGGTTTCGCGCTCTTCTTTGAGTGTTTCCCAAAAGCGAGGGTTGTCGGGCAGGTTTTGGATGAAGTCGAACATTTTGGTGATCAATTCTTCGCTATTATGGAGTTGGGGATCGGCATAGATTTCGATATATCGGGCATTTTGTTCGGATAGATACCGGGAAGAAGTCCCATAGACCAATTTCAATTCTCCTCTGAAATATTTATAGAGCAACCTGGACTCAGGAGATCGGCCAAGCGTGTCCGATATCATGTTTGGAATATAATTTTCTTCACCCGTGCGGCCGCAGGGGATCATCCAGCGACAGAATACATTTTTTAAATGTGAATAACCCTCAAAAATAAAAGCTGTGGGACCCACTTTGGCATTTGTCGATGGTAAATTCAATGAATGTACAAAGCCGCCCGTCTGCCCGCGCATCTTCCTTTCTTCTGTGAGGGGACGAAGTAAGTTCGCAATTTCAGATGAATCGCGGTCTGAGAGGACTTTAAAGAATACCACGTCTGTTTTCAGAAGCCGGTCCGCGTATTGTCCGATGTCTTGTAGTGAGAGATCATTCAGCGTTTTTAATGAGCGCGTTTTCGTGACGCCAAGGGTTTGTGACAGTGCCAGATTTTTTATCAGTGTATAGGTTGGGCGTTTGATCTCATTTTTGTAATCGGCACTTAGTTGTGATTTTACATATTTTAGATCATACTCGGAAAACGCGAGGTTATATATCAGGTCGCGGACTATTTCTATGGCTTTGCCACTGTTCTCGGATAAGCCGTAAATGGAGATGGCCTGGTATGTCTCGCTGGTCGTGAGAGTTAGATGGGTGCCCAGTGCTTCGAGTTGATCAATGTGCCCCTGTTTTTTGGCTGTCTTCCAAATCAGTTTTCTAACTGTTTGTGCAAGGCCAATCTGCGAAGGGGAGTCCGCACCGGTTCCCGCGCCGAGAAAGACAATCTCGGTTCTGGTGAGGGGAGCGCGTTTGTCGGTGCGATAAAAGATGTGGTGGTTGGGAATTTCGGCAAACGCAGATAGGGGACCAAGTAGAATAAAGCTAAATATCAGGATTAAAAATCTTTTCATTGAGCATTACCTTTTGAAAAGCAGGGGAAGTCGTCCAGGTCTTTCTCTGCGATTTTTTTATTTTCCATACAAATAGCGCGACAATACCGCCTAATAGCGTTAGCCAACCGACCAATACCGATACGATACCTGCATAGTGTCCAAAGGTTCGGGGCTTTCGCGCAGACGGTTGTTTTTGTTCTATCTCTGTGAGGGAGTGGGTGAATGAATTGTCATCTTTCAGATATTGATCGATGATGGGCGGAATGTCTTCTGGGCGGATGGATTTAAGGTCTTGTATCAATTTTGGATATAACAAGGGGTCACCGGCGTGGGCAAATGCGCCGCCAAATGAAGTCGCCATGCTCGATCGGTTGTAAAATGCGGAATACAGAGTATTCAACTTCTGGTTTCGGGCGGCATTGAGTTCTGCATCAGAAATGCTTTTCAGATTCGCCAATGCCACATGGATCATGTCTTGGATCGTATTTCTGGATGTATTATGGGGCAGTTCTGCATAGCAAGTCATCAAGCCGAATCCCTTATAGCTGCGTACTGAGACGCTGAAAGATTTTGCGAGTCGGGAATCGACCAGAGAAGCGCGCAGGGAATTTGAGGGCTTTTCCAACAGACGTTCCACAATGAGCAAACCCGCATAGTCGCGATGGCCTAAATTGGGGATGTACCAGCCCTTCCTGAATATGGTAAAGTTGAGATTGTTCGATGAGCGTTTTAATCTTTTTCCAAGTACGTCGCGGTCGGGGGATTGGGGTGCGTACACTTTGACCGGTGCTATATCATTGCCATAAGCCTCATCGAGTTTGGTGAGGACATGGTCGATATCCACATCGCCGATGATAACGATGAGTCTTTTTTGCTCGCGCAGGAAATTTTCGTAGTAATTTTTCAAACCAACGGGTTCGAGTTGTTGAATAAATGTCTCTGCGCCAATGCCATTAAAATTTTTCTTTCCATAGATAAAACCGTAAAAATAATTCTCAGATCGGCGTTCTGGTCGCGTCAGTCTTTGGCTTCTTTCTGTCAGCACGATCTTTTTTTCTTTTTCGACGACTTCTTCATCAATTATTGTGTTGTAATATATGTTGCGGTCTATCTCGACGGCGAGATCAAATTTGTCCTTTGGAAATCTCAGTGTAAAACGCGTAAAATGATGATATGTCGCGGCGTGACTTTGCCCGCCATTGTCGGCGATAATTTGTTTGAGTTCGCCCGGTTCATAGCTTCCTCTGTCTATCATGATATGCTCTAAAAAGTGGAGCCGTCCTTGTTCGCCTTCGTCTTCATCTGCAAAACCCGCGCAGTAGAATGTCTGGTATTCAAAGGACGGGATGGTGCGATCAACGACGATGACGGCGTCGAGCAGAGGGTTGATGGTGTAGTGCTGTGCGACGAGTGTTTCAGATAATGTCGCTGTGCCGATAAGTTCGTAGGCCGTGCAGGTACACGGCAAGAGGCACGCAAGAATAGCGATGTGTGCGTAGTACTTCATATTGGATATTCGCGGTAAAGGCAGGCGCGACCGCCCTGGTCGCGCCTGTTTGTTATCGCGTCGTGTGTTAGAGTTTTTCGATTTCTATGTTGCGGAACCAGATCTGGTTGCCGTGGTCTTGAAGGCCGATGTACCCGGCTTCGGTCATTTCTCGGAATGCGCGGTTGAATTTGTTGCGCGTGCCGTCGGGGTTCTGGTTCGGCGTGGTCCAGCGATTGAGGTCCATGTCGGTGATTTGCTCGCCGTTTAAGGTGACGCGGATGATGTTGTCCATGGTGTAGAGGATCATGTGATTCCATTCGCCCGCGGGTTTGCAGGTGTTGTGCGTGGGGGCTTGCAAATCATAGACTGCGCCGCAGCATTTGGTGGTTGCGGGTTCGTGACCATACGTGTCCAGGATTTGGATTTCTATGCCGGTTTGCACGGGGTTGTCCAGATCGGTCCAGCGGAAGAAGACGCCGCTGTTGGTTTTGGGGGGATGTTTGAATTCGAGCGAGAGTTCAAAGTTTTTGAACTGGTCTTCTGTGTAGTACAGGTATTTTCCTTGTTCTGCGGTGCAGAAGAGGCAGCCGTGATCCACAATCCAGCCGTCGGGATTGCCAGTGGCTGCCCAGCCGTTGAGGGTTTTGCCGTCGAAGAGTTGCATAAAGCCTCCTTGTTAGTTTGTGATTGCGACGGGTTCTGTGAGACATTCGCCGCGCATGGCGCGCGAGCGGTCGTAATAGGTCCACAGGTCTTCGAGTTCAAATTCTGTTTCGATGTCTTCTACGGATATGTCGTCCATGAGGGATTCGAGTACGAATGTGGCTTCGGGGCGCATGATGTGGATGCGGACCCCCGCGCCATAGGTGCTGTGTATGTCGCCGAGTTTGTTCTGGTTGAAGTCGAGGTGGTACGCTTTGGTGTCTGCGTTGATTTCGGCAAATGCAAAGGGTGGGAGTTTGCCCTGTTCTACGAGGGGTTCACTATAGCCTTGCCAGGCGAGGCGGTGGCCGCACATGTCGGTGATGGAGCTTTCCTGAGATTGGCTGACGACGAGAAAGACGCCGTAGTCGCGTGCCCAGGCAGCGTGTCGCATGCCGCCGTTGAACATGCTGGGGAAGAAGACCATGCGCGCACCCGAGCGGGCGAGCATCATGGCAACTTCGGGGAATTTGAGGTCAAAACAGATGCACATGCCCACGCGACCGCAGTCTGTGGCGAATGTGTTGGCCTGTGTGCCGGGCAGGGTGCCGCGTTCCATTTCGTTGACTGTGGGTTGCACTTTGTGGTAGCGGCCCATGACGTTTCCGTCTCGGCCGATGAGGACGGCTGCGTTGAAGGTCTGGTCTTCCCACCGTTCTTGCATGCCGACGATGACATGGGTGCCGATTTCCGCGGCTGCTTTCCCAAGGGCTTCGGTTGTGGGACCAGGTATGGGTTCGCCCATCCAGGCTTCGCTGTCTTGCGGACAGCCGAGTTCTCGCGCGACTTCGGTGAAGCATACAAAGTCGGGGCGATATGGGGCTGTTTCTTCGAGGTGGCGCACCATGTGTTCTACGTTTTGTTCTACGTTTTTGTACCCACCTCTGGGGAATGAGATGCTGAGGAGTTTTACGGTTTTCATGGTGTTCTCCTTTCGCAAAAAGGTATAACTATCGCTCGCCGTAGTAGGTGATCAGACACTGGTCCATGACCCAGGATGCACGGGCACCACTTTCACCGGTGGATACGCATTGGCCTTCGCCGCGCAGTTCGTTGACGATGGTTTGTATCAGGGGTTGTTGGACGTGTGGGGGATTGGGTGCGGAGATGTGTTCTTCTGTGCCGTTGCGTTTGAGGATGATGTCGGTGTCTGCAAAGACGGGGGTTTGGATTTCGCCTTCGGATCCCGTGAATGTGATGCGGTTGTCGGCGTGGTCGGCGTGGAAGTTCCAGATGCCTGTGCCAGCGACGCCGCTTTCAAATTCGAATGCAGCGGTTGTTACGTCTTCGGCTTCGTACGTTCCGCCCGTGTTGAGCGCGTACCCGCTGGCTCGGGTGATGGGGCTGACGAGGAAGTCGAGGATGTCGATGCCGTGTGATGCGAGGTCGAGGAATTTGCCCGCGCCGGCGATGGATGGGTCGAATCGCCAGTTGTTGGGGTTTGTGTCGAGTTTGCCGTATTGGACGATGTGTACAGATGTGAGGGTTCCTATTGCGCCTTCGCGGAGGAGTTCGCGGACTTTTGTGAAGCGCGGGAGTCCGCGGCGGTAATAGGCGACGAAGAGGGGGAGGTTTTTGGCTTTGAAGGTTTCGACCATTTGTTCGCATTCGCGGTGGTTCATGGCCATGGGTTTTTCGACGTAACAGGGTTTGCCCGCGTCGGCGACGCGCAGGGCATAGTCGCAGTGTGTGGAGGGCGGCGTGGCGATGTACACGGCGTTGACGTCGGGATGATGGATGACTTCGTCGGCGTTGTTGGTGGATTGGGATATGCCGTGGCGTTTGGCGAAGTCAGCGGCTTTTTCACCGTCCCGGCGCATGACGATGACGAGTTCTGAGTGGTCCGCTTTGTAAAAGCCCGGACCACTTTTGACTTCGCATACGTTACCACAACCGATGATGCCCCATTTTACTGTTTCCATTATTAAGGTCCTTTCATTAAAATTCAGTCATTATCTCGATTCATAACATTCTCTAACTTTGATAGCAGAGACCCGCCTGCGAGCAGATAGATTCCCAGACCCAGATAGATTATAGCGGCGATTCCCTCTGACCAGATATGCAGGAGTACAACTGAACTATGCTGAGGTGCAAGTATAGATTTTTGATACGATGCAACAATTTTAATGCCCTCATTGATCACTTTGGGTAAGCCTGTGACGATCATATAGATCCCGATGAGCCGAACGCCCACGTTGTAAAGTATCTGGGGCCAGTTGTTGTCGGGTGAAATTTCAATTTCCCGTTCAACAGGATCCAATTTTTGCGCGATTGCATCGGCATATTTTATAAATACAAAGGCGAAGATGATATAGAGAAACGGCAGAGCGAAATATCCATAAATCCCACTTGCTGGCGTATCGGCTTGGATCATTAAAAATCCCTGGGGTATGATTCCAAGCATACTCACGACATTTACCAGAAATGTCAATCCGAGAATTTTGCAGGCGACTTTAATGAGCGCGTGTGAGTGGATCATGAATCGTCTCCGGTTGGTGTTTTCATGCGCGTGCGGCTGAATCCTACCTTATATAATTTCCCATTTTTCTAAAAGGATCAACAAAATTGCGAGTAAATTCAGGCATATCGCAATTAATATGTAGATTTCCCAAAATTTTGATTTGAAGAAGGATGTCTTTATTCTCTGGCTTTTGATATTGAAATATGTGAATATGCATAGTGAAAGCAGAATTGTCAGGATTATTATCAGGACTGTATCATTTATCATGATTTTTCTTTTTTCGATGTCTTGCTCTGGACGCGTGGATCGCGGCTTACACCCTGCCGCGATGACGATTGTCGTCTCATCAAACTTCCTACATTACAGCTCTCTTTTTCATCTGCGTTTATCTGCGTCATCTGCGGATCACACTTCTCATGGTGTCGGCGCGTCTTCTCGCAGTAAGCCCTCGGATTTTAGTTCTGCCCAGAGGTCTGCGGGTATGGGGTGCTGGTAGTTTTTGATGTTTGTATGGATGTATTCGGGTTTGAGGGCACCGGGGATGATGGCGGCGACGCTGGGGTGTGCGAGTGGGAATTGGATGGCTGCCGCGGGGAGCGGTACGTTGTGTGCATTGCAGATTGTTTCTATTTTGCGGGTTTTTTCAAGGATTTCTGAGGTTGCGGTGTCGTATGCGTATAATGCGCCTTCAACGGGTCCTGTGGCGAGGATGCCCGAGGCAAATACGGAGCCGATGACGATGTCGGCGCCGTGTTCGGCGCATTTTGGAAATTCCTCGTCCAGTGGATCCTGGTCGAGGAGGGTGTAGGGCATGGCGACGATGAAGAAGTCGATATCGAGCATGTCTAAGAATCGGGGGATAAGTCCCAGCATGTTGAGGCCCACGCCAATGCCTTTGATTTGTCCGCTTGATCGCAGTTCGTCCAGGGCGCGCCAGCCGCTTGTGTAGATTTGAGCGAGGGTGGCGGTTACCATGTCTTCGGAGGTGTGAAAGAAGTAATCGGGGTCGTGGATGAGGAGCAGATCTACGGCGTGCAAGCTCAGTCGCTGGAGGCTGTCTTCATAAGATCGCATGATGCCGTCGTAGCTGTAGTCAAAGGCGTATTCAAAGGGCAAGCCGCCAATCCACATGTCTTTGTCAAATGTTTTGAGGTCGCGCGTGGCTTTTAATACGCGTCCGACTTTGGTGGAGATGGCAAATTCTTCTCTGTTCTGTTGGCGCAGAAAATGGCCGAGGCGGTGTTCGCTTTTGCCATAGCCGTAAAAGGGGGCTGTGTCGAAGTATCGGATGCCCGCATCCCATGCAGCTTGTAAGGTGTCTTGCGCCTGTGTTTCGCTTACGAGTTCGAATAGATCACCTATGGGCGCGCCGCCCATGCCCATTTCGGTTACTGCGAGGCCTGTTCGTCCAACGGTTCGCGTTTTGATTGTGTTCATGAGGTATTTCTCCTGAGCTTATACAGTAGGTAATGGCGCATCGTCGCCTGTTTCATGTTGCCAGAGGCGAATTTTTGCCGCCATTTTGCGGATGCGATCTCTGTGTTCGGGGTCGTCGAATAGGTTGGTGAGTTCGTGGGGGTCGCTGTTCAGGTCGAATAATTCGCATTGGTCGCCTGCACACAGGTTGAGTTTCCATCGGTCGGCTGTTACGATTGAGCGCCAGGGGAGGGTGGCGATTAAGTTGATCTGCGGTGAGCCGAGGTTGCGATCTCCCAGTCCGTTCCATTGAATGAAGACGTCGTTATCGTCGAGCGTTTCTCTGCCTTCGAGGACGGGTACCCGGCTGGTGCCTTGCAGGTGGTCGGGCACGGGTTGTCCCATGAGGTCTAATAAGGTGGGGACGAGGTCGATATGGCCGATGTTGCCGGGGATCATTCGGTGTTCGCGCCCGAGATGGGGGATCCGCATGAGGAGCGGTACTTTGGCGGATGGTTCGTAGAATGCGCGTTTTTCCCGCATGGCCTGGTCGCCCGCCATTTCGCCGTGGTCAGAGCTGAGTACGACGATGGTGTTGTCGGCATGGTCGGATTTTTCAAGGGCGTCCATCAGTCTGCCCAGGGCACGATCTACGAGTGTGACGGTGCCGTAGTATTCCGCGCGGAATTTGCGCAGTTTTGCTTCTGCGGTGTGTTGTTCTTCAGGGGAACTATCGGGTCGTATATTGCGTTCTGCTCTCAGTCTGTTGAATAGCGATGCGCCCTCAGGATAGCGCGTGAATGCGGGACCGACAGGCACTTTGTTCGGGTCGTGTACATGTTTCATGGGTCCGGAGACGGGGGGATGTGGCTCGGGGCAATGGACCTGGAGCATAAAGGGTTTGTCGCGCTCTGCCATTAAGAAGCGGGCGGCTTCGTCGCATAAAAAGGATACCATGGACAGGTGTTCGGGTAAGTCTGCGCGCAGTTGTCCGGAGAATACGCGGTGTCCGGCTTCTGTTGTTTTGTCTGGTTCGATTCCATTTTCCACCAGGAACTGGTGATAGGGTGTGTCCGGATGGTCGATGACCCAGGGCAGTTCAAAGACGGGTAGCCATTCGTCAAATCCGTGTTGTCGCGTTGTTTCTTTGCCCAGATGCCATTTGCCGTAGTAGGCTTTGTGGTAGGTGTCTGATGTCATTTCTGCGATGGATTTGATTGCCGGGTTGAGCAGGATGTTGTTTTTGGTCATTCCGGCGGAATGTGGATACAGTCCCGTTACGAGGGTGGCGCGCGATGGCGTGCAGACGGGTTGCGTGCAATAGGGGTTTTCGAAGACAAAGCTCTCATTGGCGAGGGCGTTCATGTTCTGTGCCTGGATCCAGTCGTTGCCATAACACGCCATGGTGTCGGAGCGCTGTTGATCGGTGATGAATAGCAAAATATTGGGTTGCTGTTG
>JAJEDY010000021.1 GCA_022821275.1 Candidatus Latescibacterota bacterium | reverse complement strand
CGAGACCCTGTCCTCTTCCGACAAAGAGCACCTGATTGGCGCGGATGCCTCCCACGCCTGGTTCTCTGTGTACCTGCCCAATCACGGCTGGATCGACTTTGACCCAACCAACAACCTCATCCCCCCTGACCGGCACGTCACATTAGCATGGGGCCGCGACTTTGCCGATGTCACCCCCCTCAAAGGTGTAGTCATAGGCGGAGGCCAACACGCGCTCACCGTATCTGTCACCGTAGAACCGATAGAGGGGAAATTTGCGCCCGCTCAAGGAAAGTGAACTAAATAAAACAGCCCTACCGAATCTGGCAGGACTGTTATTTTTTTTGCTAAAGTTTTGCTCACGCCTCTACAACCGCCTTCATAACCGTCACCTTCTCCAAGCGTTCGGGAATCGGATCAAACCCAACGCCGGGCGTTTCATCCAGCACCACATTGCAATTCTCATCCTGCTCAATCCATCGGTCTGTAATATCTTCAACATAGAACTTGCGCGACGGAAACACATCTGCCGGATAGTTAAATCCCGGTAACGTACCCAGCGCCGCACAAATCCCGGCACCAACACCACTCTCTAACATCCCGCCCACCCACGCATCCACCCCCGCATCGCGCGCCATATCGTGAATTTTCACGGCATTTAACAAGCCTCCCACACGACCGGGTTTCACATTGATCACACGACACGCGCCAATTTTCAGAGCGAGTTCAAAATCCCGCGGGCGTTTGACCGACTCATCCAAACACACAGGCGTTTCAATTTGGCTTTGCAACTCCGCGTGCTCAATCAGATCCAGATGATCTAAGGGCTGTTCGATCATCGCCAAATTGAACTGATCAAATGCCTTGAGCGTATCAAAATCAGCATTCAAATCATATCCTGAATTGCAATCCACATGAATCACGGGATCGGGAAAAGCCGAGCGCACGGCTTTGAGCATCTCGATATCCCATCCGTGTCGTACCTTCAACTTTATCCGCGGATATCCCATATCCACAGCCCCCTGAATCAGCGACAGGAGTTCATCAATCGTATCCTGCACACCAAAATCAGCACCACATGCCACTGCAGGATCGGTCGCACCCAGCGACTGCCAGAGCGGTATATCCTTCAACACGCTATCCAATGCCCACCACGCGGTCTCCACAGCCGCTTTGGCAAAAGGATTGCCCTTAAACACCGCAATCCGCGCCAACAGTTCCGCCGCCGTCTCTATCTGCTCTCCCACCAGATGCGGCAAGAAAAATTCCCGCGCCGATTCGTAAACAGATCGCGCCGACTCGGACGAATAAGTCGGCGCGTAAAACGGCGTAGCCTCACCCCAGGCAGCGGTCCCCCCACTCGAGAGTTTAACCATCACCGAATGAATCGTCGCATCCTCACCATAAGCCGTGCGCCACGGCGAAATCAGCGGCAACTCGACATATCGAATTTCTGCGGCATCAATTTTCACCTGGAGTTCCTCTTACATAAATCAATGGTTACGAAGCCATTACATGCCCCAGATATCAATCTCGACACCACTTTGAGACGCCCGGCGGCAGTGGAAAATTTTGTCTGCCCAACGCTTGCCTTCTCGTCGGTCAAAGATTATCAGATGACCCGCTTCCGCATCGCACCGATCCATGTACTCCGCGGTCTGCTCCAGACCATCGGCAATGGTCTTTTCCAGGCTCTTGTGGAGAATTTTGCACTCAATCACGATTTTGCGCGTCCGATCACCCTGAGGCCATAAGATGAGCAGATCTGTACGCATCCGTCCAAGAACATACTCCCGCTCAATGCGACCGCCGCTGTTCACAATGCGCTGGAGAAATGCTTGCAACAGAAGTTGGGGGCCAGCCTCCTGATATTGGAACCGCGCTACCCAGTGCTCTGAGTGCTCGCGGAAGAAAGTCTGGAACTCGGTCAGCAACTTAACCACATTCAAGCTGCCATCGGCATTGACGTACCAAGCCGTATCCTCATCAAGTCCCACCTGGGCTGCGTAGGTCAATTCACGCGGGACGATTTCCGCGTAGATTGGATTGGCAATGCGGAGTGGGTCATTTGGGGCGATCAAACCCAGGTCGTGGACGTATTCAAGGTCGCGGGTTGAGAAGTCGCGCTCGTCGCCACCGCTCAAGAGCGGTTCAATCACGCGCTGCACGCGCTTCTCCTTGAGTTTGTCTGCCAACTGGTCGAGGTGCGTCTCACGACGCAGGATGAGTTGCTCTTGTGCATTGCGGATGGCGTCGGCAGTGATCGAGATACCCCGATCCTCTGCGGCTTTGCCATAGAAACAGGTTTCGTACGCCAGTGCGTTAACCAGCCAGGGTTGTCCCTGAGTCTGCCTCCAGATCAGTTCTCGCGCGTCGGGAGTGAACACCTGTCCCGTCTCTTCGGTGTGCTGACCGAGCAGGGTGAACACTTCGTCACGCGAAAAGTCGCCCAGGCGCAATGACCGCGCTTTGATGTTAAAAGCACTGCCACCGGCGATGATGGCATTGGCCGAACTGGAATGAATGCGATAGTCGCGCACATCGCGCACACCGCATAGCACCACACTTTGCGGAAATCCCTCCGGGCGCAGATCGTAGCCCGCTCGCAATTGACGCAACACAGATAGGAGCGCGTCGCCAATCAGGGCATCGATCTCGTCAATGAGCAGCACCAGGGGCTTGGGATCTGCCTCAGCCCAACGGGTCAATGCCTCCTGTAGCGCAATACCCGGTCCAACCTCGGCAAGAAGACCGGGCCAGACCCCGGTCAAAAATTCGTCACCGAGCGTCAAGCGCGCCCGGGACGCCAATCCCGCCAGAATGGTGCGCGTCACCAGTTCCACGTCTTCGCGCATGGCCTGCCCGCCTTCGACGTTGACGTACACACAGCGATAGTCGTCTTCGGCGTTGAGCAGGTCGCGCAGTGCCAGCAGGGCAGAGGTCTTGCCCGTCTGCCTGGGCGCGTGCAGGACGAAATATTTTTCGTCCCGCACGAGCGCGAGCACCTCATTCAAGTTCAAGCGTTTTAAGGGCGGGATGCAGTAGTGCCTTTCTGGCTTAACAGGGCCAGCGGTATTAAAAAAACGCATAGCTGTGTCTCCTTGAAAGCAAGGCGATACCCGTATGTTTGAAAAAATACGATCATCAAACAAATTGACAAGCTAAATTATTGACGTTGACTGCCATTGAGGAGGTAAAAGCATGACCATCAAACGTGAAAAATTAGATCAACGAGAGATCGATTTCTCGGATGTGGTCTCCGGACATCAGCTATCGCCTGTACATCCCGGTGAAATCCTGCACGATGAATTTCTTATTCCGATGAATCTCTGTGTGGACCGCCTTGCCCAGGCGATTAAGGTTTCGGAGACTGACCTGAAAGCTATCATGCATGGAAGGCATGGAATAACTATCGATATCGCGCTACGCCTTGGTCACTACTTTGGCATGACGTCTGAGTTCTGGATTAATCTTCAAACCCACTACGATCTCGATGTCGCCGAGCACACAGTACGTCTCAAAAAAAGCCATCCCGAATTTTTATTTTAGCAAGCGACGATTGTGGCCGTTCTTTGATATTTACATCCTCAATCCGAGCCATTCGTCGAAATTTATAGCTTGACTTGGGCCTGAGATTCTAAGATGTTTGATTTTAAGCAAAAATAACAAGTTGAGAAGTTATTTTTTTCGCAAAAAACATGGAAGCGTAAATTCTAACCACTGTGCCAATTCGTCCCCTCTATCGCTCCGGCCTATTGGAGCAGCAGATATCCCATGAGAAAGTGCTCAATTGGTCTGGATTTGAGATCAGTCGCCAGGGCGTATTGCCTCCTCTTCGCAAGGGGTATTATTACAAAGTCCTGGGGCGAACCATTGCCGGGGATGCGCCAAAGGACTTCATACGTGCCTATACTTACGGGATAGGGAAGCGAGCCAATCCTCGTAAGTGGCCTGCATATATTGCTAAGGTTGGACATAAATGGTATCCCAACGAATCTATTACGGAGCACCTGCTTACACGTATCGGTCAGCTACTCGGCCTGAAAATGGCTGAGTCTTCTCTCGTATCAGCACATGGTCAGATTCGTTTTCTAAGCCGATATTTTCTCAAACACAAGCAACGCCTCGTTCACGGGGGGGAAATCTTTGCCAGTTACTTGGAAGATAAGGCATTCGTAGAGGAGGTAGAACAAGCCGGAGCAACCCAGGACTTGTTTACTCTCCAGTTCATCAAGGAGGCGATTCAAGCACAGTTTCCCAATCAAGCAAGGTCCATTCTGGTAGCGTACATTCGGATGCTCGCTTTTGACGCCATTGTGGGTAATAATGATCGACACCATTACAATTGGGGAGTCGTAGTTCACACCCACGCTGTCCACGAGCCTTACTTTGCTCCTATTTACGACAGCGCACGGGCACTTTTCTGGAACTCTTCAGAATCGCAACTTCAAGCCGTTAAGCAAGATCCAAATCCGAAACGGTTACCTGCTTTTTTAGAGCGATACGTCCAAAACTCGCGCCCAAAGACGGGATGGGATAGCGCAAACAACCTCAATCATTTTTCTTTGATTCAGAAAATCCACCATGCCTATCCCGACCTCCGTTCAGTGCTGGCTTCTTTTTGTCGCCCTAACCTCTTACAACAGGTCCAGGAAACACTCGACAACGAGTTCTCCCTACTCATAAGCCCTTTGCGCCGTGAGATGATTCTGAACTGCTTGAAATGGCGATTGGATTTGGTATCTGACGCCCTGACCTAAGGACTCACTATGATTTCTATCTCAGCCTTGAAGAAAATGCTATCCCGACAAGATGGCCGGGAGCAACTTCAAACTCCGAAACACGAGGAAGCCAACTTTTGTTTGCAATACCGCAACCTGGACATAGGGTATCTATCTCTCTATGACGGAAAGTGGCATTTCGAGTACACTGATGACTTCCGACGTCAGAAGGATGTTCGTCTTCTCATTGACTTTCCTCATATAGACAAGTGCTACGAATCCGAAGTGTTGTGGCCATTCTTCGCTATTCGTATCCCCGGCATGGGGCAACCGGCTGTCCAGCGTGTGATCCGCGAGGAGAAACTCGATAAACATAACGAAGCCCAACTCCTCAAGCGTTTCGGCAAAATGACAATCGCAAATCCTTACATCTTGACCCCGATTTCTCAAGAGTAAAAATCACGCTGTTTTACCAGTCGCGTTTCACAAGCCGCCACTCGCGCTTCTGTAAGTGGCGGTATCTTTTTATCTACACAGCCAAACCGCTCAAAGTGGCAAAGTACCGCGTCCCTCACCCCCAAAAGAAGCCAAGAGGCAAGAGTTAAAAACGCCGAGCAACTCGAAAACCGATGTAATTGCTGCGGAGAACGGTGGTACTCCCGTTGCGATACGCCGAACGGAGGTATCTCGGTTTGTTGAGCCACGAACCACCACGCGATATGCGCTGAAAGCAATTCTCAGACTTCCACGTACTTCCGTCAGAAGGTGCGCCCACATAGCTATCATTATAACAATCCTCCACCCACTCCCACACATTCCCGTGCATATCGTAAACGCCCCAAGCATTCTCACTGAAGCTACCCACCGGTGCTGTCTGCTCATAATCCCACCGACTGCCGCAACCATTGCAATTGGCACGGTTGAGACCTATCTCGTTGCCCCAGCTATACTGCGTATCCGTACCTGCTCGCGCTACATACTCCCATTCCGATTCACTCAGCAATCCATATTTATGCCCCGTCCTTGCAGACAACCAATGCACATAAGACTGTGCATCTTCCCAACTCACATTGATCACAGGGCGATTCCCACGGCCCCAACCCTCATCATCAGGAACATATCTTCTGCATCCTTCTGCATTTACGCATGCATTCCACTCCGCAAAGGTTACTTCATACATACCCACGGCAAACCTGTAATCTATACGCACAACATGCTGGGGGATCTCATCATTATTACGGTCTTCCTCTCCACTAAGAGACCCCATCGTAAACGATCCTGATGGCACCACCACCATCTCTGGACATTCATTACAGTCCCTGAATCTCCTGCCTACCCTTTGTTCTTGACGACGCTCTGCCTCAGCAGCCAATCTTGTGCTTTCAGCTTCCTGACGACGCTGCTCTGCCTGACGTGCCGCTGACAGTCTTCCTTCTAAAACTGACAACCCAGGCGCATCAGCCTGTACTATGCGAATCCGAGACACATACTCACCCGCCTTATCAAAATCCTTGCGAATCAATGCAGACTCAAACTTCGACACATAACGCCTGATAATGCTACCCAGACCTGCTATCGCTCCCAAATGATCGGGCACCAATTCCAATACTGCCTGATACTTCTCCCACGCATTCGCGCCGGCAGGACTCGTCAGACGATCCGCAGCCATGTCCTTAGCAGCACCTGACAACAGTGCAGACACCCTTTCTGCACGTTCACGCGCCGCATCTGCCTCTGCCGATTCTTGCGCCTGACGACGCTGATCGGGGAGATACTCATAGTGATAATAATAGACACCCCCTATTAACAGAATGAATAGCCAGACAACAGCAGCAAATAATTTTCCTTTAGACGTTTTGGGAGGATGCACAGGTGGATCATCATCTCTCTCTTGATCCTTTTCTTCCGGGAGAACGGAAGTAGGTTTCTCCTTTTCCTCCAGTTCAGTACGCCATTCAGTGATACTTTGTGGGCGATCACCTTCATCCACAGCCAATGTCCAATCTATCGTCGATAGAAACCCAGCACTCGCTTGGTCTGCACATCGTTCAGACACCGGAATCAAAGGATCATCACGCACCCGATCTGTCGCATCATACGGCACTTCACCACTCAATGCACGATAACACACGCCACCCAACGCATAGATATCCGTCCAGGGACCCTGATCTCCCCGACTCGAATACTGCTCTATCGGTGCATAACCCGGCGTGATGATCGACGTAACTGAACGACTCCTTGCACTGATCGCTTGACGCGCCGAACCAAAGTCCAACAACACGGGCGAATTGTCTTCATCACGAATGATGATATTGCCAGGCTTTATATCCCGATGCAAAAAATCAGCTCGATGCACCACCTCCAAACCATCGAGAATCGGATACAGAATAGCTTTGAGTTCAGCTTCTGTTAGCGTCCCTTTGCGTTCGAGAAATGCCGACAAGGTTTCGCCTTCAGCATATTCCATCACGATATACGCCGTGCTGTGCGCTTGAAAGAAATGATGCACACGAACAATATTTGGATGGTGGAAACGCGCCAATATCCTCGCTTCATCTATAAAGCGATCCAGTCCCCACTCAAAATCCGACGCGGCTTGTGATGACTGCGGCACCACCGACAGATCGTATTCACGGGTCGCAAGGTCAGAGGGCAAATACTCTTTAATCGCCACGGGAATATCCAGTGCCATATTCCAGCCGAGATAGGTGATGCCAAAACCGCCTTGTCCTAAGACGCGGTGAAATTCAAAGTCCTGTATTCGGGTGCCTTGTGGCAGTGCCAATCGGTGGTGTGCGTCATTCATCTCATTCCTTTCGATTGGCTCGTAGTGTCGGGTGGTGTTGATGGCTTCGCTGAGACACCTCCAGTTTTTTTCGTTAGTGAATCCCCGTTCACTTTGCCTGTGTCGAGTTGTGCTGGCGCATCCTTTGCGGGGAGTTCTGTCTGTGGAGATTTGCTCTCCGTCTGCACTTCTGGCAAATCAGAAGTTCTCGTAGCAGGTGGAGAAACATCCTGTTTAGGTGGCTCTGCTTGCTGTACCGGTGTGGTTTCAACCACTGCCTCTTTGTCAGGCGTGCGCGACATGAACCAATACGCGAGCACTCCAAGTGCGATCAAAACCCCGCATAACAATATCCAAAACAAGCCCTTCTTGCGTCCTGGCCGCTGGGACTGCTCGGATTGTTGTTGGGTAGTCTCATCCAGAACAGTTTCCATCCCACAATCCGTCTCCGGAGTATAAAGCAATACGGTCGTATTATCTTGATTCGGACGTCCGGCCTCTTCCACAGCGTAAATGAGTGCTTCAGCGACTTCTGACAGGGGTGCATCCTTCATGTTCTGTAAAACACCTGCAATCTCCTCATCCTCAAGTGTCATTAAACCATCACTCGCCAATAACACGCGATCACTTTTCCGAACAGCAACAGGTTGCGAGGAGACATCAATCAGGTGAATTTCATCGCCCATAACCGCCGAACGCAGGGCATGGCGTTTGGGATCCGTTGCCGCTTCTTCCTCAGTCATGCGCCCAACCGCCACCAGATTCGCAAGCACCGGTGACATAGAATGATCGGCATTGAGACGGCGCAACTTGCCATCGCGGAACAACCACAAGGGAGAATCGCCCACACTGATCCAGTCGAGTCCGTGTTGTGAAACAACTGCTGCAACCACAGTGGATCCCATACCCTCCAATTCCGGATTTTCTTTTATAGCTTCGGCGAGAGAGCCATTAGCCGCATTCAGACATGTACGCAGACGATCCGGCACCGGCCCATCCGTGCTGTGATAGGTCTCCACAAAGGTCTTGACCACCGTCCTGCTCGCCGTATCGCCGCTGACGTGTCCACCCATCCCATCGGCGATCAACAACACCTCACTCCCGTCAGCATCGGGATCACCTGGCTCAATCAGGCCGTAATCGTCTTCCTGATATTCCCGGGCACCGGGAATTTGCTGCGCGGCAAATCGTCCATCTAACAAATCCATATACTTCCTCTTGTGTGTGCTCTATCTGAGCGCGATTGTCGGTATTAACGCCTGCAATCATGGTCTCCACCGAGCCGCGTTCAAAACTGACCACAGGTGGATTATCCAGCCCATCCAGACAAGCCACAGAATGGCCGCCAAAAAAAATTGGAAAAGGGCAATGAGCAAACGCCCCTGAAGCAACTGACCCAACCCCGGTATAAAAAAGCTACACAAAGCCGCAAGAACATTGCCGCCCGAACCTTGTCCCGCCATAATATTTCCTCCTTCTGTCTTTTTTTGTGCTACGAGTTTGGGCAACTGAAGGCCATATTTTTTTCTTATTAAATCCAGTTCTCTAGCGGATACGCCTAATTGCCTGGCTGCATCAGCTAACCCTGCTGACAATAACATTTTTTGTACATTCTCTAGAGGCGGATGATTTGGTAACTCATCAACGGTCTTTTCGTCCTGGTGACGCCTTTGTTGCGATACTGATACAGGCGCGTGCCTTGTCAAATCATTCCCCAACTTTGCACGCCATTCAGCGACGCTTTGCGGGCGATCACCCTCATCCACTGCCAGTGCCCAATCTATCGCCGAGAGAAACTCACCACGCGCTTGATCTATACATCGCTGCGCTACCGGAACCAACGGATCATTTCGCATGCGATCCGTCGCATCGTCAGGGACTTCACCAGTCAATGCCCGGTAACACACACCACCCAACGCATAGATATCCGTCCAAGGACCCTGATCCCCACGACTCGAATACTGCTCTATCGGCGCGTAACCCGGCGTGATGATCGACGTAACCGAGCTGCTCCTTGCCCCGATCGCCTGACGCGCTGAACCAAAGTCCAACAACACTGGTGAATTGTCTTCATCTCGAATAATGATATTGCCCGGCTTGATGTCCCGATGCAAAAAATCAGCCCCATGCACTACTTCCAAACCATCAAGGACCGGATACAGTATCGCTTTGAGTTCAGCTTCTTTCAATGTCCATTTTCGTTCCAAAAACGCCGATAAGGTCTCTCCCTCAGCGTATTCCATCACGATATATGCTGTGCCATGCGCCTCAAAGAAACGATGCACTTTAATAATGTGACGATGATCGAATCGGGCTAAGGCACGGGCTTCATCTAAGAAACGCTCCAATCCCCAGGCAAAATCACCTTGAAACTGGCTGGCTTGCGGAGCAACGCTGTTATCGCCTGTACGGGTGGCAATACCGGACGGCAGGTATTCCTTGATCGCAACAGCTTTATCCAGATTGTGGTCAAAGCTGAGATAGGTCATGCCAAATCCCCCAAAGCCCAAAACCCTCACCAGTTCGTATTCCTGGAACCGGTGGCCTTGTGGCAGGGCGTTTAAGGGTTGTTGTGCATCGGTCATCTTTTTCCTCACGATTGAGTCGTGATGTAGCGATTCAAACAGCGTCTCGTCCGCATCTTCTTGACGCCATTGTTCTACGCTCATAGCATCTGCGATTATCGCAAGAATTATCTTGTTCTGCCGCCATAACGACACAATACTTCGGCTGTCTCGTGATTACTTTTTTTCACAGCATTGTGTAGCGGCGTTTTGCCATATTTGTCCTTGGCGTTGACATCGGCTCCGTGTTTGAGTAATACTTCGGCTGTCTCGTGATTATTTTTCCACCCTGCGTTGTGCAGTGGTGTGTCTCCATATTTATTCTCTGCGTTGGGATCGGCGCCTTGATTCAGCAATAATTCGGCGAACACAGGAGAATATGGTGGTATCCTTGTCGCCGTGTGCAATGGCGTCCAGCCATCTTTGTTCTGCGCGTTAGGGTCGGCACCTTGATTTAGCAATATCTCTGCTGCCTCTTGAGCATTATTCGTTGCCGCAACGTGTAGCGGCGTGTCGCCAGAACCTGTCTTGGCATCGACATCAGCACCTTGATTCAGCAATACCTCTACTATATCATGAGCATTATTCGCTGCCGCAGTGTACAACTCTTTGTTCAGCCTTGCTTTTGTAGTTGCAGACGTAGTGACTGGCTGATAGATATTCACAGAATCTGTCATCTGGTCGCTGTAACGTCGCAAAATTTCTGCTACTTCACGATTATTTTTTTTCATTGCGTTGTGCAACGGCATCAGGCCCTGATTGTCTTTCGCATTAAGGTCTGCTCCATGTTTGAGCAACACTTCTGCCGCTTCATAATTATTTTTCCACGCTGCGTTGTGCAACGGCGTAGAGCCATATATGTCCCTCGCGTTAGGATCGGCACCATGTTTAAGCAAAATTTCTGCGAATGCAGAAGAATATGGTGGTATCCTCACCGCCCAGTGCAGTGGCGTCACCCCATCTTTGTTCTGTGCGTTGAGATTAGCACCATGTTTGAACAATACCTCGGCTGTCTCAGAAGCCTTGTTCCTCACTGCCCAATGTAGTGGCGTAGAGCCATATTTATCCTTCGCGTTAGGATCGGCACCTTGTCTAAGCAATACCTCTGCTCTCTTATGAGCATTTTCTCGCACCGCAAGGTGTAACTGCGTATCGCCATCTTTGGTCTGCACATTGATTCCAATGCATTCGTGTCTTCCGCTCATAACCTCTCCCGTTATTGTCTGTTTTCATTCTTCGGTAGTATTCTGCGTTTATAGTATCTCCGATTATTTTAAGAATCAGCTTATTTTATCTTTTTCCACCGTAGCGGCGCAACACTGCTTCTGTTTGATAAGCACCATTCAATACTGCGAGGTGCAGTGGGGTTAGGTATAGACCATCTTGGGTTTTCGTGTTGACATCAGCACCGTGTCTGAGTAATACCTCGGCTACTTCACGAGCATTTGTTACCGCCGCCAAATGTAGTGGCGTAAAGCCATTTTTGCTCTTCGCGTTGACATCAGCGCCGTGTCTGAGTAATACCTCGGCTACCTCACGAGCATTTGTTACCGCCGCCAAATGTAGTGGCGTAAAGCCATCTTTGTTCTTCGCGTTGACATCAGCGTCCTGCTTCAACAGGGATAGAGTCAGCAAAGGTAGATTCAAACGCGCTGCGATGTGTAGATCAGTCTCACCCATGCCATTCACTCTCAATGGGGACGGCTCGCGGCCCATATCTGAAATAAAACGTTGTTTCTCTACCTGTTCTGGACGTTGCCTCTCCGAGGCTGTCCGTTCTTGTTCTTGACGCAGTCTTTCCTTTTCTAAAGCCGCCTGTTCTTGACGTCGCTTCTCCGTCTGACGTGACGCCGATAAACGACCTTCCAGTTCTGATAACATAGGTGCATTGGAATCAACTACTCGAATCTGAGTCATACACTCATCCACCATAGTGAAATCCTTATCCTCTAAAGCAGACTCAAACTTCACTACATAACGCGCAATGATGCTATCCAGACCAGCAGTCGCAACCCCATGCTCCGGCTCCAATTCCAATACTGATTGGTACTTCTCCCACGCATTTTGACCCGTAGGACTCATCAAACGATCCGCAGCCATGTCCTCAGCCGCACCAGACAACAAGTCAGATACCTGGCGTGCCTTTGATAGACGATCTTCCAACTCGGACAACATAGGCGCATCTGAATCAACAACTCGTAGCGAATCCACATAGATACCCGCCATACTGAAATCCTTACGTCCCAATGCTTCTTCAAACTGCGCCACATAACGCACGATTTCAGCCTCATGATTTTTCTTTGCCCACCACAAATATCCGCCCAAACCCGTAAGGAGCAGACACACGCCTAAAACACCCAATAGAACCTTGCCTCGTCTCTTGCTCTTTCGCTCCAACTCGGGTATAACACCTTGAGGTACTCCAGACAGCGTACTCGTCCTTTCAATAGGAGTAACCGAAATCTGTCTCTCTTCAATTGGTGGGGAATCAACGACCTGCTCCCCCTCCAACCTTGAACGCCATTCAGCAATACCCTGCGGGCGATCCCCTTCATCCACTGCCAACGCCCAATCTATTGCAGAAAGAAACTCAGCACTCACTTGACCAGCACATCGTTCAGACACTGGAATGAGTGGATCATCCCGCATACGATCTGTTGCATCTTCAGGCACTTCACCAGTCAATGCACGATAACATACGCCTCCCAAAGCATAAATATCCGTCCATGGTCCCTGATCACCCCGACTTGAATACTGCTCTATTGGCGCATAACCCGGCGTGATAATCGACGTAACCGAACGGCTCCTTGCACCGATTGCCTGACGCGCTGAACCAAAGTCCAACAACACTGGCGAATTGTCCTCATCTCGAATGATGATATTGCCCGGCTTTATATCTCGATGCAAAAAATCAGCTCCATGCACTACCTCCAAGCCATCGAGAATCGGATACAGAATGGCTTTGAGTTCAGATTCTTCCAACGTCCCTTTGCGTTCCAGAAACGCTGTCAAGGTCTCACCTTCAGCATATTCCATCACGATATACGCTGTGCCGTGTGCCTCAAAGAAACGATATATTTTAATAATGTGGCGATGGTCAAAGCGGGCTAAGGCACGCGCTTCATCCAAGAAACGATCTAATCCCCACTCAAAATCACCTCGAAACTGGCTCGCTTGTGGAGCAACGCTGTTATCGCCTGTACGAACAGCAATATCGGATGGCAAGTATTCTTTAATCGCAACGGCTTTGTCCAGATTGTGGTCAAAGCCGAGATAGGTCATGCCAAATCCGCCAAATCCGAGCACTCGCACCAGTTCGTATTCCTGAAGACGGTGGCCTTGAGGTAGAGCATTGAGAGGTTGTTGTGCGTCGTTCATACCATTGCCCTTGAAGATGTATTTTTATCTTTGGGAGCTGTCAAAAAAATGACAACCAAAATCCTTGGATTGCAATTCATCACTATGCTACAATGACGATCAAAGCCTTCTGGATTGCGGCTAAAATCATGCCGCAATGACAATCGCTATTCCTCGCTCTCTTCTATATCTTGCCAGTCAAATGCATCGCCACACAAGGGCACAAATCGCAGAATCGTATTACCGATGCTAATATGACTCAGTGCGGGCAGTTCAATCGGAATGAGCACGGGCTGGTCGTTGAGGTAGGTTAGATTTGTGCCGCCGCCGTGCTGCACATAAAACTTCCTGCCACGCGGATCGTAGGTCACAGTAGCATGTCCGCCACGCGAAATTTGATCATCACCGCAATCGAGATTGACGCGGTCAGTTTCTCCGCGCCCAATCGAATTAGAACCATAACCCAATTGCCTGGCCCGCCCTTTTCCTGGTCCTTCGACAATAACCAACCATCCCACAACCGGATCATCCATACCATCGGCTTTCTCAGCGCGTTCTTCCAGACGCTGCTGATCTTCCTGCCTGCGACGGCCTCCTACAACCCGGGTCTTTTCTTCAGAGATTGCCTGGGATTGAGAACCACTCGCATCCATCTTCTGAGTAGGTGCATCCAAACGCCCTGAACCGGCGGCTTGATCGCCGCCCGGTGGTGCCGGTGGCATCGGCCTTTGTGCCCTATCAGTCGGCTGGGTCACATCTCCTCCTTTATTTGTTTTCTCTTCAATAATCTTGCCATCGGGTCCACGATAAACAGGCATAACACTACCCTCCTATTTTTCATAAAGTCGGTTAATTAAATTATCCAAACAGTACTGGCCTGATTGATTCAAGGCCATCTCCTCTCTTCCCTGCGCGATATGCAGTGCAAAAACCAACAGTGCCGATTGAATCAGAGCGAGTAAAGTCGTATAAAACGCAACACCCAATCGCCCGGTGATCTCCGCCAGCAGTGTCGGGTCCTGGGGATTTTCAATACTCGCCGCATAATCCAGCGCAAAGGCGATTCCGACAACCGTGCCAATAAACCCCATTGTGGGAATCAGCCAGACGAGATACCGCAACATGGTATATTTGAGTTCAAGCTCGTGCTGAAATAATTCCAGAGAAGAGTTTAATAGGGAATTGGTCTGATTGACCGATCTGCTCCCCTGAAATTGCAAAATACAGCGCGTGATTAAGCGTTGCAAAAAGAAAGTCCGTTCCCCATCCTTTGGACGCATCTTTTGATAGAGAGAACCCAGGTCCTGCGCCCGCAACATAATCGAATCGTCTTCTGGAAGATATCGCTTTGAGATTTGTGCCAATTCTAAATTGGACTGATTAAATCGCCCCCACAACTCGCCACAGCCCAGACAAAACATCAGCCACATGACATTCTGGATCGTAAACGGGTAGAGAAAATTTTCCGTGTGGCGGTCAAGCAAGAAAGCACCCACTTGTGAATCGGGATTATCAAAGACAATACTCAGTAGCGCAATAAGGACAACACCTATTACCAAACTGAAGCCAGATGCGATGAGGCGTTGATTCGTCTCTGCTGTTTGACCTGCTGCCATGTCAATCCTCGTCTCCTATAATTTCACCTGTATCTACATTGCGACGCACCGGTCCCTCGGGCAAATCATCCTTGCGTCTTACAATATCCCGTCCACCTTGATTAACCATCGTCATAAGTTGCCGTGCGGTCGTCTGATACCGACCGAGTAGAATTGCATCCATTGGAGAGATAAAATCCTGTGTAATAGCCTCCCACTCGCCATTTCGCGCAACATAACTCCCGCCGCTACTACCGCAATCAGTCAGATAGTATGCTCCCTTCGCAGTCACAACCAACTCTGCGTGAATGCGGGAGACCGTGCTATCGTCAATGCGAATATCCACATCCGAACCGCGACCAATTCGATAGGTAGAAAAGTTAGACATTTCGCAATCCTCTCAACCTTCACACTTCACACTTCTCCTTAACCAGGTTTGGCACCTACGAGATACCCACCGTTCCGCTCTGTCAACTGCACCAGAAAATCGATAAAATCCCGTTTTGTGACATAATCGCCAACAGCGACAGCGTGTATCGGTATTTTTTTCATATTTTGAACTGTGATGGTATTGACGACATACCGCCAATTTTCCGAGGGTGCACCATCGCTCAAGAGGATAATCTCTTCGGGATTGAGAGCAAGTGCTGCCGTCAGAGCTTCGCGGGTCGGCGTGCCACCATCCACGAGACTCATCCAGTTATTTATGGTGGCTATAACGCGATTTCGCGTATTCTTCCTAACTTGAAAATAATGCCTATTCTCAGGCCAATAGTGCAATTGCGTCCCGCGATTTGGAGCGTGAAAACCAACCAGAACCAATTCTATTTCCGATTGAAAAGAAGAAAGCATATCCCTTACTGACAATGTGATAAATTGGCGATAGTCCTGACTACCAGGTCGATAAATACTACCTGACATATCCACTACGATTACAAACTTCTTTGCTGTGGTCTTAATACCCAATAAAACAGATGTATCATCAATCTCCTGTTCCAGTGCTTTAACCCGCTCTGCAAGCGGGCTACTTTGGGGTGGGACCTGGGATTTCTCTTGTTCCAGTCTGATCCTCTCCTGTTCCAACTTAGCCCTTTCTTCCGCAATGCGTTCCAACGACTCGTCTCTGTTTAAAAAAAATGGAAACAACACAATGGTAATCAAAATGAAAGCACCCATTGCCGAAGCGAATAGATCGAGCGCAGACATGCTGAAAATATTAATTTCTCGGCTGTGTTTTTTCATTTGCAAGATGCCCCTATTCCAGTTTTGAAACCATGAACTCCAAACCGCCCAATCTCACCAAAGCCCCATAGTCTAAAAGCGTTGGCTTAAATGGTGACAATTTGTGGTGATTCAAAAACGTGCCATTGCGCGAATTCAAATCTTCAATATAAAATTGACCCGCTTGCGCCGCAATTCGCACATGTCGTCTGGATACATTTTGGTCCTGGATAATTTCATCCACCAACTCGGGATGCCTGCCCAATGAAACCCCCAAATACTGCCCCGGGAATCTGTTTGGTGGTAAAGCAATGCGAATGGGATTGCCATTACCGTCAAACCCGGTCAGCATCAGACCGTGTCCTGGAAGTTTTTCGGGTGCTCGTTTTTGGACAGCCACAGCAGGTGCTTTTGTTTTGAAGCGTAGGCTGATATGGTCTGCAGCGTGAATGATCTGCTGCCGGGGTTTCTTCAAAGCAAGTATCAGAGCGACCACAGCCACAGCACCCAATAATATCACCCAAATAAGAAATTTCTGATTCACCTCATCTGCTTGACTCTTTGCCTGGTCCGCCTCCGCAGAATGCCCAGTAGAATCAGCCGCTAAACACTCATCGCCGTCCGACTGAAAAGAAATTGCATTTTCACGCAACAGCTTTGCCAATTCCTCAATATGAGAAGACCAGTAAATACCCGCCGCGTGCGGCACCCGCGTTACCCCATCGGATGGGCTGGCAATGACCACAAGAGACGCTTGCGTATTAACACCGATCACCCTTCCGCAGTCGTCCAGTAAAGGTCCGCCGCTGTTACCGGGATTCGTAGGCGCGTTGTGTTGAATAATCCTGAATTTTTGGGTCTTCCAAGCACCTGAAAAAATTCTACCAATAACACCATCCTGTACAGTTGGATCATGGGCAGGTCTGTTCCTATCGGCTCCCCCCGGATAACCAATAGCCCACACCTTCTGCCCCTTTCTCGACGGCGCGAGCGAAAGCGTAATCGGTGGTAGATTGATCCCCGGCACGCGTACGATTGCCAGATCGAGTTCATAGGACATAGCAATCACATCAACATCGTACATGGTATTGGAATTTGTCGGTATTGCTTTGATCAAATTACCACCGGCAATAACGTGTACGTTCGTAGCGATATAACCCCGATCATTGATCACAAATCCAGTACCCGTCCCAATCCCCTGATTTGTCTGCGTTACAATACGCACAATACTCTTCTCAAGCGCGTCAAAATCTGGCGCAGCGACAGCATCACGCAAAAAAAACAGAAACGCGAGAATAAAACCGACAACACGCCAATAGTTGCATATCGGTTGCAATTTTCACTCCTGCATCAAACGCACCTGAAAAACAACAGGCCCCAACTCGAGTTGATCATTGTTATGCAACACTACTGGTTCACGCGGATTGAGCAAACGTCCATTGATTCTGGTGCCATTCGTGCTACCCAGGTCCTCTGCATAGAGATTTCCGTCGGCATACAAAAGCTTGATATGTTCGCGGGATACGGATTCGTGATCAATAATAAATTCTGCGTTGGCAGGGCTTCTTCCAAGCGTGGCACCTGAAGACAGAGCCAATGCTGGAATACTCAACGCAAATGGTTGGCCTGTGTTATCCTGGCCTTCTAATAGACATCTGAAAGGCGCGGGCTGTGGTGCTTGTGCTGCGGCTTGTCTCGCGGCTTCGGCCTCTTGTTCTGCCTCGCTCAAACGAGAAGCGGTCGCTTGCAATCGCGCCCTCTTCCTGCGTGCAAACATGAACCAGCCGAGGAGTACCAGAATGACCACCGCACTCCCGGAGACGATAGCCCATTGCAATCTTTGAGATGTCTTTTCGCGATCCTGCTGATGTACTGCAGCGAGACTATCTGCTGCGTTTTGAGCGGCAATACGCTCCTCTGCCACCTTCTTTAACGAATCGGTCCTTGCCTTTTCTCGTTCTAATGCCAGCCGCGCCGTGTTGATACTGTCTTGTGCTACTTTGACACTATCTGCCGCCGCCTTACTCGCTGAATCCGCCTGTGCCTTCGCCCGTTCGGCAGCCAGCCGAGCAGCTTTTGCGTTTTCGGCCTCCTGTTGCTTTTCCCTGACAGCTTTTTCAGCCGCCAACCGAGCAACTCTTTCTGCACTAACACTATCTCTTGCCGCTTGTGCTACTGCTTTGATACTATCTTCTGCGATTTTTTTATCTCGTTGAGCGCGTTCAACAGCACTCAAGCATTCTTCTTCAACTACTGTATGTGCAATCTTCCGGTCTTTAAGCACGGTAATGATATCGCCGCTGCGTAAGGCAAAAATTGCTTCTCTGGGTTCAACCTTTCGAAACGGCCAGGATCCGCTCTCCAGGTCTGGCAGGTTAATAGCGACAACATCCCCGCACTCATTAAACAGGGGCATACCAAATGCTCTGGAAGTCACCATGGCATTGTGCTGTAGCAGATGTACCACGGGATCACTCACTTTTTTTCCCGGCACATCCTGGTATGCGCCAATAGTCCCACGAGCAATCTGGATACTATCCTGAGGAGTTATCTTCAGGGTTTCCACGACCCGGCCTACAGCGGCCCCTTGTTCGGACAAGTTGAGAGGCGGTAAATCCAGACCCTGTACGCGCAACAAAGCGAGATTCAATTCCCGATTGGTAAAGATCTGCTGTGACACGATTTCGGCACCGGTCTTTCGGGACCGGACGGTCAATCCCTCTGCATCCGCCAAGAGATGAGCGTTCGTCAGTACATACCCCTCTTCATTCACAACAAAACCGCTTCCCTCAGCCAGAATCTTATGATTCTTGTACACACGCACCTGCACAATGCTTTCAGATACGACAGCAACATCTATTTCAGCAAATACAGGACTGAGGAATAGGAACACCACGAAATGCACAAATAGAAAAACACGCATGACGATCTCCTCTATAAACGGAGAAAATGGACGAATGCAGGGGTTCGATCATAAAAAAAGAGGTTCCAAATACCCGGCTGTCTGAACAGGGCATGCATGGAACCTCCCGGAGAAATTTATCTTACCTTATTCCACAACATCAAAATTTCCATACATGAGACAAGAAACTATCAGATATAGACTGAGCCAACTCGTCGTTGAAAGCCAGAGCAAGGTCAGGCATTCAAGAATTAACCTGCGTATCCAGGAAAGCCCTGGGCGTGAGAATGGGGATATCTTGAAAATTACCTAATGCGGTGAGATGTCGATCTCCAGAGATGATGTAATCGGCCTCGGATTCAAGAGCACAGCCCAGCACCATATTATCATCCGGATCGGCATCTATCAGGCTTACTTCCCTGCGACCAGCGGCTACTTCCGCTATTGCAACAATCTTATCTACGATCTCTCCTGCTTGCTCAACAGTCTTTCCCCCTTTTTTTATCAAATCAACCATCTTGTCATAATGAATGACGCGCTGAATTTCGTCTATAAGAGGTGCAGAGAGACAAAGAGACGCTTTCTGGTCAAAGACCAGATCAAGTATAATGCCTGGACTCCCGTGCGGATTCAGGATAGCACTGATTAATACATTGGTATCCAGCACAACTCGCGTCATGATTTTTGCGCTCTTACTGCCCGTCTGGACTCACCAATAATTTGTTCGATCTCCTCAGAGGGTATATCCTTAAAGCTCGCCCGAAATTGCGCTACGGTCTCTCGGATATCTTCGCGTGTCTGCGCTCCCCCATCCTCGATAATAATGAAGGCTCGGGCCTTCGTCGTCCTGGGTTTTCCCGTAGCTTCGAGGCGTTCAATCAGTGCGCCAATGGTGGTATTTGTCTCGGTAATTTTCATAATTCTTCCTCGTCTCGCCTTATTCCACAACATCAAAATCATGAAAATCTTCACCAGCTTCGAGCGATAAAATTTCCAGCGCGGTCGCGGCGCCTTGCCCGGCGGAAATAATCGCCTGCGTGCGGATGAGACGCGTATTCCAACCCACTGCAAAAAGCCCCTCAACCGAAGTGCGGCCATCGCCATCGGCAACAATACCCTTGTTCTCCTTAGCCAAACTCAGACCCTCGGCCAATTTGGTATTTGTACCAGTGGCTAAAATGAGATACTTCCCCTCTCTTCGGTCTCCATCCCCCGTTGTAACGGCAAACCCACCATCCGTCTTTTCGGCATCGGTCACTTCTACATCCTCAATTGTGCCGCCCAAATTCTGGACCTGTGCCCGACCTACCCGCTGAAATTCACTCCCCGTCATCTCGGGAATACCCAGATAATTGTAAAGCATCGCCTTGTGCATCGGCGTCCCATCTTGCCCAAACACCGTCACATTCTGACCATTCTTCGCCAAAAACAGCGCGGCACTCAACCCCGCAGGCCCATCGCCTATAATCAAAACATCTGCCATGACATATCCTTTCATTTGGATTTAGTTGTTAGATTGTTGACTTCTCTGTCAAATTAGTATCCCGAACTCTATTCATCCAGTAATTTTTCCAGTGCCTCGGCATCTGTAACGGGTTCTGAGCAGACAAAATTGCGACAGACATAAGCCGTGGCGCGTCCGTCGATCATGCCGCGATTTTTCAAAAGTGGAATAGCGTCAGATACGGGATCATTACCCCCACACAAAACGACATTGGGTCGCCAGGTCTTATTCACCACATTGAGCAGTGCAACCGTATCCTCTCTATCTCGATCACCCAAAATAGCAACCTCCACAGCCCCTTGCAAATGGAGGTCCAGGGCACAAATCATATTGCCAAAGCCCGAAGGCACCTCTCGAATATGCCTGCCAAAAAGATGCAAAATGCGAGCACCCATATCCCGCCAATCTTCGCGCTCCAGCAGCGTCCCTAATCGCAGCAGAGCCATCGCCCCCATCGAATTACCAGACGGCATAGCATTATCAAAGGGATTTTTTGAACGCACGATCAACTCCTCGTGGTCTCTTCCCGTATAAAAAAATCCGCCGTCTTCATCATCCCAGAACTGATCGATCATCACCTCCATAAAATCGCGGGCAGCAACGATACAAGAAGCCTCAAAACTCGCTTCGTACAGATCGACTAACCCAACAATCAAACAGGCATAATCATCCTGATAGGCATTGAAACGCGCATGCCCGTCTGTAAAAGTATGCAACAAAAGCCCGCGATCCGTACACATATTCTCCAGGATAAATTGAGCCGCATCTGACGCACTCTTCAGGTAAATGGGATCTCCAAACGCCCGATATGCCCGCGCAAAAGCCGAAATCATCATCCCATTCCAACTCACCTGAATTTTTTCATCGCACTCGGGTTTCACGCGCTCTTCTCGCGCATCAAACAAAATCGCACCCCCGCGTGCTATCACATCTTCATCGACCTCATATACATGTGGGATATTCAAAATATTTTTACCTTCAAAATTGCCCCGCTCCGTCACATCAAAATACCGACAAAACGCCGCACCGTCTTCTTCGCCCAATAAATCCACCACCTCCTGCGGAGTCCACACAAAAAACTTACCCTCTTCCCCTTCGCTATCGGCATCTTGCGTAGAATAAAAACCACCTTCTGGCGCAGTCATCTCTCGGCGCGTATAATCCAGAATTGACCTGGCAATACGCGCAAAAAGTGGTTGTCTCGTCACCTGATAAGTCTGCGTATAAAGCTGTGCGAGCAGTGCGTTATCATACAGCATCTTTTCAAAATGGGGCACGAGCCAGTAGCGATCCACAGAATAGCGATGAAATCCGCCGCCGAGCTGATCGTAAATGCCCCCGCGCGCCATTTTTTCAAGCGTCAACGTCACCATCGCAAGTGCCTCTTCGTTCCCCGTACGCAAATGGGTTCGCAAAAACACGTCGAGATTCATCGAATTTGGAAACTTGGGCTGTGTGCCAAACCCGCCATGTTGAAAATCAAAATTCGATCTGATCTTTTGAAATGCACCTTCAAAATCCGCCTCAGTCAGGCCATCTGCCAACGCGTCAATACGCGCCATCGCCCGCAAGTGCTCGTGCAATCGACTCGCCACATCTGCGACATTATCACCTTTTTCTCGATAATGCCTGGCAACGGAATCCAAAACCTGGGGAAAGCCCGGTATGTTGTGCCTGCTCTCAGGTGGAAAATACGTACCTCCGTAAAACGGAACACCCTGCGGTGTCAAAAACACACTCATAGGCCACCCACCGGAACCCGTCATAACTTGTACTGCATTCATATAAATTTCATCGACATCGGGACGTTCTTCCCGATCGACCTTCACATTGACAAAATGCGCGTTCATAATCTGCGCAATATCCTCGTCTTCAAAACTCTCGTGTGCCATCACATGGCACCAGTGACAGGCCGCATATCCCACGCTCAAAAAAATGGGCTTGTTTTCAGCCTGAGCCTTTTCAAATGCCTCTTCTCCCCATGGAAACCACGCAACGGGATTGTGTGCATGCTGCAATAAATACGGACTGGTCTCGCGGATCAATCGATTGGTATCTCTTCTATCGTCCATCACATCCTCACCTGAAAGACAACACTGTAGATAACGGTCGCCCCGGTTTCATCTTTTGCAACGTCTCATATTCATACCCTTCCCACCGGTTAGACCACGTATAAATATCTTCAAAAACTTGCGACCGCACATTACGACCACCGGGCAAAACCACTTCGAGAACCAGATTGCCAAGCGTCATCTCGCTTTCCTCAGCAGGTTCAATACGCACCTTATTCTCCATCTGTAAACAAGCGAGCGCGTTGGGAGGTAAAGACAGACGACTGGCCGTAAAATTATCTGCACGCGGCAGAAGGCCTATCTCGTTCCCATTGAGAAATACGCGCGTATCTCCCATACTATCCCAGGCACAAAAACGGAGAATCCCCTGGCGAATACGCTGCAAATTTGCTTCAATGAGTTGGGCGGGAGGCGCTGGAGCCATCGCCCAAAAAGTCTGAATGTCACCAGGCCGAAACCAGCGCACCAGAGCTTCGGCCCCGCGGTTAATATGATGCCATTCCACACGCGCCTGACCCTGTGTAACATATCCCATAAACCATCCCGGAGCCGTATTTTCAATATATCCGGACCAAACCGCCATGAGATCATCGGGCGTGGGCAAAAGGGCTTGAACGTGGTTGAGCGGAAGAGGCGGCGCGTCAGACAATCCAATCAGAGCACCCATACACTGCAACACCGGCAAATGGGGCGTGCGGTGCAACACAATACTTTGATTGTGCGAATGTCCACAAAAATAGGCATCAATCGCGTGCCGAGACAGAAGATTGACCATATCCGTCTGAAAATCGCGATTGTAAAAAAAAGCGCGTGCTACCGGCCATATAGGATGATGCCCCAGCAAAAAGGACGGCGCATAAGTATTTTCTGACAACACAGCATCGAGCCACTGACATTGCTCAACGTTCCAAAACGGCGTATCCAGAACAATAAACTGACAACCATCCACCTCAAACGAAAAATAATGCGCTTTGGGCGTCTCACCTAAAAACTGTGCTATACGCGGTCCCACAACCTCATCAAAAGCCGAATTACCATCGTGATTTCCGCGAGCGACGATCAGGGGAATATCACAGGTGGAAAAAAAATCCAGTGCAGCCTTGAGATTCTCGCGATGGCGTTCTGGATCCAGCGGAGGTTCGGCCACATCACCGGTCAAAACTATAAAATCCGGTTTGAGATCGCGCAATGCATCCATCATTGGCGCGAGCGAATAGGTCACATTTTCCACATACCCCTCAGTACTGAGCGGTCTTGTCGCGTCAAACGCCTGCCCGATAAAATCTCGCGTCACAAAATGCGTATCACTAACCACAGCAAAAGAAAAAGGCCGCTTGAGATGTTTAATAGACTCAGGTATCACAAAACCCTCCCATTGCAATGAGAGATAATGTAACCCATTTTTTTGCGATAAACAAGCGCGCCCAAAAAATAAACGCGGGCTTCTGCAAAGAAACCCGCGTTTTAACATCTTCAACCTTGAACAGGCAGAGGACCTCTGCTCTACTCACCACCACCGCCGCCACCACCGCCTCCGCGACCACCACCACGACCACCTTGCCCGCCACGTTGCCCGCGCTGCCCGCGCTGACCCATCCGCTGCATCATTTCTTGCAATCCCTTTGTCTGATCCTCATTGAGAATGGCTGCCAAGCCCTGTGTCATTTCCATTCTCAGTGCGCGCACTTTCTGCATGGCCGCCTGCTGATCATTACTTCCGCGCAGGCTTCTTTGCAACTCCTGCCGTTTTGCATAAATCCCCTTAAGCGACGCGCGCACCTTGACGAGTTGCGCATCGCTCAGAGCCACATTCTCGTTAAATGCCAGATAAGTCATTACCTGTTCAACTGGTAAAAATCGCTGTACCTGAACGCCTCCGCGTTGCCCACGCTGTCCTTGCCCCCCTTGACCTTGACCGCCTCTTTGAGGCTGTGCCCACACATCGCAGGACGCGGCCAGAAGCATTGCCACTGCCAAAAAACCGAAGAATCGAAACCTCTGCATAATCTGCTCCTTTGAAAAAATTGTAAAAATACCCATAAAAATCCGGGCACATATCGCAACAAATTAGACGACACATGCCCGGATAAAAGTTCCACCCATCATTTCATCTTAGAAAACCACCTGAGACACGGCCTTGGATATCAACGCCACAGCAATCGAAGTCATACCAATAAGCCCCATGCCACAGGAATACCCCGCTACTAAAATAGGCGCGTAAGCCTTCCATTTGGACTCGCCAAATCGCTTGGCAAAATGATATCGCCCCAGCATGGCCCCGGCAAAATTCAAAATGACAAAATGCGGCCATTGCGCCAGGCCATTCACAAAACCGAAAAATGCCAGCACGGGGACCTTGGCGGCAACCAGTACCAGATAGAGAAGTCCACCAGAAACCAGCCCTGTGAGAATGTATTTGGGGATGATAATTTCTCTTAAAAGATCCATACCTACAGCACCCTGTACTTCTTCGGGCGGCAAAGTCGATTTGAGCCACACGGTTTGCATCGTAGCTTCATAGGGCCAAAATAGCTGGACATAGGGATATGTGGAAGATGGAATGGGACCCAACCGCCAGATAAACTCATAGAACATAAAGCTGCAAATGAAAATCACAAACATCGTAATCACGACCATTTTGAGATAACTACCGATCTTTGTCTTGGTCAATTCCAGTTGCTTAAACTGCCGCACAGCCAGCCCGTGGTCGTGCAGAGGAATGGGCGCAAACCACACCGCCATACCTTTATAACCAGACAACAAAATGGCCGCTTCTCGAATATAGGGAATGCTCGCCCCATAGGGACTGCCCGTGAGACCGATCATCCGGGCACCGATATAAGACGAAATAGGCGTATAAATAAACGCGAAGAACACCAGCCATCCCCAGTGAAACTCTGGCACGAGCCACTGGCACAGCCCAATGGCGGCAAAAGAAGCCATGACCCACAAAACAAGGGGCCACTTCATCGGCATATCACCCCGGCCTTCGGGCAAATCCTCCATACTAATATTTATCGAATGATGTCCTGTTTCCTGTTTCAGCTTGCGCTGTTCCAGCAGGGTTTTGCCTACCATATAAAAACCGGTGAGCGCAATCACGATTGAAGTACCGATTCCAAAGCTCAGCCAGAAATCGAAACGATTGGAAATACTTGCGGGAATCGCCGTCATCCCCGGTGCCCATCGGGTCAAAATTTCATAGTGATAAAGGGCTGGATTAATTACCAGATTGGCGAGCACAGCACCGATAAACGATCCCACCACCACGTAAAACGGCAGGACAAAACCATACAATAAATGCCCCAAATCCGTTCCTATGCCAAACACCGCAGCGGGCAATATGGTCTTTACCTCGGCTGTGAAATCGATAAATGGAATAGGCAAAACCTGAACGGTCTCAGTCAGAAAAATGCCCGACAACGTGGGCACAACCACATAGAGCAATCCCCACACCAGACCAATACACGTTCCCGTGCTGAACACACGCCATCGCCACCCCTCGGCTTTGGCCGATGTTTCAGCCAGTGCGGTGACACCTCGTGCTTGAACGGGCTCGAGGGGAAAAGGCAATTGCTCGATATCGCTGGTAATGCGGAACATCACATACCCAAAGGATAGCCGCGCAGCCTGATTGATAATCATGACCAGAAACAGAATCAACACCGGCAAAATCCAGTCGGGATGCACAAATGTACGCTCGGCATAAACCGGCGAATCCAGAGGCGGTGTCACCCAATTTGGGATATAACTATCCAGACCTTTGGCCGCGGGCGACTGAATCAAATACTGATCCCAGATCAACCCTCCAAAAGGTCCGCCGTACAGATGCGCGCCGGAACCGAGTTTTACCCCAATGCCCAATAGCCCTGCAGCGACCCAATAAATGATCAAAATTTCCTGTGTCTTGAGCCGAACAAAAGAGCGCTTGGCAATCTCTAAAAAGAGAATAATCGTCACCCACTCAGACGCGCCAGCCATGCTCTGCCCGGTTACCAGACCCAGATAAATCGCACCTGGCAACATGACAATCCCAACGAACGCCGTCGCCCATATCGTCTTCCAGCCAAAGCCATCCTCAAAAGGCGCGTCCTCTGGCATAATCTGTTCGTATTCTGTCAGATCCTCTTTTGTTTCTTCAGTATCTCTTGGTTCGTCCGTTGCCAAAATTGCCTCCCAGAAGGAAATTCACAAAATCTGCACGTTATGCTATTGCCGCGACTTCGCCAGACAAAACCCGGCGTCCGTCTTCTGCATAATTGAACTTCAGGTCACCCGGAATTGTACGCCAGACCAGGAATCGCTTTCTCAACACATTTAAAAATCCGCGATTGATCCGTTTCCAGGACGCCACATCGCCACTCAAACGATTGATCACCACTTCAATTTTATAAATATTGTGCTCACCCGTTGGAATAGCTTTTAACTGCACTTCCTGGCTAATCCCCAGATCATAAGGCGCCAACCATGCCGTCAGATCAATATTGTATTGTGGTTCTCCCTCGTGATCCTCAGACCAGAACTTCACGTGATCGGCAACAAAATCACCCACCGATCCCTCGCCATAAGATTCAAAAACCCTGGTCAAATAAGAGTACATGCCCAATACCTCAGCACCGCCCACTGTAAAGGGAAAATCAAATACCCACCGATCGCCATCCGGATCGGGGAATTCCCATTTGCGGGTCACATCGGGCACGGCCATATCAGCAGCTTTTTTAGCTGGATAAAGCGCCGAGAGAAATACCGTTGCCATCACTATCAACGTAGCGGAAATTGCAGACAGCGACGAATAATTCAATTCCAGGCCTCCCAACAGCCCCTGATTGTAAAGTATGAGCACCAGAACCTGTCCAATTAAATATCCCATAACCGCACCGAGTGTGGCAAATACGCCGGCCTCCGCGAGGAAAAGTGCGGCAATATGATTGGGAGCCAATCCCACCGAAGAATAAATACTGATCTCTCGGAAACGCTCATACACGGCACCCATCATAGTATTGAGCACAATAAGCGCCGCAATCAAGATCGGAATAAACAAATTGCCCAATCCAGAAAGCGACGTTGAACCAATCGAACTATAGACGGTTACACCATCATCCTTGCCCACAAACATCGTCAAAGACACGCGCGCCATAAACTCTTCGATGTCGGGCACAAAATCCAACTTGGGCTGCCCGCTCTCATCCTTGAAATTCGCAATCGCCACCGAAGCCAATACGCCACCGATATCTCGAATATACTCATAGGGCACGACGAGCACATTGGTCGATTCCAGGTGGGTAAAGGTCTCTATCGGCGCAGCCGCGACAACCCGCGGATCCTGATCCTGTGCATCTGCCAAATCGTCTTTTTCTTTTACCGTATCAACAGGGGTCAGCTTTTCATCGTCCAGATCTTTGAACTTGTTAAACATTTCAGAATCCAGAATACCAATCACCGTAAAAACCTGTCCCTGCATTTCAATTTTAGCTGTGCCAGCGTCTTCGGGGAAAATACCGACAAGCTCGGCCAGATCATTGGGTATTAGACAAACGAACTCTTCTCCTGGCTCAAACCAACGTCCGCTCATCAAATAGCGATCCGCCCCGGTAATTTTGGGTTCGTCTGGCGTAAGGCCCAACAGCGCATTGACAAAACTGTCTTTCCCCGTGGTAATGCCCACATCGAAATCGACGTAAATCTCCTTGGGACCCATATCGGCAGTGGCCTCTGTCACGCGAGAAAAATTCACATAAGCGCGCTCACCACGCACCTGTGATAAATACCACGACCGCGGCACAATATCGGCGCGGCCTTCAAAAGCACTATTGAGATAATTGAGCACGGATTCTTGCATCCCGCGCCAGGATCGGTCGCGCACGAGTGCCCCCTGATACGACGGCTCGTTATCGCGGGGCAATTTGTAAAACTTCAACGAAGTCTGCACCGAGGTAAAAGACAATGTCGTAAAAGTCAGCAAAGTCAGCGTAATCGCCGTCAACCCCGTGCGCATGGGGCGCTTTCGCAAATTTGAAATACCCAGCACAACCGCGGCCGATGTCGCGCTAATGCGCCCGACATCGGCTTCATAAGTCCCCGCAGAAGCCTGCTTCATTTTGCGAACTTCATCCCCAAATTTAGACACGACAATGACCATCGCCACACCGCCGAGAGCCATAATCACAAAAGCGAGAAAAATAATATAGGGGGAATTGCTCAACTGAAAAGCCGGATGGACAAAGCGCAGAACAATAAAGAAAAATATAAAAAATCCGGCAAACCAGCTCAACCGCGCGGTAATACTCGACGCACCAATCAACAATCGCTCGCAGAAAAATGAAAACGGCAGCAACAAAATAAAGTAAAAAATAATGCCCCGAACAGTATCATTGGCCGTCGCCATCACTTCGGGATACCCCCGCGCCTCCAGTCCCCATGCCCGCCGAGATGCGGCCATAAACCCTTCGTAATCCAAATTTTCAAGGTGCTGACGCGCTTCCATCAATGCCTCGCGCGCGCTGTTGTGCAACAGGGTAAGACGATTGTTCTCAATACCGAATTGCGCCAACTGTTTCATCCGCACATCATCGATCACCCACATATCTCTGGCGGCCTGATACGAAGGCATGAAAATGACGCCGGGTTCATACCCTTCACCTCGCGCCTCTTCCAGAATATCGGGATTCACTTCGCGTTTATCAATCGGATTGTCCAAAAATTTCTGGGGCGCATTGATCAACAAATACTTAACACCAAACAATCCCGTACTCATCAAAACCTTCAACCGCTCGGCTTCTCCCGTGTATTCATCCACGCGCGCAAACGTCACTGCAGCGCGCGTCACGTCTCCCTCTTTGGTGCTTTGCCCCGGCAAATACGTATAGCCAAATTCTATGGGTTGCGTATCGTTGTCATTGAGCACCGTCATAAAATCGAGTGCGGACAAATAGCTCGAATCGATAATTTCAAAAACACTGATGGAGCGGCTCTTGAACAGAACCGTCAGCATTTCATTTTCCCACCAGCCATATCGCTGCGTCAGTGGGAATTTTTTGTCGCCCTCAGTCCCCATGTCGGGTGCCGACGTAATATTACCCTCTTCATCGATATCATAAGCCAAAATGCGATTGGTAAATCGATTCCGCATAATATCAAAGGTAAACCATCCGGTTTCCTTTACCTTACTTTTCTCGCCAAACACATTTGGATCTACCTCTCCTTCATGATCGTCTGCCAACTTTTCGATATCGTAAATGGGACCTTCTGTTGTCTTGTCAATAATCAGTGTGCGCACCCCCGCACAACTGTGGACATTGCCCGGTTGCCGATACGTCGCAACGCCCCCGGGCACGGGCACGCGGGGCAACGCGAAATCGACATTGCGATCAAACCACAATACTTGTCCTCTCAAACTGTGTCCGCGATCTTGCAACTTGAGTTTGGACACCCTGAAAAACTCGGGATCTTCGCCCGCTTTCATCATGGCAGCGACCGTCGTTTGGATCTGGCGCGTCAAATTGTCCATATTGACATGTTCAACGCGATCAATGGGCGTATCCACAAAACGCCGCACTGTTGATGGCGTCGCCAGAGTAATGCCTTCTTTGCCAACAAAAGTAACGGCCTCACTGTCGAATCCCAGACGAATGGGCATAAAATTCTTCCAGGTGCGTTTTGGCGGTGCAATCGCATCGACATGGCGCGCTTCTTCGCCCGGAAAAACTTTGGCCATATATTTATCGAATTTGTCTGCATAAGGTGCCAGCAGATTATTCAGATAATTATCTGTCTGCCAATTCGGGTTGTTAAAGGTGCCATGCGAAAAGCTCGCCAACTGATCGGATTCACTCGACAAGTCCAATCCGATAAATAATCGAAAATCAATTTTATAGCTGCCGGGAATGAGCTCTTCAAAGTCTTCGCTATCGCGCGGAATAAGTTCGCCATCGAGATAAGCACCGGCAACCGATAAACTATCGGGAATTTTATCGCGGAAATGATCGCTCTCGCGCGAGTGGCGATACACAAAATCATTGATGCCAGCCAGCCCCTGGAAATGTGCGCCAGTTGCCAAAAAGGTCACCGAATATTTGGGCGGATTCTGTTTCAAAACGCGGGCAGTGTGTAAAAGCGCAGCCAACCCGGACGCATTTTCAGCGCCCGGCGCGAGAGCGGGTACAACGGAAATGGCGTCGTAAAAAGCACTCAGCACAATCTGCTGATCTTTCCACTTGCGCTCTTCGCGCTCAGTGATATAGTCTTCGGATCCGGGAACGGTTGCAAAAATATTCCAGGTCGGCACCTCTTCCCAATCCATCTTCGACGTTAAACGCACTTCGGGAGATTGCGTTTGGGCCAATGCGAGCAAACGCAAAGCATCGTCTTTTTTCACCCAGAACCGGGGCACATCAACGGGCACGGGCAAAAACTTATCCAAAGCCTGACCCTGTGTAACCCGCCCATTGTCGTAAAATAAAATGGCCTGTGCCCCCAGCATACGCGGGCTTAAATAACCCTGGCCACAATCGAAGTCCATCAGAACAACGCTGCCTTCGACCTTTTTGCCATTGAGTTCTGAAAACGACCCTTTGCCCCCATAAATGAGCGCCCCCGAAATCCCAGCGCTGGGCACAGAGGGCGTTTGTACATGGTTGGGCCAAAAACCGTAGATCGCAATTTCTTCGCCGGTATCCATCAAAGTAAGTGAAGCACCTTTGTCAACGGGAACCGTTACCGTGTGCTCTTCGACCACGATATCTTCGAGACCAAATTGTTCAAAATGCCGTTTGACATATTCAAAAGCCTGCCGATGCCCCACATAGCCCGGCACCCGAGATCCCATTCCCGACAGGTCGGTAATAATTTGGCTTACATCTTCTTGTGTAACGGACTCGGCAATGGATCGAATTTCTCGATCGCGTTCTGAAATTTCAATGGGTTTGAGTTCGGGAATACTCGGTTTAATATTAAAAAGCGTGACAAAAAAATCCGTCACCTGTCCCGGATTAAAAATGGTCACCGAAGACAACATTAAAATCGTGATGACCCAGAGAATACCTGTGCCGATTTTACGCATCGAGGAGGCTCCTGTTAAGAATGCCGAACATTTTGGGAAAATTGAATTTATGCTAACAAATAACTTTTGAGATGTCAAGACAATTTCCGAGACAGAATTTTCGCGTATCTCAGCTATTGTTTTTTCGAGTATTTAAGCTATCTTTGTAGTTTCATTGATTTTGGTATTGACATACCCGCATTTTGAGAGTATATCAACTTGTGCGTTTAACTTCACAATATGCTGAACTCTTTTTCAGGAGACTTTACACATGTTGCGCCATCTTCCCCAACTATCTCGTGGCACTTTAACCTTCATATTTTTAGCGATCACAACAGCTTGTGGTGGTCCCGAAAAGGCCATTGAAGAGAGCCTGCGAGCACACATACTTTTTTTTGCCAACTTTGAAAAAGGCGTGGATGCCCTCGACAGCCTTGGCGACCCATTGGCGACCTTTGATACCGCCAACACCAACCACATCAAGCAAGGCGGCAATCCCGACGGGTATTTGGCTTTTAATCCAGATGCTGGCGCACTCAATTACAACGGAAAAAACAACCTCGCCTACAGTGCCAACAGCGCGTGGTCTGGCAGCATTGCATTCTGGCTCCAAACCGACATCGCCAGCTTCGAATCCAACTATCCCGAACCTTTTCATGTTGGGAAAAAAGACGGCGAAAAATATCCGTGGGATGATGCAGTTGTATTCGTCGATTTCAAAAAATCCGATGGCACACTCCGGTTTGGATGCTATCCCGACAAACAACATGAAATTAGCGACCAGGAGGTCGATAAATACGTGATTTCGGTTCCCGCCAACTGGCGTGCAAGCGACTGGCACCACGTCGCGATTACCTGGTCCAACTTTAACAGCGGCAAGGCCGATGCAGAATGGGCGCTGTATATAGATGGCGAGGAAGCAGGGCGCAAAGGTCCGCTTCAGCAAAATGTAACCTGGGATATAGAAAACCTCGTGATGCGATTTAATCACTACAAATATCCCGGGCAAATCGACGAAATCGCTGTATTTGACAAGGCTTTGACACCCGATGAAGCCAAATATCTTACGGCTCCCAAAAGCCCACTGAACAAACTTTTCTACAAAAAAAGTGAACGACGATAAATAAAGGATCGTTCAACGCCATTTCCCATATCCCAAAATTGGTGTTGACAAGCTGAAATTTGTGTTTTATCTTCCGCAAAGAAAACAATGCGTAAAGCCCCTTCATGACGACAAACTAAGGAGTCTAAGGATGCGATCCATTTTAAGCCTTTGCACGATTCTGGTTATGGCACTTGCCATAACGGGTTGTGGGCCTTCCGAAGAATTGGTCAAATTGAAAGCTGATACTGAGGCCGCTTATGCCGCAGCACAGGCATCTCAGGCCGAGACTTATGCGCCAGAGGCCTATCGGGTGGCATCTGCTGCCATAGATAGTGCCGCTAAGAAGTTTGAAGAAAAAAAGTTCTTTTTCTTCAATAAATTTGACGAGGCCGAGCCTCTTTATGTAGAAGCTCAAGAGTTAGCCAATAGCGCCAAATCTGAGGCTGACACCAATAGACAACTGGAGGCCGATACCCAGGCGATTATCGAACGCGTAACGCCTGGCATTTCAGAAACCAGAGTCAGTTTGGGTGAAGCACCTCGTGGAAAAGGCGCGGACGATGATCTCGATCAACTCAACGCCGACCTGAATCAGGCCGAGAGCAACATAAGCGACGCACGCGGCAGCCTCGACAACGGGCAATACAGAGATGCGCTCGCTCAAGCGCAGGATGCAGAAACCAAACTCACTGAGGTTCAGGGTGCAGTTACGGTCGCGCTCCAGAAAATCGAAGACTGGAAAGAACGACATAAACCCTGGTATTTCCGCCTGTAACACCACCCAAATATCTTTTTATAAAGACAAAACCGAGGCGCGCAAAGAGCACCTCGGTTTTGCAATTTCTAAGCCATACATGCACAGCTTTCACACCATATTATTCCTCGCGCTCTATTTGTTCTTCAGTTTTTGCTCGCATCTACCCGCGCGAGAAACGGATATCGAACAACTCAAAGCTGATATCGCATCGCTCCAGGAAGCATTGAAACGGCACGCAACCGAGACCTACATCGTTATTGATACCGCACACAACCGTCTTCAAGTTTGGCACAACAACCAGATGATACGAGAAGCGACGTGTGCGACAGGCAGCGGCAAAGTACTGCTTCATCCGGGTGCTTCGGCACGCTGGCAGTTTTACACCCCATTGGGTATCAGAACTATTTTGCACAAAGTGACAGACCCCATCTGGGCCAAGCCCCTGTGGGCCTTTGTCGAAAATGGAGAAGAACCCACTGTATTACCCTGGGAGTTTCGGCGTCTCGACCGAACAACCCTCGGTGCCTACGCCCTCAAATTGGGCGACGGGTACGAAATTCACGGCACTCTTTATCCCACATTGCTCGGACGGCATATCACGCACGGATGTATTCGCCTCAACGACGAAGACCTGGCCTTTGTGTATCGCTCACTACAAGTTGGCGACCGGGTCTATATCTACTAAGTTTTTTGCTTCTTGTAGAAACCCATGTATCTGGTCAGGACAAAATCGTTCTCCAAAACTACCGCGAAGCCCTCGTTCGCGAACTCGACCAGGTTAAAACATCACCGGACGACTTCTACCTTATCATCGACATTCCGTCAAAGCAAATTCACCTCAAAGCACAGGGCAATGTGCTGAGAACATGCGCTATTCTCAGCTTGTCACCGATAGAAGAACGCCACACCTATAACTACCGCTTTGTGAACAGAATTGATCCCATCTCGGTTGAACCCGGCAATGCCAATCTGCGACTTCGCGGGCGGCTTTTCCCCCTCGACTTCTCCAGACGTCTGATAGAAGGGCCTCGCCATCGTTCCCGTCTCTATTTTGCGCCAAACCTCGTCATTCGAGCGGACGGAGTTTCAACAGGTGCCACCCCGCACATCACTTTATCTCCTGTCGATATCAAAGCCCTGGGATCGGCATTGCGTCCCGGCAATATCGCCATTTTCATCCCCCATGTAGAGGCCAATCATTGAAACGCTTTGCGACCCTGGCGCTGTATAGCATATGCACGCTTACAAGTCCAACTCTTGCACAGACATCCCATTATACAGGTGATCCACTCTTATTGGGTGCCGGTGCCCGCGCTCTGGGCATGGGCAGTGCTTATGTCGCGCTTAGTTTTGATGCAACAGCAATCTATTGGAATCCCGCAGGACTTGTCCCAGAGGTGTATTCCAGGACGGGCTTCGGCAAAAGTTCATCACCACCCAAACGAGAGATTCACATACAACATGCCGAGCAATTTGGCGGCAGTGTGAATCACGATATTTTTGCATTGCGCTTGCCCCTGAGAAAAGGCGGCATTGGCCTGGGCATTGTTCGCGCTGGCGTTGATGGAATTGCCCTGACGGGTCTGGAAGATCCAGACCGTCCAATTGGCCCAGACAATCGCCCCGTAATAATCGATAAAATTGGCACTGCTGATTATGTCTTTCGAATCGCTTATGGGCGACATATCACAGATAAATTGCGTCTTGGAGCAGGAATAAAAATGATCAGACGCGATCTCAGCGTGGGCATCGGAAGCGGCTTTGGCCTGGACATCGGCCTACTCTATATACCCACCTCGACGTTTCGCATTGGCGCGGCAATACGCGATCTTACAAAGACGCGCATTGCATTTCCCGACGGCATTGCAGATCGCATTTCGCCGTCTCTTCTCATTGGCTCTGCCCTCCAACGCAGGGTGCCCGGCGGCGATATGACAGTCGGTTTTAGCACGCACCTGAATGACAAAAAATCGACACGAGAAAAAACGCGCAGCATACAACTGGGGACAGAATACCGCCTGCAACACCGCCTCGCATTTCGCCTCGGATATAAGGACGGGCACTTTACGGCGGGCACTGGCCTGCAACTCAGTCGATTTGGCGTAGATCTCGCCTTTATGGAACACGACCAACTCGACAATACGTACCGCATTTCGGCCTCTTTATTTTTTTGATTGGACAGTGATGGCTTTCAAATCTGGATATGTCATAATCGCGGGACGCACCAATGTCGGCAAATCCACACTTTTTAATGCACTCGTGGGGGAGCGTCTATCCATTATTTCGCCCAAACCCCAAACTACCCGTAATAATATCCTGGGGATTGTGACAGATAAACAGGCTCAAATGATATTTCTCGATACCCCCGGTATCTTGTCGGCGCGCTATCGCCTTCACGATTTTATGAACCGACAAATTGGACGTGCATATCAAAGTGCCGATGTGCTTTTGGGCATTGTCGATGGTTCAAAATTTGATACCTCCTATGACGCCGAAGTACGACAAATCTTCGGACAATGGGATATTCCCAAAATCATCGCCGTAAACAAGACCGACCTCATCTCGCGCGAACGAGCAAAACGCTGCGAACAACAGATTCGCGCCTCACTCGCTACGCAGGTCGTTTTATCTGTCGCGGCCACTACCGGGAAGGGCGTACCAGCCCTTCACACCGCTTTGCGCCATGCACTGCCAGAAGGCCCACAATACTATCCAGAAGATATGCTCACCGAACAGCCCGAAAGATTTTTCGTTGCAGAACTCATTCGAGAGGAAGTGTTCCACCACCTGCGCCAGGAATTGCCTTATGCAACGGCAATCGACATTGAGGCTTTTGAAGAAAACCGCCCCAAAGTCTATATTCAGGCCAATATCATTGTCGAACGCAATTCGCAAAAAGGCATTGTTATAGGACGAGGGGGAAAAACCCTCAAAACCATTGGACATCAGGCAAGAAAAAAAATCGAGGCATTCTTGGAACACCCAATTTATCTCGACCTGCACGTCAAAGTCTATGAGAACTGGCGAAAAAAAGACACCGCCCTTCGCAGCCTGGGATATGGCCTATCATGAAAAACTTTCTCAAACTCGCAGCCAGTCTCGTATTAATGGGAGGCTTTCTCTGGGCAGCGTTTAGAGATGTCAATGGAACGCTCCTTGAGGAGGCCCTGCAAACAGCCAATCCTTTGTGGTTGCTCATATCGGCCATCATCATCATCGCTTCGGGCTTGCCCCGAGCATGGCGTTGGCGCATTTTGCTATTGCCCGTTGACCCCAATATTTCCATTCGCTCGGCATTCTGGGCTGTCATGGTCGCCTACGCGGGCAATGTCGTATTCCCACGCGCTGGCGAAGTTGCGCGTGCCCTTGCCCTCGAAAGGGATCACCCAACCGGCATCAGTGCAATCCTGGCGACAGTGATTGTAGAACGCTTGCTCGATATACTCACCCTCTTGATCATCTTTGGCATCGTTTTATTCTTTGCCAGAGAGCAGATCGGCGAGGCATTCCCCGGCCTTGAACAAGTCGCCTTGCTGGCATTGCCCATCATCCTGTTTGCTTTCGTATTTTTGGGACTGCTCTCCGCCCGTGGAGAACGCGGTCTGTCTTTTTTCCATCGCTTGCTGGCGCGCCTCTCTCCGAGGCTGGCCGATGGTGCAACCCATATTTTGCGTTCTTTTTTGCAGGGCATGAGAGCCATTCACACTGTGGAAGGCTACGCGGGGATTTTGGTATCCACCCTGATTCTCAACAGCCTTTATTTGTTCGCCATGTACTTGCCCTTCTACAGTTTTGACCTATCACACGATTACAACCTCGGCTTGTTTGAAGCTATGGTTGTAATGACCTTCGCCACGATCGGATTTGTCCTTCCCGCTCCGGGAGGTATAGGTGCTTACCATTTCTTTTGCGCCCAAACCCTCATACATTTCTACCATGTGCCACAAGAAACCGCATTGGCATTTGCCACATCGGTACACGCAGTCGCAATTTTCGGCTTTATTTTATTTGGCGGCCCTCCACTGATCAAGCTCCTTTGGTACAAAAAAGCGAAAAAATAAGTCTCTGCCGTCACAAAATGCGAAACAGGGTTTCTCGCCAGGCCTGTAAGCCCGTTTGACGGTCCGTGACGACTATGGAGAGCAGATGCACGCCAGGTCCCAACTCACTTAAATCAACGGATAAATAAATCGGCTCCTGCATATCCCCACCTCGATAATCTGTACTCACGGAAATACGCCACCTGTCATCACTTATACCCAATTGCGCAATCGCCTTCCGGTCCTGTTTGTCGGAAAAGCGTCTCAAATCTGGCGGTCCTACTCTGTACGTCACAGAAAAATCCGTCTGTCCAAACGCATCGCGTACCAGATTATAGACCTCAAAATAGAGATACAACAACTCGTCTGCGTCAAAAGTCCTCAACGGATTGGGGATGACCTCTATCCCCTCTTTCCCTTCCCCCGCATGTGAAGCCAACAACACAGAACTCATAGAAATCACATCATCGGGAAATGCCTGTACAAAAACGGTATCGCGGAACACGCCCACTGTTTTCTTTCCCACATCTCTAATTTCTAAAGACAGCGCGAGTGAATCGGCGCCTTGTTGATCTGGCGCTAAAATCAGGTCGCGTTGCCCCAACAAATACCGCTCCTTCAATGAATCGGTCCAGACATCTCGAAATGCCTCTGGCTGCCACCTGACACTCGTTATCTCTTCTCCATTGCCTCGATGAACAAAAATACCGGCATCTAATTCGACCTGATAGGTCTCATAGAGTTTGAGATATTGCAACTGGCGCTTGAGAATGCCCCACGAAAGAGCCACCTTGACCTGTCCTTCTTCAGCTTTGAAAAATCCCACCTGCACGGGCAATCCGTATTTCTGGTCTCGATATGGATCGACATAGCGCTCGGGTAAATAAAAATTGGGCGACAGAATCTGACTTCTGCCCCATCCGCCCGGAACGAGTGCCCATCGCTCATCCTTCATCAATTCCAATTTCCAATGCACGGAATCATAGGAAAAAAAATCTATTGAAAAATCTTCGTATGTCCAGATCTCTCGATGCGGAATAAGTGTTCTCACGCGATTGACATAGCGACCATAGCGAATCCAGACCTTGCCCATATCCGTTTCCCAACCCGCAACCCCCTCATCGGGCAGACCAAATCTCAAATTTGCATAAGCAACCCGCCCGCGATGTGCCAGATTTCTTTCGTTCACAGGCGAGAGAAACAAAGGGTCGCGCTTTTGCCAAAAAAACGCAGGTACCTCATCTCCACCGCCCAACAATTCTATTGAAGTCATCGCAGCCTGCCCAACCGAATCCATCTGTGCGTACGCGCGATCAAATGCTTTGCCCGCCGCCTCGTACTTTTCGGCTGCATAATACCCCAATCCCAAAAACAAAAGTCCATCCCGATCCTGCGGCCACCGGTCTAAAAGTGCCTGCGCAATAACAATCAAATCCTCTTTATATCCGCCCTCTATACTCAGCATACCCAACCCGTAATACGCGCGCCTGCAATAGGGATCATATGCAAGTGCGTAATGGTAATAATCCGCGGCCGTTTGCACACTTTCCATTGCAAAAGACCGCATACTCCCACCTCCATCAAAACGCCGTGCATCAACGTATTTCAACATATCCTGTAAATAATAATCGCCCACTTCACAGGCTGCATCGACCTGCGTTGAATCTATGCTGAGCACCTTTTCAAAATATCGCCTGGCATTGTACCGAAAGCCCTTCTTGCGCTGTAAAGTCGCGTAAGACAGACGATACGCTATATTCTCGGGATCCAGTACAATCGCGCGATAAATATAGCGATCTGCGCGCAACCTGCTCGCAGGCGTGTTCTTTTGCATAAATAACGCGCCCAATGCCGCACAGACATCTGCGCGATCGCCGTCCACCCTGAGTGCTTTCTTGAGCAAACCAATGCGGTAGTCAAGCGATCTCAATGTATCGCTTTGCGCGCGAGCCAGCAGCGAATCAACCGAATTTGCATTTGCTGTCACACACGCCATCAAGATAAAAACAGAAAGGACGCCCAAACAGGACGTCCTCATTTTCAGTACAAGCGTCATTTTTTAAATATTTTGAGAAAGTCGGTGAGAAATAGCCATTTCCTTTTCGGCCTCTTCAATCATCCCTTTCTGCTGATATAATCGCGATAGACTCGTATGCGCGAGTGCCTCATCGGGCACAATTTGCAAAGCGCAATTGACCTGTTCAATCGCCTCGTCAACCTTCCCCTGCCGATCCAATGCCTGTGCCCATCCCAGATGCGCCATGTAAAATGAAGCATCGTCAGATACAGCCTTCTCAAATTCGGTAATCGCGCCCTCCAAATCCCCAGCCCCTAACTTACTCAACCCCGCCATGTAATACTCTTTGGCTGTCATAACAAATCCCTCATAAAAAATCTTTCTCACCTCGCGTTTTGACCACTTCAAATAATACAAAAAAAATCACCATCCATCAACCCAACAAAAAAAGGAGAGACGTACAGCACGCCTCTCCTCTTTTCTCTGCGTCCAGCTGCGGATTAGAACAAGCCCGTGAAATCTATTGAGAAATACTGGTGTGGATGATATGTTTCTGCGAGATCTGTGGGCCATGCCAGATCGTAGCGGAACAGGAAATAGCCCAAATTTACCCGCACCCCAAACCCATACCCGGCAGCTATCTGCGGTTTTGTTTTTCTGATTTCTGGCGTCGTATAGTTTTGCGGCGTATTGAGTTCAAAACCCCCATCTCGGGAAACCCACCCATCTCTCCAATTGGCGCGATCAAAAGCGCCTCCAATATCGAAGAACAATTCGCCCTGTACATTCTGGAAGAAAAACGGCAGGGGCCAGCCCATGGCCAATTGCCGGATGAGCGGAAATCGGAATGCGACATTGGCCAGCGCATAAGAATCACCCGCCATTTCGAGCAATCTCGCGCCGCGAAGAGGCCAGACATAAGAAGAGAAAAACACGCGACTCTGATCAACACTGGCAATGGTCGAAAATGTCGGATTGACTGGATTGTTCACACCGCCCATGAAAAACACGGTGCTGTTGGGACCATAACTCGTTCCGCCCGACATTCGGATGGCAAAAGTATATTCGTTTAACAACCGCATATATTTGCGATAATCCAGCGTAAATGTGGCAAATTTCATGCCCGCGCCAGAACCTTCAAAATTCAACCGATAGCGATGCCCATCTACCGCGCCAAACAAACTGTACAGCGCGCTATCGCCCACCAGAGCCACTTCGCCGATAGCCGCCCGGCGGCGGTTGATCAATTGGCTTGTAAACCGCCCAACGCCGCGAAAGCCCGGCTGGTACGAATACGGATTGTTGATATCGGTAAACACCTCTTCGCGATCAATAGAAACAAAACGCGTACTGAGTTCCAAACGGGCGAACCGGTTAAATGGTCGCTCAAGCCCCCCCGAAAGCCCGTAATATCGATCCGCAGTCAGGCGACCTGTACTATCAAAGAAAAAGAACCGCGTGTGAAAAAGTTGCGCCCCGTAATTTGTGCGATTCTTCAAATAAGCATAAGCGAGCAGAAAATCGCTGTCTTTGAGCGAAAAATTCAGACTCGTCACCAATGTGGCGCGGTGATCGCCCATCACATCACTCATGGACAATACAATGGAGCTACTCACACCGTAGAACGTATCAAACCCCGCCTGAGCACCAAATAGTTCGGGCTTGAATTTCAGCTTGTACTTCTTAACCTGAAATTCCTTTTCGCCCCAATTTTTCACCCCTTGTTTGCCGGTATCGACCATTTCTGGACTGCCTGCAACCGGATGCGTGGTATCGATCTCAGCCGTACTATCGGCTGGCGCACTCTCTGCCGCTGCAAGTGCTTCTTGATCGGAAATCCACTGCGCCACTTTCTTCTCTGTTTTTTCTGCTATCGAATCAACCACAGTACTGTCGGCTTCTACTTTGTCAATCTTACGGCTCGCATATTTTTCCTTTTGCAACTCGACAAACATCTTTTCATCTTCGCCAGCAAGGCGCTTGACAAACCGGGTGCGCGGCAAATCCACCATTTCTTTTCGCTGCGAGATGGGGTCTCGCATCACAAATATATCCAGAGCACCCTTGTGAAACGCATTGAACACGATCTTTTTGCCATCGGCTGACCAATCGAGATATTGCGCCCCTGACAGCAAATTGGTAATGGGATATATCTCCTGCGTACTGTCGATATTTGCAATATAGATATTGCCCACACCCGTGCGGTCAGAAACAAAGGCGACGTGTTTGCTGTCGGCACCCCACACGGGATGCGAATCTTCAGCATCTTCAGACGCGACAATGCGGCGCATATCGGAGCCATCTGTACGCAATAAGAAAATATCGTACTGACCAAAAGCAAAATCCTTCCCCCCACTGAACTCCAAATGGGTATCGGGACGATCGGAACTCATGGCGATCCAGGTGCCATCGGGCGACCAATCCAGATGCCGTTCGTCATAGGGATCATTTGTAAGCCGAGTAAGTGACTCGTCGTTCAAATCGACCACATAGACATCGGACCAACCGTCTTTAATACCCGCGACGGCTATTTTTTTCCCATCGGGTGACCAGGTGGGTTCAAACAAGCCATCGAGGTCAAACTTAAATCGCTTGCGAATCTGTTTATTTTTAACTTCGAGGATATACAGGGTATTTTTGTTATTCGATTTAGCGGCGAATGCAATATGCCGGCCATCCGGAGACCAGGTAAATCCGGGCCGCAAAACAAACATCGACTCAAAAGCAGACGACTTTTGTCCCTCGACCAAACGCCCCAGGTCTTTACCGTCAATCGCCGACATCAAATAAATATCAAACGTGCCATTCCGATCGGTCAAATACGCGACCTTGTCGCCTTGTGGGGATAACGCAGCAGCTAAATTATACGACGAACGCCTATCTTCGCTCTCTGTCAAATTTGTTGCCATCTCTTTAGGCGTGTGGCGCAAATTGATCTCATTCCAGTATTGCCGCTTGAGCCACAATTGATATTTTTCTTCCAACTCCTTCATCCCAAATCCCAGAGATGCTTTGAGTGCTTTATCGGGATTCTTAGCCGTGCGGAAAGAAGAAATAAAAGACGCCACCTTGTCCTTTCCGTATTCCTGTTCTATCATGTAAAAAACCGAATTCCCACCGGGATAGGCAAAATAACTCAGAGACATCATTTCGATAGTCGGTACATATCCGGTAATGGTTGCATCGCGCATAAAATTATCGTGCTCTTTATGCCAGCCATATCGAGACACATACTCGGCAATGCCCTCGGCAATCCACAGCGGAGGCAATGTCGATGTCTGCGAAACCAGAGACCCCAACCAGCCACCACCTGTCCACAACTCAATCGTAACCGCGTGAACCAACTCGTGGTGGATAACATGTTGCAAATCCCCATAAGACCCCGTAAAGGGAATCACTACGCGTCCCTGTGCGAACTCGGTATATCCACCCGTAAACTCAGACTGTTCCCCACTGGTAATATTCGACACCGAAAATCCATTGTGAGAATTGTAAATAACAATGGGATAGCGATCCTTCAGTGTATATTTCAGCGTTTTCTCAATGTGTACCAGTGATCTTTCGGCTTCTTTGGCAACAAACTCGGCCAACTCCAGTGAACCCTTGTCAAAATAAACCGTGAAGTGTTCACTGTCGATATAATGCCAGGTGTACTGGCTGTAATTGACCTTGTTTTTGCCAAAATATTCTTGTCCGAAAGCAGAGCTTGAAACACCCAAAATGAGGACGAATATTGCGCTTCGCATGAAAAGACACCACCGAGCCATGTTTAGCTCCTTTGCAACGATATCAACAGTGAGAAATATCCTTGTGAGCCAGCATTGACATACTGCCTACTATATATTGGAATTGACTACCTTTTTTAAATGCGTGAATGAAAAGAAAGTTGCATGTTTCTTGTGAATCAGTATTTACAGCATTAAACAACTGGCATATCCACTTCGTTCCCATGAAAATTGTAATAAATTGTAACGGGTTGTAAAGACAAAAAAATACACCGATTTCACAAACCCACAGCGAGCGGACTTTTTCGCGCTTGACGACACAAGGCCACACAGGTTATGTTTAGCTGGATCGCGTATTCCATTTCTTTACTACACTACAAGGAGCACAATTCATGGCAGAACCGACCCAAAGCGAACCTCTGTATCAACAAGCACTTGAAGCAGCAAATGGTGAACTTCAAGAACTCGACGCACAAATCGATCAGCTACGCGTGCATATTGACCGCCTCGAGCGCAAAAAAGCCGCAGTCGAATCCATTCGGCAGGCCATTGGGCAATGGGTTGAAACCCAGACATCCGAAAAAGAATAAAAAAGTTCCCAAATCCATCTCAAACAAAATAGGGATTGTGCGCCAGCTCTTGCGCCACAGATGTAATCGGACCATGACCGGGAAAAACGGTCGTTTCTCCCGGTAGAGAGAGCACCTTTGTACGCACGGCCTGAATTTGCCCCCGGTAGGCATCTCCTCTCGCCCCTCCCAGAGAACCCGCAAATAGCGCGTCGCCCGAAAAAAACACGGGTGCCGTATAATACCCAATGCCCCCCCCCGTGTGCCCGGGCAAACTCACCGTATCGATACCGAGCTCGCCAACCGCTGTTTGCCACCCTTCATCTACCTGTTCAGTCACCCGCCTGCTGCGCCCGCCCATCAACGCAAAATCGCGCTCGCAACCACATACCTGCGCCTGTGTCGCATTGGCAACGGCCTCGAGTGCCCCAACGTGATCGCCGTGCCCGTGTGTGAGCAAAATATGCGTCACCTGTATATCGGCAATCGCGTCCAAAATCAACTGCGTCTGCCCGCCGGGATCAATCACAGCGCCTTTGCCCGACGTCTTACACGTTAGCACATAACAATTCACCGTCATACCCGCATCGAGAATCAATCGATCAACCCGCATATTCTCGTCTTCAAATGCCGCATTGCCCTTCGTTGGCACCCATCCACGCGCCACCGCTACCAATTTTTCGCCATCGAGATGAAGTGCATCTGCAAGTCGGCAAATGGCCTGATCATCGGGCGTCAGTTCGTACGATTCTATTTGTCCGATTTGTCGAACACTAAGCCCCACCTGCTGCGCCAGTTCCGCTTCCGAAATCCCCTGTCCCCGACGCGCTTTCCCCACAATATCACCAAAAAAATCTTCCAATGTGCGATAAGCCATCGTTTTCTCCGAATTTAATCACATTCAACTTTGCCCTACCTGTTTGATAGAGTATGACAATTTCGAAAAAAAATAAATAAAAAAATACCGTGCCCGTTGGGTCAAAATTATTGCCAAAACACTATCTTCCGTTTATCTTTGGCTTGTTTTTATCACGAGGGATGGAACAGATATGACAATTAACCCCAAGCAACTATCAGGAGAACGGGCTGCCGAATATGTCGAAGATGGCATGGTCGTCGGTCTGGGCACGGGATCAACGGCTTTTTTTGCAATTCAGAAGCTCGGCCAGCGCATCGCTGAAGGACTCGATATATGCGGCATACCCACCTCAGAACAATCGCGCATTCAGGCAGAATCGGAAAATATTCCACTCATCAACTTCGGCAAAGTTACCCGCATTGACTTAACCATTGACGGCGCGGATGAATTTGACCCGGACTTTAATCTCATAAAAGGTGGCGGCGGTGCGCTTTTGCGAGAAAAAATCGTTGCCTCTCTATCCGATAGGGAAATCATCGTCGCCGACGAATCTAAACCAGTGGCACATCTGGGAGCTTTTCCCCTGCCCGTTGAGGTCATCCCATTTGGCTGGCAAGCCATACAACGCCTGCTCGCAGACCTGGGCTGTCACCCCGCACTTCGCAATGCGCAGGACAACGCCCCTTTTGTCACAGACAACGGCAATTACATCATCGATTGCGATTTTGGGCACATCGACGACCCGCCCGCGCTCGAAGCAAAAATCAACGCCTTGTGCGGCGTGGTCGAATGCGGCCTTTTTATTGACCTGACAGATCGCATCATCATCGGCAAAACAGATGGCACAATTGAAGAACGAACTCTTTAGTAAACGAAAACTGGAGATTTTATGAGCATCCTCATTGACAGCAACACCCGCGTAATCGTCCAGAGCTTTTCCAGCAGCAGGGCAATGGGTGGCGAAGCGCGATTTCATCTGCAACAAATGGTCGAATACGGCACTCAAATCGTCGGCGTGGTCAACGCGGGCAAAGGCGGCGAGAGCGTGGATGGCATACCCGTTTTTGACACTGTATCCGATGCCGTAGAACAAACAGGTGCCACGGCATCGGCCAATTTTGTTCCCGCGCCCTTTGCTGCCGACACCATCATGGAAGCAGCCGATGCAGACTTACCTCTGGTCGTTTGCATCTCCGAGAACATTCCCGTGCTCGACATGCTAAAAGCCAAACACTATCTGACCGATAAAAACACGCGCTTGATCGGCCCCAATTGTCCGGGCCTGATTTCTCCGGGCAAGTGCAAAATCGGCATTATGCCCGGCGCCATTCACCGCGAAGGTCACATTGGTGTTATTTCGCGCAGCGGCACACTCACCTATGAAGCTGTCTCTCAACTCACCGACAGTGGCTTTGGTCAATCCTCGTGTGTGGGCATTGGCGGCGACCCAATCATTGGCACAACCTTCACAGACTGCCTCGCGCTCTTCAAGGACGACCCCGACACAGATGCCGTCATCATGATCGGGGAAATTGGCGGCACCGCAGAAGAAGAAGCAGCCGCTTATATCAAAGCGCACTTTGGCAAACCCGTAGTCAGTTTTATTGCGGGCCAAACAGCGCCTCCGGGGCGACGCATGGGGCACGCAGGCGCAATTATCTCTGGCGGCCAGGGCACCGCCGCCGACAAAATGACCGCGCTTCGAGAAGCCGGCATTCACGTGTGCGAAAGCCCCGCCGAAATGGGCGCAACAATGAAACGCGCCCTATAAGCATTACTACTTAAAAGACAAAAAGCCTCCACAGTACATCGCTTGTGGAGGCTTTGCCTTGCTCGGTACCGAATGATTCATCCCAAAATATCTTCGAGATAGCTTTTCGCAGCCAAAATACCCGCTGCATTCTTTTCGGCACTACCGCTGTAGCGGTGATCTTCCAATTCAATGGCCAGCGGCCCGTCATAGCCCAATTCTTCCAGACGCGCAATCACCCATTTCCAATCCACCACGCCCCAACCGGGAATGCAGTAACGCCACCACCCCTCGCCATAACCGTAGCGCTGCCCAAACGATTGGCCCAAACAGCCAAACTCGTACAATCCATCCGCCAACAATTCGGTATCCTTTGCATGCACATGCCGCACCCGGCTGCCAAACTCCATCAGTACCCGCTTGTAATCGACCCCGATGCGCGCAAAATGCGACGGATCGTAACAAATACCCAGATTGGGTGACGGAACAACCTCAAAAACCGCTCGCAAGGTCTCGGGTGTACAACCCAAATTCGGATACGCAGGCGCCGGACCGGGCCAGGGTTCTATAGCGAGAAAAACCCCGTGTGCTTCTGCCTCTTTCACAACCTCTGGATAAACCTGCTTGAACACCTCAAATGTCTCAGCCCGTGCCTGCAATCGGTCATCGGGAGCCAAACATAAAAAAATCACCCCTGAACCGTATTCACCAACTGCCTGAATGCGCGCTTTCATCGCGGCTACAGCTTCTTCTCGCGCACCTTCATCTTTACTCAATAACCCACCGCCTGCTCCCCAATCCACAGTACCAATTCCAATCCCAGCACTGTCACACAACTTGCGAATTTCAGCATCTACTTCTGGCAAATCAATCGACCCCAAACCATTTTCTGCTGCCCACTGAATAATGCCATCCAGACCCATTTCCCGCCCCATCGGCGGGATTCGCATACCCACATGCATCGCGTTACCTCCTAAAAAAAACTGTTATCAGTTATCTCCGTTGCGCTGATATGAAAACGCGTAGTAAAGGTGAAGTCAAGAAAAATGATCAAAGTCTGGCTTGCGTCAGTAGTAAATCCGGAACGAAAGAAACAGGATATTGGAATACCCGCCGAACTCAGATTGGAAATACTCACCCTGTGGACGATCGCCAATACCTATAAACGCACCCGCAGAAAGGTAGAAATCTTGCTCGATATTGTATTCGATAGCAGGTGCAAAAAAGAATGAAGGATCTGTGACATTTGCGAGAAACTGTCCGCTCAACGCGACCAGCGGCGTGAATTGATGGGTGGCACCGAGCGCGAAGTAGTGAGCGCCCATAAGATAGACAGCGGCATCGCGATATATCGAGCGATTTAAGTTGACGAGATAATCTTCTGGATCGCGCACCCCCGCTCCATTGAAATGATATTCGATGAATCCATAAGTCTCACCGAAACTGTAATCCGCGCCCGTAGATATGCGAAAATAGTCGCTAATCGCAGCATCTCGTCCCATCGTAAAAACGCGAGTACCTTCTATCCACGCACCAACACTCCCAATACCACGCGCAACATCAATACCAACGAGCAACTGCTCGCGAAAATGGACGAACAGCGGCGACACATCGGTTTCCGCCACATTGAATTGACTGCGGGCAAAAAACGCGCTCTGATCAACCGCGAAGTCCCGCCCAAACACATACCCCACATCGACTTCGCTCAATGCTCCAATCGGAAGGCGCACGCGCACGGCATCGACACCGGGTCGATCTTCCGTATCTAATTCACTATAGATAAACGGCGCAATCACATCCGTCGGATTGACGACCCGCGCACTTCCCCACGCAATTGCCTGGCGCCCGACAATCACATCTGCAAATGGCAACCGAGTTGTCACACTGGCGCGGTCGAAGTTTTGAAACACACCGACGCTACTGAATTCATTGTCGCCGGGATAAATAGGCGATCTCAGATCGGCAACGCGGTAATCGTGCGGATCAATGGTAAGGACCTCCGCCCGGTTCTCATTCTGAATACGCAGGATAAAGTCGTAGGCGAGATCAAACGACATGTACTCACTGAACGAATTGGCGAGATTAATCCGCAGCCGATTACTCACCATACCCCTCACAGGAACACCCGCGTGTGGCGAATCAAAGGCGACGGAAAAACTCTTGTAAAAACCGCTCAGTTGTGCAGTCATGCCGACATGTGGCAAAAGCACAATCATTGGCCCAACGAGCCATCTCATGGCGACCTCACCTCATCGCGCTCAATCTGTCCATCTTTCAGCGTAATCAGCCGCCGCGCGCGCGCCATCACCATCGGGTCGTGCGTAGAAAAAATAAATGTCATTTCAGTCTGCATATTGAGCCGATACATCATATCGAGCAACTCTGCGCCAATCTTTGAATCGAGATTCGCTGTCGGTTCATCCGCCATAATAGTCGCGGGCTGAGACACCATAGCCCGCGCAATAGCGACCCGCTGCTGCTGTCCACCCGAAAGTTGCGTCGGCTTGCGACTCTCCATCCCACCCAATCCCACCTCATCCAGTATCGCCAGCACGCGCTCGTGCCGTTCAGCTTTGGGTATCTTTTGCAGGAGCATGATGTATTCGATATTCTCCTCGACGGTCAGCACAGGAATCAAATTGTACGCTTGAAAAACAAATCCGATATTGTCCCGTCGAAAATCCGAAAGCGCGTTACCGCTCATACGCGACAAAAGTTTGCCATTGAGCCATACCTTTCCATCTGTTGGTGTATCCAGCCCAGAGATGACATTGAGAAAAGTCGTTTTTCCAGACCCAGATGGCCCAACCAACGCCGCAAATTCACCTCGCTCAATGGTCAAATCAATCCCGCGCAAGGCGTGAACGGGCACGCCATCGTCCGAATAAACCCTGGTCACTCCTTCTGTCACAATGACAGGTGCCACGGATATCTCCTTCAGAAACTCTTTCGCATCGCCGTTGCCACAGACATCTTCGCCGCATACCGCGCCGGATACAGCCCCGCGATAAGCGTGAAGACAAAGATCCAGATCGAATAAAAAATGAACGGCTGGATACGCATCTCAGGATAGATCAACTCCTGCATGGTGATTCCCATCATCTCGATCCCCGTATAGTCAATGCCAATCGTCGCAAAAATTAAAGTGACACAGAACCCAAAAATCGTACCCAAAACAATACCCAGAACTGCCAACGCCCCTGCCTCAAACAGAATCAGTCGCGCCATGCCAAACGACCGCGTGCCAATTGCTCGCAACACGCCAAATTCAAACATCCGTTCGTAAAGCGACATAAACAGCGTATTGACAATGCCAAAAACAACCACGCCAAACAGCACAACACCCATAATGTACTTGCTGAACTTCGACATCTCGAACATCGCTTGCACCTCTGGCAAAACCTCTGTCCAACTGCGCGCTTTGTTTCCCCCTTGCGAATAAGTTCTCCAAAACGGCAGATTCTGATCCTCGGCTAATGTCGAATCAATGAACTTCAGCGCGATCTCGTGCGTCCCTGCGCCGAGTGCGAGCATCTGCTGCGCCTTCCCCAATCGGATAAACGCCATGCCGCTGTTCATTTCCTCGTCGGCAAAACGATAAATACCAGAAACGCGAAACATCTCTTGCGAGAGATCGCCGCTCCCGGCTTGCGCCACCGTCACGACAACCCTGTCGTTTAACCCCACCTCAAGGCGTTCCACGAGTTCCTCACCGATGACAATATCCCGCGGATTTGATCCCTCAAAATACGCGCCCTCAATAATCGCATCGTCAATTAGAGACAGATACTGTTCGGTAGATGGATCCACACCCACGAGATTGACCGCCGCGACAGTTGCGGGTGAAGTTATCATACCAAAGGCGAATGTCCGTAAGGTGAAGTGCGCCACGATACCATCCCGCCGAAGATCGGCGACCACCGCATTGAGCTGGTTAATCGTCAACTCGACTACCTGCTCGTCGGAAAACCCCTCTCGATGAATCTGTCCATCTCCCAGAAATGACGCCGTCGCCGTTTTGACCATGTTCTGCTCCATCCCCAACCAGAGTGCATCGGCAAAGATAAGAGCAGCAAGACCAATTCCCATCGCTGTCGCAGCAATGATGGAGCGGCGTTTATGCCGAAAGAGATTCTTCCACGCGAGCTTTATCAGTATCCAGGACATAGTTCCTAATGCGTTCTCATCGCGCTGGCCGGGGCAATTCGCGCAGCTCTCAGCGCGGGAAACAGGCTGACAAAAATTGCAGAGACAAGAACCGTAACTGCGGGAATTGCAAGGCTTCGCACAGTGACCGCGGCGTACATCGTCTGAAACACAATACCCCCATAGGAGAACTCTTGCGGCAGTGAAATGCCGTAGATAGACAGCAAATAATTGAGACTCGCGCCACACATTGCGCCAATGATAATGCTACCAAGCGCGATGAACGTCACCTCAGCCACCACCACGCCAAAGATCTGACTCGGCTTTGTCCCCATCGCTTTCAACACGCCGTACTCTCGCGTGCGTTCTAAAACCGACATCAACACCGTATTCAGCACGCCAATAGCGACAATCAGCATAATAATCATGCGCCCGATAAGATCGCCCTGTCTATCGGCCTGCATTGCGCGATAAAATGATTTGGCGACGACCTGCCACGGCGATACCTCGAGCTTTGCATCGTTGATCTGTGCCTCAATCGCAGCGGTGATTTTGGGAACGCGATCCAACGCTTCAGCGATCACGGCAATTTCGTGAACGCGCCCATTGAGCACGAGCAAGTCCTGCGCGTCATTGATATGGAGATAGCACGCCATCCGATCAGTCGCTTTATCGCCGCTTTTCGCAATGCCGATAATCGTGTACAAATCATTGGCGATAGCACCATCTGTTCCCTGTGTGACGAGCACAATTTCGCGACCTACATCCGCCTTCAAAATACGCGCCAATCCAACGCCGAGAATCGCTTCGCGCGCGGCGTCTGAAAATATCGCCCCTCTGGTGATCTTTCGATCAAACTGCGTGGCCTTCACCTCGCGCCCCACATCCACGCCGATAATTTGCACTCCCATTGTCTTATCGCCCACCGAACCGAGCCCCGCCGAATAGATACGCGGCGTCCATGCCTCTACCCCATCAACCCCGGCAATTTTTTCGCCAATAGATTCATAACCCTCGATCACATCGTAAAGCGACGGCTTGTCGAGATAGCCCGCGCGATGCACCTGAATATGCCCGATGCGATTCCTCGTGAACATTGAAATAATATCTGAATACGCGCCATCTGACCAGCCAATAAAGACCGACGAAAGCGTGAACCCCACGATCATTGCAAGCGCAGTCAGCACAGTACGCCGCCTCTGGCGGAAGATATTGCGAAATGCTATTTTGAGCATCGTCATTTCCTCTGAAGATTGCGCCGCGTGAATACATCGTCATCTATCTGCACATCAAACTCGGCCTTGAGATAACGCATAACGGTTTTGTGCCTGTCCTTGTTCTGCGGCACCATCTCCATCAAAGATGGAATCGTCTTGCCGCCAAATGACACAATCTCCTTGAAATTCAAGACCCGCATCAAATTGCCCTTCTCGTCGTAGAAATGTTGCCACACCGGAATCAGATCATCTGCCCGCACAGCCGTGATGAGCTTGCCCCAAACAATCGGAGAATCTTCCTTTGGAATGAACCGGATGTACAGAAAACCCGGTTGTGCGTCATCCGGCACAATCAGATCGTAGGTATAATCATTGAGCATTGACGACTCTTTGACGAGGTCGTCATTTGTAAAATCCGACCCCATCCACGACCCCATCATCATCGAGGGCGGCACTTTTATCACCTTATTGGTCTTTGGAAGATAGTTCCACATCTCGTTGCCGATACGCAGCGTCGTAACGCCCTTTTCCTTTTTGGGCGCATCGATGCGGATGAACGTCTTATCCATCCCCTTTGTCCACACCCTCAGCGACAGCGTGCGTTCCCAGTGCGGCGTAACAATCTGCATCTCCATATCCGCCACGCTGGTTTTGCTGCGGTAAAGTTCGTCGATTTTCCTCACAATAGATTCCACATCCCGCTCAGATGCCAACGGCGCAACGGGATTGGCAAACAGAATGACAAATGCCATTAAAAACAATCGGTAAACCATCTGTAATATCCTCATGTATTTCTCCTTGCCCCACACCAGCCTCTAACATAAATTTCTCTCATCATGGACACCCTTGAAAACTACCGCACCCTCATAGATAGCCTCAATCCCCACAATACCCCTGCGGTGCGATTTGTACATCGAGCCGCACCTCCACAACCCAAACATATCGGGGTACTCGACGCATCCTTTAATCCGCTCACCCTTGCCCACGAAGCACTTGTACACCATGCACAAAATGCTTTTAACTTTGACGAAATCGTCCTCCTCCTCGCCAAAGCCAATGTCGATAAAGCCCTCTTTGGTGCAGACCTGGGCCAACGCCTCGCCATGATGGTCAATTACGCGGATTCTGATACCCAATTGGGCACCTGCCTGTCAATTGCTGGGTGTAGCCATGCCCGCTTTATCGACAAAGCACGCGCACTCAGAGCACATTATTCACCCGACACCCAAATCTACTTTCTCGTCGGATACGACACCCTGATACGCATCTTTGATCCGCGCTATTACACCGACATGATCGCTGAACTCACGGTGCTATTTTCACTGTGTCACATTATATCTGCCAACCGCGAAAATCCTTCGCGGGCAGTCTTTCACAGATTTATGTCACGCCCCGAATGCGCGCCTTTTACAAACCGCGTACACCCTCTTCAACTACCCCCATCCTTTGGCAATATTTCCTCTACTGAGGTACGCAAACGCATCCGAGCAGGAGATTCCATCACCGACCTCGTGCCAGAATCTATCGCCCAATTTATAGAGACATTTGACCTTTACCGGGAGTGAAAAAGTTAAGAGAGTAAATAGGAAGGATGGAGGAAGGATAAAACCCCGATATAGATCGGGATAACAGGATGGACAGAGGTGAGAGTTGTACACCGATTCACACTTCTCATCTCTCACTTTTTACTTCATCTCGCAACATACCGACCAGCATCTCAAGCGCCGACACATAGCCTCGCCACCTGAATCCGGCAAGAATACCCACTGCAATTTCAGAAAACAGAGAATGCCGCCGCCATGCTTCCCGCGCGTGGATATTGGACAGATGAATTTCGACCAGTGGTAAACCCGCGTCTTCAAGCGCGTCTCGCAGCGATACGCTCGTTGTGGTCAACCCTGCGGGATTTATGAGAATACCATCTACAGAATCGCGCATCTCCTGCACTTTTTCAACGAGTGCTCCCTCGTAATTCGACTGAAAACACGCAATCTCGCAATCCAGACCATCCGCCTTTTGTTCGAGACGTGCGTGAACCTCGTCCATTGTCACAGTACCGTAGTGCTCTGCTTTGCGCCGCCCCAGCATGTTGATATTGGGACCTTGTAAAACGAGAATTTTCATGAAGTAACCTCGGGTGGCTCTTTACTCAGCATCTCAATCAACTGAGACAGGGTTGCTCTCATTTTATCTCGAGAAACAATCATATCGACAAAACCGTGTTCGAGCACTTGCTCCGCGCGCTGTGCTTGCCGCAGAGCTTCCATCTCGGAAGCACTCACAGAAGACCCTGTAATACGCGATCCCGTAAATCCGATCAACGCATTTGGCTCGGCGATATTGATATCGCCAATTGACGCATAACTGGCATTTACACCGGCTGTTGTGGGATCTATCAGAACGGAAATAAACAGCAGTCCCGCATCTGAAAATTGCGATAACTTGGCATTGACTTTCGCCATTTGCATCAGCGAAAAAATACTCTCTTGCATGCGCGCACCACCGGATCGGCACACAATAATTAGAGGCAATTGATCGCGCATACATCGGTCAATCACCCGACAAATTCGCTCTCCTTCAGCCGAACCGAGTGACCCACCCATAAAACCAAATTCATGCACGGCAATGCCCACAGACGCACCATTAATCTTACCCACACCAGCCAAAACAGCGGCATCCATATCGGTGCGTTTGCGATACTCTTTGAGCCGATCGGGATAGGGTTGTAGATCGACAAATGTGAGCGGATCGGTCGATTTGACCTCTTGACCTATTTCTTCAAAGGAATCTTCATCGAGCACAGCGGAGATATATTCGGCACTGGATATGCGAAAGTGATGTTTGCAATGCGGGCAGATACCCGTATTTTGCTCGAGTTTCTTTCGGTAAACTATTTGTTCACACCGCTCGCACTTGAGCCAGATATTTTCGGGCATACGCTTGCGCACGAGCGTCTGAATGCCAGATTTGAGCTTGTTAAACCAGTTCATAAGCGATCTCCACATGGCGATAACAAATTGAAGTATAAGATGTTCTGGCATTTTTTACAAGGGCAAATCCAAAATTGGCATTTTAGAAAATGTTCCCTATTCATTGTTTCTATACATCGTTCAGAACGGGAAATATTTTTTACAACCAGTTTTTCTATTGACATAGTTTCAATTTTCTTATAGATTTGCCGCCCTAATTTACACCCCCTCACAATTTTACATCCTCTTATAATTTAAATAATGGAGAAAGCCCTTGCTGATTACAAGCCTAAAAGTCTTCTGTGACCTGATTGAAACTCAGAGTTTTTCCAAAACCGCTGTCCTTAATTCCGTCACCCAATCCGCGGTAAGCCAGCAACTCAAAAGCATTGAAAAACGCCAGGGAAAACAACTCATCGAACGAGTGGAAAAAAGACGCTTAACACTCACTGCAGAAGGCGAAATTTTTTATTCTTACGCCCGAGACATTGTCCGACGCTACGAAGAAATGGAACACCGCATCCAGGCTCTGGGAGGAGTGGTTTCCGGAACTGTTCGTCTGTCATCTATTTACAGCGTGGGAATGCTCGAACTCACACCCTTTCTCAAAACCTACCTCAAAGCCTATCCCCGGGTTAATTTCCGTCTCCAATACGATCAGGTAAATAAAATTTATGACGATGTTGCCAATGGCGAAGTGGATTTGGGCATTGTGCCATATCCACGCACCCAACGCAATGTAGATGTACTGCCCTTTACGCAGGACAAGATGGTCGTGACCATGCATCCCGAACATGAATTGGCCTCTCGCAACGCATTCTTACCACAAGAACTCAACAAATTTCCGCTGGTTCTCTTTACCCCTGAAACCCCAACTCGGCGCGCCATAGATCAATTCTTAAAAAAACACAAAATACGCCCCAATATCGTCATGGAACTCGATCACATAGCCCCTATAAAACACGCCGTAGAAGTCGATATTGGCATCTCTATTTTACCACTCAATGCCATTGAACAAGAACTCGCTCGCAAAACCCTTGCACATCTTCACTTTGTAGATCGAGATTTTGAGCGGCCATTGGGCATCCTCTTTCGCAAAGGACGCAGTTTGTCAATCGCCACCCAAAAATTGCTCGATATTCTCTTAAACAGCGATCAAAAACCCGCCTCCTGATCCAATGGAACTTCCCCTCTTCCCCCTCGACATGGTGCTGTTACCACACCGGCGTGTTCCCCTGCACATCTTTGAAGAGCGATACAAGCAAATGATCGGTGAATGCCTTGACAACGACACCGAGTTTGGTCTTGTATGGGGTACAGACGACGATTTTAATGACATCGGATGCGCGGCGCGTGTGGTCGGCCTACTCAATCGTTTTCCCGATGGCCGAATGAACATCTTAATTGAAGGAACGAGACGCTTTCGCGTTATCCAGCGATACGATATCCATCCGTACATATCGGGCTTTGTAGAAGACATAGATGACGACGACGAAGCCTTTGACATCTCTTTGGGGAACCGCGCTAAAAAACTCTATTCCGAAGCCATGAAGCTCTCATCGGGCTGGATATCGCCCCAAATACCCACCATGGAACTGGGTACACTCTCATACATCCTCGCATCAAATCTCACCTTATCTCTTGAGGAACAGCAAGCACTTCTGGAAAGCACCTCGCCCAATGAACGCCTCAAAACCGTGTCCAATGCGCTCGAAAAATCACTCGCCACCCTGCGGGAAGTAAAACGCCGAACGCGAGGAAATGGACACCTGTTGTAAAAATCAATAACAAAAAGGGCGGGATATATCGCATCCCGCCCTTTCCTTAATAATTACATCTCATCCAATTTGCGAATCGTAAATCGCATCGACCAATTCCATAGATTTTGCCGCATCTTCAAAATTTGTTTCGGGTTGTTGATCCGTTTTTACGCAATCGATAAAATGGCGGTTGATGGCATAAGCTCCAAAAGCGACATGTGGCTTCTCGCTTTCGCTCAGTGTCCAGGGATCGAGCGAGCGCACCGGTTCGACTTTGCCATCGGCAAATACCTGCCCGCCCTCTTCGGGATCGCCAAACATCGAAATACCCGTCGAATGCACCTCCACCGTGAACATCCGCCTGCCCATCATATAACAATTTTGTAGCACACCTGTCGCGCCAGACGAAAACTTCACCAGCGCAGTGTGCATATTTCTAAACGTGGCATCCAATCGCCGCACATCGCTCGCCACGGCTTCTACTTCTCCACCGCATAAATACCGCAGCGTATCCACCGCGTGAATACCATCGCAGGTCAGTTTTTCCAGCGCCCCCTTGTAAATGGGTTGCCCGCCCACTTCGTTTTTATAAAAATACGACGCTGCGCTGTGCACCGGTCCATTTTTCTCGCATATTTCTTTTCCCGTGCGGATCACCGGCGCAAACCGCCTCTGGAATGTCACACCCGTAATCACATTGTTCTTTTTTGCCAACAACGCCATCTGTTTGGCCTGTTCGGTCGTTACTGAAGGCGGTTTTTCAATGATGATATTAACGCCCATCTCCATAATATTTGCCGCCAGATCGTATATGTGATGCGGTGGCATAATGGCATAAACCACATCGGGTTTCTCCCGTTCGATCATCGTCACATAATTGGTGTATCGCGCGGGAATATCGTATTCCCCTGCCACCTCGATCATACGCACTTCATTCAACTCACATACAGCCACCATTTTGACATCGTCCATATCGTTCAGCGAGGGATAGTGTACACTGCGCGACCGCCCCCCTGCACCGATCATGGCAACCTTGACGACCTTCTGAGAACTTACCGTCTTCTTTTTCATATTGCCCTCCTTTCACCTTTCCTGATAAACCACCTGAATCAACGCGCGCATGTACCCCACGGCAAACGCCCGACCTGCCCACTCAGTACCCGATTGCCAGAACCTGGGGGTGTGGTCCATCATAAACGGGCCATTAAACCCCACTTCCTTGTAGGTTTGCATCGCCTTGTGCATATCGTTTTGCCCCTCATCGATAAACACCTCTCGAAAACTTCTCGGCGTACCCTGAATATCTCGAAAATGCACGTACACAATTTTGTCCCGACCACCAATATCGCGGATCGCTTCGCAAACATCTTCGCCCATTTCAGCCACGCAACCCTGGCAAAATAGCATGGCATTACACGAACTGGGAGCAAGGTCAAAGATGCGGTGATATTGCTCCAATGTCGATACAATGCGAGCGGCCCCACCCATCGGTTCGGGAATGGGCGGATCATCCGGATGCAATGCCATCCTCACGCCGTATTCCTCGGCCACGGGTATCACGCGCTTCAAAAAATATTCGATATTTTCCCACATGCCAGCTTCTGAGATAGCTTTGTCGGGCACATACACGCGCTCGCGCGCCCATTCGTCGTAATCAAACGTGCTGTATTTGACGCCGCCGCGCCCCGTCGCCGATTCCGTGCGAAAATTGCCAATCGGCTTAAAATTGTATCCCAAAGTGGGTATGCCCGCTTCTCCCAAATTGCGGATAAACATACACCATGCATCTATTTTTTCATCTCGATCTCCCAAACCCAGAGTAAATTCATCCCAACCATAGCTGGCGGCATTTCTCAAAATCAGGCCGTGATCCGCGGCTCTATCTCGCACCTCTTCCCAATATGCGCGGCGATCTTTGCCATCGCGCATATCCATCGACGGATTGATCGTCAGATAGTCAACGCCAATCGCTTTGAGAAAACTCAGCGACTCATCATTCACCTGCTCGTAGTGCAACTGCTCCTGAATGGTCATGATAAACCGATCCTTTCTAACAAATATTACATTAAGAAGTGTTAGCCAATGCATGCTTGTTGCAGCATGGAGTTATCTCTGAACGCACGTAGAAAGATTCCACATGCTCCGTTTATATCTCGATCCATTTGTTGACCATCTTTACCCACCATCGTTTTGCTGTGCCATCTATGTCTTCTTACGTCTGTAGGACACCATCATCCCGCCTCTGTGCCGGCGGAAAAGCTCCTTGTATTTCTCCTCAAATGGATTGGGAAGCCAGTCGAACTCTGGCTGATCTGACAGCGCATTTCGAATTCGTAGAATTCGCCATCGTTCACCTCGCAGAGCAAGATCGGTCGCCGCATCGATCTCACTAATCCCGAGATCGAATTGCGGATCTTCTCCTGTAGTTGCCTTGACCTCAACGTGCCACTTTTTGCCGTGGTGACTGAACTGAAAGTCGTAGCCGTAGCTGTCGCTCGTATTATCTGGTTCCCCCTTCACCAGTGACCGGACTTTCAGCCGGATCTCCGAAACCCACGTATCCCAAGTCACGACGTTGTTACCGAATTTCGCACGTAAGAAGCGATAGGCGTGCATCTCTCCAACGATACCCACCAACTCGCTAAGTTCGGCTGAGGGACGCAGATGTGAGGTTTTAACTGCCTTTCTGCCCCCTCCACCAGAACCACCGCCGCTTGGGCCTGCTTGTGTCAGTGGTGTGAACTTATCCTTATTCACCTGTGGTCCTTCCGGATCACCGAGGCTGCTGAGACGATCAAAAAGTTCGCGGTAACTCATCGCTCCAACCTCAAAGCATCTACCGGCAACCTCGAATGTCCTTCGTTGGCGTTCTGCCTCTATTTTGCGCTGTAATCTCTTCTCACGTTGGGCATCAATAACTTTCTGATCAAGCCTGAGGCGTTTACGAATATCATCGACACTCACACAGTCGTCGCAGGCTTGGACAAAATCGGCGTCGCCGATGATACTGAGAGCTCGCTCAAGCAGTTCGTCGTCGGTCAAGGAACGCAAGTAAGCTACTGTGTCGAGTTCCTGTAGTTCGGGATCTGATGCTATCGGACCTGATGAACTCCGGAGTTCTACCCATGCCCGGTGAAGATCGTGAACTTGACGGACCACCTCTTCGAGCTTCCTCTTGTTTGCATCGGCATTCTCGTACGGATCGGGTTCAGTCGCTATACCTTTCGCTTGAAATGCGGCGCGCAAGTCGTCAACAGTCGTTACTCCTTCAAGCATCTCCAGGTCGTGCTCGACACTAAGGATTTCGGCGTAGCTGGTACACAACTCCTCAATGATGGCTCCGAACGGCACTTCCCACCATCGCGTTGGCCAATCCTCGCCACCTTTGAAGTTCTGGTGGATGGCCTCAATCTTGTGGAATAGGTCTGGGTTATCCACCTCAATAGCGACGTAGCGAGCAAAACCACGTAATAGCAACTTCGCTTCTTCTAGATGAGCCTCTATTTGTTTGTCTGCATCGCTATTCTCGACAGCAACATACCGGTCTCCAAGCTTAGTGAGAGCTTTGTTCCACGCGGGAAGCTGAGCAACATCATCGCCAAGCACACGCCACGCTGTCATACCCATTGCATGGTTGTCATGACTTCGCTGCGCTGCCGCCAGTATCTCCGAAGCCGGCCATTGCTGGAGGTTGGATGATAGCCATTTAGTCAGGCTTTCGATGTTTATCGCAGCCGTATCGAATCCACTGGTAGGTATCTCGAGCAGTTCCAATACTGGCCGGATGCGGTCCAGTAGCAGGCTGGTGGTACCGGCCCATTGGTGTCGGATGTCCGCAATATCTTGGGCGTCGATCTCTGCTCGCTCCATCGCCGCCTTAATCTGCTCGCAAGTCGGCTTCTTGTCACCATCAAGTGCTCCCAGTACGAGTCGAAGGTCTTTGAGAAGATCTTGTCGGTCAAGCATCGCCTGAGCTGCCGGTGCCAGGCTTTCGTAAGCAAACTCTACATCGCGCCTTATAGCCAGCACATCACCGGGTAGCCACTGTGCCTTTGGCTCGCTTGAGGCGACAACCTGATCGTCGTCAACCAACTCAATGGCAATAGTCTCGCACTCCAAAACATGGGTGCGCCGGAGTCTGTTAGCTGCCTCGCGCCAAGTCTCTGTCGCAGCACCAGTGCGAGCCCCCCCATGTGCAGCGATGGTGAGAAGGGTTGTTGGTAGCCATGTATATATAGTCTCTTCAAGGGGGGGAATTCCATCAATCATACCTGCCCAGCCAGTATCATTGATGAGGAATCGTTCTTCAAGTGTAGATGCCCGTCTGATAGACGTTGCGGCAAGAAGTGTCGTGGTCAAGCGGATAGCGTCAGCCGTGCGCATCTCCAAAATGTATTTTCCATGTTCCCGCAGTGATCGAGTCCTGTCTCCGTGATCGGGAAGGTAAACGTCTGCAAGTTTGCTTTGTTGATATGTAGAGAACGTTCGCTGTGCTGTCATGACTAGAAAACTTTTAGGAAGTCCCTTGTCCGGATCGAGACACTGCCATGCGTCGCGCACTTGCCCAAGGAACATATCGAATCGTCCTCCATCGTCCACTCTCTTAGAGTTCCAAGCAGCAGCCAAAGCTTCAAGCAACTCCGGCCCTGTCTGATCATCCTCCATCGGGTAGGCATTCAGACCAAGCCGTATGAGTGCTGCTTTCAACTCAGGTTTAGCCTCCAGCTTGCGTGCAAGATCCAGAGATAGCGGGTCAAGGTGCTGGAAGCGGGCGAATTGTCCTTGAAGAAGGGACACCGGAACCAGCCAGCGGCGCGAAAGCGGCTGCTTGACGGCAGTGCCATCATTGAGCCACGCCGCTGTCTCCAGCCAGTAACTCAGCGGTGATCTGATAGAGCGCGACCAATAATAGCCCTTAGGCTTCCTGATTGTGGCTGACTCCCAGTCATCCGGCCAAGATTCCAACGAGGCGAGTAGCAGACACGAGAGGGCCTGTCGCCCCGACTGACTCAGTGTTTCTATATAATGGATTTCGGGTAGCAGTTGGATCCCCGACAGAGTGTACTCATGCCAACCCGTGTACGAGGGCTCCGCCTGCTCGTGCACGGCGTTGCGCCAATCGTCCCACACTACCTGCAGAGTATCGTGCGGCGGCGTAGGCGGGAGTTCATGGCTACCGTCTCCCTGCATCCAAAAGCAAACCTCATCGGCATCCTGTAGCCGAAGCCCATCAACTACGCCAGCGCGAGCAAATAACTCAACACGGTCCTTCACAGCAACTCTCCAGCGGGGATCATCCGGCGGGAGAAGGGCTGTCTTGCGTAGCTGAATTGCCGCGTCCTCTGGCAACTCGTCAGCGAGTGACCAGATAAGATCGCCGAGCCGGTTTGACCAGCCAGGCCCGAACGTAGCATCGGTCATCGAAAACCAGCCGCCATGGCAGGCCACCGGCAAGCGCTTGATCAAAGGCAGCAAAGTTTCTAATTCTTCATTAACCAAAAAACTTATCGTCCAAGTAAAAAGTTCTGCACAGAGGTCAGTTTCGGATCCTCCGTGCGAAACCGGTAGTGGAGGCAGTGCGCTAATAACAACTCGAAGGAGTTCCTCTCGTTCAAATGTCCGTACAAACCGACCGCTGAGGAACTCTTGTACTTCTGTGTAACGCCCCTGTGGTCCCTCCTCGCGTATTCGGATATTCTGGTGGAGAAAAGCGACAAGATGCTTGACAGAGTCAGGAACATCTCCCACGAGATCTGCGGCTGAGTCAACACCCCGAACAGGTTGGAAGAACAGCTTCGCGGAATCAGAGGCACTGATTAGGCGCCCGTCCTGAGTGGGAAGGAATTTTGTCTCAACGAGTGGATCCGGGCGACCACCCCACGGTTCGGATCGCAGGTCATCAGGCAGGACTACGATCAAGCTGTTTAAAAAATCATCCCATGTGACATCAATCTCACGAGCCTGGACATTTCTTGCTACCCGCTCAATTGTTCGCTGCCACTCGTAATGTGTGGGGATCGACGAACCATCAAGCTTCGTGAGTAATTCCTCAATAGCGTCCTGCCGCTCATCGAGCACAGTCGAAATAACAGCAAATTCGGCGTGTTCGCGCCATATCTCTGTGCCGATCAGATTACCGTCAATATCCGGCATCATTCTCGTCTCGCCCGGAATATGCCAGCCGTCATCGCAAAGGACCAGTGTCTGATTTTCGAGCGAGTTGTCTCTTTCCAACGCACGGTCATGTAGTTGATCCATAAACCGCCAATCCTTGCCACCCACGTTCCCAGTAGATGAGAGGAGATCAATCACTGCCCGTGCCCGCCAGTCTCTGGGTTCCTCGGAGATCAATCCAGTGGCCGCGTCGAGGCATAGATCCAGCACGCTTTCGAGGAGCATTTTGTTGTAAGAATCTTTGAAGTCGATTTGGCGGCGGTCAAGAGATCCATAGAAGGGTGCGTTGATGTGCGCTCCTGTCCCTGTAGTCATCTCCGTCGGCAAAAAAATCACGAAAACTCCCTCCTCGGGTGTGGGTGCTTCCTCAACAGCGATGCCTACAGTAACCTTGCGGACTTCCGGCCATCGATTCGGCAAGTGCTTCACGACGGTACTAATATGCTCTGCCTGATCCGGATTCTCATCTCCCCCGATGATGCGCGTCCATACCTGGAATTGGCGAGTTGTGTCGTCTTCGAGCGTCGGCCCCGAACTCCCAACCAGCAACCGCTGCTCGCATGTCTGTTGGCAACCAGATAACTCGTCCTCCGAATCGACTACTCGTTCCAATATGCGTCGCTCGCCATCAATGTCGATGACAAGCTTTTCAAGGTGAGACAGGAAAAGCATTGACCGGGCATCCAGTTCTTGAAGTTGATCCTTCACAGACTGTACTGCTTCCTCACTCGTGCCAACCCTCCCACCATCCAAGCGAAGCCTAACGACGGTCGAGCATCCTGCGTTCAGTAGATGCTCCACCTCGGACAGGACGCCTCCGATTGTAAGCGGGAACAGGTATGGCGACAAAAACTTCTTGGTTTCGTACTCTATATTGAGATTGGTATCAGATAAGCGTTCTCGATATTGATTTAGTTGTTGGGACGACCAGTCGACAAGCGAAATCTTCGGATCAAAAGGCGAGTTTACATCAAGCCCCTGCTTTTCGAGGGTTTGCGCTGCTGTTGCCACCTGATCGGAAACAGAAGGATCGAAACGAAAGACAAAAGAAGTATCGCTTCCTGTAGGAGTTGTGGACCAGATTTCCGGACAGGTGGACACCTCCAGGACACTCCTGAAACCCAGACCTTTGTTGCCAACGCTCTTGTCGGGATCTTTCGGACTCTGCCCGAGTTGGCATATACCCTTGAAGTCCTCGATACGGAAAGGATGACCACTATTCCCAATCAAGAGCACAGGTTCAGGGGAAGTACTCAGAACGAATGATATCTGCTTTGTGTCATCGTGCTCAACATCCACCAGCGCATCGTGGGCATTCTGCAACAGTTCCAATATGCATCGCCCTCGGTATTCTTGTGCAATTTGTCCGTCGAGGCTCGCGATGGTCTGGTAGTTTTGAGTGCCATTCTTGAGTTCATCAAAGAACGACCGAACTTGACTCTGGGCTTGGGCCACAATGCGCTTATTACCAGCTTTTCTCGATTTTGAACAATTTACACTCATTCTTGATATTAACCCTCAGAATATAGGTTGACGGTGATTCGATCCAGTAGGCTCCGCAATGGTTTTCAGATGCATAATCGGTGTAAGACAAATCCAGATATCCGTGGTCGAATTGAAAAATCTCGCGCAGCAGTGCCTTCAGCCTGTCAAACTTGCCTTCGGAGTTAAGCCTCAGCTACACGTTTTCTGAGTCGAATGGAATAAAATTGAATCATTCAAGGTAGGATTATAAGGATGGGATTACAAGTTGTATCATCTACAATGTGTCAAATTTTCCCCCTGAAACGTGTCTATATTTTTCGCTACCTTTTTATTCCATCTCATCGCTAGTGCATCACATATCCTTCAATCGATTTAGAAGTGCCTTGGCATGCGGGCATGCTGCTTCGACGAGAGAGGGGCTAATTCGCGCTAACAACTCAAATGAGATCTTGCCTTTGGAATAGCGTTTAGAGCATGAGGCGGTAGCACTGGCGAGCGCATTGAGAACTGTTAGTTTGGGCACATCCTCTAATTTGGGCCATTTTTTGAGCGCGTTCTGCTTAAACCTCGCGCCAAAGTACTTTTGCAACGCCACACGATCAGCTAAGAACCAGGTCTCCATAATCTGAACCATTAGAAACGCCTGGTCGTCGTCTGCATCAGGGGGCTGAGACCAACCATCGCGGGCGTACAAGTGCTGCCAGACCGAGTTGCCCACAGCAACCGGACCCTCACTATCTACAAGCAAGAGAGAAATCATATCAGGACTATCATCCTTAATGGCTGTGGTAAATCGGTCAAAGGTCTGGTCACGTCCTCCGCCCCGTACAATCTTTGTCTTACTGCCAACACCAGCAGATTTGAAAAATTCGTTCCAGCCCTCGCGGAAACGCGCGCGAAGATCTTTACCTTCTCCGCCACCTTCAATATATAATGTTGCCGTTACCATCGATTGCCGCCTAATTCACCCGAAGTCCAAAGATCGCCAAGTCTGTATTTCTTCAACCACTTTGCCAAATCTTCCTTATCGAGACGGCGCATCTCCGTCTGTCCATCGTGTTTCTCGCAGACTACTACGCTCTCCGGCTTATCTGTCAGCGCATCCACAAGCACATCGGAATGAGTCGTAACGATCACTTGACTGCGCTTTGACGCTTCGCACATCAAGTCGCTCAACGTGGGCAACAGATCAGGGTGCAACCCCAATTCCGGTTCCTCAATACAAATCAGAGGCGGCGGTTCGGGATGCAATAAGACAGCCAACAAACTCAAGTAACGTAGCGTCCCATCCGAGAGGCGAGTGGCAGGAATATAGCGTCCGTCCTCTTCTTCCAGAAATAACGCCACCGTACCGCTCGTTACAGGGCAATTCATATCGACAATACCATCAAATAGCTTGTCCAACGCATCCAGAAACTTTCTCTTATCCGTTCCTTGCAGTTGGGACAGCACAAGTGGCAGGTTCTCAGCACCCTCATCCAGAAAATCGCTACGGGCGTGTGCGTTGCAGGGTTGGCGTAAATGCGCGTCAGGTCCGAACGACCAGTTACGGTAGAGACGAATGCGCGAGTATTGCTCCTTTAGATACCAAAGTGCTAAATTTTCTATAGTGGCAGAATGAGAGAGCAAGGACTCCTCTGGTTGAAACTCGCTCGGAAATTCGACAACACCTGATCGGCGCGTGACCACAAGCTTCTCCGGTTTCAATACTGCCTGTGCTTTAATATATGCCATCTCTAATGGCTCTTGCGCGTTTTGAGGGGGGCGGTAGTAGGACAAGTTTGCAGGTTCTATCAATGGTGCTTTGGTGGGTTCCACTCGTTCGTCAGTCACTACGGGGGATCTAACATATTCAATGAGACTCAACGAATGTCGCAGTAGGCTTTCGTACATCGAAAAGTCAACCAGAGCCTCCAAAGTAATCGAATGCGGTGCATCTGGTCCCTTCCACAGCCACTCACGGATGCCACCCATGCGTGAGATAGGTTCCCCGATACCGCGTGGCGCGGCCTGGAACAACGAAATCGCCTCCAAAAAGTTGGACTTGCCCGAACCATTCGGGCCGATAAGGACGTTCAGCGGCTCCATTGGCAAATCGATCCCCTGCGGTCCAAAGGATAAAAGTCCCGAAAACTTCAAGCTATGAAATAACATATCTGTTCCTTGGTCAGCGTGTCCTTACGTAAAAACTAAATTCTTGAACAAAAAAACGAATTTATTGTGAAAAATCAATCGGATATTTTCAAACCGTCGCTCTGTCGTGTGACCAATCGGATATCTTTTTTCTTTTTTACCCGTACCTTGGTGCTTATCGCCTTTTACTACTAACCGCTATTCATCCGGATTTTTACCTATGGCGAGAAGAATTATTGGTATGGCAATTAGTCCAAAAATAAGACCAACCCAACCCGGATAAACCAGCGCCGTCCCCAAATAGCCAAAAATACCCGCGACACTCATTGTCGTAAGCGCGTAGGGTAGCTGTGTTTTAACGTGATCCAGATGGTCACAAGACGATGCGATACTCGCCATCACGGTGGTATCGCTAATAGGCGAGCAATGATCGCCAAAAATCGCTCCATCGAGCACAGCCGCGGCTGCCAGAATAGTCAGCGGCAGCCCCCCCAACGCATGTGCGAGCGGAACAACCGTAGGGATGAGAATCGCCATAGTCGTCCAGGACGTGCCAATTGAAAAAGCAACAAGAGCAGCGAGAAGAAAAATCAGCAAAGGCAGCAGCCCTGGGGAAATAAGCGGAGAAAGTGCCGCGGTGAGATAAATTGACGTACCCGCATCCGCGCAGACCTCTTTAATCGCCCATGCGAGAATCAAAATAACAATCGCATACCACACGCCGACAATACCGCGCGCCCATGTCGAGACAGCATCCCCCGCAGAAATAACCCGCGCACCCGTTTCAACATGCCTGCGCGTAATAGCGATCACAATCGCGAGCGCAGAACCGAGCATCGCCGCCACAAAAAGAACCTGGGCGGTATTGGCATTTGAAAAACACGCACTCCAAAACGCGCTACTCATCAAACCATAATCCCGCCGCGCAGCGAGAACGCTCTCGTGATTCCACGTATCAAAAGCCATCCCCCCAATAACGCACACAATAACGAGAATCACGGGAAAAACAGCCGCCCACCAAACGGGATGCACACCCTCAACAGGGCCAATTTCATCCTGTGCGCGTCCCGTCATTGGCGCCGCGCCGGGGCGCATCACCTGACCCGTTGTTTGTGCGCGGCGTTCTGCGGCGAGCATGGGACCGTAATCGCGGCGGAGATACGCCGAAAGCAACACAAAAGTGAGCGTGAGTAAACAATAAAAACGCAAAGGCAGAGCATTAAAAAAAAGCTGGTATCCCGACAGCCCGGTCTTGAGATCCATCATCAAATCCTGAAAAAGGCTGACTTCGTATCCAATCCACGTACTGATAATCGCAATACCGGCAATAGGGGCGGCAGTTGAATCGACAATATACGCGAGTTTTTCCCGCGACACTCTGAATCGGTCCGCTATCGGGCGCAACGTAGAGCCAACCACAATAGAATTGGCATAGTCGTCAAAAAAAATGGCAAGACCCATAAAAAATGCCGCCAACCGCGTCGATCGCGCGCCCTCGGCACGTCGGGCGAGCACATTGGCAATGCCGCGATTGCCACCAGAAAGCGTAGTAACGCGCACCATACCAATAAGCCCTGCAGTAAACGCGAGAATATAGAGCTGAAACGAACTTTCCAAAGGCGTCCAAACATAGTCAATCAGGGATTTTTGCAGCGCAATAACCGGCAAATAATAAAGCGGTTCTCCCAGCGACGCGAGAAATCCCCCCGCGAGAATAGAGAGCGAGAGCCCCAGAATAAGACGCCCGCTGATAATAGCCACCAGAATCGCAGCAACGGGTGGAAAAAGACTCCACGCCGTAACGGGCGACAAAACTTCCCCGCGTTCATCAGAACCACGCACAGCAACGAGGTGATAACCCTCGGAGGTTGCCGCGCCGCGAAATACAATCTCCGCACCCTCAACAGACACAGCAGGCCGACGACCTTGCGCTTCGGCAAAAGCCTTTTGTAACATGTGATCCGCATCTGGCGACAGCCCCCACGGATAATCGCCGAACTGCTCCGCCAATTTGGGAATCGCAGTCAACAGTTGCTCGTGTAAAACGCGCTCCCTGTTCCCCGGCAAAACGCCCGCCAGAACCACCGCAAGAATAATCGCAAAAATCACCCTGACAATTGGATTCTTTAAAAAATCGGACAAATAAACCTCCTGTGTTGTGAGACAGCTTAGATTATTCGCTGTCTTCTTTTCCCTCTCACCGCTTAATATTCACTTGTAAAGATCCCAAAACAATTCTATTTTGAAGCGGGAGGTAAACGCGATGACAACAAAAAAACGCTTGTACGAAATTATGGAAAAAGCCGAGAAAGGAGATCTACTGAGCCGCATAGTTGATCTTTTTATTCTCACCCTCATTATCTTGAATGTGACAATGGTCATACTCGAAACCGTCGGGGGAGTTAAAGAAACTTATGGCGAATCTATCGAAATTTTTGAAACTATATGTGTGGTGATCTTCACCGTTGAATACCTGCTGCGTATCTGGTGTTGCACCGCAGATACAAAATTCGCGCGCCCCCTGATTGGGCGATTGGCATTTATGCTGACGCCTCTGGCACTGATTGATCTCATGGCCATATTTCCCTATTACGTCTTTGTGCTGGTCACAATACCGCCCGATTACACGCTACCCCTGCGCTTGTTGCGTTTATTTCGCCTGCTCAAAGTGGGTCGCTATTCGCGTTCGATGCAAATGTTTGGCCGGGTAATATGGGAAAAACGCCATGAGCTTTATATCGCGGTATTTGCATTGGCGATATTATTAATCATTGTATCCAGTCTGATGTATTTTGTCGAACACCATGCACAACCCGAGGCATTCTCGAGCATTCCAACAACCATGTGGTGGGGAATAGTAACGCTGACAACCGTGGGCTATGGCGATGTCTTTCCCATAACGCCATTGGGCAAAGTCCTGGGGGCATTAATTGCCGTACTCGGCGTTGGCATGTTTGCCTTGCCCGCAGGCATCTTGAGTTCTGGATTTGTCGAAGCCATGCAGGAATCTCATCGCGGCGATAAATGCCCACATTGTGGAAAAGACATTAGTACCCACGGTTGAACACAATCCGCAGATGGACGCAGATGAAAAGGCAGTAGGGGCGGTGCCCCCGTATCAAAGCACTACGGGGCAGGCTCCTGTGCTCGCCTGTCAAAAAACAAATATTGAGGAAGGAGTAAGTGATGGAACTGGTCATTGGCAGCACAACACGACCTCTTAATGCCCTGTCATTTGCAGAGGCATGTGAACACATCGCAAGTGCGGGATACACAGACGTAGCTGTATTTGCACACGATGGCGTTATACCCGTAAATACAGAAAGCAGTGCCGCGCAAATCGCAGCCGCGAAAAAGGCCGCGGCGCAAGCAGGCGTCAGTCCATCCATGTTGCTCGGCAGAGCACTATTGGACCTCGGCGCGGATGGCGCAGTAGATGCGTATAAACAATTATTGGATAACGCCGCCGAACTCGGCGCAAAGTGGATATTGGAATTGGGAACGGGAAAAAAAGAATATTACGGCATATATCCCGAAGTCATGCGTCGTGCCTCTGAACACGCGGCAACCTTAGACCTGGGCATTTCTCTCAAGCCACACGGGGGCATCAGCCTCACAGCAAAAGAATTGATTGACCTGTATCACCAGGTCAATCACCCCGCATTTGCAGTAAGCTACGACCCGGGCAACATCATTCACTACACGCGCGGCGAAGTGCGCCCAGAGCAGGAAGTGGATGATATTGCAAAATACACCTCAACAGCGATTATAAAAGATTGTGCATTGGATTCTGAGAACAACCCCAATGTGCAGACCACAGCAGGAGATGGCGAAGTCGATTTTCACCGCATCTTATCCGGACTAACCGGCGGGGGATTCACAGGTCCTCTCTACGTAGAATGCGTCGGCTCTAAAATGCCTGAAGGTATCGACCGCGACCTCGCATTCACGCTGGGATATATCAAGGGAATATTGTCGGGCATATAACCAATTCATCATTTTGCGATTTAAAGCCCCCTGAAATAGTAACTACAGGGGGCTGTTTGGTTTCTCACGGATCTGTCTATAGACTCTCAGGAAAAAATATCGACGACGGGCATGGACCATCCGGGCAGGGCGGGTTCGGCTTCGGCAATCTCGCCTACGTGATAAATAGTGGGATCGTCGGGCGCACTGGCCCTGTAAACGCGGACGATTTTTTCTTTTAACACATCCACATCCCACACAACCTGTGTACCCGCCGCAAAATAATCAGCGCGTTTAGCTGCTATTTTCCGCTCTGCCGCAAGGCCATAATCGTTTTCACTTCGCACTTCCGCTGCAAAAATGGGCGCACCATCGAGAAACTTTCCCCCTTGCAACTCACCTATAAAAAACGCAGCATCTGGACTAAACGATTTGCGGTTTGGCAAGTTGACGATAAAACCCGCATTGTCGGGAAAGGCGTAGCCAAGTCCCGTTCTCCGTTCATAATCCCGTAAGCTACTGTAAATATCACCCCCGGTTCGGCTTGGGATAGCACCTGTCGGTTCCATCACAGCCAATGCGCCATCGATAATCTCGGCTTTGCCATCTTCCGGGACGCGGTAAAGTGCGCCAATCAGAGCCTCAGTTTTGGCATCCATCTGTCCATCTCCTTTTGTTCTATGACTACAATCCAAGGTCCGAAACATAATCTGCGATTTTCTTCGGCTGTCCATCCAGCGTCGTCTCCATAGCGGCGATAACCATCGCATACGAGATAATATTCTTTTCAATGCGCGTCTCTGAAGACGGCCCCCCATCGAGCCAATTGAGAAACTCATCGAAAAGATGATCGTGACCTTCCCATTCAATTTCAGGCGCTTCATAAACTTCTGACTCTTGCCCAACGCGGTGAATCGTCACGGTAGCACCTTCGGCAATCTCAACCGTCCCCTCTTCAAATTCAGCGCGATAGTGTTCCCGATGCCAGCAGTTGGTAATACCCGCCGCCGAACTGTTCCCCTCGTAAAACGCATGCGTGCCATTTTCCATATTCACGAGATACATCCCGCTCGAATGGTGATCAAAACTCGACCATTCGGGATTCCAGCCAAATCCCATAAGCGTATCGGGATCGCCACCCGAAAGAAAGCGCAACATGTCAAAATGATGCACCGAGCCTTCAAAGAGAAGACCAAATTCCATCGTATGCCGCCAGGCTTTGCCCCACGACTCAAATTCCCGATAATCGCAGGCATAGCGCCCAACAATATGCTGCAACCGACCGAGGCGACCCTCATTGCGAATGCGAACGAGTTCCTGTTTGTTCCGCGCATAGCGATAATTCTGGATAATGGCGCAGGGCAAATCCGTCTTTTGAGCAGCGCGAACCATATCTTTAGCCGCATCGAGCGTATCTGCGATCGGCTTCTCGGATATCACAGGCATGCCCGCCTCAAGCGCGGCAACCGTTGCCAGCGAGTGAAACGGCGGCGGCGTTGCCACACCACAAAAATCGGCTTTGACAGCGGACACAGCATCTTCATACGAGGTAAAAAGTTGATCATTAGACAGGCCAAGTGCCTGCGCCTGACGGTCCAGCACGTCCCGATTGACATCGACGAGACCGATAATTTTGATGCGATCGCCGAATTTTTGCGTCATGCGATTGATCCAGCCCCCTGCCATACCACCACCGCCCACCATAAGACACGTTTTAACTGCCATAGCGCACTCCTGTTATTTGGAAAAAAAGAAACGGCGTGATACACACCGTTTCTTTGCGAAAAATAATAAGGCACGGCAAATATAATATCGTCCAACCGATTTTGCAACTGACCATTTGCTGGTCTTTCTCCTTGCGTCCAAAGTCGAAATCTAATATAGTCCAATTAATATAATACTCCAGGATACTACACCACATCATCTAAAAAAAACAGGAGGACATTATGGAAGACCTTGAAATACAACAGTACCTGCTCGACTTGCAGGGCTATCTCGTCGTTGAAAATGTCTTAAACCCGGACGAAGTAGCAACACTCAATGAGCTATTTGATCAACAAAAACTGCCCTCACCCGGCAAAACGCAGCGATTTGGCAGCGCGCCAGACGGACCGGGCTTTCTGCAATGGGGCAAGCCCTTTTGCGACCTCCTCGATCACCCTCAAATTATGCCCGTACTGCGCTTCCGATTGGGCGATTGCTTTCGCCTTGACCGCCTCTACGGCATGTACATGAAAGCGGGCATGGGTAGAGGGCGTCTGCACGCAGACTACGGCGCCATGTCGCCCATTTCTGGATCGGTGCCAGGCAAATACTTCAATTTTCCAAAACACGAGATCACCGACGGCTTTATGGTTGTAGCGTGGAGTCTCACAGATGCAGGACCAGACCACGGGGGATTCTGCTGTATTCCCGGCAGTCACAAAAGCAACTACCGATTGCCCAAAAAGATATTCGATGCCCCCGAAAAATCGCCCCTTATAATCATTCCACAGGCACCTGCTGGCTCCGCTATTTTATTTTCCGAAGCGCTAACGCATGGGACATCGGCCTGGTACGGCAAACACGAACGCCGTTCCTTGCTCTATAAATACTGCGTAGCGCACACAGCCTGGAGACCCAATCGCGTACAACCGCCAACCAACACAGAACTGACATCGCGCCAGGAGATTCTCTTCAGAGAGCCAGCAGAACCCCATCGTCACTTCCCATCGCTCTTTGAATGATACGATACAATACTGCCACATTCTCACTTTTTCAAAAAATCGTCCAGTGAAGCGTTCTGATTTTTATTACGAATTGCCCAATCACCTGATCGCGCAATACCCAACGACGGAGCGCGATGAATCGCGTTTGATGGTGGCAAATCGCACACACCGCGAGATTGAACATCGAATATTTCGAGAATTGCCCAACTTCTTGCGCGCAGGCGATTGTCTGGTATTGAACGAAACGCGGGTATTTCCCGCGCGATTAAAAGGATACCGGCCAATCACCAGAGGTGCGGTAGAACTTTTGCTCCTGCATCCCAAAGGCGATAGCTGGGAAGTAATGGCACGGCCCGGACGGCGATTGCGAATTGGGGCTGAAATTGCTTTTGAAGGATCAGACCTCATTGCCATTGTCGAGGATGTACTGGATTCGGGCAACCGCCGCGTGCGGTTCGAAGGCAAAGGATCGCTGGATGATCTCCTGAAAACGCATGGCCATGTGCCATTGCCGCCCTATATTCGGCGAGAAGATCTCGCCTCTGACAAAGATCGGTATCAGACGGTCTATGCGCGCGTGCGCGGATCGGTCGCCGCTCCCACCGCAGGGCTTCATTTTACACCCGACCTGTTGGCAAAAATTGAAGCATTGGGCATAGGTTTAGCGCGAATCCTGCTACATGTAGGACCCGGCACATTCAAACCAGTGAAAGCAGACGATATACGCGATCACAAAATGGGTGCGGAGTTTTGGAAAATCGATGAAAGCACGGCAGAAACCGTCAACCGATGCCGGGCAAATGGCGGGCGCATCATCGCAGTGGGAACGACATCGGTGCGAACACTTGAATCCGCAGCAGTAAAAATCGGATCGCATTGGCAACTAAAATCCGGCTCGGACTGGACACATATCTTTATCTATCCACCCTATAATTTTCGATTAGTAGATGGTCTGATCACCAATTTCCACCTGCCAGAATCCACTCTACTCATGCTCGTCTCGGCATTCATGGGGCGCAATTTTGCACTGAGATCATACCGGGAAGCCGTGCGCGAAGCCTATCGGTTCTATAGTTATGGCGATGCCATGATAATATTATAGCGAAAAAGGAGCATCCCTTGAAAATCAAAAATTACGAAACTTATGTGCTGGGAACGCCCTGGCGCAATTTGACGTATTTGTTTATCGAATTGGAAGACGGCACGCGCGGAGTTGGCGAAGCGCGCGTCCTGGGCAAAACACATACTGTGCTGGAATTTCTGAAAGACACCAGGCGTCATTTCATCGGGCACAGTGTGTACGATATAGAGGACCTGTACTGCCGATTCACACTCCACGATTTCGGTGTGCCAGGCGAAGTCGTGATGACGGGACTGGCACTTGTAGAGATGGCGTGCTGGGATTGCATTGGGAAATTGACCAACCAGCCCGTGTACAATCTCATCGGCGGCAAAACGATTGAACGCGTGCCCGCGTATGCAAATGGCTGGTACACAGTGGAGCGGTCGCCAGAAGAATTTGCCAAAGCGGCTCAAAAAGTGATCGGCCGCGGATATATCGGTCTAAAATTCGACCCATTTGGCAATGGCAACCTGGAACTGACGCGCGATGAATTTTTTAAATCCGTTGAATTGATCGAAGCCGTGCATTCCGTCGTCGGTGATCGCGTACAAATTTTTGTGGAAATGCACGGTCGATTCGCGTCCCATCAAGCCATCGAAATCGCCAAAGCAATTGAACACCTGCGCCCGGGATGGATTGAAGAACCGACGCGTCCGGAAGATTTGGGCGCATTGACCAAAGTAGCGCAACATACATCCATCCCAATTGCGACCGGAGAACGGCTTTACAAAGCCGCGGAATTTAGAGACCTGTTCCCCATGCGGGTCGTGGATATCATACAGCCGGATTTAAACCAATGTGGCGGCCTATTAGAAACCAAAAAAATCGCCTCAACGGCTGAAACCTACAACGTGATGGTCGCGCCGCACAATGTCGGCGGCATTATCACCACAGTTGCGACCCTCCACCTGATGGCAACCCTCCGCAATGGCAAAGTGCTCGAACATTTTAATGACTTTGCAGATGAGCACGTCAAACGCGCGGGAATCCCGTATCCCGAAGTCGTAGATGGTCATTTCGAATTGCCCGGAGGCCCGGGCTGGGGCGTAGAGATCGACATCGATTTCTTGCGACAGCACGACGGCGACAAAATAGACGGCATATACGCAGATCCCGGTCTGAACATGTTTGTCAACGCCGACTGGGCCAAACGGGAACAGGATCAGTATAACACATAAGCGCAAACCATGAACTACGCCATCATTCTCGCTGCTGGGTCGGGGAAGCGGATGGGAACGCATATCCCAAAGCAATTTCTCGACCTTGCCGGACGTCCCGTATTGGCCTGGACATTGACCGCATTTGACCGCGCAGACCGCATTGATCGCGTTGTGCTGGTCGTGAGGCGCGAAGACATCGATACTTGTCGAGAACAATTCGGAAAGAAAAAATTTCCCAAAGTCGTCGAAGTGATCTCTGGCGGTGCAGAACGGCAGGATTCCGTGGCCTGTGGGCTACAGGCGATACCTCAAGACGCCGACGTAGTAGCTATCCACGATGGCGCGCGAGCTTGTGTAACCTCCGAAGAGATCAATGCCGTAGTTCTGGCAGCATCTGAACGCGGTGCCGCTGTTTTGGGCACCCCAGTAACAGATACGATAAAGCGCGTGCATGGCGATCAGGTCGCAAAAACCCTGGATAGATCGACATTGCGAGCCGTCCAAACGCCCCAGGCATTTCGCCGCGACGTGATCTTCCGCGCGCATCGTGCCGCGCGCGAATCGGGATATCTGGGCACAGATGATACGGCTCTGGTGGAGCGTTTGGGCGAGGCTGTAACCATTGTGCCCGGCCAGGCAGACAATATCAAAATCACATCGATAGAAGACCTCGACATGGGTTTGCACATTTTAGAAAAACGTGGTGACGTGACACCGACATTGCGCATTGGTCAAGGCTATGACGCACATCAACTCGTAGAAGGCCGTAAGCTGATCCTGGGGGGTATGCATATTCCCCACGAGAAAGGACTGCTGGGCCACTCAGATGCAGATGTATTGACCCATGTCATCATCGATGCCCTATTGGGCGCGCTGGGTGCCGGCGACATTGGTCAGCTCTTTCCCGATACAGACGCCGCGTACAAAAATATCTCGAGCCTCACATTGCTGGCGCGCGTGGCCCGCATTCTGAAAGAATCGCACGCGCAGGTACTCAATGTGGATGCAACCGTGATGGCGCAACGCCCAAAGCTATCGCCGTATATTAAACAAATGCGCGAAAACATGGCACGTGCATTGGATATATCGGTTGATCTTATATCGGTAAAAGCTACAACGACCGAACACCTGGGTTTTGTCGGACGCGAAGAAGGCATCGCAGCACAGGCGGTAGCGTTAATTAAAAGTTATTGACTTATTGCGCAGTTTATTCAAAAATATAGCCGCCTCATGTGTCATACCAAAGGATACACAATTGGAGTACTTTACTGAACTCTGGGATTCTTTTCTCGCCTATTTGAATAATCAACCGCCAGGGTGGATTTACTTTTTTTTGTTTCTGGGTGCTTTTTTAGAGAACGTGGTACCTGTCATTCCGGGCGATATCCTGATTGTATTCGGCGCGTATCTGGCCGGCATTGGGGTAATCGCTGTTTGGCCTGCGTATTTTGCAATGTGGACAGGCAGCGCAGTGGGTTGTTTGCTCCTTTATGGCATCGCATTTGTAAAAGGGCGGTCATTCTTCTTACGCCTCAACATAAAATTTTTGAATGAAGAAAATCTGCACCGCACCGAAACATGGTTCAATCGCTATGGCGACAAAATCGTTATTTTCAACCGATTTTTGCCCGCCGTGCGGATATTTGTTGGCATTGTAGCTGGCATCAGCCAGATGCATCCGCTGCGCATGACGCTTTACGTGGTATTTGGCACATTCTTGTGGAATAGTCTGCTGATCTACTTTGGCCTGATGTTCGGCGAAAACTGGCAAATCGTAGTCGCTGTACTAAAAACTTATAATCGCATACTGATAATTTTAATGGTGGTGGGCATACTCGGATTCTGGTGGTGGCGACGAAAAAAAAAGCAGAGAGAAAAATGAAAAAGATCCGCGTGGGGATATTATTTGGTGGAAAATCGGCAGAGCACGAAGTATCACTGCAATCTGCGCGCAACATCATAGACGCGATTGACAAAACCAAATACGAAGTCGTGCCAATCGGAATCGACAAATCGGGTCAATGGTTCTTAAACGAGGCCGAACAACTATTGCCCGAAGCGAATACAGAAGGGCTTTCTGACGCAGATCAAAACGCGCTGGTTACATTGATGCCAGAGGGACGCGGTGAACTCGTGGGGCAGTCTGCGTCCGACTCGGTCGATGTGGTTTTTCCCGTCTTGCACGGACCGCTGGGAGAAGACGGTACAGTACAGGGATTTTTGAGATTGGCCGATGTCCCCTATGTAGGCGCCGATGTACTCGGCTCGGCTGTGGGGATGGACAAAGACGTGATGAAACGCTTGCTACGAGATGCCAGTATTCCCGTTGCAGCGTGGCGAACAGTACATCAATTCCAGTTGAACAATCTGGATGTAAATGATGTGATTTCAGAACTTGGTTTGCCTCTATTTGTAAAGCCAGCAAATTTGGGTTCGTCGGTCGGCGTCAGTAAAGTACACGACAAAAGCGCGCTAATCCCCGCGTTGCAAGAAGCATTTCGCTACGACAAGAAAGTGCTCGTCGAGGCTTTTATCGAAGGTCGAGAAATCGAATGTTCGGTACTGGGCAATGAAACGCCCATTGTCTCAGTACCCGGCGAGATCTTGCCCCAGCACGAGTTTTATTCTTACGAAGCGAAATATCTGGATGAAAAAGGCGCGATATTACACATCCCCGCTGACTTATCCGAAGAAGCTGTAAAACAGGTGCAGAGCCTTGCCATACACACATTTCAAGTCCTGTGCTGTGAAGGCATGGCACGTGCGGATTTCTTTTTAAAAAATGACGGTACCTTTGTGGTAAATGAAATCAATACGATTCCCGGCTTTACGCGGATCAGTATGTATCCCAAGCTGTGGGAGGCCAGTGGCATTTCTTATACGGAATTGATTGATCGCCTCATTCAACTGGGCATTGAACGCTACGAACGCGAGCAAAAACGCGATACATCTTTTTTCTAAAAAGGAAGAAGTGATACCGCCTCTCTCCAGCCCCCAACCCCCTCTTTGCGGTTGCCAAAAATCACCCGCTTGTATATCTTTGACCTACCAGCCGCCCTAGCTCAGCTGGTAGAGCACCTGATTTGTAATCAGGCGGTCAGCGGTTCGAGTCCGCTGGGCGGCTCCACAAAAAACAACGGGTTATGACAATACGTCGTAACCCGTTTTTCATGATACTCCTCGGCGTTGCCCCTTGAAACACTCTTGTTCCCAAAATATCATGCCATATATTGCATATCAAACGCGACAAAAAGCAGGGAGAGTCGTTTGATGGTTGGTACGGGAACAACGGAAATATTCATCACTTTTTTATTGGCTATCACAGGATATGTGGGCTTAACCACAGTTGTTGTACTCACCCTGCGAGAACAACACCCGACCGCACTATGGCGCATTGTCGCTCTGATCATTCTGGCACATGTGCTCATGGTGTGGATTTATCGCTATGATTGGCAATTCGATCTCGCCGTGCGAAACGGTTATGCGGGATTTGTCATTTTCCACACCGCGTTCGCGCTGATTTTGCTCTCTACCTTTGTCAATAAATACCTATCTCAAAAACTCCTTCACATATCATTCGTCGTCGTGACAGCAGGTGCAACCGGCGCATCACTTCGATATGACGAGGTCTCAATGTACCGCTTCATTGTAATCCCCTGCGGTCTGATCGGCGGGATAGGGCTTATCAAATTTTATATTCTGAATCGCAAAAAAAGGAAGACCAACCTCTTTTCCTGAAAGGAGATACGCCATGAACAGACGCTGGCTAAACCATTGCCTGACCGAAGATGAACGGCTCGAGTTCGAAGATCGCGGTTATCTGATCATCGAAAACGCGCTGAGCGACGCAAAGAGAAGACTATTGACCAAAGCAGTTGACCGCATCAATGCCGAAGAACGCGAAAAGCAAAAAATCGAACCACATAAACGGGTTCACGAACGCGACTTTCTGGGGCGGGATCGTGCATTTATTGACCTGATAGATCACTACACCACATTCCCAAAAGTTTGGGGTATTTTGGGCTGGAATATTCAAATCTATCTGGCCCACCTGAACGTGACGCCTCCCGAACCACCAGATAGCAAACGCGGTTTGGGAATCGGCTGGCATCAAGATACCGGGCGCGTGAATCAGGAGATGGAGACAAACCCCAGGCCGCGCTTATCGGTCAAAGTGGCCTATTTCCTATCAGATACAAGCGAATCTGGACGCGGCAATTTTCACGTCATTCCAGGAAGCCAGTTAAAAAATAAGATGAATTGGCCGAACGGAAATCGCAATCAGATGGTAAAAGACGCCGTCCCCATCCTCGCTCCCCGAGGTTCAGCCGTTATCTTTGACCGTCGATTGTGGCATTCGGCGAGTGCAAATTACTGGACGCAACCCCGAAAGGTGCTCTTCTATGGATACGCTTATCGCTGGCTTCAAGCCCGCGGCGAATGCAATGTGGAAAATTTCTGGGACCAACTGAGCCCAATCCGAAAGCAGATGTGTCGGTATTCCCCTTCGGGCATTCACGGCTACACATCCCCAACAGAAGAAGACGTCCCCTTGAAAGGCTGGATCCGAGAATACCAGGGCGAAGAAGCGGTCATGCCATAGCGCAGTGTGCCTGTCCCGTTAAGGGTAAAACATTAAATAAAATAGCCCACGTTGATGTATTTATAACACGGGCTATTTTATTTTACAGATACTCTTCCGTCTTCTGGTGCAATCACTTACTGTTTGCTGAACTCCTATTTTGGTCTTCTAATGCAGCACGGATGATCTCTATATCAACTTCCGGATAGGCCGACTCTATTGCTTTAAAAATCTTTTGCCGCTCTTCTCTCCGCCCCTCCTGCCGACCCTCCTGCCGACTCTCTTGTCGTAGTTTTCGGCGATATTTTTCAACTGGAACAATCATAAGATTTACCCCCTCTATAATGAAGAAAGCCAATGCGATGGCAGCAAGACTTGCAGATCAATTATAGAGAAAATACATTTCTAACACAATGGAGAACTTGACGAACGTCAAAGGCTATTACTCATTGTATTGCTATTTGGAAGTTTCCGCCTGCCAAATCGGATACTGTATATCTGCCCGCTGCATCTCTCTTTGCAACCACTGATTAAACAAATGTTTGCGGATCTCTTTTGCAATCCGCTCATCCAGCGTAGCCGGGTAGATTTGCTGCACCAGATATAGCG